>DATLMM010000060.1:0-2616 GCA_035537335.1 Sphingomicrobium sp. | reverse complement strand
GTACTCGCCCCCGTTAAGCTGAACCAACCCGCGATCGAGAAAGGCGCTGGCCGAGGCTGGCTTCTGTTCGAGCATGGCCTTGATGTCCCCCGCCGTCGGCTGCCACTTCGCCGGCAGGCGCAGGCTGATGTCCTCGTCGGCAAGTGCACGGAGGCGCGGGGCCGCGGCGAGCGCGTCCTTGTAGGATACCTCAGGAACGAGGCTCCTCGTGCTCGTCTCCACCGTGAGACTATCGCCATCGGTGCGGGCCGAGCGGCGGTATTCGACGCCGGCGAGTTGCTCCCTGAGCTGGGGCATGGTCGGCCGCGCCGCCTTGAAGAAGTCGGTCGGCAGGCGCACGGTTGTCACGGTCCGGTGATAGAGCGGGTAATCGACCGCCATCGGCGCGTCCTGCTGCGGCCCTGCGGTTCGTTCAAAGTCCGGAGCGAAGCCAACCGAGCTGTTGACCAAGTGGTAGTAGCCGCCTGCCCAATCCAGCTGCGCGTCGCCGGTTGCCGTGAGGCGCAGCTCGCCACTGGCCTTGTCGAAGCGGGCAGAGGTGCTCTTCACGGTGAGGAAGTCGTAGCTGCCCTTCCAGAAGCTACTCAGAAACTCGTCGCGTTGCTGGGCAGTGAGGGCAGCGAGCTGCATGTTCAGGGCCGTCCCATGGTCGCCGCGGATCACCTGCTCGAACTTCGCCGCTGCCGGCGCCTTTATGCCGGCGCTGGCATCGATGTTGGCGAACGTCTCCAGCTGCGGCCTATGCAGCGGCGGCGGAACGATCCGCGTAAGTTGGGCGCCGGCAACCAGCGGCAGCCCCCAACCGAAGTCCGGCACCTTGATCGCCGGGAGGCTAGCATCGCCCGTGCGTGTGCCGTCGAGCCAGTAGGTCTTGCCCCCCAGCCGCGCCCGGACGAGCACGTGATTGAACAAAGACACCATCGGCAGCCGGTCGGCGATGGCATCGCCACCTACGACGCTCACTAATACCGGCTCGGCCTCGACGCCGAACTCGTGCAGCAGCCCCAGCAGCAGGGCCGTCTTGCCCTTGCAGTCGCCGTAGCGCCGCGACCAGGTCGACTCGGCACTTGCCGGCACATAGCCCGCTTGACCCATCAGCAGCGCGACGTAGCGGACGCGGTTCTGAACCAGGGCGAGCGCCTGCTCGACCCGAGCCTGCGGGTCCTTGGCGCTTCGGCGGATCCCCTCCACTTCGTCGCGTAGCGGACCGGCGGCGGGGATCGTCGCCGCAGTGCGATAAAGGGGAGCGAACAGGTCGCTGACGTCCGACCATGAGTCGAAGTCCGTAGCCTCGCCAATGCGCCCTACCTTGAAGCGCAGGGGCGCGCCCTTGGGCGCAAGCAGCGGCTGAACCTTGGTGCTCGAAAACTCGGCCACCATTCGTCCGTCTCGTTCCGAGCGGCGCGGGGTGGGCAGCCCAGGGGACTGGCGGAGATTAATCTTGAGCGCGGTCGGCCAGCTCAGCGCGACATGGGCGGACTCTACAGGGGTGCCGTTCCAGGCACCGAAGAAGGCTTCGACATGGCTGCCCATCACCGGGTCCGCATGCTCGGTGGTCGTGGCGAGATCGATGATGTCGCCTTCTTGCAGGCCTTCCGGCTGGATGTTGGCGGTGAGGCTGCCGTCGAGCATGGCGGCATCCAGGTTGGTTTCGCGCCGGGCGACCGTGAAGGTCTGACCTTTGCCAAGCACATCGATCACGTGGCCGCCGCGGTGAATATGCAGCTTGTTGACGGTAACCGTGTCGGTCTCCGGACGCCACGCGAGAGAGATGTTTCCCGCCTGAAGTCCCTGGGAGTTTTGGATCTTGATCGCGGTCCGGCTGTGGGTCACGGACTTGCCGGGGTCGAACCGCACCTGCTGGTCGCTGAGGAGGACCGCGATCGGCGCGTCGCTGGGCTTCACCTCGGGGATAGTCTTAGGGATCACCCACGAAGGCGGGCTGCCGAACTTCAGTGCGTCCGCGGCGCGGGCGGAGCCCGGCGCTAGCATTGCAACCCCTGCGAGCAACACGCTTAAGCAAACACGCATTACCACTTCCCGTTTAACGCCGGGACCGTGAAGCAGCTTGCCTTCGCACGCAACAGCCATTTGGCGCAGCAGGAGGCGGAGTTCTGGACGGGGATTGTTCGCCCTTGTCCGCCTCCTACCTTCCCTCCATATTCGGATCATAATCTTTCGAGGCCGGAAACGCGTTCGAAACCTCGAGAGTTTGATAATGGGATAAAGCGGGGTTAGCATCACCCCGCGAGGGGCTCCTGCGGGCCGCCGCAAACTAAGGACGTTTATGACCAAGCTTTCCGGCGGCGACAGCAAGAGCACGCTCTACTGCTCCTTCTGCGGCAAGTCGCAGCATGAGGTCAGGAAGCTGATCGCCGGGCCGACCGTGTTCATCTGCGATGAATGCGTGGAGTTGTGCAACGACATCATCCGCGAGGAAAGCAAGTCGGCGCTGGTGAAGACCCGCGACGGCGTGCCGACGCCTGCGGAGATTTGCAAGGTGTTGGACGATTATGTGATCGGCCAGAGCCGGGCCAAGCGCGTGCTCTCGGTGGCGGTGCACAACCACTACAAGCGGCTGAACCACGGCGCCAAGACCGGCGCGGAGGTCGAGCT
>DATLMM010000059.1:0-2308 GCA_035537335.1 Sphingomicrobium sp. | reverse complement strand
AGATCCATGGCACAGCTCCGGGGTGAACCGAATCCTCCCAGCTTGAAGGGCCGAAAGGGAAGGCGGCTCTTGGACCGCTTCGTCGCGGGAGGCGGTCCGGCGATGCGGCGGGCCAGCGCTTATCCTGCTCCGGCTAGGACTTCTGCAGCCGCTCAATGTCCTGGCTGGCAATCTGATGCGGGGGGGGAGATGCCTTCCACAGCGCTAAGGTAACGCCCAGAAATTAGCGCTCTATTTCTTGGTTTCGGGGTGAGATGGTGTAGTTCCAGTCCGGATGGAAAGCATCGCGCTGGAGGTTGAGGGTTGCCAACTCGGCGTCGGAAACCTTGATGCCTTTCTCGTAGGCGTTGGTGTCGAGTTCACAGCGGACGGTCAGGCCGGTCTGGGTCGTCGTGCTGGCGATGAGGTCGACCACGACAAGGCGGCTGGTGAGCGGCGTCGCACGCCAGTTCTGCGTGATGTGACAAAACAGGCGGTGCTCGACCTTGTTCCACTTCGAGGTGCCGGGCGGGTAATGGCAGACCTGGAACGCCAGCCCGGTCTCGTCGGCAAGCCGTTGCAACTCGACTTTCCACAGCCGCAGGCGCGGACCGTTGGAGCCGCCGCAGTCGGCCGTGACCATGACCTTGGGCGTGGCCGGGTAGCGCTCGTGGCCCAGCTTGGCGAGCCACAGCCGCATGGCGTTGACGGCAAACTGCGCCGTGTCGTGGTCGATGCCGAGGCTGACATAGCCGCTGTTGGCGCCGACGTCGTAGACCCCGTAGGGGACCACCTTGCCGAGTGCCTTGTCCTCGAAGTCGTGGACATCGACCTCGACCGGCTTGCCCTTCGGGCCGTAATCGCTGCCGGGATTCCTGAACGCGCCAATCAACTCCTTCTTCTTCGTGTCGACCGAGATCACCGGCTGACCCGCGGCCTGGCACTCCCGGGCCTTGGCGTTGATGTGCTCGAACTGCGCATCCCGATCCGGATGCTGGCCGCCATCCTTGGTCTTGCGGTTGACATGGCGGCGATAGTCCCACCGCTCCAGCAGCTTCGGGATGGTCGAGGCGCTCACCTTGTGGCCCATCCCGCGCAACGCCGTCGCCAGCTTCTCGTGGCTCTTCGAGACCCACCTCAGCGGTCGCATCGGATCGCCCAGCGTCGCCGCCTCGAGCAACCGCTCCAGGTCGCCGAGCAGGGTCGCGTCCTGGGCCGTGACCGTCGGCCGACCGGCACCTTTCCGGCGCACCTGGCCCGTCAACGAGCCAGGCTCCTTCAGGTCCTTGAGGCCACGACTGATCGTGCTGCGCGCGACCTTGGTCGCCCGCGACGCCGCCGCTATCCCGCCATGGCCGGCACTGACCGCTTCCGCCGCCGCGTGCAGCCGCCGGCCACGCTCATTGAGCGAAGACCGGACAGCCTGGTAGCGGGTACGAATGGGGCGCTCATCGATCATGGCCGACAATACGCGGCCTCTGCCACGGCGGGAATCGCCCCAGAATCCAGCCGAGCAATCCGATTCACCTATTTCTGGGCGTTGCCTTAGCTCGACTTTGGCCATTCAGGCGGCATGGCACAGGGCATAGGCGATGCCGTCGCGGAGGGCTGGCGGGAGTTTTGCGGCATCGGCCGACAGCCGGGATACGGCGAAACCCTGCTCACTCCAGATCGCACGTCGGACTGCGGCGAGGCTGTCGGCGAAGGTCGTCCGCCGCTTGTGGTACCAAGCGCTGGACGAAACTTGGACCCGGGCACGACAGTCGAGGCGCGACGCCAACAGGGTGACGAGGGAGAACAACCCGAGCAGGCATGGCGTGGTGCGAGCGATGGCCTTGTCCGACCACTGCCGCTGGGTCTCGACACCGAGGTGGTCACGCACCTCTCGGAAGGTGACCTCAAGCTGCCAGCGTTGGACGAACCAACGGACGACCTGCAGCGGCTCCTGCGCCAGGTCGGTGCAGAGCAAGGCTTGCGGATCGAAGCGCTGCTGAGGATCGCGCAGCAGCACCCAGCGGACCGGCACGACCGGCAGACCGCTGTGGCGCCAGACGGCAGTATCCGAGCAGATCTCCACGACGCGGTCGCCCTCACCATACCAGCCAGACATGGTTACCCGCTGCTAGTGGTGCGCGCCAGACGGACGGTACCCGCTGCCGAGTGCTGACCAGCGCGGGCGGGATCTCACCTGGTCAGCCGCCGCGCTGGAGCCCGCGGAGCTCGCGGTAGCTGATGCGCCTGATGCCGTGCCGATCCAGGAGTTCCGGGATGCTGGGGTCCAGCAGGCACGCCGCATCGTGGGCGCGGATGTCCGCATGCACGGCGTCGT
>DATLMM010000058.1:0-19698 GCA_035537335.1 Sphingomicrobium sp. | reverse complement strand
TCAGCTGACGGCTCGGTCGCGATAGCGAGCGAGGAAGCCCGTCGCATGCGCTTCCAGCCGGCCTTGAGCGATGGCGTCGCGCAAGCCCTGCATCAGCCGCTGGTAGAACCACAGGTTATGCTCGGTCATCAGCATCGCGCCGAGGATCTCGCCCGAACGGACCAGATGATGGACGTAGGCCCGGCTCCAACCTGAGCAGGTCGGGCAAGGACAGCCGGGCTCGAGCGATTGTTCGTCCTCAGCGAAGCGCGCGTTGCGGATGTTCAGAGGTCCGTCGGCGGTGAACGCCTGCCCCGTCCTTCCGCTGCGCGTCGGCAGCACGCAGTCGAACATGTCGATTCCGCGCCGCACGGCCTCGACGATGTCGTCCGGCTTGCCGATCCCCATCAGGTAGCGGGGCTTGCCTGCCGGCAACTGGCCCGGCGCGAAGTCGAGGCAGCCGAGCATTGCCTCCTGCCCCTCCCCTACCGCCAAACCGCCGACTGCATAGCCATCGAAGCCAGTCTCGATCAGCGCGTCCGCCGATTGTCTGCGCAAAGACTCGTCCAGCGCCCCCTGCTGGATGCCGAACAGCGCTGCACTGGCCGCATGGTCGCCCCCGCGGTCGAACTCCTCCCGTGATCGCCGCGCCCAACGGATCGAGCGTTCCATCGCCTCTTGCTGTTCTCCGCGACTAGCCGTGGTCGGCACCAATTGGTCGAACTGCATCACGATGTCGGATCCGAGCAGCCGCTGCACCTCGATCGAGCGCTCGGGCGAAAGCATGTGCCGGGTGCCGTCGAGGTGACTCTTGAACGACACGCCTTCCTCCGTGACCTTGGTCAGCTCGGACAGGCTCATGACCTGGTACCCGCCGCTGTCGGTCAGGATCGGCCGCTCCCAGCCCATGAAACGGTGCAGCCCGCCCAGCTTCGCTACCCGCTCCGCCCCGGGCCGGAGCATCAGGTGGTAGGTGTTGCCAAGGATGATGTCGGCCCCGGCTGCGCGCACGTCCGCTGGCTTGACTGCCTTTACCGTCGCCGCTGTGCCGACCGGCATGAAGGCGGGCGTACGGATCTGGCCGCGCGCCATGCGGATCGTTCCGGTACGCGCGGCCCCGTCGGTGGCGGAGATGACGAATTCAAAGCGGGTCATGGGTTCGCGGCTCCTAGCGACCTCGGTCCACCACCGCTACAGGCCGCGGATGATCGAACCGTGGGTCTACCCTGCCCTCACCGCCGTGGCCGTGCTTGCCGGCTTCATCGACGCCATAGCAGGAGGAGGCGGGCTTCTGGTGATGCCTGCACTGCTGTTCACCGGCATGCCGCCGCTACAGGCGCTCGGCACCAACAAGCTGCAATCGACGTTCGGCACCATGATCGCAATGAGCAATTACGGTCGCGCCGGATTGATCGAGTGGCGCCGCAACCTGCCCACCGTGGCGGTGGTGTTCGTCGGCGCGGGGATTGGTTGCTGGGTCGTGCAGCAGGTCGAAACACGGACGCTGCAGCTGATCATCCCCTTGTTCCTGCTCGGCGTGGCGCTCTACGTCCTGGTGAGCCCGCGAATGACGGACGAGGACGCGCATCATCGGGTGTCCTCGACTGGCTATGCTCCAGTGGGTGGAGCCATCGGCTTCTACGACGGCTTTTTCGGACCGGGTACCGGCAGCTTCTTCACGACTAGCCTGGTCGCGCTCCGCGGCTACGGTCTGACCAAGGCGACAGCGCTGACCAAGCTTTTGAACTGGACCAGCAATCTGGCCTCCGTGCTGCTGTTCGCGTGGGGCGGGCACATCTGGTGGTTGCTGGGCGCGTGCATGGCGGCCGGAGCCATGCTCGGCGGCTGGGTGGGCAGCCACACCGCCATGCGCTTCGGCGCCAGGCTAATCCGCCCGCTGATGGTCGCTGGCAGCGTGGCCATGACCGCCCGGCTGCTGTGGGGCTATTTCACGAGCTAGCAGGAGCGCCTACATAAGCCCGATGCAGACGTTGGCGGACAGGCAGCGGCAGACGCTGGTCGGCTTGACCCTGGCCGTCCTGATCATCGGCGCCTTCGTCGGCCTGCATGTCTACACCGTCTTCTTCCATGTGCCGAAAGGCATCGCTTGGCTTTGGTCCGTCCCGCTGGTGCTGGCATTGACTTGGCTCAGCGTCGGCCTGTTCATCGTTGCGCATGACGCCATGCACGGCAGCCTAGCGCCGGGAAGACCGGGCGTGAACCGCTTCTTCGGCCGCCTAAGCTTGCTGCTCTACGCCGGCTTCTGGATGGACCGGCTCGCGCCCAAGCATTTCGACCACCACCGGCACGTCGGGACGGAGCATGACCCCGACTTTTCCGTCAATCACCCAACCCGCTTCTGGCCCTGGTACCTGAGCTTCATGCGTCGCTATTTCGGCGTTCGCGAGTTCCTGATCCTGACCGTCCTGGTTTGGAGCTACGTCCTCCTGCTCGGCGCGCCAATCGGCAATCTGCTCCTGTTCTGGGCCCTGCCATCCATCGCGTCGTCCGTGCAGCTCTTCTACTTCGGCACCTACCTCCCTCACCGGCATGAGGAAGACGAGTTCGCGGACGAGCACCGCGCCCGCAGCAACGAATATGGCTGGCTTGCATCGCTGCTGACCTGCTTCCACTTCGGCTATCATCGCGAGCACCACCTCAGCCCGGGCACGCCGTGGTGGGCGCTGCCAGCGGAGCGACAAAGGCGCAAAGCCCCGCTAATGCCCTGAGCCCCTATGGCTCACTTCGCGCTGATCTGCCCGCCCTTCGCCAGTCACATCCACAGCTTCGCCGTGCTGGGCGAGGAACTGGTCCGGCGCGGCCATCGTGCGACCTTCGTGCTGAATGCGGGCGCCCCGGTGCGCGGCACCGAGTTGCCGGTCGAGCGGGTAGCGGCCCGCGCCGGGGACCCGTCGATCGACCGCATCCTGCGCAGTGCGATTCGTCCGAGCGGCCTCCTCGGCACGCTCCGGACCATCGCCGACAGCGCCGCACAGACCGACCAACTGTGCGCAGGAGCACCCGCAATCCTTCAGCGGCTAGGCGCAGACGCCATCATCGCCGACCAGCTGGAGCCAGCCGGTGGGTTGCTGGGTGCCGGCCTGCGCCTTCCATTCGTCAGCCTGGCGGTCGCGCTCCCGATCAACAGTGCGCCAGGCGTGGTGCTGCCGTTCCTCGATTGGCCATACGATGCAAGCCCGCGAGGCCTGAAGCGGGTGCGCGGAGCCGAGCGGATCACTCGCCTGCTCAGCCGCCGGCAACGCCGGGTCGTCGCCAGCTGGTCCGACCGCTTCGCGCTTCACCCGCAACGGCGCACGCTGGAGGATTGCCTCAGCCCTTACGCACAGATCGCACAGGTGGTGCGCGGATATGACTTTCCGCGTCCAGAACCGATGGCCTTCGTCGGAGTTGGCCCCCTTCGTCGACCGGCGGAAGAGGCCGCCGATCAGCCGCTTCCTTTTGACTTTCACCCGCACCGCCCGCTCGTCTTCGCCACCTTCGGCACCTTGCAGGGAGGTCGTATTCGCTTGTTCCGGGCGATTGCGCAGGCCTGCCGCGAGGCCGGCGCCGACCTGCTGGTGGCTCACGGTGGCCAGTTGTCCCCCAACGAGGCCGCAAGCATCGGAGCGACCTTCGTCACCGACTTCGTACCTTACCGCGCCGTGCTGAAGCACGCTTCCCTCTGCATAACGCACGGGGGCAGCAACACGGTGCTCGATGCGCTGGCCTGCGGCGTGCCGCTGCTGGTGCGGCCAGTAGCCTTCGACCAGAAGGGCAATCTGGCACGCGTCCTGCACCATGGCCTTGGTGAGCGGCTCGCTGGCCAAGGCATCGCAGCTCAGATCAGGCGAGTTCTGGCGGACCCGACCATCCGGGACCGCTGCCTGGCCATTGCTGTGGAGATCTCACAAGCCGGAGGTCGCTCCCGCGCCGCCGACATCGCGGAAGGCGCTCTAGCGCGCGGGTAGCAGCAGGCTGCCGTCGCCATAGCTGTAGAAGCGATAGTCCTCAGCAATCGCGTGAGCATAGGCGTGCCGCATCGTGTCCAGTCCCATCAACGCCGACACCAGCATGAACAGCGTCGACCTGGGCAGGTGAAAGTTGGTTATCAGCCCATCGACCGATCGAAAGCGGTAGCCCGGCGTGATGAAGATCGCCGTGTCACCCTCGAAGGACTGTATCCGCCCATCAGGCCCTGCTGCGGTCTCCAGCAAGCGGAGGGAGGTGGTGCCGACGGCGATCAGCCGTCCGCCCGCAGCGCGCGCAGCGTTCAGCCGCTCGGCCGTCTCCCGGTCGATGCTACCCCACTCCGCGTGCATCCTGTGGTCGGCGGTGTCGTCGGCCTTGACCGGCAGAAAGGTCCCGGCCCCGACATGCAGCGTCAGCGTTTCGCGGTGCACGCCGACAGCGTCCAGCTCGGCGATCAGCCTGTCGGTGAAGTGGAGCGACGCCGTGGGCGCGGCCACCGCGCCGTCCTGAACAGCAAACATGGTTTGGTAGTCGGCCGCGTCCTGCGCATCGATCGGCCGCTTGCTGGCGATATAGGGCGGTAGCGGCATCGTCCCGGCGCGATGCAGCAGAAGCTCGACCGGCTCTTCGCCAAGGAAGTCGAGCAGCACGGCTCCCTCATTGCCTTTCTCCGCCACCCGCGCGTCGACGCCGCCGCCAAATTCTACCAGGTCGCCCGCCTTCAGACGCCGCGCGTTGCGGACGAATGCCCACCAGCGCCGCAGACCCTCGCGCTTGTGCAGCGTGGCACCGACGCTGGCCGCGCCACGGCGCCCTTCCAGTTGAGCGGGGATCACCCGGGTATCGTTGAACACCAGCACGTCGCCCGCACGAAGCAGGACTGGCAGGTTGCGCATACCATGGTCGGAGATTGCCGCGCCTTCGACCTTCAACAAGCGAGCGGAATCACGCGGCCGCGCTGGCCGCAAGGCGATCAACTCGGGCGGAAGATCGAAGT
Organism: Sphingomicrobium sp.; assembly: GCA_035537335.1. GTDB lineage: Bacteria > Pseudomonadota > Alphaproteobacteria > Sphingomonadales > Sphingomonadaceae > Sphingomicrobium. The sequence goes on along the minus strand of DATLMM010000058.1, from coordinate 14,753 downwards.
CGAACAGATCAACGCGCATGGCACCGACGTCATTGCGAGCAGCGTAGCGACGAAGCAATCCAGAGTGTGTTGAAGAGCACTGGATCGCTTCTTTGCGCTCGCAAAGACGATATTTACTCCGTGGGCGACAAGGGGTCCGGTGCGGCCGTCGCGACAGGTGCAGCAGTCACCACGCCACCGACGCTCGCCCGAACGATCCGCGTCGGCTCGGCCGGCGGCTCGCCCGGCGCGATTTGATCGACGAAGTTCATCCCGCTGATCACACGTCCGAACACGGTGTAACGATTGTTCAGCGACGCCCGGGGCGCGAACATGATGTAGAATTGGCTGTTGGCGCTGTCCGGGCTTTCCGCCCGAGCCGCTGCAACCGAGCCCCGCAGGTGCGGAAGCGCGGTGAATTCCGCCTTCACATCCGGTAGCGGTGAACCGCCGGTTCCGTCGCCTTTGGGATCACCGCCCTGCGCCATGAAGCCGGGAATGACACGGTGGAAGACAAGCCCGTTGTAGAAGCCCTGCTTGGCGAGCGTCTTAACCCGCTGCACCATCAGCGGCGCGGCGTCGGGCCGGAGCTGGACTACCACCCGGCCGCCATTCGAAAGCTCAAGCATCAGCTGGTTGGAGGTGTCGGCGACGATGTCGGCCGGCGGGTTGATCGGCACTGCCGGCGACGCTGGTGCTACCTGCGCCGGTGCCGCAATCGCAAAGGCAACGGCCGAAAACGGCGCCACGAACCAAGATTTGAACATGCTCACCCCTTCAGGCCCGATCCAGCTTGCCAGCGACTTCCGCGGCAACGTCCGGGGGCACGAATTTCTCGATCGCCCCGCCATAGCGCGCGATTTCTTTCACCAGCCTTGACGCGATCGGCTGCAATGACACGTCGGCCATCAGGAAGACCGTTTCGATGAGGTCGTTCAGTTGCTGGTTCATGCCAGCCATCTGATACTCATACTCGAAGTCCGCGACCGCCCGCAGTCCGCGGAGGATCATCGCCGCGCTCTCGCGTTCGGCAAAGTCCATCAGCAAACTGTCGAACTCGACCACGCTGACGTTGCCGATCCCGGCCGTTTCCCGCTCTACCATCGCCATCCGCTCGGCCACTGTGAACATCGGCTCCTTGGATGGATTGGTGGTGACCCCGATCACCAGCCGGTCGACCAGCCGGCTGCCGCGCCGGATGATGTCGAGATGCCCAAGGGTCAGCGGGTCGAAGGTGCCAGGATACACGCCAGTGCGCTGGACCATGGCTTAACGGTCCCGCTCGACGGCGTAGCGGGCGATGGCGCGGAGGAGATCGCCCTGTTCCCCGTGATCGTGGAGGTGCTCGATCGCCTGGGTCACCAGCATGTCCGCCTGCGCCCGCGCCCGGTCCTCGCCGAGCAGGGAGACAAAGGTCGCCTTTCCGGCTTCGGCATCCTTTCCAAGACGCTTGCCCGCCGCATTCTCGTCGCCTGAATGGTCGAGCAGATCGTCCGCGATCTGGAACGCCAGCCCGATGTTGCGGGCGTAACCCCGGAGCGGCAGGCGCGCGTCGTGCGGCAGCCGTGCCATGATTGCCGCGGCCTCAACCGAATATTCGATCAATGCCCCGGTCTTGAGTTGTTGCAGCCTCGTAGTCGCGGCCAGATCGAGCTGCTGTTCCTCGGCCGCCAGGTCCATCATCTGCCCACCGGCCATCCCGTCGGTGCCGGACGCCCGCGCCAGTTCCAGCACCAGCTCCGACCGGACGAACGGATCCTCGTGCGTGGCTTCATGCGCCATTATCTCGAAGGCAAGCGCATGAAAGCTGTCGCCCGCCAGCACCGCCGTCGCTTCGCCGAACGCCTTGTGCACTGTCGGCTTGCCGCGGCGCAGATCGTCATCATCCATGCACGGCAGGTCGTCGTGGATCAGCGAATAGACATGAATTGCTTCCACCGCCGTTCCGGCCCGGAGCGCCCGCTCTCCGTCGATGGCGAATAGCCGTGCGGCGGCGACGGTCAGCAGCGGGCGAAGCCGCTTTCCTCCGCCGATCGCCGCGTGGCGCATGGCGGCAAAGAGATTGTCCCGCCCGTCGCCTTTGCTTTCCAGCAAGCCAGCGAAAAGTTCGTCGACTGCTCCGGCGACCGAACGCGCTTCGGCCATCAGGTCAATGCCAGGACGGGTCACCAGCTCAACGCTCATCGAACGGAGCCATTCCTTTTGGCTGGCCATCCGGTCCGAGCGCGATGGCGTCGATGCGCACCTGTGCGGACTTCAACCGGTCCTCGCACAACCGCTTCAACCGATCGCCTTCCTGGTAGAGGTCGATCGATTGATCGAGCGGCGCCTCCCCCCGCTCCAGCAGTCGGACGATCTCTTCCAGCCGGGCCAGCGCCGCTTCGAAGCTCAGCTCTTCGGGTGCCATGTCCATCGCGCTTCAGGTGCCGGATGGCCCCGCAGGGGTCAAGCGCGCTTGAAGGGGTCGGCGATCCCCGGAACAATCTCGTCCGGCTTGCCATGCTCGGCCTCGTGCAGCGCGGTCTCGGCGTCGCGGGCATGCTGCTCGCGCTCGGCTCGGAGCTGCTCGATGAGCGAGGCCCGATCGCCTTCCAGCCTCGTGTCGGTCCGCTCGGCCATGCCGGCCGCCTTCTGCGCCTTGGCCACTGCCGCATCGAGCTCCCGCTGCGTGGTGAGGCCAAGCGTTACCGGGTCTTTCGGCTGAATGTTGGCCATGTTCCAGTGGCTGCGATCGCGGATGGCGGCGATGGTGGTGCGGGTGGTGCCGATCAGCTTGCCGATCGCACCGTCGGTAACCTCCGGGTGATTGCGGATGATCCAGGCGATGCCGTCCGGCTTGTCCTGCCGCTTGCTGACGGGCGTGTAGCGCGGCCCCTTGGTGCGGGTAACGGCATCCGGTTCCTTGTGCATGCGGAGCCGGTAGTTCTCGTCCTCCTGCCCCTTCTCGATCTCCTCGTGCGTCAACTCGCCCGAGCGGATCGGATCACGTCCCGTGAGCTTGGTCGCGGCCGTATCGTCGGCGATCGCCTGCACTTCCAGCAGGTGAAGTCCGCAAAATTCAGCGATCTGCTCGAACGAGAGCGAGGTGTTGTCGACCAGCCAGGCGGCGGTCGCGTGGGGCATGAGCGGCTGAGCCATCAAGGGTCTCCAAATATGCAAAGGGCCGCCCCTTCACGGAGCGGCCGACGTTGCCCGAGCGCTTACGCCTGTCGGTGTGTCAGGGCAAGAGGACGATCTTGCCGACATGCTCGCCCGCTTCCATCCGTGCATGGGCCACGGCGGCATCGGCAAGCGGGAAGCTGCGGTCCATGACCGGACGCAGTTGCCCACTCTCCACAAAGCTCCAGACCTCGCGCTTGAGTTCTTCGGCCACGGCCGTCTTGAACTCGAACGACCGAGGTCGCAGCGTGGAGCCGGTCAGCACCAGCCGACGACGCATCACGTCCACGATCGGCAACTCGCCGTGCGTGCCACGTTGCGTAGCGATGGAGACGTGCCGGCCCTCCTCAGCTAGGCAGGAAACATTGCGAGGCAGATAGTCGCCCCCAACCATGTCGAGCACCACGGCCACACCCTTGCCGCCAGTCAGCTCGTGAACCTCTCCAACGAAGTCCTGCTCACGATAGTTGATCGCGGCCGCGGCGCCGATTTGCAAGGCACGGACGCACTTGTCGGCGGAGCCGCAGGTCACGATCGCCTTGATCCCGAACAATCGCGTCAGGCTGATCGCCATGGTGCCGATGCCGCTGGTTCCGCCATGCACCAGCACCCAGTCGCCCTCGGCCGCCCCGCCACGCTCGAACAGGTTGGTCCAGACGGTGAACAGCGTTTCTGGCATCGCGGCCGCCTCCGCCAGCGTCAGTCCGCTTGGCGCCGGCAAGCAGGTGCCGACAGGCGCGACGGCATATTCAGCGTAGCCTCCACCCGCGACCAGCGCGCATACCCGCTGCCCGAGGAGGTGCGTCGCGCCCGCACCTGCCGCGACAACCGTGCCGGCGACCTCCAGGCCGGGAATGTCGCTTGCTCCCGCGGGCGGCGGGTAGAAGCCACGTCGCTGCAGAACGTCCGGCCGATTGACCCCAGCCGCAGCCACCCGGATCAGCACCTCGCCCGCGCCCGGCTCCGGGACCGGCCGCTCGGTCGTACCCAGCACCTCCGGACCGCCAGGCTGCTCAAAGCCGACCGCGGTCATGGTCTCGGGAACGATGGCATTGGTCACGGCTTCATCCTTGAGCAAGCAACGGTAGCGCAGTGGATGCGACAGCTTGGGACCGAGCGGAAGAGGGGCAGGAATGCGAAAGTCAATTTCGCTGGCGCTGTGGATGACAGTCGCGGCCTGCGCGCAGCAGCCGCGACCGGCGCCGATCGCCCCCAAGTCACTCAGCTATGAGGAACATCGGCGGCGCCATCCGGATCGCTACATCGAAACGGTAGAGGGGCAGCACGCCGCCGATTGTCAGCGGCTCGAAGGAGCGGGTCTCGCCAAGGATTACTAGATTGTCCGGATGGCGGTGGACCGCTATCTTCCGACCACCCACCATCCGCTGTACGCGACGGGAGAAACGCCGGAGATCGCTCGCCGCCTGCACGTCGAGCAGACCACCCTGTGGCTCGTGAACACGGGTTACCGCGCCGTCGATGTGACGGATCCTTGGGGCGCCGAGCGCTTGGTCAGGCTCGCCGCGGGACCGTTCGACGAGAACAAGAGCAGGGCGGCACAGCTGGCGCGCACGGTCGCGCTGGCCGAATTCGTCGACGTGCTGACCGAGCCCGGCAAGCCCGGCATTCGTCGTTTCTCCACGGTTCGCTATCGGATCGTCGAGCCGCTCAAGAACGCTCCGCCGGCCGGAACGCTGATCCGGGTTCCCGGAGGACCGACGATCAATCCGGACGAGACCTCGGCAGTGAGCACGGCCGACCTCGAGATGGTCAGGCCCGGCCGGTACATCCTCTATGTTTCGCAGCTAAAGGTCGCGGCCTTCGCTCCACGAACGACACCGGTCGACCTCTACGGCAATGTCTTTGGCCCCTTGCGCGAAGCCGACAAGTTGTTCGTGCCGGTCGGCGAAAGCTCGCATCCTGAGGTGACGCTGGAGGACATTCGCGGCGCCATCCGCGAGCAGCTGTGCCTTGAGAATCACTTGCTGATCTCAACCGGCAACAACCCGCCGCATCGCTGTTGACTTCGCTCCGGCGCGGTCCGAGTTTCAAGGCCATGGATGACGACTTCTTCTCGTCAAAGCCCGATGATCCGCTGGTGCTGCTGGCGCGGCAGGATCTCGACCCCTTCTCGCAGGATGAACTCGACGAGCGCATCGCCGCGCTTCAGGCGGAGATCGAGCGCGTGCGAGCGCACCGTGATGCCGCCGAGCGACACCGAACGCAGGCCGATGCGCTGTTCCGGCGGTAATCTGGCTCGATCAACCCAATTGCGGACCCTTGATGAGGGTCCAACGCCTCACGACATAAGTTGCAAGTCCGAACGGCATTTCGCCGGGCGGCCAAGGAGCCAGTAATGCCGAGTTTTGCTCGCGAGCTTGAACAGACCCTTCACAATGCCCTCGGCGAGGCCAGCCGGCGGCGTCACGAATATGCCACCCTTGAACATCTTCTGATGGCCCTCATCGACGATACGCACGCGTCTAAGGTGATGACTGCGTGCGGTGTCAACCGCGATGAGCTCAAGGCCACGGTCAAGCAGTACCTCGATGGGGAGCTTGGCGCCCTGGTCGCTGACAGCGGCACCGATCCGACCCCGACCAGCGGCTTCCAGCGCGTCGTGCAGCGCGCCATCCTCCACGTCCAGTCATCCGGCCGCGACGAAGTAACCGGCGGCAATGTGCTGGTTGCCCTCTTCTCCGAGCGGGAAAGCTACGCCGTTTATTTCCTACAGCAGCAGGATATGAGCCGCCTCGACGCGGTCACCTACATTTCACACGGTGTCGGCAAGGGTGAGACCGCCGAAGCGGCTCAGCCTCCCCAAGGCGCCGAGGAGCAGAAGGCCGAGCAGAAGGGCGACAAGAAGGAATCAGCGCTCAAGCAGTTCTGCGTCGACCTCAACGAGAAGGCCAAGCTGGGCAAGGTCGATCCGCTGATCGGCCGCATGGCGGAGGTCGACCGCACGGTGCAGATCCTCTGCCGCCGGTCAAAGAACAATCCGTTGTATGTGGGTGATCCCGGCGTTGGTAAGACTGCCATCGCCGAGGGTTTGGCGCGCAAGATCATCGAGGGCGACGTGCCCGAGGTGCTGAAACCGGCGGTCATCTACTCGCTCGACATGGGCGCGCTGCTCGCAGGCACCCGCTACCGCGGCGACTTCGAGGAGCGGCTGAAGAGCGTGGTGTCCGAGCTCGAGAAGCTGCCCGATGCCATCCTGTTCATCGACGAGATCCACACGGTGATCGGCGCCGGCGCGACCAGCGGCGGGGCGATGGATGCGTCCAACCTGTTGAAGCCGGCCCTGTCGAGCGGCGCGATCCGCTGCATCGGCTCGACCACTTACAAGGAGTTCCGCAACCACTTCGAGAAGGACCGGGCGCTGCTCCGGCGCTTCCAGAAGATCGACGTCAACGAGCCGACCGTCGAGGACACGATCAAGATCATCGCCGGCCTGCGCTCTTCGTTCGAGGGACACCACGGCGTCCGCTACACCCCCGACGCTATCAAGTCGGCGGTCGAGTTGTCAGCGCGCTACATCCACGACCGCAAGCTGCCCGACAAGGCGATCGACGTCATTGACGAGGTCGGCGCGATGCAGATGCTGGTGCCGCCCAACAAGCGCAAGAAGGTGATCACGCCCAAGGAGATCGAGGCGGTGGTCGCGACCATGGCCCGCATTCCGCCCAAGTCGGTCAGCTCCGACGACAAGGCCGTGCTGGCCAATCTCGAGGCGGACCTGAAGCGTGTTGTGTTCGGCCAGGATCTCGCGATCGAGAAGCTATCGTCGGCGATCAAGCTCAGCCGGGCCGGCCTGCGCGATCCGGACAAGCCGATCGGCAACTACCTCTTCTCCGGGCCCACCGGCGTCGGCAAGACGGAGGTGGCGCGCCAGCTCGCTTCGGTGATGGGCATCCCGCTCCAGCGGTTTGACATGTCGGAGTATATGGAGCGCCACTCGGTCAGCCGGCTGATCGGTGCGCCTCCGGGCTATGTCGGCTATGACCAAGGCGGGCTGTTGACGGACGCCGTCGATCAGCAGCCGCATTCGGTGCTGCTGTTGGACGAGGTCGAGAAGGCACACCCTGACCTGTTCAACATCCTCCTGCAGGTGATGGACAACGGGAAGCTGACCGATCACCACGGCAAGACGGTCGATTTCCGCAACACCATCCTGATCATGACGACCAACGCCGGCGCGTCGGACATGGCGCGCGAGAGCATCGGCTTCGGCGCGATGAGCCGGGAGGATGTGCAGGAAGACGCGATCAAGAAGATGTTCACGCCCGAGTTCCGCAACCGTCTAGATGCGGTGGTGCCGTTCGGCTACCTGCCGCCGGCAGTGGTCGCGCGGGTGGTGGACAAGTTCATCCTCCAGCTGGAGCTCCAGTTGGCCGATCGCGGCGTCCACATCGACCTTGACGACGAGGCACGTGAGTGGCTGACGGCACGCGGCTACGACAAGCTCTACGGCGCGCGGCCGATGGGCCGCCTGGTGCAGGAGAAGATCAAGCAGCCGCTGGCCGAGGAGCTGTTGTTCGGCAAGCTGGTCCACGGCGGCGAGGTCAAGGTCCGCATCAAGGACAATGTCCCGGTGTTCGAGATCGCACCGGCACCGCCCAAGCCGGTCAAGCCGAAGAACGCCAAGGGCCGCAAGGCCTCGGCCACGGGGCAACCGGAACAGCCGACGACTGAACCCGAAGCCGAATAAGCCAGGCTCGAGAAAGACGGCCCGCTCTCCTCAGGGAGGCGGGCCGTTCTTCATTCCACGGTGACGCTCTTCGCCAAATTGCGCGGCTGGTCGACGTCCGTGCCTTTGAGCACAGCGACATGATATGCGAGTAGCTGCACCGGCACCGCATAGACCAGCGGGGCAATCAGCGGATGAACCTCGGGCATCTCAATGGTCGCGATGCAGCCCTCGCCGGCCGCGGCGATGCCGCCGGCGTCGCTGATCAGCACGATCTGCCCGCCGCGGGCGCGGACCTCCTGCATGTTGCTGACGGTCTTCTCGAACAACGCGCCTGACGGCGCGAGGACGATTACCGGAACCTGATCGTCGATCAGTGCAATCGGCCCATGCTTCATCTCGCCCGCCGCATAGCCTTCGGCGTGAATGTAGCTGATTTCCTTAAGCTTCAGCGCGCCTTCCAGAGCCATCGGGTAGTCCGGCCCGCGGCCAAGATAGAGCACGTCGCGGGCCGGCACGATGAGGTGCGCCATGGCGGCGATGTCCTCGTCATGATCCAGCGCCCGGCTCAGCGCTTCGGGCGCTTCCTGCAGATGCTCGACGATCTGCCGCTCTTCCTCCGCGCTCATCCGCCCCTTGGCTCGGGCGAGATTGGCGGCAAGCGACGCCAGCACCGCCAACTGGCAGGTGAAGGCCTTGGTCGATGCAACCCCGATCTCCGGCCCGGCGCGGGTCGGCAACAGCAGGTCGGCCTCGCGCGCCATGGAGCTGGTCGGCACATTGACGACCACCGCGATGGTCTGCTCCTTCTCCTTGGCATGGCGCAGAGCCGCGAGCGTATCGGCCGTTTCGCCCGATTGCGAAATGAACAGGGCCAGTCCGCCGGGCTCCAGCACCGGATCGCGGTAGCGGAACTCGCTCGCCACATCGATGTCGACCGGCACCCGGGCGAAGCGCTCGAACCAGTATCGCGCGACCATCCCCGCGTAGAAGCTGGTACCGCAGGCGACGATCGTCACGCGCTCGACCTTCGACAGATCGAAATCGAACGCCGGCATCGCGACGGTACCTTCGAACGCGCGGACATAGCTCTGCAGCGTCTGAGCAACCACAATCGGCTGTTCGAAGATTTCCTTACGCATGAAGTGCGCGTGATTGCCCTTGGAGATGATCTCGGACGAGGCGCCGCTGTCGACCTGACGGCGCTCGACCGCCTGGTTGGCGCGGTCGTAGATCTGCACTCCGTTGCGGTGGACAACGACCCAGTCGCCTTCCTCAAGATAGGCGATCCGCCGGGTCCAGGGCGCCAGGGCGATCGCATCGGAGCCGAGGTAGTTCTCGCCCTCGCCATAGCCGACGGTCAGCGGCGCTCCCATGCGGGCGCCGATCACCAGGTCAGGATGATCGCGGAACAGGAAGGACATGGCAAAGGCGCCGTGCAAGCGGGGCAGGACCGCCGCTACTGCGTCCTGCGGCGAAGCGCCGCCTTCGACTTCGCGCGCGACCAGATGCGCGACGACCTCGCTGTCCGTCTCACTGTCGAACTTGCGACCTTCGCGGATCAGCTCGTCCCGGAGCGGTTTGAAGTTTTCGATAATGCCATTGTGAACCAGCGCCACCGGCCCGACGATGTGCGGGTGCGCGTTCCCCTCGGTTGGCGCACCGTGCGTGGCCCAGCGAGTATGTGCGATGCCGATCGTGCCTTCCGGTCGGTCCTCGGCCAGCTTCGCAGCGAGGTTCTCCAGCTTGCCCTCGGCCCGCTGCCGTTCGAAGGCATCGCCGACGATCGTGCAGATGCCAGCCGAGTCATAGCCGCGATACTCCAGTCGTTTCAGTCCTTCGAACAGGCGCTGTGCAACTGCGTCCGTACCGACGATCGCTACGATACCGCACATCCTACTTGCCCTTCTTGGCCTGCTGCCGCTCGCGGAAGCGCGCAGCCCATCCTCCCAGCCCCTTCTGCTCGGCGCGGGTAACGCCAAGCGCGTCGGCCTCAACGTCGCGGCTGATAACCGATCCAGCGCCGACAATCGCGCCCTTGCCGACGGTCACCGGTGCGACCAGTGCGGAGTTGGAACCGACGAATGCTCCGTCTCCGATCACCGTCTTGTACTTGAAGAAACCATCGTAGTTGCAGGTGATGGTACCCGCGCCGATGTTCGCCTTGGCGCCTACTTCCGCATCGCCAATGTAGCTCAGGTGATTGACCTTGGCGCCCTCGCCCAACCGCGCTTTCTTGATCTCGACGAAGTTGCCGACCTTGGACCCGTGGCCAAGCACCGCACCCGGACGAAGCCGCGCGAACGGCCCAACCTCGCAGCCATCGCCGATGCTTGCGCCCTCCATGTGCGAGAAGGCGCGGATCACCGCATCGTCCGCAACGCTCACGCCCGGTCCGAACACTACATGCGGCTCAACCGTCACGTCTCGGCCAAGCACGGTGTCGTAGCTGAACCAGACGCTGTCCGGGTCGATCAGCGTAGCACCCTCGTCCAGCGCGCGAAGCCGGCGCCGCGCCTGCCAATCACGCTCCAACGCCGCCAGCTCTGCCCGGCTGTTGACGCCTGCCGTCTGCCACGGATCGCATTCGATCGCGACCGAATGACGGTTCTCCGCGGCCGCGACCATCACCACGTCGGGCAGGTAGTATTCGCCGGCGGCATTGGCGTTGCCGACTTGGCGGAGCCAGCGGAACAAGTCTCCGCTGCGCACGGCCATCATGCCGGAATTGCATAGCCGCACCGCTCGCTCGGCGGGATTGGCGTCCTTGTATTCGACCATCCGGGCGATCCGGTCCTTGTCGCCCAGGATCACGCGGCCGTAGGCGCCCGGGTCGGCCGGCGAGGAGGCGAGCACCACCACCCCCGGCTGGTCCGGACCGTCCAGCCGATCGCGCATCGCATCAAGCGTGTCCGCCGCCACGAATGGCGTGTCCCCGTAGAGAATGATCACCGTTCCATCGAAGTCATTGAGCGCCGCTTCGGCCTGCTGGACCGCATGGCCGGTGCCCTTCTGCTTCTCCTGGACAGCGATTAGCGCGTCGTGCCCGGCAAGCGCCGCCTCGACCTGTTCGCGGCCCTTGCCGACCACCACGATCCGCCGGTCGGCACCAAGCCGATCAACGGTGTCGAGCAGATGCTCCAGCATAGGCCGGCCTGCCACCGGGTGCAGCACCTTGTGTGTATCGGACCGCATCCGGGTGCCTTGCCCGGCAGCGAGAATGACAACGGAGAATGGCTTCATGGCGTGTCCTTGGCATGGCACCAAGCGATGCGCCAGATGCGAAGAAGGCGCCGCCTTTTTGGCAGCGCCTCCTCTTGCCGTCCGCCCGGCTTAGCCGTTACCGCCCTCGCCGCCAGACCCCCCGGGCTTGCCGCCGCCGCGGGGGCCGGTGGAGCTGCCACGCCGGCTAGTGGATGCCCGCGGCTTGGCCGTCCCGGAGGACGCGCGCTTGCGGGTTGCCGATGCCGCCGGCGCCTTACGCGCGCGAGTGGTTGTTTCGGCACCATCGTCCGACTTGGCCGCTGCTGCTCGCGCCGACGGGGTGCGCGTGTTGCCCTTCGCCGTTCGGCTGCTGCTCTTGGCCGCACCCGCATCAGTCTTGCCAGCTGAAGTTGAGCGTGTACCCGAGCCGCTACTGCTGCGCGGTTTGGCGGAAGCTTTACTCGCCTGGTTGTCGGAACCGCCACCACTGGCGCCGAAGATATCACCGGACAGTACGCGCTGAGCCGCATCTGCGACGGCGTCGGCGATCAGGGAGCCCAACCGCGCCGCGCTGCCGACGACCGAGTTGGTTGCCCTGCCGGCCGTATCGGCTGCATCGAGACCAGCATCACGGATTTTCTTGCGCGCGCTGGGCGAGGCGCTGATCGCCGCCGCCGCCGCTGCCAATCCGGCCGCAAGCATTTCCTTGCTCATCGCCGCCTTGGCCAGCTTGTCGAGCGTCTCGTTGGCGCCGCCCCCGTTAGCGTCGGAATCATCTTCCTCGCGAGAGCTCGACCCGGTTGCAGCCTGCGGCCTGGTTCCACCCGCGCCGCCGCTCGGCAAGGTGCTGTTCTGCGGCGTAAAGGAGGCGCTGCCCCCCTGGTTGTTCGACTTGCCCGTGCTTCTGCCCTTGGCCAATTCCTGTCTCCCACCTGTTTTGCCGGAAAAAGCGATGCAGGAGCGAAACGGTTCCGTCTGTTCGAACCAGACAAGTCAAAGGCGACCGTCACTATGCTGTGACGGTCGCCTCGAACATGGTCAGCGGCCGGAGAGCTCCAGCCCGGGAGACCATGGCAGCCTGTTTAGAACTGCATCTCCCGAACGAACTTCACCGACCCCTCTGCTGAACCATGAGACATCGGATCACCTCCTTTCGCTGTGTTGTAGCCGACTGAAAGAATGCCCGAAAAAGCAGTTCATTCAAGTCTTGTATTGGCCGCTACTTTCGGCAATCCCCGATAGTTCGCGCCGCTTCCGGCCAGGCCGGCACGATCAACCGCACGGCGCCGCCACCTTCCACTGCAAAGCGGCCGCGGCTGAACGAGATCGCATCCAGCAGCGGATCACGCGCACCCAAAGTGCCGCTCGGCGGCAGGCTTCGCTCCAGGTTGGAGGTGCGCACGCTCAGCACCGATCCTGGCACCGCGCCGCTCCGCACCACCGTCACCGTCCGGCTTGCCAGATTGCAGCGCAAGGTCAGCTGTACGCCGGCCGCGCTCTGGAACACCGCCTCGCTTCCCCCCGCCAGCGACCGCCACAGCCAGTTGCCCGGCGCCACGGGGGCGGCCCGCCAGTCCACCATCGGCTGCATCAACTGCATCGGCGCAGGCAAGATCTGCGCCGCCATCAACAACAAAAGTCCTGTCATTAGCGTCCCAGCTTATCCACCTTGGCCTTGAGCGCGTCCAACTCCGCCCGCAACGCATCCACCTCGCCACTGCCGCTGCTGCCGGTCGGCTCGGCTCGCTCCGGCGCCTCGTGCCGGGCACCGGGCGAACGAGAGGTGAACTGCTCCAGCATCTCCATGTTGCGCCTGGAAATCTCTGAAAAGATGTTCGCTCCGAACGCGTCGCGGAATGCGGCCTGGTTCTTCTGGAACCCAGCCATGGCGCTCTCCAGATATTGGGGCACCATGCCCTGCATCGAATTGCCGTAAAGCCCGATGATCTGACGCAGGAAATTGACGGGCAGCAGGGTCGCTCCGCCCCGCGCTTCTTCCTCCACGATGATCTGGGTCAGCACCTGATGCGTGATGTCGTCTCCGCTTTTGGCATCGATAACTTCGAAGTCACGGCCGTCTCGGATCATCTGCGCTAGCCGGTCGAGCGTGACGTAACTGCTGCTCTCCGTGTCGTAGAGCCGCCGGTTCGCGTATTTCTTGATCGTCACCTTGCCTGTGTTTGACTTAGTCATGCTAGGCTCCGTCGCAGCGTGACCGATGACCTAGCACCCCGCCATGCCGCACTGCAACAAACGCCTGGTCCGCGGCCACTGCCGCTGTTCCTCAATTTGGTCCAACACGTTAGCGAGCACGATCCGGAGCTTGCCCGAAGTGCGCTCGAGGGCCTCCATTTTTACCAAACCGCTCCCCGCTATGCTGCGCAGCAAGATCGCAAGGTTGTTGCCAGCATCGGTGGAAGCACGCTGCTCGATTGTGGGGGTTCGGGAAGGCCGATTTTGCTGGTCCCGTCGCTCATCAATCCGCCGCGTATTCTGGACCTTGATCCCACCGTTTCGCTCGCCGAAGCACTGACTGGCAGCGGCCATGTCCTGTTGCTCGACTGGGGCTCGTCTTCGAAGCGGCTCGACCTCGACATCTCCGCCCACGTCACCGAGTTGCTGCTACCGCTGCTGCGCGAACTCGGCGAGCCCACGACTCTTATCGGCTATTGTCTGGGCGGGACCATGGCGGTGGCAGCGGCCGCATTGGACCCGAACGCCGCGGCGGTAGCAACGCTGGCGGCACCATGGCACTTCTCGGCTTATCCGGCGGAGGCGCGAGCCGCCCTGCAGCGATTGTGGGAAGACGCTCGCCCAAGCGCCACACAACTGGGCGTTTTGCCGATCGAGGTGCTGCAGGCCGCCTTCTGGTCGCTCGATCCGCATCGGGTAGTCGCCAAGTTTGCGGGGCTTGCAGCACTGGATCCTGCAAGCCCCGAAGCGCAGCGTTTCATCGCCCTGGAAGATTGGGCCAACAGCGGGGAACCCTTGCCGCTGCCGGCGGCCCGCGAACTGCTGGTGCAGCTGTTCGGCCGTGATCTCCCCGGCAATGGTCAGTGGCTCGGTGCAGGCCTGCCCAAGTGCCCGATGCTCCATCTGACAGCTAGCGGCGACCGCATCGTCCCAGCGGAGACCGCCGTCAGCGAGGGCCAGCGCTTGTCCTGCGGGTCGGGCCACGTCGGCATGATCGTCGGCCGCTCCGCTCCCCAGGCGCTCCACGCCCCGTTAAGGCAATGGCTTGAAGCGCTGCCCACACGCGGCTAAGCGGGCGCCACGCACCCATAGCTCAGCTGGATAGAGCGCTGCCCTCCGAAGGCAGAGGTCAGAGGTTCGAATCCTCTTGGGTGCGCCACTTCGCACGTTTAGCCAATTATTCCGGGTACTTAGCTTCTCGAAGCTTCCCAGTGCTCCACAACTGCACCACAACCCTGCACCACGGGGTTGGCTGTGAGCGGTCCCCGACCCTCTCATTTGGGCCGCAGGGGGGCGATCTATTACATCCGGTGCAGGATCCCTTCCAGCTTGGTTGCCCGCGTGGGTATGGTAGAGTTCCGTCGGACGCTGCAAACTAGCGACAGTGCCGTGGCTAGACTGCGCGTTCTTAGCGCTACGACTTGGTTCCGCGAGCTGATGCAAAGGCTGGTAGACGTGCCCTCTCTCACTCGGGCTGACCTTGAACAGGCAGCGGCCAGCTTCTTTTCGGAGCTCGTCGGTGAGATCGACC
>DATLMM010000057.1:0-20955 GCA_035537335.1 Sphingomicrobium sp. | reverse complement strand
CGAGGAAGAAGTGGTGCGGGCCGCCGCGGACTGCCCGATTCCCCTGATCAGCGCGGTCGGACATGAGACCGACACCACCCTGATTGACCATGCCGCCGACCTGCGCGCGCCAACCCCGACCGCCGCGGCCGAGCTCGCCGTTCCGGTTCGCGCCGAGCTACTGGTCGGGCTGGACGATCTTGCGCGGCGCAAGCGCCGCTGCCTGACGCGCCGGGCCGAGCTGGCGCGCGAACGATTGGCGCTGACGACCTGCCGCCTGCCGGAGCCTGCAGCGCTACTCGCGCCCAGGCGGCAGCGCTTCGACGAGGTCGGCGATCGGCTGCCGCGGGCATTGCTGGCTCGGACCCACAAGGCCGAGGCAACGATGAACCTGGTTGCGCCGCGCCTCCGCTCCGAACTGCTGGCGCAGAAGGTGCGGCGGTTGTCCGAGAAGCTTAGCGACACCTGGAAGATGGCCGGACTGGTTCACCCTGAGCGCCCCTTGTCCCGCGGCTTCGTGCGGGTGACCGACCGAAGCGGGCGGACGCTGATCAACGCGGGTGACGCCCGAACCGCGCGCGAGCTCACCCTTCGCTTCGCAGACGGTGAAGTGAGCGCGACGGTGGGCAACGGAGCTTTACCCAACCGCCCGCGGGTTGAGCGCAAGCCCCGTGCGCCTTATGTGGCCCAGCCTAACCTGTTCGACGCCGAGGACTTATAACTACATGCTGATGCAGGGCAGCGGCCGCGAGGCCCGGATCCACTATCTGGCTGGCACCTTTCGCCTGCTGGCCGACGGCGATCATGTCCGCTGCGCCGTCACCGGCACCCGCATCCCGCTCGACCAGCTGCGTTACTGGAGCGTCGCCCGGCAGGAAGCCTACCTCGATGCGGAGGCGAGCCTGGCGGCGGAGCTGCGAGGGCCAGCAAATTAGAGGTTTGTCCGCGGGGAAGGCTCGTCTCGTGTCGGGTCAGCGAACCCGGCGAGCGCGCACCTCCCGCTGACTGCCGACCTTCAACCAATAACTTCCTAGAACGCCGCGCTTGATGGTCACCGGTTCACCTGCTCGCGGATCGCGGAAGATCCCGACGCTTTCCGTCGTCTCCCATACAGAGCTACCATCGGCAAGGACGATTCGGAAAAGCCCATTGCTGAATGGCCGGGCCGTGACGACAGTGGATCGAATCTCACGGATTTCCGGCTGATCGCTTCGGCCCTTGAGAAACGGGATGTCGGGGACTGCGAAGCCAAACAGCGAGCGTCGAGTACGGTTCGCTTGCTCTCGACTTACAACGGCTACATCGCCCTGTTGCAGTGCGCGAACCAAGCTGTCTGCCGCACTATCGTAGCACGCGAGGCGCTGGGTCTGGTCGACAACCCTCTTGCACGCCGTGATTGCTCCAACACTTGGGGGTACGGCTGAACCGGCAGGCTGCGCGTCTGCTGAGGAGGGAACACCGACAAACACGAAGATGAGCAGCATCAGATTGCGCAACGGGAATCTCCAGCAAAGGCAGGCAGGAGACATCTGCAGCAACCCGCTGAAGTAAGCTGTAGCGCAGATGTCACACTGCTTCGGTGAAGTGCGTGGCGCGGCCGCTGCCTCATTGCCTCGGCCCGATACCCAACCCTAACAGGCGACCCTGAACCGCCCTGAGGGGCGCAGTTTCTTGAAACGGTGCCGCCGAAAGGCTGTCCAAGAGAAGGTAATCAAATGTCGAAGACCTATTTTCGCGGTTCGCTGATGGCGACGACGGTCATGGCGAGCCTGGTGTTGGCCGGGCCCGCCTTCGCCCAGGTGGCTCCTGAGCAGCCTGCACAGGACCCGGCTGTTCAGACCGCCCCGACCGACCAGACCCCTGCCACTCAGGAGAGCGTGGCTGACAGTCCGGACGCGACGACCGCTGAAGAGGGTCAGGATGTTGTTGTCACCGGCTCACGCATTCAGTCGCCGAATATCGTGTCGTTGGCTCCGGTGCAGGTTGTTGGCGAGACTGAAATCGACCAAGCCGGCGCAATCAACATCCAGGAAGTGCTGCTGGAGAACCCCGCGTTCGGTACTCCGGGCCTGAGCCGGACCAATTCGGCCTTTCTTACATCGGGCGGCGGCGTCGCCACCGTCGATCTTCGCGATCTCGGTTCCGATCGTACCCTGGTCCTGATCAACAGCCGTCGTGTCGTTGCTGGCCTGCCGGGGTCGGCAACCGTCGACCTCAACGTCATTCCGACTCAATTCGTCGAGCGCATCGACATCCTGACCGGCGGCGCATCATCGCTTTACGGTTCGGACGCTGTCGCGGGCGTTGTGAACTTTCTCTACAAGCGGAACTTCTCGGGCCTGCTCGCCGAAGGCCAGTATGGCATCACGGAGCGCGGCGACTCCGCCCGTTACCAAGTCAGCCTGACCGGTGGGGGCAACTTCGCCGATGATCGCGGGAACCTGATGGTTCACCTTGGCTATACCAACGAAAAGGGTCTGCTGTCGCGCGATCGGCGGAATACCCGCGTCGATGCCGTGAGCCGGTTTTTCTACATCACTGGTGAACCCGAAGATTATGCGGTTTCCCAAGAGCCGTTCCTGTCGGGCTTTGCCCCGCAGGGCCGCTTCTTTGCGGGCGACGAGCAGTTCACCTATGGCCAGAATGGCGAACTGCTGAACTGCTTCAGCACCAACGGAACGACTTGCGGTGGCGCGCCTAACGGCTTCAATCGTCAGGAATTCCGCACTCTAGCGGTGCCGGTCCAGCGCTACCTGTTCGCAACGCGCGGTACCTTCGATCTTAGCGACTCGATTAGCGCCTTTGCAGAAGGCACCTACGCCAAGACGAGTTCATCGCGCGAAATCGAGCCATTTGCGCTCGACTCTTCCGACATCTTCCCGTCAACGGGTGGCCAGTTCGCCATCGAGACGCTGGTCAATGGCGGACTGGTCTTGAACCCGCTGGTTCCGGCGGAGATCGCCGCTGCGGCAACCGACACCGACGGCGATGGCCTGCGCGACATTGCCTTCACCCGTCGCCTTGCGGAAGTTGGCAGCCGGACCAGCCAGACCACGCGCGATTTCTTCCGCTTTGTCGTAGGTTTGGAAGGAAAGCTGCTGAACGATCGGTTTAGCTGGGACCTCAGCTACAACTTCGGCCAGACCACTGAGGGGCAGACTTCAAACGGGCAGGTGAACGTTCTGAACTTTGCCAACGCGCTCCGTGCTGTTCCCGGCCCCAATGGGCCGGTGTGTGTGTCCGCCGATGCCGTTGCGCAAGGTTGCGTACCGATCAGCGTCTTCGGCGCCGGCTCCATCACGCCTCAGGCCTTGAACTACATCAACGCAGAGCAGAGCTACCGGACCGAAATCCAGCAGCAGGTCCTGGCGGCGAATATCTCGGGCGCCATCATTGACCTCCCCTACGGTCCGCTTGGCCTGGCGGTCGGTGCCGAGTACCGCAAAGAGGAGAGCTCCGAGGATAACGACGCTTTGACCAACGCCGGCCTAAACGCCGGTAATGCAATCCCGGACACTGAAGGGAAGTTCAACGTCAAGGAGGCTTACGCGGAGATCAACGTTCCGATCTTGGCTGACCTTCCGTTTGCGAAGCAGCTGAACCTGCGGGCGGCGGGACGCATCTCCGACTACTCGACCGTCGGCAGCGTCAAGACCTACTCGCTTGGTGCTGATTATGCTCCGGTTGAAGCTCTTCGGTTCCGCGGAACTTACGCTCGTGCCGTTCGCGCGCCGAACATCGGTGAGCTCTTCACTGGTCCCTCGCAGACCTTCCCGACCGGTCTGCAGGACCCATGCGAAGGCATTACGGCAGGCGATGCCGGCACGACTCTTGGTGACCAGTGCCTCTCCGATCCCGGAGTCGCGCTCAATGTGGCAGCCAACGGTGCGTTTACGCTCAATCAGGCCGACCAACAGGGCATCAGTGGGTTCAATGCCGGCAACCCAAATCTCGACGTTGAAACGGCCAAAACCTTCACCGTTGGTTTGGTGATCAACCCGCGTCAGATTACCGCTCTGCGGAACCTGGTCCTGTCGGTCGACTATTACAGCATCAAGATCGATGACGCGATCACCTTCCCGGGCCGGACCACCATCCTTGATCAGTGCTTCAACGAGGGGAACGACGCATTCTGCCAGTTCATCACGCGCCGGGCTACCAACGAAGGTGCTAACAGCGCCGGCTCTTTGGAGTTCATCAACTCCGGTGCGGTTAACTCGGGTGGTCTCAAGACCCGCGGCATCGACACGGTTCTGTCCTACCGGACCGGGCTCGACCGCTTCATCACGGGCGTGAACATGAACGCTCGGATCTCCTGGACGCACCTTTTGGAAGGCTTCAGTCGCGACCTTCCGGGTGCTCCGAAGGATCGGTTTGCAGGTGAGATCGGCACTGCGAAGGACCGGGTTAACGGCTCGCTGGGCTTCAACTCCGACCGTTGGGGCCTCAGCTTCACCGGCACCTACATCGGCAAGTCGCTGGAAGACGACGCGACGCTTGATCAGTTCGGCCTCGAGCGCGACGTGATCAAGATTGATCCGGAGTTCTACTTGGACGCGCAGGCGACCTTCACCCCGACTCGGGCCTATGAGTTGTTCTTGGGCGTGGACAACCTTCTGGACAACGATGCTCCGGACATTATCCAGGGCTCGCCGTTCAACGTCACGGGGTCGGACACTGCCGCAGACGTCTATGACATCTTCGGCCGCCGCTTCTATGCGGGTGTGCGCTTGAGGTTCTAATCCGCACGGTAGCAGGGACGTAGAAGACGGCGGAGGAGCAATCCTCCGCCGTTTTTGCTGTGCGTCTATCTATGCAGGTTCGAGTAATCAGGCCGGAGGAACTTGCGGGTAGCAGTTCAGCGCTTCGCCAAGAGCTGCCTTAAGTGGTCCAAGCCACGGATCATAAGCGTGCCAACTGCCGATGCCCTGGCGATTGATCGGCTGCCTGACCTGATCTGCACTCGTAGTGCGGACAACGCGCTCGCCTTCGTGAAAGCGAAGGCACTCAGTCTCGAAGTCAACGCCCACATAGCCAAGTAGTCGTCGGATCTCGGCCTCGGGACTGTCCACCAGCTCTTCGTACATCACTCGGTGAACCCGTCCGGGCAGCAGCTGGTCAATCGAGCGCATGAAGGCCACGTAGTCAGCATAATATCGGCCCATCCATTCCAGATCGTTGCTGAAGCGCTGGCCGTTCAGGAACATCTGCTTGAAGTTGGATACGGAGCAATCGAGCGGATGCCTCCGGATATCTACGATCCGGGCATTAGGCAGGATCAAGTGGATGAGGGGAATGTACATCCAGTTGTTCGGCATTTTATCGACGAACAGGGGTTTGTCCGTACGACGATAGCGACGGGTCCCATCAATATACGCCCGTCCCAATCGTTCGAGGTCCACGGCTTGCAGGCGGGCTAATGTTGCGGGAAGCTCGCGCAGGTCGCTAACCAGAGCTTCACCGATGTCGAGCAGCTCCGGGAGCTCCATCGTCGCTTCTATCTGAGAGTGGCCGCCAAGCATCTGTTCAAGCAAGGTGGAGCCTGAACGCGGCATTCCAACGAGAAAGATCGGATCGGTGGCAGCGCAGCCCGTCCCAATTGAAGTCGACGCGAATAGCTTCGAGAATGTCTTCTCCGCAGCATCAACGTAGCCAGTGATCAGGTTGGGGTCGTAAGCGGTGGAAGCCTTGATCAGTTGGTTGCCTTGCACATAATGCCGGAAGCTTTCAGCCGTTCTGCCGACATCCTCCAATGCTTTCCCAAGCGCAAAATGCAGAAGTGCTTCCTCAGCTTCGTGGCGGTGCACGTCCTGAAAAGCCGCCTCGATTTTCGCGATGTCGGCTGGACCAAACTTAAAGGTCTTGAAATCCGACAGGCTCCACCAGAGGTGACCGGACGATGGCGCAAGATTGATCGCGCGTCTGCTCGCAGCGATTCCTTCCTCGATACGCCCTAACGTCCTCAGTAGCTGGCCGTAGCTCGACCAGATGGCCGCTTGCTCCGGACCTCGGCGCAGCGAGTTGATATAGGCTTGCTCCGCCTCAACAGTACGACCCGCTCGCACAAGCGCCGCTGCCTTCAAGTTCAGGGCGTCAAGTCGTGGGCGAGCTTCGTCTCGCCTGCTGGCAAGCACGTCGAGCGCCTCCTCCGGTCGGTTCTGCTGGTATAGCAACCTTGCAAGTGGAACTTCGCCTAGGTCAGAACCCGGGGCTACTTCTATCGCCAACCGAAGTAATTCCTCGGCTTCTTGATGATAGCTTAGTCGAGCGGCCAAGTCGGCGAATAGGCAAATAGCTCTGGCGTCGTCCGGCTGTTCCCGAAGCCGCCCGCGCAGAATGATCTCCGCCGTTTCCAGATTATCTACTTGCAGTGCTTGCGCTGCCTCACGGAGCCGCGAATCCGCTCCACCCATCTTCCGAGAAGTCACGGTCCCGGTGCTAGGCGAGGGAGCGAATCGCAGCGCCTTGGCAAGGACACGGTAGGCATCAGCATCGAGAGGGTGGCTCTCCAGATGTTTCCGTAGGCTCGAAATTGCGCCCAAAGGGTCGGTGCTTAGGTCTTTGGTGATGGCGCTCAACGACGCGTCAGGCTCTTCTTCTTTAGGCCATCCTGGCACTGCGCTCTCCACTTCCGCAGGGTCCCGCCGCCTAGCAAGACCTTGCTAACGCGGAAAGGGGATCGGGCCGGGCGGCGTGTCGCTGCGGAACCAGCCGGTGATCGCCATCCGCCGTACGGTCATGAAGGTGGAAACCATCGAGACCGAGTGCAGCTGGGGGATCGTGAACAAGTTCAAGGTGTTGAACACGGGACGAAATGCCTGCTCGATATTCTTGCTCTCGTCGAAGAACTGCAGAAAACCGCCACCGTCCAGGTCCCAGTCCGGGCTCATGTTCAGCACGTAAGCGGCGAGGCGTCCCTCCGTGTCGGCCTGGTCGGTATGACTTTTGAGGAAGTGGCCCGGCTTGAACCATGTCGCCTGGCCATCGGCCCAGCGGATGTTCGGCAAGCCGGTCATCTGACGCACCAGGCGGAGCACGGGCTCGCTGTTCATCAGCTCGAACGCTTCAAAGATCGGCAGGCGCGGCGCGTCGGGAGCGAAGTAGGCGTTGAGCAGCGGATAATAGGCGTAAAGGAACTGGTAGCCCGCGCGGGCACGCTGGCGAATGCCTTCCATGATCAGGGCGGCGTCGCGCGGCTGGAGCTGAGCTACTGCCCGCTGGTCGAGCTGGACCACCCCTGCGCCCTCATTGTACACTAAGCCCCACGGCAAATCGTGCAACCAGCCGTGGAGGCGCTCGGCCGAGGCGGGTTCCAGAAAATCAGGGACCTGGATCCGAAGTCGCCGTTGGTAGGTTGCGGCGAGTGCCGTTGGGTCCAGGGCCGCATTGAGCTGAAGGTTCATTCTTGACACCCTGTTGTCATTCGAACTCAGAAGGTCGCTCCACCAGCGGAGCGACGGTGCGTGCTGCCCAGGAACACGACAAGCAAGCCGGATGTACAGACGGTAGCCGCCGACCCGCAATGGCTGCCGGTGAATCTGATGAATGGGGAGACGTTGCAGTTCCTCCATGTAACGCGGCCTGAGCGCGCGTCAGTCGCCTTCCTGACCGACGAATATCTGCAAGCCCAGTCCCAGTCAGCGTGCTCGTTCGGGTTGCGTCAGGTAGAGTCTGCGCTCCCGACCAGCGCGTCGCCAGCCGGTTTTGTGTTCCATTCCGCCTTCTGCCGCTCGACGTTGCTCACGCGCGCTCTGGACTTGCCGGGCGTCGCGCATGGGCTGCAGGAGCCGCAGATAATCAACGATGTGGCGGTTATGGAGAGGCACAAGCGCCTGGATCGCTCCGTGCTGGACCCGGTCATGAACTTGCTTGCCCGGCCGGTCCAGGCGGGTGAGCGCGTCGTGATCAAGCCGAGCAACGAGGCCAATCTTCTCATTCCGACCTTGCTGACGGCCCAAGCCGACGCCCGTGCCATCTTGCTGTACGCTCCTCTTGACCGCTTCCTCCGCTCGGTCGCGGGGAAGGCGCTGTGGGGACGCGGCTGGGCACGGAACCTGTATCTGAACTTGCGGAGCGATCATCCGCTGCCGCTGGGCTTCAGCGAGCGGGAGCTGTTCGGCCAGACTGACCTGCAGATCGCCGCGCTTGTCTGGCTGACCCACTTGGACCAGTTCGCAGCCGCACGGGCGCGCTTCGGCGACCGCGTGCGCTTCCTCGACAGTGAGGTGTTCATCGCCAGAAAGGCGGATACGCTTGCGGCGGCCGCACGGCATCTTGGCCTAGCTGGAACTGCCGACCTGTGGGCTGAGCGTGCCGACTCGGCGATTTTCACCGAGCACAGCAAGGTCGTTGGCAGCCGCTTCGACGGATCCGAAGCAAAGGACCGGGCGGACAGTGTCGCACTGAACGAGGAGGTGGGCCTCATCGACCAGTGGGTGGACTCACTGGCGAAGCACATCGGCCTTCAGCTCCAACCACCGCCCGAAGCCGACCTCATGAACTGAGATCGGCCAACCGCCTTACGCCGCTGCGAGCTTCAATCCGCCATCCCCCTCATCCACGCGCAACCTTTGCCCGTCGAGCACTTGCCCACGCAGGATCAGGTCGGCCAGGGGGTCTTGCAGATACTTCTGCACCGCGCGCTTCAGGGGCCGGGCGCCATAGACGGGGTCATAGCCCATTCGGCCGAGCCAGGCGCGGGCGCCTTCGGTCAGGTCGAGCGTGATTTTCCGGTCCGCCAAAAGCCGACCGAGCCGCTGCACCTGGATGTCGACGATCGGCGCCATGTGATTGGCCGACAGGCGATGAAAAAGGATGATCTCGTCGAGCCGGTTGAGGAACTCCGGCCGGAAATGGGCTCGGACCACCTCCATCACCTGCGGCTCAACCTTTTCCACCGGCTCGTTCTCGCCAAGCTGGGCAAGATATTGCGAGCCTAGGTTCGAAGTCATGATGATCAGCGTGTTGGTGAAATCAACCGTCCGCCCCTGACCATCGGTCAGCCGCCCGTCGTCGAGCACCTGCAGCAGCACATTGAACACGTCGCCGTGCGCTTTTTCGACCTCGTCGAATAGCACGACCTGGTAGGGCCGCCGCCGTACCGCTTCGGTCAGCACGCCGCCTTCCTCGTAGCCGACGTACCCGGGAGGAGCGCCGATCAGCCGGGCGACCGCGTGCTTCTCCATGAACTCCGACATGTCGATGCGGACCATGGCGGTAGCATCGTCGAACAAAAATTCGGCGAGCGCCTTGGTCAGCTCCGTCTTGCCGACGCCGGTCGGGCCGAGGAACAGGAAGGAGCCGAGCGGCCGGTTGGGGTCCTGCAGCCCGGCGCGGGCGCGGCGGACAGCCGTGGAAACGGCGCGAACAGCTTCCTCCTGGCCGATGACGCGCTTGCCCAAGGCCTCTTCCATGTGGAGCAGCTTCTCGCGCTCGCCTTCCATCATCCGATCGACCGGTATGCCGGTCCAGCGGCTGACCACGGCGGCGATGTCCTGGTCGGTGACTTCCTCGCGCAGCATGGCGTGCTGGGTGGCAGTGCGCGCTTCCTCCAGCTGCTTTTCGAGCTGCGGAATGCGGCCATATTGCAGCTCACCCGCCTTGGCGAGGTCACCGGACCGCTGCGCCTGATCCAGCTCGATCCGCGCGGCGTCGAGCTGCTCCTGCAGCTTGGATGAGGCGTTGATCTTCTCCTTCTCGCCCTGCCAGCGCTGGGTCAGTTCGGCCGACTGCTGCTCGAGATTGGCGAGCTCGCCTTCGAGCGTGGTGAGCCGGTCGCGCGAGGCCTCGTCCTTTTCGCGCTTCAAGGCTTCCCGCTCGATCTTGAGCTGCATAATGCGCCGATCCAGGTTTTCGATCTCCTCGGGTTTGCTCTCCACCTCCATGCGGAGGCGCGAGGCCGCCTCGTCCATCAGGTCGATCGCCTTGTCGGGAAGGAAGCGGTCGGAGATGTAGCGATTGCTCAGCGTCGCCGCGGCCACGATCGCGGGATCCGTGATGGTGATGCCGTGGTGAAGTTCGTATTTCTCCTTCAGCCCGCGCAGGATGGAGACGGTGTCCTCCACCGTCGGCTCACCCACGAACACCGGCTGAAAACGGCGTTCGAGCGCGACATCCTTTTCGACATACTTGCGATACTCGTCGAGCGTGGTCGCGCCGATGCAGTGGAGCTCGCCCCTGGCCAGAGCCGGCTTCAACAGGTTGGACGCGTCCATCGCGCCTTCGCTCTTCCCGGCGCCAACCAGCGTGTGCATCTCGTCGATAAACAGGATGATCTCGCCCGCGGCCTGCTTGACCTCGTCGAGCACGCCCTTCAGCCGCTCCTCGAACTCACCGCGATACTTCGCGCCGGCGATGAGCGAACCCATGTCGAGACTGAGCAGGCGACGATCCTTGAGGCCGTCGGGCACGTCGCCATTGGCGATGCGGATGGCGAGCCCCTCCGCGATGGCGGTCTTGCCGACGCCGGGTTCCCCGATTAGCACCGGATTGTTCTTGGTCCTGCGCGCGAGCACCTGAATGGTACGGCGGATTTCCTCGTCGCGCCCGATAACCGGATCCAGCTTGCCGTCCCGTGCCGCCTGGGTGAGGTCGCGCGCAAACCGCTTAAGCGCATCGTAGCGGTCTTCTGAACTCTGGCTGTCGGCCGTGCGCCCGCCGCGCAGCTTGTCGATCGCGGCATTGAGCTTCGGGGGCGTGACACCAGCACTGGCGAGCGCCTTTCCAACATCAGAGCCCTTGGCCAACGCCAAGGCGAGCAGGATACGCTCGACGGTGACAAACGCATCGCCGCTCTTCCTCGCAACTTCGCCGGCCTGATCGAGGATGCGCATGGTATCGCCGTCCAGCCCAGGCGCACCCGTTGCACCGGAACCAGTAACGACCGGCATCTTGCTCATCAGCGCATCGGCCTCGCGCTGAGCCGCCTTGGCATCGCCGCCGGCCGCGTTGATCAGCCCAGCGGCCATGCCCTGCTCGTCGTCCAGCAGTGCCTTGAGCAAGTGAGCTGGCGCGATCCGCTGATGGTGCTCGCGCACGGCAATGGTCTGCGCGGCCTGCAGAAAACCCTTGGCGCGTTCGGTTAGTTTTTCGAGATCCATGAAAGCCTGTGTCCCCTCTCGTGGGGAACCAAGCTAGTGTTGCATCTCAGCAACACAAGGGGTCCAAAGACTATTTCAGCGGAGCAAGCGGGTCCGGAGCGTCAGCCGGCGGCTCGACCACGACTTTGGGGTTGCTGTAGGTGCCGCCGATCGGCGCACTAGAAAGAGGAGGGCTGGCCGCCGCCACAACTGCTGGCGCGGCGAGCAGCTTGTTACGTTGAGCGATCTCGAACGAACGCGGACAGGCTAGGCCGCCGCGGTCCTTCTGCCCCCAAGTCCGGAACTTCCACGTGTCCACATGAAAGCGGTGCTTGGCATAGAAGCCGAGGCCGACAGAATAGCGTGGCCCTTCGGTCGCGTGCGTGGGGCACAGCCGCGCCATCATCTCATCCCGGCTGATCGGGCTCAGCGGTACCAGATCAATGGCCGACAGATGCTGGTGAACGCTGGCCGGAGCGCCGCCGGCGCAGCGGTTCAGCGCCGGATTGCGGTAGGCGGAGACCGCCTCGACCCGGCCGATCACCGGCACGACATAGTCACGTACATAGCGCAGAGTGTTCACCACATTGGCCCACTCGTCGAGCGGCGGCACGGTGAACGGCTCCGACCCGCATCGTTGCCATTGGCTGGCGGTGCGCAGCAACTGCCAAGTCGGAACGACATAGGAGACACCGGCTTGGCTGAGATAGGTGTGGAACGCCGACACCTGGGACGCGCGGACCGGTGAGCGCATGATCCAGAGGCGATAGCCGGGCTCGTCCTGACCGGCGGTGACATACTCAGCGGCAGGGTTCCACCATGGCGCCGCCAACCCCGGGCTGCCAGCGTCGGAACCGACAACGCCGGCCACGGCCAGGAACGCAAGAAGGCTACTCATCGAGAAGGTATAACGTGCTTGCGCTTGAAAAGACACAGGCGAGCAGGCACGTGCTCATCATGAGCCAGCCCATCCAGGTCGACCTGCCGCATCAACTCGGTCGCGAAGAAGCCCAGCGGCGCATCGCGGCCAACATCCACAAGCTGCAGGGCTTCATTCCCGGCGGCGCGCAGGTGACGAGCAGCTGGTCGGGCTCCCGGCTCGACCTGCAGGTCGGCGCCCTCGGCCAGAATGTCGATGCCCGGATCGACGTGGAAGAGCGGCATGTGCGCTGCCGCATCGAACTACCCGGTATGTTGGCGATGCTGGCTCGCCCGATCGAGGCGGCGCTCAAGAGCAAGGGCGGCGACCTGCTGCTGGAGGACCACGGCAAGAACTAAGCCGCGCTTGCTCCGGCGCCGCGCCGCGCTAGGCTCCGCCATCCAACGGGAGCAAGGCGAATGCGCAGTTTTGCGGTGATCGGATCGGGACCCGCTGGCTTCTACACCGCGGAAGCCCTCGCCAAGACCTATGGCCAAGCGGCAAGAATCGACATCCTTGATCGGTTACCGGTGCCCTATGGCCTGATCCGCTTCGGCGTTGCGCCGGATCACCAGTCGATCAAGGCCGTCGCCAAGCGCTACGAAAAGGTGGCGCTGTCGCCGGGCGTTCGCTTCCTCGGCAACGTCCACCTCGGCGCCGACGTTTCGGTTGAAGAGTTGCTCCATTACTATGATGCGGTGGTGCTCGCGACCGGAGCGCCCAACGACCGGCGGCTCGGCATTCCGGGTGACGACCTGCCGGGCGTAATCGGATCAGCGGCATTCGTGGGTTGGTACAACGGCCACCCTGACTTTGCCGATCTGGCGCCACCGCTCGACGTCAGCCATGCCGCGGTGGTCGGTAACGGCAACGTCGCGTTGGACGTAGCCCGCATCCTGTCCAAGACTTCGGCGGAGTTCGCCGGCTCCGACATCGTCGGCCATGCCTTTCACGCGCTGGCACAGTCCTCCATCCGCACCATCACTGTGCTCGGCCGGCGCGGGCCGCAGCAGATCGCCATGACCCCCAAGGAGCTGGGCGAACTCGGCCATCTGGAGCAGGCCACGCCGGTAGTCGACCCCGCCGACTTTCCACCTGCGGAGGCAGACACCGCGCTTGAACCCGGGCAACGCAAGTCCGTCGGCCACCTGCGCGACTTTGCGGCAGTGGGAGCCGACCCGGCCAAGCCGAAACAGATCGTGTTCGACTTTTTTGCCAAGCCGCTGGCGGTAGAAGGTGAGGGGCGAGCCGAACGGTTGGTGGTGGAGCGCACCCGCCTCCAGCCCGACGGCAGCGCGGCTGGAACTGGCGACACCTACAGCGTTGGGGCCGGCCTGGTGGTGAGTTGCATCGGCTACGCGACCCCGCCGATCCCGGGAGTGCCTTACGACGAGCGGCTAGGTCGCTTTGCGAACGGTGGCGGACTGATTGGCGAACGTCTCTACGCCGTTGGCTGGGCACGGCGCGGGCCGACCGGTACCATCGGCACCAATCGACCGGACGGGCAGGAGGTCGCCGAGCAGATCGCCGCGCTGCTGCCGCCGGACGGAGAAGACTCCGGCCGCGAGGGGCCGGACGGACTAGACCGGCTGCTCGCCAGCCGCGGCTGCGACCCGGTGCCGTTCGCCGCCTGGCAGAAGATCGAGGCCGCGGAGATCGCGGCCGCCCGCTCGGGTGCGCCGCGCGAGAAGCTGGTGCGGGTGGAGGAAATGCTCCGCGCCGGAGGTCACTAAGCGGCGGGCTCGGGCTCCCTTACCAAGGCTTCCAGCAAGGCCTCTGCAGCAGGCTCGCTTGAAGCCGGGTTCTGGCCCGTGATCAGCAGGCCGTCGCGAACGGCGTGGGGTGCGAAGGCCGAGCCGGACGAGAAGTCGGCGCCAAGGCCCCGGAGTTCATCCTCCAGCAGGAACGGCACTACATCCGTCAAGCCGACCGCCGCCTCCTCTTCGTTGGTGAATCCCGTCAACCGATGCCCGCGGACCAGCGGCGCGCCGTCCTCGCCGAGCACGCGTCGCAACGCGGCCGGCCCATGGCAGACTGCTGCGACCGGCTTTCCGGCGCCAAGTAGCGCTTCGATGATCCGCCGGACGTCGGCATCCTCGGCCAGGTCCCACATCGGCCCATGTCCGCCGGGGAAGAAGAGACCCTCGAAATGGCTCGGATTAACCTCGGCCAGTCGCTCCGTATCGGCCAGCGCGGCCCCGGCCTCCGGATCGTCGCGGAAGCGACGGGTGGCGTCGGTCTGCGCCTCCGGCTCGTCGCTCTTGGGATCAAGCGGCGGCTGCCCGCCCTTTGGCGAGGCGAGCGTGATGCGGTGGCCGGCGTCCTTGAGCACGTAGTAGGGCGCGGCGAACTCCTCCAGCCAGAAGCCGGTCGGCTCGCCGGTGTCGCCAAGCCGGTCGTGACTGGTCAGGACCATCAATATGTTCACGTGCGCCTCCAGGCCGGTTGGCGCCTATGTAGTGCGGGTCCGAACGACAAACAGTGGTCGGATGCGACAATAGGTTGCGCGGCAGAGCCGGCCCGCCTAAAGGACCCCCGCCTTGGCTCCCGCTTCACCGAAGCGGGTTCCGGTCGGGGAGTAGCTCAGCCTGGTAGAGCACTGTCTTCGGGAGGCAGGGGCCGGAGGTTCGAATCCTCTCTCCCCGACCACTTTTCGTGATCCTGTCTAGCAGCAGCATAGAAGGCGGCTGCTGGTTGCAGCGCGGGATCGACCGAGGATCGTTCAGGCTGAAAGTCGGACGGGCAGATCGGTTTCTCTCCGCTCAGGGACGCTCCTGGCGGCCACGCCGATCCATGCTCGAGGCGCTTCCGCGCGGCTGGGCCGGACGGTTGTCGCGCGACTGCTCGCCGGATCGCAGACCGATGGGCTGGTGGCTGGCACAGGCTCGGCCGCCACTCGGGCGTTGAACGCGGCCGGTTTGAACCTGGGCGATCGCAGCAGGCGAAGGACGCTGCCAGCCATTGCAAACGACATTATCTTGACGGTCGAGCGTAACGCCGGAGCGCATAAGCTGTTGAGGGAGTCGCGATTGAACGGCGCTCCCGCACCGGCGGCGTACCGCGCGTAATAGACGACTTCCATGTTGTGCAGTCGTTTGAGCAAGCTCTGGGTGCCCGGCCTCGCCGACTGCAGGAGCCGCGCGATGCTTCGGCAGATGATCGGCTGGACCGTATGGTCGAGAGACTTCGTCACCCGATTGACCGTGTCCTGGTGGAACTCCGCCGTGACCTTAGGGACAAAGATTCCGTTGGTCCGAGCCATCACTCTTAGCCAAACGTCCTTGTCCCCGCCTCGCGTGGCAGCGTTGGCAGGAAACATGCCCGCGGCGAGCAGAACCGAGCGCCGAACGGCGACGGCCCCCGTCCACATCGGGCAGGTCTTCGCGTGGAGCCAGGCAGCGACGAACCCATGCAGGTCCAACGGCTTGGTGCTCGTCCTGATGACTTTCGAGATGGGATAGGGCCTGGTCGTGCCGTCCGTCACGAAAGTGGGACGAGTGAAGGCGCAACCGACCTGTCCATCGTTTTTGGCAATGGCGGCAGCAAGCGTCGACAGGTGATCGGGGCGCCAGCGGTCGTCCGCGTCCAGGAAGGCGATCCATTCGGTGGACGCAGCCACGATCCCCAAGTTCCGCGCCGCATAGCCGCCCGGCCCGGGCACAGGGCGCCTGAGGACCTTCACTCCCTTGAACCCTCGAACGATCTCGAGCCCTCCGTCTGTCGAGCCATCGTCGACAACGATGATTTCCGCGGCGGGGTGATCCTGCTCTAGCACACTGAGGATGGCGCGCTCGACGTGTGGCCCCTTGTTGTACAAGGGAATGACGACCGAGAAGTTGATCGGGTCGCTACTCATCTGACACCTTCCCAACGCACCCCAACTTGCGCTTTCGAAGCAACCCCAGAAGCACGAACTGCAACTTGGAGGCGCTCTTGTAGAGTGCCTCTCCCTACTGAAGCCTTGTGACGGCGGTCTTACACTCCAGTTGCGGGACGAAGTTTGGGCATCGTGGCGGTCACGTGTCGCGGTATCCCCGAATCACTGATCAGGATGACCTCGCGAGGATCAACGATCGCCTAGTTACCGCTCAGTATCTGTGCTGCTGCCGCAGAAAGTACATTGGCCCGAGTAGGCTGCGGCGGCGCGGGATATTACCGGACAACTGTTCAGGTTGAATTCGTCGCACTCTGTTGGACCCACAGTCTACCAAGGGCCTGGTCCAACTGCGGGCCCATCGACCGGGACAGTCCTGCACCCGGGGTAAAGGTCAGCTCGCTGAAGAACAAGCTGTCAGCAGTCAGCATCCAATCCACGCGCACATAGTCGAAATCCGCGCTAAGGATCTTGGACTTGCGTATCGCGGCGTCCACGAATTCCTGATGCAGACCCTCGATCCGCGGCGGATTGTCGCCCACATCCCGGACGACGTGACGCTCATCGAGGCCATCAATATAGTAGGACATCGATTTCGATGAATGACGGTCGGCGACCAGCTGAACCATCATCATCACCGTGCCGTCGTCCTGCCAAAAGCAATGAACCTTGCAGTCGAGCGGGGTCCGCTGCCGGTCGCCGACGAACCGCTCCACCATGACGCGCGGTTCGATCCCGTCGTAATGCATCTCGCCGTGCAACCTGGCGTGGGAGATGGCCAGCCAGCGATGACACTCGCCGATGATACGGGCCTTTTCCTGCTCTGACGGCTCTTCATCGCCAATGATTTCCATCATCTTCCAGCCGTGATTGGCCTTGACGACGACATTGCGCCAGCTGGCGAGTTCTCGAAGATCTTCCGGGTTCGCAGTCTCAAAGATGAGTGGGACGAGAACATCCGATCCGACGCGCTCCCCGACGTATCCCCTGACCTTCAGCTTGTCGGTACAAAATGTGTAGAGCGGATTGCGATCGTTGAACTTGCGCCAGAAGACCTTCTCCGTGAACGTTTGGGGGCTACGAAGGTTTGGCCATCGCCCATGAATACGCTTGTAAAGCAGCTTCTGGCGGAACCTGCCCGGCAGCAGGCCGCCGACCGCTCTCTTCAACATCCTCGGAAATTCCTAGCTGAACGCCTGCATAGTTGATCGGCGTAAATACCGGTTACAGTGATAGCAATGCCAAACAACCGTCGACACGAAACCGCCTCAACTCCGATGCACAAGCGCAATCCCGTTCTGCTTGTCAGATCAACCGCAGGAAGTGATCAGCATGGTTTTTGGCAGTCTGACCAATGTCGATCGACGCAAGCTGGTCAAGCGGAGGATCACCTACCTCGGCGTTGCCTGGAAATTGTGGAAGGACTCGAAGTCGAAGGCGCCCGACATGGCGTTCGGCCGTCGCTTGCGGTACCTGCTTAAAGGCCACAACCCGCTTGAGGGCGCGTGGTATGACCAGGTGCATGGTTCCCTGGATGGCTGCGTATCCAAGTTCGATCGCGAAACCACCCTCTCCTTGCTCAATGGTGACCATTCCTACCTGCTGAGCAGCAAGCTGGTCTTCGGATTTCTGCTGAAGGGAGCGGGATTCCCGCACCCCGAAATCTACGGCTACACGTCCCAGGGCCGCTGGCACTTTCCGGACGGTGGGGAAGGGAGGCTGCGTGAGGTACTCGCGAGCGGCAAGCGCGCGGTGGTCAAGCCTATCACGGGCAGCCTGGGCAGCCATATCGAGTTCATTCGAGCCTTTGCCGAGCTCGACAAGAAGTACCCCGAAGACATGCTGGTCAGCAGCTATGTGGAGCAGGCCGGTTACTCGGCCATGATCTATCCAGGTTCACTGAACACGATCCGCATCCTGACGGTCGTTCGCGAAAATGGACCCCCTCGCGTCCTTGCCGCTTCCCATCGGTTCGGCGGGTCGGAGTCGGGCGGCGTGGACAATTTCAGCGCCGGCGGCATGGCCGCACGCATCGACCTGGACAGCGGGATCATGGACCGGGCCGTTAGAGTGGGACGGAACAACGAAGTGGTTTGGTCGGACGTCCACCCCGACACTAGGGCGACGATCAAGGGCGCGCAGGTCGAGCATTGGGAGGCCGTCAAGGCGCAGGTCGTCGAGCTTTGCAGAACCTTTCCGTTCCTGCGTTATGTCGGCTGGGACATCGCCGTGACGGAGGCGGGCCCTGTCATCATCGAGGGCAACAACCGGCCAGGTCCCGTGCTGTTTCAAATGTACCAGCCGCTGTTGAAGGACGAGCGGACCCGCGAGTTCTTCGCGGATCACGCCAGCTAGCCGCCCTCGATCCGTCGACGCCGCTCGAGTATTCGACGATCAGACTTCAGGAGTCGCGATCCGGGCGACTGCTGAAACATGAACGAAACATAGCTGTCGCAATTGCAATCCATTCAGGATCCGAGTGCCAAGGGGATTCTCTCGCGGAATGGCAACGGGACCTAGTCACATGGATAAGAATGAGCGCTCATACTTGCTCCGTCGCCACCGGGAAGAGACTGCAGCGGCTCTCAAGACTGGAGATAAAGCCGCAAAGATCGCCCATCTGGAATTGGCATACCGCTACTCCGTTAAGGTGGCCCGTCGCAGGCGCCTGTCCGCTGCCGACCCCTCCGGGCGCTGAACTGGTCCGTCGACTAGCGGCCAGATCTAGCCTTTAGGCCGAAGTGCATTCCCTGCCTTGTTCAACGTAGTTCGCGGCCGTTTTCCCACCAATAAGCCTGACGTGTCCGCCCGCCGGTCACCCGCTCATTGAGGGTCGCTGCATCGTAGAGCCGGCCGCCGAGCATCACTGAGCTGACCTTGTCGGTGTCGCGGATGTTGTCGAGCGGATTGGCATCGAGCACCACAAGATCGGCCAGCTTGCCGGGCTCCAGTGACCCGATGTCCCGCGCCATGCCCAGAGTACGGGCCGGCATGATGGTTGCCGCCTGCAGCGCCTGCAGGGGAGTCCAGCCGCCCTTCACGAAGCTCCACATCTCCCAATGCGCACCAATGCCGTCCTGCTGTCCGTGAGCGCCGATGTTCACCTGCAATCCGCGGTCGGCGAGCTTGCGAGCCTCCCGGGCCGCGCCAGTGTCCGCATAATCTTCCTCCGGCGCGATGACCCGGCGAGCATTCGCGAAGGCCAATGTTCCGGGCGGAATGTGCGCTTTCAAGAGCGGGTGCTCCCACACGTTCGTTCGGGAGCGCCAATAAGGGTCCCCGCCCGGCCCGCCGTAGCTGACGACCAGCGTCGGCGTGTAGTTGGTCTTCGTCTGCGACCACAGCTGCAGCACGTCCTGATAGAAGGTACTCCCCGGCACGTTGTGTTCAACGGTCGCGTTGCCGTCCTGGATCAGCGACATGTCCATGTTGAACAGCGAACCACCCTCGGGAACGACCAGCATGTTTTCCGCCTGGCCAGCCGCGACGACCATCTGCCGCTGTTCGCGGCGCGGCTGGTTGTAGTTCTTGACGCTGAAGGCGCCTTGGGCCTTCAACCGGCGAACGTGTGCCAGCGCATCCTGGTAGTTGCCGATGTCGGCGAACACGCCCGCGGCCTTGGCGCCGTAAATGATCTCGCCAGTCGAGAAGATGCGCGGTGCAAGGATCAGGCCGGCACGCTGCATCTCCGCGGCGGCAAACACCTCCACGGCACTGTTCGACGGGTCGTGAATGGTGGTCGTGCCCAGAGCCAGATTGGCCATGGCCGACCAGTTCTGTTGGGGAGTAAGCCCGTCCTCGCCCTGCGGACCGTGGGCATGAGCGTCGATGAAGCCCGGCACGACCGTCTTGCCGCTGACATCGACCGTCGGGGTACCGGCGGGCACGGCAAGCTCGGTGCGCGAGCCGACCGCGACGATCCGGTCGCCTTCGATCAAGATGGTGCCGTCCTCGATGATCCCGCCGGTCACACCGGCCATGGTGACGATCCGCCCACCAGTCAGCGCCACGCGGCCGGCCGGCTTGGCAGCGGCAACTGTTCGCCGAAGGTCGATGCCGGACATCGGGTAAGCATAGCCTTCACGGTAGGCGGTACGCGTGTCGGCAGAATAGAGTGTCGGCCCGATGCTCCAGTGAACCTGCGTCCCTCCGCGCGAGAAATGGAGGAAGTCGCCGCCGCCCTGGCTCAGCCGGGTGACTGGAAGCGGTCCGTCCTTCAATGCGACGCTGACGTCCTGCGCGCCCGGCAGCAGAGGCATCAGGAAGGCCTCATAGTTCTGCCGCAGCGCGACCGACTGCCCGTCTGGCGAAACCTGGAAGCTGGAAGTCAGATCACCCGTCGCGTGAACGCGCCTGGCTTCTCCGGACAGGTCGGTGCTGATCAGCTGCAGCTTATCTTCATCGTTCTCTGCCGTCATGAAGAGCCGGTCGTTGCCGGCGCCGTATTGCGGGTTGCTGGCGCCACGCTCGACCAGTCGCGGGCGGCCGCCGGCAGCGGGGACGACGTAAATTCCGCGGTCGCGGCTCCACTGGTCGGAGGTCAGACCGCCGCCCCTGCCAGCTTCAAGCGCGATGGTGCGGCCGTCAGGCGAGAAGCGGGGGCGGGAGTAATGCCCGGGTTCAGTGGTCACCGTGCGGGCGTTTCCACCCGTCGCGGTTACCAGTTGAACGCGGCCCAGCTCCGCGTCGGTCCAACGGACAAAGGCGATCGAGCGGCCGTCCCGCGACCAGCTCGGCCAGGCTTCCATGCTGTTGTCATTGGTTCTCGTCAGCCGCCGCGGCGCACCGCCGGCCACCGGCTTCAGCCACAGCTTGCCGAGGCTTTCGAACACCAGTTGCCGCCCATCCGGCGAGACCTGCGCCCAGCGGACCATCTTGGTCTCGAAGCTGGCTGGTGCGACTTCTATGGTCGGGTGGACGGAGTTGGCAACGACACGGTCGTCCAGCACTCGGAACGGGATGTCCCGCGCGGTCCCTCCGGTCACCGGCACGCGGTTGATCTTGCCGCCGGCCCAGAACACCACCTCGCGACTGTCGGCGGTCCAGTCCATGTTCGGATAGACACCGGTGACGGCCCAGGTCTCCTGCATGTCCTGATCGAGCGA
>DATLMM010000056.1:0-4392 GCA_035537335.1 Sphingomicrobium sp. | reverse complement strand
GCGCGCATGGTGCAGGCCTGTGACGGTCAGCTCCGTGACGAGGAACACCAAGTGCGAGCGGGCCACCAGCGACAGCGACCAATGCGTCCAATTGGCGGGCAGGTCGACGATTACCGTGCCATATTCGCGCTGGGCGCTGTCCACGATGGCGATGACCTGATCATTGCTGATCGATTCCAGCGGCAGCATGGTCGGAGGAGACGCAATCACCGGCAAGCCGCAAGGATGCGTAACGGCAACAGACCGCAGCAACTCGCCATCAAGCCGTGCTCCGGCTTCGACTAGATCGCCGAGGGTCAGCTTCGGCATCAAGCCGAGTTGGAAGGCAGCGTCGCCGAACTGCACGTCGAAATCGACGAAGCAGGCTCCGCGGCCTTGCTTCGCCTCCGACTGGGCATAACGGCAGGCGAGTTGAGTGGTTAGCGCGGTCGCCCCGCAACCGCCGCGACTCTTGATCACGCTGACCAGCCGGGAGGTTCCTGCGAACGCCTGCACCTCCTTCGTGGATGCTTCTTTGAATAACGGAGCGAGGGAGGCTTCCAAATCGTCCAGTCTCAGCGGTAGGGGAAGCACATCGTGCGCGCCGCTCCGAAGCAGCCCTCTGACCAGCGCTAGGGGGGGCTCGTAGGCAGCGGCGATCAGCCGTGTATCGGTAGCAGCCGCGAGCCGTTCGAACCGCTTGATGGAGGCCGGCGCATCCGGGTTCACTTGTACGACCGCGATTGCTGCGGCGCTGAGCTCCGCCGGATCGATCCAATCAGTGACCGGCACCAGGTTGAGGCTCAGTGGCAGTCCGGACACCCGCGCTCCGAGCAGCTCGCCCGCATGACCTTCGGTTCCGCTGAGGTACAACTGAACCCCAGCTTCCCGCCCTTGCGGGCGCCACACCTTGGCTGTGTCGTGATTGTTCATGACGCTCACAGGTCTTTCCTCAATTGGATTGCACGCCCGCGCTGTCCTCGGCCGTTAGCGACGACCGGATGCTGGGCAGGTTGACGGTCGCGAACGACAGAGTGGTGATCGGGTTGAACTGAAGCCCGGTCAGCCGCACGCTGACGATCGGCACCACATCCATGCCGTTGGGATCGCCGGCGAAGCCCAGGCCCGAGCCGCTATACTCCACCCGAACATTGTTGGCCGCGATCCGCGGGTACATCGCCTGCATGCGCGTGACTATGCGGTCGAAAGCGTCGCTGTTGATCGTTCCGACGGGCGGGCAGCTGCCAGAACAGGTGCATGCCGTGCGCGTGCAGGTGACGCTGCCAAGTGCAGCTGCCGGGACGCGATCGCCCTGGGTGAGGGTCACGCCGCCAACAGTCTGCCCGACATAGCTGTAGCCGACAAAGCCGCCGGGGATGATGTCGGTGACGGACGCGAGGCGAACACCGGCCTGCGTGGCTTTCTCGGCTTGGTTGACTTCCCACAGGAAGCGACCGCCATCAATTATGCTGAAGAGAAAGATCAGCAGCAGCGGGACGACTAGGGCGAACTCCGCCCCAGCGGCGCCGCGCTGGTCTCGGAGGAAAGCGGAGCGGATCATATGCCGGTCACGGCCGCTTGCTGGGTCGCGGCGAGCGTCAATGACCCGAACACGGTATTGCCGAACAGCGGGGAGTAGGGGACGACCGCGCTTACCGTAACGATCGGGGCCCCGCTCGCGCGCCCGGCGTAGATGCCAGTCATCGTCTGCCCGCCCGCGCCTGTCGAGCAACTCGTGCTCACGGTCACAGTTGCAGTGCCCCAGCCGGGCAGTTGCGCGGAGCCGCCGCTTCGCAACCCGGTACGGACGAGGTTCACCGTATCGGCCACGACATTTCCGCCCGGCGAGCCGCTGCATGCGTCGAAGTTCGAGAAGTCGTGCCTGGCGGCGAAGCGCGCGCCGTCGCGGACTGCTTTGACGACCAGATGCTCGTTGTGGAAGTAACGGCCAAGTTCGACGCTGCTGAGCAAGATGATGATAAGCAGCGGGGTCACCAGCGCCATTTCCGCGGCGGCGGAGCCCTGCCTGCAAGAGAGAAGGCGACGGCTCATTTTACTTGACCAGATAGGGCACGTCGCGTTTCACGACTTGCCCGGCCGTTGCACCGGCGCCACCACTTTGGGTTTCGCCGATGACCTCCACATAGAGGTCGCCCTGGTTGGTGCCGACGCGAGAAACATTTGTACCGGCAACTGTGGCGGTCGACCCGCCGCGCGCGAGGGAAGGCTCTACGAGGAACACTTCGATCCAGCGCACCACAGGGACGTCTTCCGAGTTGCCGTTGACGCCATTCGCTGAGCAATTCGCAACCGCAACCGAAATGCGGCGTCGGTCAACCACGGAGGGGCCCGGCACGGTTCCCGAACCATAACCCGCGCTGGCGCTGCATCGCGGCAGGCCGTAGGAGACCCTCGTGGCGCCGGTCGCGCCGGGCGGCCTTGGACCCAGCACCGTTACACCGCCGACAATGTTGCCGCGTTGGGCGATCTCCCAAGAATATACCTGATAGCGGGTAGGCTGGGTCTTTGCGGCGTTCTCGGCCAATCCCGTGAACGACTGCCACTGGGCATGAGTCCAGCCGTAATTAGTGCGGAAGTATGCGTCGCGATCCCAAATCGCGTTCCCGATTCGGCCCTTCGCACAGGAATCATCAAACGCGTGGCAGAGATCGCGTGGGTGGCCCATAGCGCCGGGTGTCACCGAGGTCGGCAGGTACGCGCTGGCGGAGCTCGGACGGTAGGGAGCGGCGGCCTCCTGCCACCCGGAATTGTGCAGCTTGCACGCGTTGTTGCCGCTGGCGTTCGCCGGGCGGACCACATCCTTGACGCTGTTGATCGAGGCAGGACAAGTGCCGCCGGACTGACAGCTGTTATTGCTGTCGTAGATGTCGAAGCGTGTATTTATGGCATCGGTGGCAGGGACGTTCCCTCCGGGCTTGGTATCGACGCCAGTCGCGCTGAGACAGTCTCCCGGGGGGGTGACCCAGCCAAGACCCTCCTGGAGCCCAGGCACGCCGTTACTCCCGCCGCCCGTGTCGAGGTAGCCGAAATTGCCGGGAGCCCAGCCGCCGGGACCACCGCCAACGGATATAAGCCGTATGCCACGACCCACGTACGCCGCTGCATCGAAATCAGAGTTGGACCCGCTCTCGTCCGGATTGCAGATCAGCAGCGGCGGAGATTTGCAGATTGCAGAACCCAGCCCCGCAATCGCCTCCGCGGCGAGATTGGGGGAGGCAATCAGGCCGACAATGGGGGTCAGTGCATAGCGGGCGGCCCGCGTCGTGACCGCCACCCGAACGAAATGTGCCTCCTTGAACCGGGTGGCATCGGTGAACCCGTCGGTGTCCGCCTCCGCGTCATCGCGGGTTTCGTAGAACACGACATTGGGGATGGTGACGGCTCGCCCATCCGCACTGCCGTCGTTGGCGAACCGCGTCTCGTTGGCGAGCAGTGCCTGTGCGGCGGCAGTGGCCCGTTCTATGGCGCCCGTCTGCCCGTTTAGCTGAGTGGCGCCGGCCAGAGCCGCCTGGTCCGCGGCCTGCTGGAGCTCCGTGTCAAGCGAGGCAAGCTGCGAATAATCGAACGCGATTCCGCCGCAGGCGATCAGGCCGAGGAGGGACAGCGCAACGATTGGCGCGACTGCGCCGCTATTTGACCGTGCCAATCTGCTGAGCGGATGCCGCATGGTGCATGCCTTACCTTGGACCGGAGCCGCCGCCGGAACTGGAGCCGGAGGTGACCACGTCCGTAGTGCCGAGCCGCTCGACCGGCTTCACCTGATCGGTGCGGTACCGCTTGGCGGCACCGGCCGCGACCGCGCCATTGTCGCCGGGCTTGGCTCCGGTTTCGGAATAGACCGGGTTGGGATTGATCGTCTGCACCGCCTTGTTCCAGGCCACCGCCTCACCGAAGTGGCGGTCGACGGAGCCGGTCACGGGGTCGAGCGTGGCGCAAGCGGCCAAGGGCAGGGCGGTCAGACCCATGGCGAGAAGGCGCTTAGAGCACATGACCGTAGTCTCCTTCGAGGCCGGTCGGCCCGGCGGGCTT
The DNA here is from genome assembly GCA_035537335.1 of Sphingomicrobium sp. Classification (GTDB taxonomy): domain Bacteria; phylum Pseudomonadota; class Alphaproteobacteria; order Sphingomonadales; family Sphingomonadaceae; genus Sphingomicrobium. The sequence goes on along the minus strand of DATLMM010000056.1, from coordinate 363 downwards.
GGCCGCGCTGCCACCGGCGGTAGGCGGAGCGGCGGCCGGCTGGCCGGCGTCGCGGTGAATACCGAATTCGGGCGCGGGACCGACGCCCGTGTCGGTACGGCCCAACAGGAACAGCTCGGCCTCGTGCGGCGGCTTGACCCGGTCGGTTGGCAGCTTGAGGTTGGCTTCGCGCACCGGCGCCACCAGCCGCGGCGTGACGATGATCACCAGCTCCGTTTCCTCGCGCTGGAAGCCCGTGGAGCGGAACAAGGTGCCGATAATGGGGATCGATCCCAGGATCGGGAACTGGCGCACCGTATCCTGAAAGTCGCGGCGGAGCAGGCCGGCCATGGCGAAGCTTTCGCCGTCGCGCAGCTCCACGAC
>DATLMM010000055.1:0-2193 GCA_035537335.1 Sphingomicrobium sp. | reverse complement strand
GGGCCGGGACTCCCGCATCGGCAGCTGGGCGTCGGACCAGTCGCGTCCCCTGGAAAGCCGGGAAGTGTTCGAGCGCCGCGTCGAAGAGGTGCGCACGCGGTTCGAAGGGCAGGACGTCTCCCGGCCGCCGCGATGGTCCGGCTTCCGGCTGATCCCCGACGCCATCGAATTCTGGAGCGACCGGCCGCACCGGCTGCACGAGCGCCGGCTGTTCACGCGCTCGGAGGTCGGCTGGACCGAAGGTCTGCTTTACCCGTGACCACCGCCGCAGTCGCTGCCAGCCATGCGCGTCATGCGACACGCGCGGCGATCGCCAGTGTCACACTGGCGCTGCTGCTGCTGGTGGCAAAGGCCTGGGCAGCTTGGCAAACCGATTCCAGCGCGATGCTGGCGTCGCTCGCGGACACCGCGCTGGACGTAATCGCCAGCCTGACGACGCTGGCCGGCATCCGCATCGCCGCGATCCCCGCCGACCACGATCACCGGTTCGGCCATGGCAAGGCGGAAGCCTTGGTCGCGCTGGCGCAGGTCGCCTTGATCACTCTGTCAGCGGTGGCGATCGGCTGGCACGCGGCCGACCGGCTGATGACCGGCGACCAGACGGAAGCGCTCGAGATGGGCATCGGGGTGTCGCTGTTCGCGATCGCCGCCACCCTCCTCCTGCTCTGGTATCAAGGAGGCGTGATCGCGCGCACCGGATCGGTCGCGATCAAGACGGACAACGTCCATTACAAATCCGACCTGATGCTCAATGCGGCGGTCATCGCGGCCCTAGTGCTCGATCAGGTGGTGGAAATCCGCGGCGCCGACGCAGTGTTCGGGATCGCCATCGCACTCTGGCTGCTGCTGAGCGCCTACCGCTCCTCGGCCGAGGCGGTGAACCAGCTGATGGACAAGGAATGGCCGGAGCATGAGCTGCGCGAGTTCCTAGCAGCAGCCTGCCAACATCCGGAGCTCAAGGGTCTGCACGATCTGCGCACCCGCAAGAGCGGGACGCTGCGCTTCGTTCAGTTCCACGTCTGGGTGCCGGCGCATTGGACAGTTCGCGAAGCCCATGACCGCCTGGATCCCATCGAGGAGCAGTTGCAGCAGCGCTTCCCCGGCACGGAAATCCTGATGCATGTCGACCCCGAAGGGCAGGTCGACCGTGAAACCCTTCTTCCCTCCAAGCTGACGGAAAGCACGCGATGAGCTCCATTCCTTTTTTCCAGGTCGATGCGTTCGCGGAGCGTCCGCTGACCGGCAATCCGGCCGCCGTGCTGCCGTTGGACCGCTGGCTCGCCGACGATCTGATGCAGGCGATCGCGGCGGAAAATAACCTCAGCGAGACCGCCTTCACGGTGCCAAGCGAGCGCGAGGACGCGGACTATGACCTGCGCTGGTTCACGCCCGTTGCCGAGGTTCCGATGTGCGGACACGCGACCCTGGCTTCCGGGCACGTCCTGCTGACGGGCCAATCGGTGCGTTTCTCCACCCGCTACTCCGGCATCCTAACCGTCAGCCGTCGCGACGATCTGCTGGAGCTGAATCTGCCCGCGGCGACGGTCGCGCCCGGCGACATGCCCCGCCTGCTCAGCGCATTGCGGGTCGACGGCGAGATCTTCATCGGTCGCGGGTCTGAGGAGGCCGCCATCGTTCTGCTCCGCAACGAGGCGGAGGTGCGGGCGGTGCAGCCCGACTTCGCAGCGCTTGGTGCCTTTCCGCCGCTCACGATCGTAACTGCTCCAGGTGACGAGCAGACGATCGCCAGCCGCGTTTTCGCGGTCCCGGTCGGCATCGACGAGGATCCCGTCACCGGGGCTGCCCATGCGGCACTGGTTCCGTTTTGGGCGGAGCGCCTCGACCGGAAAGAGTTCACCGCCCTGCAGGCAAGCAAGCGCACCGGCTTGCTTCAGTGCCGCCTGGAGGGCGATCGCGTCGTTCTGGGCGGCCGCTGCCGGACGGTGATTGTCGGCAACTTTCAGCTTTGAGGGACGGTCTTCCATGAAGCTAGCGACCTACAATCTGAACGGCATCCGCGCGCGCTTGCCACGCCTGCTCGAATGGCTGGAGCGCGAAGAGCCGGGCATTGTCTGCCTGCAGGAGCTCAAATGCGCCGACGAATCGCTGCCCATCGCCGACATCGAAGCGGCGGGATATGGTGCCGTCTGGCATGGGCAGAAAGGCTTCAACGGGGTTGCCATCCTTGCCCGC
>DATLMM010000054.1:0-11188 GCA_035537335.1 Sphingomicrobium sp. | reverse complement strand
CCGCGCTCAGGCGAGCCCGGTCCGCCGCGCCGATCGTCGCCGGGAATTTGTCGATCGGGCCATAGTAGGACGAAACAGTCGGCTTCTGCTTCAGCTGCGTATCGAGCTGCTCGATCATGTTGCGGACGGTCAGCTTGGTGTCGACCACGCCCGTCGCCATGCCTTCGCGCCAGCGTCCGATCGCGCGGTCGATGTAGGTTGCGAAGTCGGCGTGCCGCTTCAGGTTGTTCTCGTAATCGGCGAGCGTCTTGAACGGCGCGGCGCCCTGACCGCTGGCGAAGGTCGGGTAGAAGGTGTGGATGCCGTAGAAGTGATTCATCGGTCGCACGCGGGTGAGGCTGAGCAGGTCCGGCTGCAGGCCACGCAGCGTGTCGCTCGTCTGGAACTTAAACACGTCGTAGGCGATCTGATCGACCGGCGTCAGCACGTCGCGGTTGATCGTGGATAGATCCGCCAGATCCTTTTCGGCGGCCGCCTTTTCCGCTGCGAAGTAAGCGTCCGAGATGCTGTCACCGAGCCGATCGGCATAGCGCAGATCACCGCGGAAGATGGCGTTCAGCGGATTGCGCTGAAGGTTTGCCTCATCGCTGGCCTTGAACAGGTTGAACAGCCGCTCATGCTCCGCCTCCGGAGTCGTCGCGGCAGCCGTCCCCTGTGCTGGCGTGGCTAACGCTTCAGCATCAGCGCGGGCCGCCGCCTCAACCTCTGGCGACGGCGGCGCGAAGCAGGCGGACAGGGCAAGCGTGCTGGCGGCAAGCAGGGCGAGGCGGATGGACATGGCGGCAGGTTCCTCGAATTCGCAGTCTTGTACGCCAAAGGGGCGCTGCCCTGCTTCGGCAATGTCTCCTTCGACCAACGACGCCGCGCCGTCTACCAGAAGTGGATCAACGTCGGGCCGGAGTGGCGGGCGGAGCGGAGCTACTCGCCGCGGCCGCCGTCTGAGACGCCCGGGCAACCGCGCGCAGGATGCGCGGCTGGGCACCGCAGGCGCACTGGTTGGGGAGCGCCTCCACCTGCTCCCGCGACGGGCGCGGGCTGGCCTGAAGCAGGGCGGCGATGGCCATGATGAAGCCGGGCTCGCAAAACCCGCATTGGCTGACCTGTTCGGCGATCCAGGCCTGCTGCACAGGATGTGCCCGCCCCTGGCTCAAGCCTTCGATGGTGGTGATGGTGGCGCCTTCCAGGGAGGAGATCGGCACCGCGCAGCTGCGTTCGGCGCGACCGTCGATCATCACCGTGCAGGCACCGCAGCTGCCATCGCTGCAGCCATGCTTGGTCCCGGTCAGGTTGGACGCGTCACGCAGCGCCCACAGCAGCGGCGTCCGCGGGTCCAATCGGTATTGCAGCGCCTGGTCGTTCACTGTCATCCGGGTCATGGTTGTGAGGCCTAGCGCGTTCACACCGACGCTGCCAAGATACGGGCGTGGGGGTGATCGCAACAGCAGGTGGCGGGATCGGCTTTGCCGAGGCGGGGAGCGGCGGCGTTCCGCTGGTACTGCTGCACGGGGTCGGTTCCGACAAGAGTGTGTGGGCGCCGCAGTTGGAGCACTTCGGCCGACAACGATGGACGATTGCGTTCGACTATCCCGGATATGGGGAAAGCGAGTTTCGCGAAGGCGCCGGTCGCAACGAATTCGCGCGCGCTATGCTGGAGGCGATGGTTGCGCTTGGCATTGGACGGGCACATACCTGTGGCCTGTCGCTGGGCGGCGTAATTGCCATTGCGATGCACGATCAGGCGCCCGAGCATTGCGCTTCCCTCGTGCTGGCCGACAGCTTTGCCTGCCATCCCGAAGGGCAGGAAATCCATGACCGCTCGCTGGCAGCCGCCGCGGATTTGGGAATGCGCTGCCTGGCGGAAGCGCGGGTCGACGCCTTGCTTGCGCCTGGCATCGATCCCGCCGTCCGCGCTGAGGTGATCGAGACCATGAGTCGGATCGATCCGCGGGCCTACGCGCTCGGCGCGGCGGCGGTGTGGCTGTCGGATCAGCGCGCGCGGGTGCAGTCGATCACCTGCCCGGTGCTGGTGCTGTGCGGCAGCGAAGATCGCATCACGCCGCTGTCGCTTAGCGAGGACCTGAAGGACCGTATCGGCCAGGCATCGTTGATCGAGATCGCCGGCGCCGGACACCTGAGCAATCTGGAGCAGCCGGCCATCTTCAACCGCGTGCTCGAAGCTTTCCTGTCGGGTGCTGACTGACCGTGCCCGGCACCCGGCTCCGCTCCGCACCGGCCTTGCACCCCCGTCTGCTGGATGCGGGTCTCGCACTCGCCGACAATCGGCTGGATGTCGCCGAACGCCTCTTGAAAGCGCATCTCAAGGAAGACCCGTTTGAGGTCCGCGCGATTCGGATGCTGGCCGAACTCGCCGCCCGCATCGGTCGATCGAAAGATGCGGAGACGCTGCTTCGGCGCGCACTGGAGATCGCGCCCAACTTCACGCCGGCCCGCTCGAACCTGGCCTTGCTGCTCGGGCGAACGGGGCGCCCGGCCGAAGCACTGCCGCTACTTCGTGAGTTGTTCGCGGCCGAGCCGGAGGATCTCGGCCACTTTAACCTCAAGGCGGCGACGCTCGGCCGGCTGGGCGACTTTGAGGAGGCGATCACCCTCTACGAGCAAGTGCTGGAACGTGCCCCCGCACAGCCACGCGTGTGGCTGAGCCTTGGCCACATGCTGAAGACCGTGGGTCGGCAGGCGGAGGGCATCGCCGCCTACCGCCGAGCGATCGAGCTCCGCCCGCAGCTCGGCGAAGCCTGGTGGAGCCTGGCGAACCTCAAGACAGTGCGGTTCACCGAAACGGACCTCGCCGACATGCAGCACCAGCTCGCGCGGCCCGACCTGACGGACGATGATCGCTTTCACCTTCACTTTGCGCTCGGCAAGGCGCTGCACGACGGCGGCGAGAGCGACGAAGCCTTCGCCCACTACGAAACGGCCAACGCTTTGCGCCGCCAGTCCCTCCCCTACGATCCAAGGTCGGTCAGCCGGGCAGTCGACCAGGCGATCGCCGTCTTCACGCCCGAACTCTTCGGCAAGGCGCAAGGCGGCTGCGATGCGCGTGATCCGATCTTCATCGTCGGCATGCCGCGGGCCGGATCAACGCTGGTCGAGCAGATCCTTGCCAGCCACAGCCAGGTCGAGGGCACGTCCGAACTGCCGGATCTTCCGGCGGTTGCGAGGGCGCTGCCCGGCTACCCCGCGAGCGTCACGACCATGGGCCAGGCCGAATTGCGCGCGGCGGGAGAAGAATATCTTCGCCGTGCTTCGGTACAGCGGCGAACCGCGCGGCCGTTGTTCATCGACAAACTCCCCAACAATTGGCTTTACGTTCCGCTGATCGCGCTGATCCTGCCGAGCGCCACCATCATCGATGCGCGCCGCCATCCGCTCGGCTGCTGTTTCAGCAACTTCCGCCAGCACTTCGCCCGAGGCCAGGCGTTCAGCTACTCGCTTGCCGACATGGGCCGCTATTACGCCGACTATGTCCGCTTGATGGAGCATGTCGACCGGGTGCTACCCGGCCGGGTTCACCGAGTGTTCTACGAGCGCATGGTCGACGACACGGAGGCGGAGGTCGGCGCCCTGCTCCAGCATGCCGGTCTGCCATTCGAACAAGCCTGCCTCGAGTTCCACCGCACCGAGCGGGCTGTTCGCACCGCCAGTTCGGAACAGGTCCGCCAGCCGATCTACCGCCAAGGGACGGAAGAGTGGCGCCGCTACGATGCCCACCTCGGACCGCTACGGCAGTCGCTTGGACCGATACTCGATGCCTATCCGGCGGTTTCGGGGCAACGATAACGCAGGAAAACCGAAGGAAAACCGTGACGCTTCGTTGACAAGCCTCGTGCGCTCTGTCGCAATAACGACTCGAAGCTGCTTCTGGGGGGGAAGGTTGATGACGTTGAGCGGGAACATGCGGACCTTGGCGCTGGGGTTGCTGGCATCCACGGCGATCGCGAGCCCTGCGCTGGGGCAGACGGCGGAACAGCCGGCACCCGGATCGAGCGACACGCCGCCGACTCCGCAGGAGCAGGTCGCGACCGATGGGGAAGCGCGCGACACCACGGAGATCGTGGTCACCGCCACCAAGCGCGAGGAGAACCTGCAGGACGTGCCGGTTTCCATCCAGGCGATCGGCACCCGCCGGCTGGATCAGCTCAATATCTCGAATTTCGAGGACTATACCAAGCAACTGCCGTCCGTGTCGTTCCAGACGTCGCAGCCGGGATCGACCACCGTCTACATGCGGGGCGTGGCGACGGGCGGCGACGGCAACCACTCCGGCTCCTTCCCCAGCGTCGGCACCTATCTCGACGAGCAGCCGGTCACGACCATCGGTGGCACGCTCGACGTCCACATCTACGACATCGCACGGATCGAGAGCCTCGCCGGACCGCAGGGCACGCTCTACGGCGCATCGAGCCAGGCCGGCACCATCCGCATCATCACCAACAAGCCGGATCCGAACAGCTTCAGCGGCCGGGTGGACGGTGAGGTGAACAAGATCACCGGGGGCGACTGGGGCGGCGCGCTCGAGGGCATGGTCAACGTGCCGCTCTCCGACCGCATCGCCGCGCGGGTCGTCGGCTTCTACCAGCGCGACGGCGGCTTCATCGACAATGTGTTCGGCAGCCGCACCTATTGCGGCGACCCGATCGTCGAGAATGGCGAAACCGTCGGTTGCGTCCGCAACGGCATCAGTGTCGACAATGAGGACTTCGTCGAGAAGAACTTCAACGACTACCGTGTCTATGGCGGGCGCGCCGCACTGCGGGTGGAGCTGGACGAGAATTGGACCGTCACTCCGACGATCATGCACCAGAACGGCAAGCTTGACGGTTATTACGGGGTCGATCCGGAGCTTGGCGGGCTGCGCGTCGATCGATTCCGCAATGAGATCAGCAAGGACAAGTGGACCCAGGCGGCGCTGCTGGTCGAGGGCAAGCTGTTCAACTTCGACGTGACCTACTCGGGTGCCTATCTGAAGCGCCCGACCTACACCGACACGGACTACACCGATTACTCCGACGCCTATGACGCGGCGTATGAGGGCGACGGGGGTCTGGCCAACTACTTCTATTATCAGGACGCCGCGGGGAACACGATCGACCCGCGCCAGTACATCATCGGCACCAACGACTTCCGCAAGACCAGCCACGAGCTGCGTTTCGCATCGCCGCAGGATCAGCCGTTCCGAGTGATCTTCGGAGCCTTTTATCAGAAGCAGACAAACGACATCTTCCAGGATTACCGGATCGACAATCTTGATCCGGACCTGTCCGTGAATGGCCGCCCCGGAACGCTGTGGCTGACAAAGCAGGAGCGCAAGGACAAGGATTATGCCCTATTCGGCGAGGCTAGCTTCGACCTCACCCCGCAGATCACGCTGACGGCCGGCGGACGGCTATACAAGTTCGACAACACCCTGTTCGGCTTCGCCGGCTTCGGCAAGAATCCAGACTTCGACGAGGTCAACCAGAACGAGCCGCCCAATGCCGCTTACGGATCCTCGGGGGTCCGTCGGTGCCTGACCGTAAATGGCCTTGCGCTGCTGGACGATGAAGGTTCACCCTTCGCCAGCGGAAGTTTGCAGGGCACACCCTGCACCAACGTCGGGCAAGTGGTGGACGGCGAGGCCGTTCCGAAGCGCACCAAGAAGCGGGGCTTCATCCACCGGCTCAACGCGCAGTACAAGCCGGCCGACGACCTGATGTTCTACGCGACCTGGTCGCGCGGCTTTCGGCCCGGCGGGATCAATCGCCAGCCGCTTGCGCCGGACTATGAGCCCGACTTCCTCACCAACTATGAGCTGGGCTGGAAGACCAGCATCGGTCCCGTTCGCTGGAACGGCGCCCTGTATCGGCAGCGCTGGGAAGAATTTCAGTTCAGTTTCCTTGGCCTCAACAGCCTGACCGTGATTCAGAACGGCCGCGACGCGAAAATCCAGGGAGTGGAGACGGACGTGAGCTACGTCGCGGGCCGCCTCACCCTGAACGCCGCGCTGGCGTTCACGGATGCCAAGACCAAGGGCAACATCTGCAACTTCTCGGAGGGCAACGGCGATTGCTCTGGATTGGACGACGACGGCGATGATGACTTCATCGTAACACCCTCTGGCACCCGCCTGCCAGTCACGCCCAGGTGGAAGGGCGCGGTCACTGCCCGCTACGCCTGGCCGATGGCGATGGGTCGGGCGCATGTGCAGGGGAGCGTCGCATTCCAGACAAGCGCCGCCGCCGACGTCCGTCGCAACATCGGCAGCAGGGACGACGTGATCAATCCCAACGACTATCTTGGCCGCTTGAAAGGCCGCAGCCTGTTTGATCTCGCGGCCGGCTACGACTGGAGCAAGTACAGCGTGCAGCTGTTCGCAACCAACCTGTTCAACAACAAGACGCAACTGTCGCGTGGGGTGGTGTGCAGCATCTGCGAACGGACGCTGATCACTCCGGGCCGCCCGCAGACCTTCGGTCTGAGGCTCGGCACGAGGTTCTAGGGCCGCTGCTCATCAACGAGGAAGGGGCCGAGCGACCGGCCCCTTTTTCGTTGCGGTTCTCTCCGCCGCGCCGTTAGGCTCAGCCCATGCGAATTGCGGTTATCGGGGGCGGTCCGGCAGGGCTCTATTTCGCCATTTCGATGAAGCTGCGCTCCCCCGCGCATCAGGTCGATGTGTTCGAGCGAAATGCCGACGGCGTCACCTTTGGCTGGGGGGTGGTGTTCTCCGAGCAGACGCTGGAAGCGTTGACCGCGAACGACGCCACCTCGGCAACTTCCATCGCAGGTGAGTTCGCCCATTGGGAGGACATCGACGTTCACTTCCGCGGTGAGGTCGTGCGCACCACGGGGCACGGCTTCATCGGTATCGGGCGCAAACGCCTGCTGGAGATTCTCACTGCCCGCGCGCGTGAGGTCGGAGTTAAGCTGCATTTCGGCACGGAACTGAATCAGCTGCCCGAAGGCCATGATCTTCTGGTCGCCGCCGACGGGATCAACAGCCGAGTGCGCGACAGCTTCGCACAGGAGTTCGGCGTCGAGGTCGATGTGCGATCCAACAAGTTCGTCTGGCTTGGCACACCGCGACAATTCGATGCCTTTACCTTCGCCTTCGAAGAGACAGAGGCAGGATGGATCTGGGCTCATGCTTATCGCTTCGACGCGGAGCGCTCGACCTTCATTGTCGAATGTTCGGAAGCCACCTGGCGCGGGCTCGGCTTCGACCGGATGGAGCAAGCGCAGGCTGTTGCCGCGTGCGAGCGCATCTTTGCCAGGCACCTCGCCGGTGCGCCGCTGCTCAGCAACGCCGCCCACCTGGCGGGTTCGGCCGCCTGGCTCAACTTCCGTCGCATCAGCTGCCAGCGCTGGCACCATGGCAACATCGTATTGCTCGGCGACGCCGCGCACACGGCACACTTCTCGATCGGCTCCGGCACCAAGCTTGCGCTGGAGGATGCGATCAAGCTGGCCGAGGTGCTGAACCGCCCCAATCTCCCGCTCGACACTGCGCTTGATGAGTATAGGGCCGAACGTTCGGTGGAGGTGCTCAAGCTCACCAACAGCGCGCGCAACTCGACCGAGTGGTTCGAGACACTTGGCCGCTACCTCCACTTCGAACCGCTGCAGTTCGCCTATTCGCTGCTCACCCGTTCACAACGCATCAGCCATGACAATTTGCGGTTGCGCGACGGCAAATGGCTGGCCGAGCTGGAGCGATGGTTCTGGCGCGAAGCAGGCGGTGACGAGCGCTCGGCGCCCCCTATGTTCGCGCCCTATCGGTTGCGCGACATGCCACTGGCAAACCGCATCGCCGTGTCGCCCATGGCGACCTACTCTGCAGTGGACGGTGTGCCGACCGACTTTCACCTGGTTCACTATGGCGCTCGGGCACAGGGCGGCGCGGGGCTGGTCTTTACCGAGATGACCTGCGTGGCGCCCATAGCGCGGATCACGCCAGGCTGCACCGGCCTGTGGAACGACGAACAGACCGAAGCCTGGTCGAGAGTTAGCGCCTTCATCCACGCCAACAGCGAGGCGAAGTTCTGCCTTCAGCTCGGCCATTCAGGCGGCAAAGGCAGCACCCGTCGTGGATGGGAGGGCATGGACCAGCCGCTGCCGGACGACAACTGGCCGCTGATGGCTGCCTCCGACGTGCCCTGGTCTCCTGGTAATCAGCGGCCTCGCTCGATGAACCGGGGTGATATGGACGAAGTCCGCGACCAGTTCGTCGCCGCCACCCGCCGGGCAATTTCCGCGAACTTCGACATGGTCGAGCTGCACGCCGCCCACGGCTATCTGCTGTCGAGCTTCATCACTCCCCTGCAGAACAAGCGCAACGACGAGTATGGCGGTAGCCTGGAGAACCGCCTGCGCTTTCCGTTGCAGGTATTCCGCGCAATGCGGGCGGTTTGGCCGGAAGGGAGGCCGATGTCCGTCCGCATCTCGGCCACCGACTGGGCGGGCGACCAAGGTGTCACCGCAGAGGAGGGAGTGGAGATTGCCCGCGCCTTTGCCGACGCCGGCGCGGACCTGATCGACGTTTCCGCGGGTCAGACCTGGGCCGACGCGCGCCCGGTTTACGGCCGAATGTTCCAGACGCCGTTCGCCGACCGATTGCGCAACGAAGGGCGGGTGGCGACGATGGCCGTCGGAAACATCACCGATCACGACCAGGCAAATTCGATCCTCGCTGCCGGTCGCGCGGACCTAGTCGCGATCGGCCGTCCACATCTGATCGACCCCATGTGGACCTTGCAGGCGGCAGCGGCTCAAGGCTACCGCGAAGTGCCATGCCCCCCTCCCTACCTCAACGGCCTCGCCCAACTCGCCCGCCTGTCAGAACGGGACAGCGGCTTGAAAGGCTGAGCGGTCCTGCGCAGTTAGGGAAGAGGATGCCCTACGCCGCCGACAGAAACGATCGCGCAAAGGCTGCTGTTCTGGTGGTGGCTTTGCATGTCGCACTTGGTTTTGCCCTGGTGCTAGGCCTCGCTGGCGGACCGTTGGGCACGATCGATCGCGATGTCGCGACGCTTGACCTTCAGGCTCCGCCGCCACCGCAGATCCCCCCGGAGCCTCCGCCGCAGCCGGAGGCTGCCGCCGCCAGGGAGGAAGCCGGTGCACCTGCTCTGCGCGCCCAGCCCGCTCCCATCGTCGCACCCGACCCGAGCGTAGTGCTTCCGCTTCCTTCCCCTGTTCGCACCAGCGATCAGCGCGGCCCAGTTGAGGGAGCCGATCGGACCGTGGGCGCAGCCTCGGCGCCTGGCATCGGACGGGGAGCGGGCGGCGAGGGCAGCGGCTTTGGTGGCGGCGGCTCCGGCGGCACGGGAGCGGGCGAAGGCAGCGGGCTCGGCAATCCACCACGACTGTTGGGCGGTAATCGCGGCCGTCTGCCATCGTCTTTCCTGATGGCACTCGGCATCCCGCGCGGACAGGCGTCCCTGCTGCTGACAGTCGCCTCGTCAGGCCGCGTCACCGATTGCCGGGTGACAGCCACCAGCGGCGATCCGACCCTGGATGCCGAGCTTTGCCGCATCATGCTGGCGAACAGCCGGTGGGAGCCGGCGCGGGATCAATCCGGACGGCCGATCACCGTGCAGGTGGGCTACACCTCGACCTGGACCATCTAGTCGCACTGAAGAACAGGCAAGCAGGCTTGCGCCTGAATGAATGACGCTCAAACGAAACGTGCCGGCCACACGAGGTGGCCGGCACGCTGCACAACCTTCTTGCGAAGGCCGTGTCGCCTTACGTGGGCTTAGCCGCGCTCACCGCTACGAACCGGGGCCGAGTAGGTCGGCTGGCTGGTCGTGGCGTTCGGATTGTAGTTGGCCGGAGCACCCTGATAGTACTGGCCGTTCTGGATGTAGCCGTCGACCTGACCGTCATTGTTGTTGTCGGCCCAGACCGCACCGGCGAGACCGCCGATGACCGCACCCGCAACCGCGCCGCCGAGGACGCTAACGCCCGGGATCAGCGCACCAGCGCCGGCGCCAACCGCCGCACCGATGCCCGCACCCGTGGCGACGCGGCCAAGCGTCGGATCATAGCCCTGCGGCTGACCCTGGTAGTACTGACCGTTGGAGACATAGCCGTCGGCATAGCCGTCGTTGTCGCGATCGGCCCATACGGCACCCGCGATGCCGCCGATGGCCGCACCAACCGCCGCACCGGCAATCGGGCTGACACCCGGAACTACGGCGCCAACGGCCGCTCCACCGAGACCGCCAACGGCTGCGCCCGTTGCCGCATCGGCCAGCGTGTCGTCGTTGCCGGTCGTGGTGCATGCACCCAGTGAAATCGAGCTGGCCAGCATTAGGGCCATTGCAGTTTTCTTCATCTTGCCTTCTCCCGATGGTTGAACGGCAGACCCTGTTCCGAACCCGCGCGAGCGAAGTCCGGCGTACCAAGTCACCGGTCCATGAACGCGAAGCCGTAACGAGGGTTCCGGAGGAGAAACAAACCACTGCAGCGGCACTACTGCCATCGCCCTTCAAGTCTTTGTTTTATCGCGAAAGCTCGACCCATCGGTAACGTCCGGATGTATCTCTCGCGCGTTGGCCCGAGAGGGATTTTCCGAAAGGTTCGCGCTCGCAAGAGGTCGCTGCACGATCAGCTGGCGGAGACGGAGGGATTCGAACCCTCGGTACGAGTAAACCCCGTACGGCGGTTTAGCAAACCGCTGGTTTCAGCCACTCACCCACGTCTCCGGATGCGGCAGTGCAGGGCCTATAAGGGGGCTGATCCGATCCATCAACCGACAAGCTGCTTGCCGAACCGATTGACCTGCTGAGGACGGGAGCCGCGGTGCTTGGAGCGACATGCGTCCTTCTTGCGGCAACGCGGCTCCTTACTCCACAACCCATCATTCGCTTGCCGGAACAATGTCGGGCAGCCGACACATATCTCGTGCTAAGTCGTTCAAATATCTGAACTTGCCGACGGTCGGAACGATCGCGTAATGCTCCTCCACCCACCATTCGGCGGTATCTTCCGCTGGTCTCCTGGTGATGGCTGAACTGCGTAAAGGGGGCGGCGCATGGATCTGCCGGTCGACACTTTTTCTCCCGATCCTATTGCTGCGGTGTTCGACTGCAATCGCCTGCTTGCGACCTTGTCGGAAACGGAGCGCGATATGCTTGTGCCGCACATGGAGGTTGTCGAGCTTGCCCCGGGCGACACCGTGCTCGAGGCTGGA
>DATLMM010000053.1:0-5316 GCA_035537335.1 Sphingomicrobium sp. | reverse complement strand
ACGAACGGCGCTGACGCGGCCGCGGCGGTCTTCTTCCAGCTCGTACTGAACGCGCTGGTCGCGATCGAGCGTCTGCATGCCGGCGGCTTCCACCGCGCTGATGTGCACGAACGCGTCGCCCGAGCCGTCTTCCGGCTGGATAAAGCCATAGCCCTTATCGGCGTTGAAGAATTTGACGGTGCCGGTGATCATGGTGAGTTCTTCCTTGGTTTTGGCGAGCCGCCAATCGGCTCTCCGGTGCTAGGAGAGGCGAGAGAAGGAAGAAGGAGCCGCAAAGCGCCGAAAAACCGTCAGATGCGACTAGTAGCCTCGACCATATGGACTATTCGCCCTGTTTTTACAAGTTTGCGGCCGCGCGCACATGTTTTCTTGGAGCGACTTAGTGGTCCGTAGAGGTCATCATTGTCCGGTGAAGGTGGCCGGACGTTTCTCCAGAAACGCGGCGACGCCTTCGCGGTAGTCATCGGTGAAGCCGAGCCGGCGCATCTCGTCGCGTTGAAGATCGAGTTCCTCGTCCAGCGTTCGGCTCCAGCTTGAACGCATCAGTCGCTTGATGGCGGCAAGGCCGAGTGGCGGAAGTGCGGCCAGCCTTCTCGCCAGAGCGTCGACCTCCCCGTCGAGCGCTTCGTCGTCGACGCACTTCCAGACGAGCCCCCATTCGGCCGCGCGTTCGGCCGGCAGCGGCTCGCCGGTAAGCGCCAGCCCCAGCGCCTGAGCCTGGCCGACCAAGCGCGGAAGGTGCCAGCTCCCGCCGCTGTCAGGGACGAGACCGAGAGCGGAGAAGCTCTGGATGAACTTGGCCGAGCGCGCGGCAACGACCATGTCGCAGGCGAGCGCGATGTTCGCACCGGCGCCCGCCGCGACGCCGTTGACGCGGGCGATCACTGGCTGCGGGAGGGTGGCGAGGCGGCGCACCAGCGGGTTCCAGCTTTCCTCGACCGTACTGCCCAGGTCGACGGCCTCACCCGGCGCAACCGCCCGATCGTTAAGGTCCTGCCCGGCACAGAAGCCGCGCCCGGCGCCGGTTAGAACAATCACTCGACTTTCTGACACCTGGTCGAGAGCGTCGTTCAGTTCGACGTGCATCTGGCGCGTGAAGCTGTTCAGCCGCTCCGGCCGGTCGAGCGTGATGCGGGCAACATGGCCCGCCACGTTCAAGCCGATTGTCTCGTAGGTCATGCGTCCATCCCTCCTGCTGCGCAGAAGGCGGAAGGCTGCTGCCGGGTCAAGTCCGCGGGGGCTGAACGGAACTAAGCGTCCACCTTCTGAACGGCGTCGGCCAGGAGTTCGTAGGAGCGAAGGCGAGCCTGGTGATCGAAGATTTGGGCCGTGACCATCAGTTCATCGGCACCGGTTCGTTCGGCAAAGGCATCCACCGCCCTGCTCGCGGTTTGTGGGCTCCCGACCGCCGAACAGGATAGAACCTGTTCCAAGGTCAGGCGGGCGCTCATCGAAAGCGTGTCGAGGTAGCCGGGCCGGGGTGGCGGTAGCTGTCCCGGGTTGCCGCCGCGAAGCGCGACAAAGGCCTGCTGGACCGAGGTCGCAAGCAACTGCGCCTCCTCATCCGTGTCCGCGACAAGCGCATTGAAGCCGAGCATGACGTAGGGGCGGTCGAGTTGCTCCGAAGGCTCGAACCGTTCCCGGTAGATGCGAATGGCCTCGTCCATCTGGCCGGGAGCGAAGTGGGAGGCGAAGGCGAACGGGAGGCCTAGTATGGCGGCGAGCTGAGCGCCGAACAGGCTTGAGCCCAGTATCCAGATCGGAATGTGCAGACCTTCGCCCGGAATGGCGCGGACCCGGCGTTCACCGCCTCGGAGATAGTCCATCAGCTCCACCACATCGCGCGGAAACTGGTTCTGGTCGGAGGTGAGATTGCGTCGCAGCGCCTGGGCTGCGGCCTGATCGGTCCCTGGCGCCCGCCCAAGGCCGAGATCGACCCGGCCAGGAAACAACGACTCGAGCGTACCGAATTGTTCGGCGATCGTCAGGGGCGCATGATTGGGCAGCATGATGCCCCCGGCACCGATGCGGATGGTGGAGGTTCGCGTTCCCACATAGGCGAGCGCCACGGCGGTAGCCGCGCTGGCGATGCCGGGCATGCTGTGATGCTCGGCCATCCAGTAGCGGAAGTAGCCGAGGCGTTCGGCGGAGGCCGCCAGCTCGGCCGAGTTGCGCAACGATTGGCCAGCAGTGGAGCCCTGCGCCACGGGCGACAGGTCGAGAACGGATAGCTTCACCATGTTGGGGACATGGGGAGTCGCTGGACCAAATTGAAGCTTGGCCCAGCAGTTGCTACATAGGACTTATGTACACGACCGAACTCTCCAAACGCGGCGTCAAGGTGCAGCCGATCGGCACTGCCGAGGATCCCGCCTTGCTTGAGGCATTCGAGGCGCGGGTAGCGGCCGACGAATTCATCGAGCCCAAGGACTGGATGCCCGAGGCTTACCGCCGGACCTTGGTGCGGCAGATCAGCCAACATGCGCATTCGGAGATCGTGGGCATGCTGCCCGAGGGGAACTGGATCACGCGTGCGCCCTCGCTTCGGCGCAAGGCGATCCTGCTGGCCAAGGTCCAGGACGAGGCCGGACACGGGCTGTACCTCTATTGCGCCGCGGAAACGCTGGGTACCAGCCGGGAGGAGATGATTGAGGCGCTGCACAGCGGCAAGGCCAAATACTCGACCATCTTCAACTATCCGACGCTGACCTGGGCGGACATTGCGGCGATCGGCTGGCTGGTCGACGGCGCGGCAATCATGAACCAAGTGCCGCTGCAGCGGACCAGCTACGGACCATATGCTCGGGCCATGGTTCGGGTCTGCAAGGAAGAGAGTTTCCACCAGCGCCAAGGCTTCGAGGCGATGACCGAGCTGGCTAACGGCACGCCCGAGCAGAAGCGGATGGCGCAGGACGCGTTCAACCGATGGTGGTGGCCCAGCCTGATGATGTTCGGCCCGCCGGACGAGAACTCGCCCAACACGGCACAGTCGATGAGATGGCGGATCAAGCGCGACACCAATGACGAGCTTCGGCAGAAGTTCGTCGACATCACGGTGCCGCAGGCCGAGTTCCTCGGGCTCACCGTTCCCGACGCCAAGCTGAAGTGGAACGAGGACAAGGGCGGCTACGACTTCGGCGAGGTTGACTGGGACGAGTTCTATGCCGTGGTGCGCGGCGAAGGCCCGGTCGCGCGCGAGCGGATCACGGCCCGGCGCGAGGCGTGGGAGCAAGGCGCCTGGGTTCGCGAGGCCGCGGCGGCGCATGAAGCGAAGCGGAGAGCAAAGGCGGCAGCTTGATTTTTCCGTCATTCCCGCGGAGGCGGGAATCCAGCTCCGGACACACGGCAGACGATGAGCTTGGGAGATGGATCTCCGCCTTCGCGGGGATGATGGGAGAAGGTGCGAATGTCCGACTGGCCGCTTTGGGAAGTTTTCGTTCGCTCCAAGGGCGGGCTCGCCCACCGGCACGTCGGGTCGGTTCACGCGCCGGATGCGGAACTGGCGTTGCGCCATGCGCGCGACACTTATACTCGGCGGCAGGAAGGGGTGAGCCTGTGGGTTGTCGCCTCGGCCGCGATCATCGCCAGCGATCCCGACCACGCAGGCGAGTTGTTCGAGCCGGCGGCGGACAAGGTCTACCGGCATCCCACTTTCTACGACATTCCGGATGTGGTGAAGCACATCTGATGCAAATGAAGCCGTCGGCCTGAGCTTGTCGAAGCCCTGCCTTATCTTCTAGGCCAGGCGGATAAGGATAGCCCTTTGACGAGTTCAGGGCAGCGGAGTTTCGAATGCCCTCACTTCCGCCCATCCGACCCGAAGACGAGGCAGCTGCCAAGAAGGTACGCCCACAAGGTGCGTTCGATTCACCGGCCGAGTTGCCGCACGATCCGGTGCGTGTCGAGTATCTGCTTCGGCTGGGCGACGACGCGCTGATCCTCGGCCAGCGATTGGCCGAATGGTGCGGGCACGCGCCGAGCGTGGAGGTCGACCTTAGCCTGGCCAACCTGTCGCTCGACCTGATCGGGCAGGCGACCTTGTTCCTGGGCGAGGCTGGGGATGCGGATGAACTGGCCTTCAAGCGCGATGTGCTCGACTTTCGCAACTGCTGGCTGGTCGAACAGCCCAATGGCGATTTTGCCCAGACGATGGTTCGGCACCTGCTGTTCTCGACCTTTCAGCACATGCTTTATCAGCGACTGAGCACCAGCACCGACCCGAAGATCGCGGGAGTAGCGGCCAAGGGCGGGAAGGAGGTCGCCTACCACCGCGAGCTTGCCGGCGAGTGGGTGGTTCGGCTTGGCGATGGAACGGACGAAAGCCGCGCTCGGACCGTTGATGGCCTGGGCTGGTGCTGGCGCTTCGTGCCGGAGCTGTTCGAGGTCGACGAGCAATTGGCGGATGCCATCGCTCGCGGGATCGCGGCCGACCCGCGCGAGATCGAGCCGGAGTGGCGAGCCAGCATCGCCCGCGTGCTTGGCGAAGCGACGCTGGAGGTGCCGGCAGATACACGCCCGATCCTGGGCGGTCGGCGCGGGCACCATAGCGAGCATCTCGGCCACTTGCTGGCGATCATGCAATATCTGCCACGCACCTATCCGGACGCCAAGTGGTGACCAAGGAGTTCTACCCGCTGGAGGTGGCGGAAGTGATTGCGGAGACGGACGAGGCGAGGTCCATCCGCTTCTCGGTGCCGCTGGAGCTTGAGTCGGTGTTTCGCTTTCGCGCCGGCCAGCATCTCACTCTTCGAGCCGAGATCGACGGCGAAGACGTGCGGCGCAATTACTCCTTGTGCACAGCGCCGGACGATCGCGAGCTGAAGGTCACGGTGAAGCAGATCGCGGGCGGTGCCTTCTCGAACTGGGTCGCGCGCGAGTTAAAGCCGGGCGACCGGCTGGACGTCATGCCCCCCCACGGTTCGTTCACGACTGACTTCGATCCGGTGAAGGCGCGGCGCTATGTCGCTTTTGCCGGCGGGTCCGGAATTACTCCGATCATGTCGCTCGCCCGGACGGCGCTGAGTACGGAGCCCGGCAGCCGCTTTACCCTGTTCTACGGCAACCGGGACGCGAGCTCGATCATCTTCCTTGAACAACTGGCCAGCCTCAAGGATCGCTACCTCGGCCGGTTCGAGCTGTTCCACTTCCTGTCGGACGAAGAGGGCGATGTCGACCTGCTCAACGGCATGCTCGACCGTGCGACGTGCGCGGAAGCGGTCGCCTCCTTTGTGCCGGACCCGGAAGAAGTCGATGCCTGGTTCATCTGCGGCCCTGGACCGATGATGGACTCGGCCGAGGCGGCGCTGGTGGAGCGTG
>DATLMM010000052.1:0-12451 GCA_035537335.1 Sphingomicrobium sp. | reverse complement strand
ACCGGTCGACCGGCTTTCAACGGGAGAGCGCGCACGCGTACTGCTGGCGCGGGCGCTGGCGCCACGGCCTCGCCTCCTTCTGCTCGACGAGCCGCTGTCGAACCTTGATCCCTATTGGGTGCTGCGAACGCTTGAGGTGGTCCAGGGCGCGACGGCTCTGGGCGCAGCGGCACTCGTGTCGGTGCACGATCTTACGCTGCTGTCGCACTTCGACCATGCTCTGCTGGTTCATGACGGCCGGATGGTGCTTGCAGGCCCACCCGCCGAGGTTTGCGCCAGCACTCGTTTCGGCGAGACTTTCCGGGTCCGCCGCGTTCAGGACGGCTGGCGGATCGCTCGTTAAGCGACCGGCGGATCCGCGATCATCGCGGTGAAGCTGGCCTCCGCGGCCAGCTTGCCGTTCACCGACGCCCGACCGGCGAACTTGCACACGCTGCTGCGCTTCTGCACGAATTGGACATCGAGCGAGAGCAAGCACCCCGGCTCCACCGGCACCCTGAACTTGGCACCGTCGATTGCCATGAAGTAGACGAGCTTGCCGGAGCCGGCCAAGCCCAGACTTTCTACGGCCAGCACGCCGGCGGCCTGGGCCAACGCTTCAACAATCAGCACGCCCGGCATGATCGGCCGCCCGGGGAAGTGACCCTGAAAGAACTGTTCGTTGATCGTCACCGCCTTGATCGCGGTGATCGCCACGTCGCGTTCCAACCGTTCGACTCGATCGATCAGAAGCATGGGGTAACGGTGCGGCAGCGCCGCCATCACGCCGCGGATGTCGAGCGTGCTCGATTCCTCGGCGGGCACGCTGCCGCCCCTCGTCATCGCTTAGCGGCCTTGTGGACGCTGCTGCTGGTTCTGCGGCAGCGGAGTTACGCTGACCGACGGCAGCTGCTGGTTCAGCTGGGCGAGCACCTCATTGGTGATGTCCACATTCGTGGCAGCGTACAGAGCAGTGGCGCGGTCCATCGCCACGTTTGCACCGCGAGCCGCGGCTACCGACGCAACGATGGTCTGCAGCCGGGCACCGATCTGCCGGTTCACGTTCGCCTGCGTCGACTGCAGGTTGCGCTGGCCAGTCGCCAGTTCCGTCTCCGCCGCCCGCTGCTGGCTTTGAAACGCAGTGATGCGCTGCTGAAGGGCCGCATCAGGCTGACGACCGTTGAGCGCGCCAACTGCCGTCTGGATCGGCGTTCCGGCAGTCTGCAATTGTTGCTGAAGCGCCTGAGCGCGGTTGCGCAGCGTGGTCTCCTGAGCCTGCAACTGGGTCGATGCCGCACGGCAAGCGGTGCACTCCCGCCCGATCCGATCGGTGTCCACCACGGCGACGGCGGCGGCCGGAACGCGCTGCGCCTGGGCAGCGGCAGGAAGAAAGGCAGTCGCCGCAAGAGCGGCAGCCAAGAATTTGTTGGTCATCAGAATTGGGTTCCTACGTTGAACGAGAAGAGTTTGGTCTCATCGCCGTCCTGCTTGAGCAGGGCCTTGGCGATATCGATCCGGAGCGGGCCGAACGGGGATGTCCAGTTGAAACCGAAGCCGACCGAAAGGCGCGGCTTGGGCGAACCTCCGCTGTAGAACTCCTGAAAGCCGCCACCCGCATAGGTGGTGCCCTCAAAGCCCGGGCTGGCGCAGGTCTGGCCAGGAGCGAGCCGTAGAGGCGGGGTCAGGGGCGTCGGCGGCGTCGGAGGGGTGGTGACCGGGGGCGCCGGAGGCACGGGGAATGCGCAGAAACCGGGGAAGTTCTCTAGCTCCGGCTTCTTCAGCGCGAATACCGAACCGATGTCGACGAAAGCCGACGGGCGAATCCCGAGACTGCGGATGCCCGCGGACACCGGTACTTCGAGCTCCAGCCGACCCATGTAATAAGCCCGTCCGCCAAGCGAATCGCTCGACTGCTCGTCGTCGGCCAAGGTCGTCGCGTCCTCGTACAGGCGGCGCGTGATCCGGGGTCCAATGCCACGGATGTCGAAGCCGCGCAGCTGAGCGCCAAAGAAACGGTCGGTGATCCGGACAGCATCGCGACCCGAACCCGGCGACTTTTCGAGCGGGTGAATGTAGCCCGCCTCAGCGTGAGCGGAGAAGATGAAGCCGCCTCCAAATCCCCAGTACTTCGTCCCATCGGCGCGGGTCCGGATGTAACGAGTGTCACCGCCCAGGCCGGCGAAATCCTGCCCGAAGATAAGCCGCTGACCACGCGTCGCACGAATACCATTCGTGTTATCGAATACCAGCGTGTAGCCGAGCAGCGAGGTGATCCGGCTGCCGACCTCATCGCAGATGTAGTCGCCCGCCGTGCATTCCTCGTCGCCGTCACCATCCTCGTCGCGGAAAAAGGTGCCGCGATCCAGCGTCAGCTTGTCGTGGTTCAGAGTGTAGCGCGTGCCAAGCGTCAGAAACTCGTTGATCGGGAAGCCCAGTCGCAAACCGCCTCCAGTGGTGACCTGACTGTACGTGGTATTCCGTTCGTTGTTGACGAAGTTGAAGCTGTTATAGTCCCGGCGATATACTTCCCCGCCGAACAGCACCTGCCGGTCAAGGAAATAAGGCTCGGTAAAGCCCAGATTGATCGACTTGGAATAGCGGGAATAGTTGACACCGGCGTTCAGCACCTGACCCATGCCTCGGAAATTGCTCTGTTCCACGGCCAGGCTCAGGATGAAGCGCTCCAGGCTTGAGTAGCCCGCCGACAGGGAGAGCTGACCGGTGGCCTTTTCCTCCACGTCGACGGACAGCGCTACGCGGTCCGGCGCCACCTGCGTCTGCTTGATCTCCAGCTTCTCTTGGAAGAACCCAAGGCTTTGAATACGATCTTGGCTGCGCTTGAGCTTAATCGCGTTGAAGGCATCGCCTTCGTTGATCCGGAACTCGCGCCGGACGACCTTGTCGCGGGTGACCGTGTTGCCGTTGATCTCGATCCGATCAACATAGACGCGCGGAGTCTCAGCCACCTTGAACGTGATGTCCATGGTGCGCGTTTCGGCGTTGCGGGTATAATCCGGTTCGATGTCGGAAAAGGCATAGCCGAGGGCGCCGGCCACTTCGCTTAGACGAGTGACCGCGTCTTCGATCGCCTTGGCATCAAACCACTCGCCCGACTTGATCCCAACTACTGAATTGATCGTCTCGGTCTTGAGGTCGCGCAGCTCGCTCTCGCTCTTGACCTCGCCGAACTTATAGCGGGGGCCCTCTTCGACCACGTAGGTGATGACGAAGTCGCGACGGTCGGGCGTCAATTCGGCAAGCGCCGAGATAACGCGGAAATCGGCATAGCCTTCGGTCAGATAGAAAGCGCGCAGCTTCTGCTGGTCGGCGGCAAGACGATCGGGATCGTAGGTATCATTGGACTTGAGAAAGCCCAGGATGCCGCCCGCCTCGCGCGTGTACATTTCCTTGCGCAGGCGATCGTCGCCATATTGCTCGTTACCGATGATGTTGATGGCGCGAACCTTGGACAGTGCGCCTTCCACGATCTCGAACACCAGGTCGACCCGGTTCTGGTCGAGCTGCACCGTCTTGGGCTCGACCCGCGCGCCGAAGCGCCCCTGTCGCTTGTAGAGCTCGATGATGCGCTCGACATCGGCGCGGACCTTGGACCGAGTGAAGATCTGCCGAGGCGCCAGCTTGATCTCCGGAAGGATCTTGTCGTCCTTTAGCCGCTTGTTGCCTTCCAGCACAATGCGGTTGATGACGGGATTCTCGCGCACGGCAATGACCAGGTTGCCGGTATCGGCGCCCTCGATCTGCGCGTCGGCGAACAGCTCCGTGGCGTAGAGATCCTTGATGGCCTGGTCGAGCACCTCGGCGTCATAAGCCTGGCCCGGGTTCAGATTGGCGTAAGACC
Source organism: Sphingomicrobium sp. (assembly GCA_035537335.1). Lineage (GTDB taxonomy): Bacteria > Pseudomonadota > Alphaproteobacteria > Sphingomonadales > Sphingomonadaceae > Sphingomicrobium. The sequence goes on along the minus strand of DATLMM010000052.1, from coordinate 8,613 downwards.
GGACCGTTTCCGGCTCAAGACGCTCTGCACCGCGTACCGAAATGGAGCGGATCGTCCGCTGAGCAGGAGCAACCGCCGGCTGACCCGCGGGCGCAACTGCCTGGGGGGTTGCCGTTGGAGCCTGCTGCGGAACAGTCTGCTGTGGTGCCGTCTGCTCAGGAGCAGCCTGCTCTGGCACGGTCTGCTGTGCCAGCACCGGGGTCGCCCACCCGCCAAGGATGGTTCCCATCAGCAGCGCCGCACTCAGGCGTCGAGATGTATTCAATTGTGAATTGGCAATCACGCGCGTCCCCGCCCTTGGTGAAGATCCAGCCACTGCTGCAGCGAACCATCGTCAAAAATATCGTCCGCCCTGCCCCAGACGATCACACCGATCAAGCATTCTAGCCCATCAAGCGCTCGATGCCCTCCCACAAGCCGAACGATCGAAGGTCGTTCAACGTGGTGAACAGGAACAAGGTCAGGAGCGCCGCGAGGCCGCCCCGGAACACCCACTCCTGCGCCCGTTCACCCAATGGGCGCCGGCGAACCGCCTCCACCGCGTACAGCGCGAGATGGCCACCGTCGAGCATGGGAACTGGCAAGAGATTGATGAACCCAAGGTTTATCGAGAACAGCGCCACCAGTTGCACGAACTCGAAGAAGCCGACCGATGCAAATTGTCCGGCGATCTGAGCCATCTTCATGGCGCCATGAAGCTCGCTGACGGGCCGTCGACCGGTGATGATCTGCGTCAAGCCATCAATCATCGACCGGGTGGTGTCGACCGTCGCCGTGACTCCGGCGGTGACAGAGCCGAACAGGCTTTCGCGTTCGAACACCGGATTGGGATTGACGATCCCGAGCCGACCAACGCGATACTCCTGCCCGAACCGATCAACTTCGGTCGCGGAGTCCAGCACGGTGCGAAGCTCGATCTGCTTACCCCCGCGCTCCACCGCAAGCCGGACCGGCTCACCAGGACGCAGCCGAGTAAAGGAGGCCATGTCGGTGAAGTGTTCAACCGAGCGATCGTTCATGGCCAGGATGCGGTCGCCCGGAATCACACCGGCGCGAGCCGCGGCTGACTTCGGCATGACTTCCGCCGCCACCGCCGGAGTGCGCGGAACGCCGAACGAGGCGAAGAATGCGGCGAAGATGGTGATCGCCAAAAGGAAGTTCGCCACCGGACCCGCAAGAACGATCAGAAAGCGTTGCCAGACCGGCTTGGCATGGAAGCTGCGGGCGCGCAGCTCCGGCGAAAGCTGGTCCAGGTTCTTGCCCATGCTCGCGGGGTCCATGTCGCCGGTGAAGCGAACGTAGCCGCCCAGGGGCACCCAGCCGACCTTCCAGCGCGTGCCCCGCTCGTCGCTCCAGCCGGCGATCTCCCGACCGAAACCGATGGAGAACGTCTCGGCGCCCACCCCGAACCAGCGGCCAACGATGTAATGGCCAAATTCGTGAATGAAGATCAGAGGCCCCAGGGCGGCGATGAACGCCACCAGAATCAGCCACAACGGTGGCTGGTCGAGCATCATGCCACCTGCTCGGGCATGAGCTCGATGGCAACGGCTCGTGCCCTGCGGTCGAGTTCAACGACTTCGGCAATCGATTGGGGCACGGGTTCGTTCATGCTGGCAAGCGCGCGCTCTACGGTGCCGGCGATGTCCGGAAAGTGAATGCGGCGATCCAGGAAGGCAGCCACTGCTACTTCATTCGCCGCATTCAGGATCACCGTAGCGGCACCTCCCGAGGCCAGCGCCTCCCGAGCAAGACGCAGCGCCGGGAAGCGGCTCTCGTCGGGCTTTTCGAAGTCGAGCCGACCAACGGCAATCAGGTCAAGCCGCTCGACGGCCGTCGCCATCCGATCCGGCCAGCCTAAGGTGTGAGCGATGGGAACGCGCATGTCGGAGGGTCCAAGTTGCGCCAGCATCGACCCATCGGCATATTCCACCAGGGAGTGAACGATCGATTGGGCATGAACCACGATGTTGATCCGCTCGGCCGGCACCGCGAACAGATAGTGCGCCTCGATGAGTTCAAGGCCCTTGTTCATCATCGTGGCGCTATCAATGGAGATCTTGGCGCCCATCGACCAGTTGGGATGAGCGACAGCCTGCTCCGGCGTGACCCGCGCCATCGCCCCGGCGCTCCAATCCCGGAAAGGTCCTCCACTCGCGGTCAGGATCAACCTTGCGACGGCGTCGACATCCTGGCCTGCAAGGCACTGGAAAATGGCGTTATGTTCGGAGTCGACTGGCAGGATTGTGGCCCGAGAGCGGCGGGCCGCGTCCGTCATCAGCGGCCCTGCCGTGACAAGAGCCTCCTTGTTGGCCAGCGCCACCGTCTTGCCGGCTTCGATCGCCGCCATGACCGGCTCTAGGCCCGCGCAGCCGACGATGGCGGCCATGACCCAATCGGCCTCGCCAGTTGCGGCCTCGGCGAGGGCAGCGGGACCCGCTGCGGCATGGATGTTGGTGCCAGCGAGAGACTCGCGCAAGGCGGGCAGCAACGCCTCATCCGCGATGACGGCCAACTTGACTTGGAAGCGGCGGGCATCGGCGCTCAGCTGATCGACGTTGGTGGCGGCAGTCAGCGCCACGACCTCGAACTGCTCAGGCGCCGCCGCGACTAGATCAAGCGTCGACTGCCCAACCGACCCCGTAGCGCCGAGCACGGCAATCTTGCGCCGGCTCATGCCAGGCCTGCGATCACGGCGCCGCCGGTCAGGACCGCCACCGGCACCAGCCCATCGAGGCGATCCAGCACTCCGCCATGACCCGGAATGATCGCTCCGGCGTCCTTCACTCCGGCCTTGCGCTTCAGCCAGCTCTCGAACAGGTCGCCAGCAGCAGCGGCCACTGCAAACAGCGGCGCCAGCAGCAGCCAGGCCCAGTGCAGCTCGCGGGCAGAGGCCCATATCCCGGCGAGCAGCGTTGCCGCCACGACCCCGCCCATCAGCCCGCTGATCGTCTTGTTGGGACTGATCGTGGGGGCGAGCTTGGGCCCACCCACCGCTCGGCCGACAAAGAAAGCGCCAATGTCAGACGCCCAGGTGACGATGAACACCCATAGCACCAGCGAAAAGCCGACATGCTGGTCCGCGCCCCCTGCCCGCTCCCGAACCCACAGCAGAGCAAGCGCCGGAATAAGAGCATAGAAGAAACCAGCCACGTTCCAGCCAAGGCCCCAGCCCTGCACCATCCGCGACCACTCATAATACATCAGGGTCGCCGCTGCAGCGACCAGAATGGCAAAGGCCGTTCCGCCGAACCACTCTGCGGTCAGCGCCACCAGGATCATCAGAACGCCGGCAACCGTGCGCAGGCCGACTTCGCTCATCGGCCTCCAAACCTCCGTTGACGGCGGGCATATTCGATCAGGGCGGAGTTGAAGGCGCTCTCGTCGAAATCGGGCCACAGTGTCTCGGTGAACACCAGTTCCGCGTAGGCCGCCTGCCACAGCAGAAAATTGGACAGGCGCACCTCTCCGGACGTCCGGATCAGCAGGTCGAGCGGGGGCAGGTCGCGGGTCTGGAGGAGGTCGGCAATCGCCGCTTCATCGATGTCGTCAGGCGCTATGGAGCCGTCAAGCGCACGCTGTGCCAACTCCCGAGCAGCCGCCGCGATCTCGCCCTGCGAGCCATAGTTCAGCGCTACCACCAGCGTCAGCCGGTCGTTGTTCCTGGTCTGCTCGACGGAGTGCCGCAGCTTGTCGGTCAGCTCGCTGCCGAACTTGCCGGGCTCTCCGATCAGACGAAGCCTGACGCCCTCTTTCTGCAGAGTGGCGAGTTCCCGTTCCACGTAGAAGCGCATCAGCCCTTTGAGATCGCTGACCTCCTCTTCGGACCGCCGCCAGTTCTCGGACGAGAAGGCGTACACGGTAAGGCATTCGACACCGGCGTCGACAGCGGCCTGCATGGCGCGACGCACGGCTTCTGCTCCAGCCCGGTGACCGGCAACGCGCGGCAGGTGCCGGCGCTCGGCCCAGCGCCCATTGCCATCCATGATGATGGCGACATGGCGGGGGACCTTGTTCTCGAACGTCAGGCTTGAGGTTCGACTGGCACCTTCCGCGGGAACGACCGGAGTCGAGGCGGCGGTCACTTGCCGAGGATTTCCTTTTCCTTGGCATGGAAAGCGACGTCGATCTCCTTGATCGTGTCGTCCGTCAGCTTCTGGACTTCCGTATCGAGCCGCTTGTGCTCGTCTTCGGAGATCTCCTTCTTCTTCTCGTCTGTCTTGAGCTGATCCATGGCATCACGGCGAACGTTGCGGGCGGCGATCCGGGCTTTCTCCGCATATTGTCCGGCGAGCTTGGCCAGTTCCTTGCGGCGCTCTTCCGTTAGCTCGGGAATGGGCAGACGCACATTCTGGCCATCGGTCACCGGATTAATGCCAAGCCCGGCATTGCGGATCGCCTTTTCCACCGCAGAGACATTGGAGCGATCCCACACCTGCACGGACAGAAGTCGCGGCTCGGGTGCCGAGACCGTCGCCACCTGGTTGAGCGGCATGTTGGCCCCGTAAACCTCGACCTGGATGGGATCGAGCAGCGCGGTCGAGGCACGGCCGGTGCGAAGCCCGCCAAGATCGTGCTTCAACGCTTCGACGGCGCCATGCATGCGGCGCTGAACATCGGCCTTGTTGTAGGCGGGCATGGATCAAACTCCCTCGTTGTGGACGATCGTCGCGGTACCTTCGCCCGCCAGCACCTGGGCGAGATTGCCCGGCTGGCGGATATTGAAGATGACGATCGGAATATTGTTGTCGCGGCACAGCGCGACCGCGGCCGCGTCCATGATCTTGAGATCCTCGGCAAGCACCTGATCATAACCGATGCTGTCGTAACGACGCGCGTCCGCCACCTTCTTCGGATCGGCTGAGTAGACGCCATCGACGCTGGTGCCCTTGAACAGCGCATTGCACTTCATCTCGGCCGCACGCAGCGCTGCGCCCGTGTCGGTGGTGAAGTACGGGCTGCCGACGCCAGCAGCGAAGATCACGACCCGACCCTTCCCCAGGTGGCGCTCGGCCCGGCGGCGGATGACGGGCTCGCATACCTGATCCATCTTGATCGCCGACTGGACGCGGGTCTCGACGCCCATCTGCTCGAGCGCGTTCTGCATGGCGAGCGCGTTCATCACGGTCGCCAACATGCCCATGTAGTCGGCCTGCGCCCGGTCCATCCCCTGCGCCGCACCTGCCATGCCGCGGAAGATGTTGCCGCCGCCGATTACCAGGCACAGCTCGAAGCCCTGGTCCTTGGCGGCCTTCACTTCGGCGGCGATGCCGGCAACGGTGCCGGGATCGATCCCGAATTGTCCCGGTCCCATCAATGCTTCGCCCGACAGCTTCAGCAGGATGCGATTGAAGCGGGGTCGAACCATAAGTGTGCGGACGTCCTGATCGTGAAACGGGGCGGACGCGCTTCTATGGCGCACCCGCCCCGTTGCCAACCCGTCTTGCCGGACAAGAACCCGGCACTCGCCTTCTTCCTTGTTCCTGCGGGAAGGAGGATGGCACACCCCGCATCATTCCGACGCGACCAAGATCGCGCAATCGGCTTAGGCGACCGGCTCTGCCTTGTTGGTGCCGGCAGCTGCGGCGACTTCGGCTGCGAAGTCGCTTTGCTGCTTTTCAATGCCTTCGCCCAATTGGAAGCGGACGAAGCCCTTCAGCGTGATCGGCGAACCGGCGTCCTTGCCGGCCTGGACCACGACCTCGGACACCGGGGTCTTGTTGTCCATCACGAACAGCTGGCTGACCAAGGCATTTTCCTTGCGGAACTTATTGATCCCGCCTTCCACCATCTTTTCGATGATGTTGGCCGGTTTGCCGCTTTCATTCGCCTTTTCCGTCGCGATCGCGCGCTCGCGGTCGATCAGAGCTGGGTCGAGATCCTCGGCATTGAGCGCCTGCGGGTTCGCCGCTGCGATGTGCATCGCCAGTTGCTTACCCAAGGAGGTCAGTGCTTCCGCCGGGGCTTCACTCTCCAACGCAACGAGCACACCGATCTTGCCGAGGTTGGGTGCCGCAGCGTTATGGACGTAGCTAACGACCGCGCCCTGCCCGACTTCGAGCAGAGCGGCACGGCGCAGCGACTGGTTCTCGCCAATCGTCGCGATGTTGTTGGTCAGCGTCTCGGCCACGGTGCCGCCGCCTGGATAGACCGCGTTGTTCAGCGCCTCGATGTCGCTGCCAGTCGCCAGAGCCAGCTGCGCAACGTTGCGGACGAAATCCTGAAACTGCTCGTTCTTGGCGACAAAGTCGGTTTCTGAGTTGACCTCGACCACTGCGCCCATGGTGCCCAGGACGGCAACGCCGACCAGGCCCTCGGCAGCTGTGCGGCCCGCCTTCTTGGCGGCAGCGGCCAGGCCCTTGGCCCGCAGCCAGTCGATCGAGGCTTCCATCTCGCCGTTGTTCTCGGCGAGTGCCTTCTTGCAATCCATCATGCCGGCGCCGGTGCGCTCACGAAGCTCCTTGACGCTGGCGGCCGTGATCTCAGCCATATCTATATTCCTTTTCGCACAAAATGGCCCGTCCGGGCTGAGCTTGTCGAAGCCCTGCCCTTCTTCGGATAGAAGGACAGCCCTTTGACAGGCTCAGGGCAGACGGCGTAAGTTGCTGTTAAGCGAGCGCAGCCTCGACCGGCGGTTCGGCAGCAGCGCCGAAGTCCTCGCCACGCATCTGCGCGCCGCCCGACTTGCCGTTGGTCGCCGCTCCAGCAATCGCCTCGCAATAAAGGCGGATTGCGCGGCTGGCGTCGTCGTTGCCCGGAACCGGGAAGGAGATGCCCTGCGGGTTCGAGTTGGAGTCGAGCACCGCGACGACCGGAATCCCGAGCACATTGGCTTCCTTAATCGCCAGCTCTTCCTTGTTGGTGTCGACCACGAACATGACGTCCGGCAGGCCGCCCATGTCGCGGATGCCGCCCAGGCTCTTCTCGAGCTTGTCGCGTTCGCGGGTCAGCTGAAGGACTTCCTTCTTGGTAAGTCCAGCAGTGTCGCCCGACAGCTGCTCCTCAAGGCTCTTCAGCCGCTTGATCGAGTTGGAAATGGTCTTCCAGTTGGTGAGCATGCCGCCGAGCCAGCGATGGTTGACGAAGTGCTGACCCGACTGACGGGCGGCCTCGGCCACCGCATCCTGCGCCTGGCGCTTGGTACCGACGAACAGCACTTTGCCGCCGCGGGCGGCGCTCTGCTGCACGAAGTCGAGTGCGCGGGCGAACAGTGGCACGGTCTGCGACAGGTCGATGATGTGCACGCCGTTGCGATCGCCGAAGATGTACGGCTTCATCCGCGGGTTCCAGCGGTGGGTCTGGTGGCCGAAGTGGGCGCCAGCCTCAAGCAATTGCTGCATGGTGACGACGGTGGTCGCCATAGGGATAACTCCTTCCGGTTAAGCCTCTGGGAAGCGGGAACGCTTGGTTGCCCGAAGGCAGCCGGCGCACCGGGTTATGTTGCTTCCCATGCGGGGTTGAGGCGGCGCCCTTAGCCGAGCGCTCAGCGCTCCACAAGTGGAGCAATGCCGTACCGAACGCTTGACAAGGAGGAACATAACAGGAACATTGGCGCAGAGCCGAGGTTTTCAGTGTCAGAATGGAACTGAAACGAATCGGGCCAGTTACCGAACAAAGCGAAGGAAAACTGCCGATGCTGACCGTTCTTGCTACTCTCCCGTTCCTTGCGGCGCTGGTGCTCGCCGGCCTGGCCATCGCGGCCTGCCTGCGTGATCATGGCGGCAAGATGCTGCTTGCACTGCGCGGCCAGTCGCCGCTGTCCCAGCCAGCATTGTCGACACGTCCGATAACGGTGCGCTTCAGCCCGCGCTTGGCTCCAGTTGCGCGTGCGGTGACCGCGTCGCCGCGGCTGCGCGTCGCCGCTTGACCTTGGCGTAACTTGCCAGGGCAAACGGTAGACAGATGAGGTAGAGCGCGCTGATCCCCAGCAGCGTCCACCACGGCTCCACGACCAGCGACGCGACCAGCAATGCAGCAAACGCCAGCGCGAACAGCCTTGCCGAACGCCGGATGCGGATGGACGACCAGCTGAAGGTCGGCAGGTTGGAAATCATCAACAAGGCAATGAACAGCGTCCAGCCCATGACGATTGGCCAGGCGCGGAACAGCTCGAATCCGACCAGCCACAGGTAAATTGGCACGAACGCCAGCCCGGCCCCTGCCGGAGCCGGGACACCAGTGTTGAACCCCGCCGACTTGTGCGGTTGCTCCAGAGTATCGATGCGGCTGTTATAGCGCGCGAGACGGAGGGCGCAGCACACTGCCAGCGCCAGTGCCGCGATCCAGCCAAACCGCGGCGCATCGTTCAAGGACCACAGAAACAGCACCAGCGCCGGAGCCGTTCCGAATGCGATATTGTCCGCCAAGCTGTCGAGCTCTGCTCCGAAGCGAGTTTGCGCGCGAAGCAGTCGAGCGATGCGACCATCAAAACCGTCCAGCACTCCCGCTAGGACGATCGACCCAAGCGCCTTGTCCCACTCGCCGCCAATGGCGAAACGCACGCCGGTCAGGCCCAGGCACAGGGCCACGGCGGTGATGGCATTAGGAATCATCGCCCGAAAGGTGATCCCGCCGGGTGCCCGTGGCGCCTGGCTCACTGGGCGGACCCGACCA
>DATLMM010000051.1:0-76169 GCA_035537335.1 Sphingomicrobium sp. | reverse complement strand
TCCGGGTCGATGCCGAGCTGGGCTTCGTCGATGGCGGCGAAGGCGAAGTCGCGCTTCTCCTCGCCTTCGTTGCCGACCGGCATGCTCTCGGCGGTGCAGAGGAAGTAGCGGGCCTGGGGCGGGACGATCCGCTCTTCGCCGGTGAGCAGTGCAACCTGCTTCTCGCCCTTCATCGCGGCGACGCGGTCGTAAACTTCGCGGGCCAGCAGTCGGAGCGGGAAGCCGATGACGCCCGACGAGTGGCCGCACATCCGCTCGATCGCCAAGTAGGTCTTGCCGGTATTGGTGGGACCCAGGATTGCCCGGACGGTGCCGTCGCCGCGAGTGGCCATGAGACGAAGATGGGGGCACCTGGGGCCAAAGCGCAAGCCGATATTGGCTGCGGGAGCTTAGCGCCTCGTTAACCCTGTTGGTCGACAAGGGACCAGATGTATCAGTCGACGATCGTGGCGGAAGGGTGCGCACCCGTGGCTTGGGTCGGGCCAGCCTTCGGCCTGCGCGCCCCGCCACGACGAAGATTGCGCGACTACAGTCTGGCCGTCGACCTTGCCGACGACCTGTTCAGCGCCCGTTGGTGGCGGGGGCTGCTGACGCTTTCGGCCCTTACCACGGGTGCGGCGCTGCTGGCGCCCGGGCTGGAGCCGCTGGCGGGCGGGCGGGCATCCGAGAAGCTCGAGCCGAAGACCGCTGAACAGATGGAAGCGCTCGGCATTGCGCCATCGACGGCTGGTGCAACCACCGGCTTGCGCATGACGGAGACGGCGGCAGTCGAACCATTGGCCGAGGCGCCCATGCGAAGCTCGATCACGCTGTTCGCGACGCTCGGTCAGGGCGCCAGCCTCAGCCGGACCCTGATGCGCAATGGCGTGTCGGCCGGTGACGCCATTCGGGCGGAGGCGCTGGTGCGTTCGGGCGGCCGCAAGCTTGCATCGGGCACGGTCGTCTCCCTCCGGCTCGGCGCCGCGACCGGCCACGTTCGACCAGTGGAGGAAGTCAGCCTTCGCGCGGCGCTCGACCTGCAGCTTACCGTTCGGCGAGTGGCTGGAGCGTTGGTTCTGCAAAGCACGCCCATCCGACTGGACACCCGTCCGTTGCGCCTGCGCGGCCGGGTCGGCTCCGGGCTCTACTGGTCGTTGCGCTCGGCCGGGGCGACGCCCGTCGTTGCCGCCGCCTACCTCCAGGCGCTCGCCACCCAGATTGAGGTCGGCAGCGAGATTGCCCCGGACGACCGGTTCGACCTGATCTTGGCCAATCGCCGTGCGGCCACTGGCGAGAGCATCAACGGCCCATTGCTGTTCGCCGGGCTCGACCGGGCCGCGGCGAGAGACCTGCAGCTGCTGTCCTGGCCGGTTGGGCGAGGACGCCAGTGGATCGATGCCGCCACCGCCGGAGACACTCCGCCGCCCAGCAGCAGCGCGGTGCGCTGGCCAGTGCAGGCGCAGATCACCTCCGGGTTCGGCTGGCGGGTGCACCCGATCCTCCGCTTTGGCCGAATGCACCGCGGGATAGACTTCGGCGCGCGCTGGGGAACCCCGATCGTGGCAGCGGGCGACGGGCAGGTCGTGCGCGCGGGCTGGAGCGGGGGCTATGGCCAGCAGGTTCGGATCGCCCATGGCGGGGGCCTGCTTACCAGCTACAGCCACATGAGCCGGATCATCGTGCCGGGAGGAACTCCGGTTCGCCAGGGGCAGCTGATCGGCTATGTTGGCTCAACCGGGCTGTCGACGGGCCCGCACCTCCATTTCGAGACACTGCGGAACGGCGTGGCGGTGAACCCGGCCGGAGTGCGCTTCGCTGCCTCCGCCGCTCCCGTCGACCCACGCCAGGCGGCAGCGATCCGCGCGCGGCTGAAGCAATTGATCGAAGCCGCTGCCGGTTGACCTCGGCTCATTAGGTCTATGCGGCCGTCCGTGCTAAGAGCCGTACATCGCACGGAAATCTGCCAGTAGGCGCCCCTGCGGCTGAGAGACCATCGTGCTCCCGCTTACCCGCGCCAGGAGCGTTCGTTTGACCTTCAACTATCTCTATTTCCGCCAGCAGGTGTCGATGTTCCGCGCCGAGCAGGCCGCTTGCGAGCCCTCGCGCCAGGCCCATCTGGGGCTTGCGGCCGGTTACCTGTCCCGCATTGCCGAGGCCAAGGCCGGCCGGGCGGACCCGCGATGAGCCGCGCCCTCAACGTCGGCCTCGACGAAAAAACGGTGAAGACACGCTGCGGCGCTGAAGATGTCGGCATCTCCGCGCTCGAAGCCCTGCCGGGCGGCGGTGTCCGGCTGGTCTGCATGAGCATGGACGGCGCGGAAACCATGCGCCGCAAGTTCAAGGCTCACCTGATCAAGGGCGAAGTCAGCCGCGAGCGTCACCGTCCCCGCAACCCACTCTGGTAGGAGCGGTCCGAGCCCCTACCGCCCGTGACCGCGCCAGCGGCGGATGGTGCGGCCGATGATCTCCTGCTCGCCGCCAGTTTCACGCCACAGCGCGGCGAAGCTCGGGTCGGACGAAGCAGGGCGCTTTTCCGGTTCGAGGTCGTCGAAGCGGACCCGGATCGGAATGGCGACACCTTCGCCGCAGACGATGCATTCGCGATTGCGCAGCGCCGGGATCGCGTCGAGGAACCCGCGCGCCCCTTCCGGCATGGCGGCGCGCACGCAGGCCTGGTCGCGATCGTTGTTGAGACGCATGGCCACGATGGTGCCGCACTGCGACAGCACGCCTTCGGCAAGATCGGATGGGCGCTGGGTGATCAGGCCGAGCGAGACGCCGTATTTACGGCCTTCCTTGGCGATCCGCTCAAGGATTTTGCGTACGGCCTGACCGCCCGAGTTCTCGTCCTTGGGGACGTAGCGGTGCGCTTCCTCGCAGACCAACAATAGCGGACGTTGCGCCTCCGTCCGCGACCAGATCGCATAGTCGAAAACCATCCGGGCGAGCACGGAGACCACCACCGAGGTAATGTCCGAAGGCACGCCCGACACGTCGACGATGGAGATCGGGCGCCCGTTGGCGGGCAGGCGGAACAGCTTGGCCAGGAAGCTGCCCATGGTGTCGCTGACCAGCATGCCGGAGAACATGAAGGTATAGCGCGGGTCGGCGCGGAGCTCGTCGAGCTTGTTCTTCAGGCGCTGGTAAGGCGTGGTGTCGCCGGCGCGGTCGAGCTTGCCCATCTCATTGACGAGCACCTGGTTGAGATCCGTCAACAGGTAGGGGATCGGCGAGTCCACCGTGATCTTGCCGGAGTTCTCCGCCGCCTTGGTCTTCATCCGCGCGGCGAGCAGGCACTTGGCCAGGATGTCGGCATCGCGCTGCCGCTCGGACCCGTCGGTGGTGAGCAGCACTTCGCAATGCTCCTCGAAGTTCATCAGCCAATAGGGAAGCGCGAGGTTGTCGACGTTAAACAGCTCGCCGCAGCCCTTGAACGCAGCCGAGTATTCGCCGTGCGGATCGATCATCACGATGTGCCCCTCGGGGCTCAGCTGGGAGATGCGATGCAGGATCAGGGCGACGCTGGTCGACTTGCCGGTACCGGTCGATCCCAGCACCGCGAAATGCTTAGACAGCATCGGGTCGACATACAGAGCGCCGCGAATGTCGTCGGTCGGGTAGACGGTGCCGATCTCGATATGGGGACTGTCGCTGGCCGCGAAGACGGAGCGGAGGTCCTCGGTGGTGACCGGGTGGACCGTGCAGCCGGGGATCGGGTAGCGGGTGACGCCGCGGCGGAAGTTGCCCATCCGCCCGGAGGAGTCGCGGCTGCCTTCGCCCAGGAAGTCGATCATGGCGGTGATGGTGCCGTCCTCGTCGCGCTTCATGGTCCGGACGTTGGCGATCAGCCAGCTGGTGCCGACCGCCATCTTCACCTGGCTGCCGACCTGGCCCGACATGGCGACCGAAGGGTCGGTATGGGTGGCAAGGCCGTTCAGCCGCTCGGTATCCATGCGTATCTTGGAGCCGGAGCCCGCGATCTCCAGCACCTGCCCGATGGCCGCCTGGTTCTGGTGGGGAGCGGGTACATGGCCGCCGGTGGCGCCTTCGTCGGTGTAGCTCGACAGCTCGTCCAGGAACTGCTTCAGGCTGACATCGTCGGTCATTGTTACTCGGCTCCACACTTCTCTGGTTTGGTTAAGAAGGCGGTTAACGCGGCGGCAGTTAAGATTCTGCTTAGGCGCCCCGCCGGCGGAAGGCTGTCGCGGCTCCCCAGCCGAGCAGCAGCGGCAGGATGACGGCGACCAGCCCATATGCCAGTTCGTGGCGAACGGCGGTCTCGGCAACAAAGCGTTCGAAGCCGGACTTGCCGACCTCGATCTCCTTGGTCGCAGCCGCGATGACCTTGCCCCGATCGATCAAAAAGGTTTCCGCCGTAAAGGTGCCCACGGGAACCTGACTCGGGATGGAGATGCGGGCGCGGTAGAGGACGCCTTCGCTAATCTCCACGCCCTTCGGGTTCTCGAAGTAAAGGCCCTGCCGGCGGCGCAGGTCGAGCAGGCCGGCCTCGAACCGGCGTTCCTTCTCCGGCTGCGCACCGCCGCCGGGCGACAGCTGCAGGTTCTGGAGCCCGAGCTCATAGATGGCGGCCGTGCGCTCATCGACCAGCTCGTCGATCGGCTTTGACGACGCCACCGCATAGAAGCCTGGGGCTGAACGGAAGCGATTGCTGTCGGCATTGGTCCAGACGCCGGCGATCTTCTGCTTCTCGCGCACCACGATCGGCTGGACGGGCCCTTTCAGAACCACGACCACGTCGGCCTCACGGCTGGGCACGCGCCCGCCCGGGTAGAGGATGGCGCCGAACAGCAGCAGCTGGGCACCGGTGAAGCTGTACTGGATCTGCACCGATCGAGCCGAGATGTCCGGCACCAGCCGCGGACCTGACTGCGCCAGCAGCAACGGCGCAAGCAGCAGCAGAAGGAGGGCCCGCCCAAGCATCACAGATACTCGATCGAAAAAATTTCGTCCGGGCGGTAGGTTAGGCCAAGCGCCATTCGCAACGTCACCAGCAGGATGATGATCGCCAAGGTCAGGCGCAGCAGGTCGGGTTTCACCCGGGTGGTCAGCAGTGCGCCATACTGCGCCCCCACCACCCCGCCGACCAGCAGCAAGGCCGCCAGCACGATGTCGACCGATTGGGTCGTCAGCGCATGGATCAAGGTGGTGGCGGCGCTGACCACCAGGATCATCATCAGGCTGGTTCCGACCACCACCCGAGCGGCCATGCCGAGCAGGTAGATCATTGCAGGCACGAGGATGAACCCGCCGCCGATGCCAAGCAGCACGGTCAGAATGCCGGCGACAAAGCCAAGTGCCAGCGGGGCAAGTGGCGAAAGGTAGAGCCCCGATGCGTAGAAGCGCCAGCGCCCGGGCAGGCCCGCAACCCAGCGATTGTGGCGCTTGCGTGGTCCGTCCGGTTGCTCCTGAGCGATCCAGCCGAGCGCGATCGCGGCGTCGCGCAGCATCAGCAGGCCGATGGAGCCGAGCAGCAGCACGTAAAGGAGCGCGATCACCGTATCGATCTGCCCGGTCGCCTGCAGCAGGCGGAAGATGCCGGCTCCAGCCAGGCTGCCGAGCAGCCCGCCGGCGACCATCACGGCCGCCATGCGCAGGTCGACGCCGCCCCGGCGCATGTGGGCCAGCGCGCCCGATACGCTGGACCCGGTGATCTGGGTCGTCGCCGATGCCACCGCGACGCTGGGCGGAATGCCGTAGAAGATCAGCAGGGGCGTGGTGAGAAACCCGCCGCCGACCCCGAACATGCCCGACAGCACGCCGACCAACCCGCCCAACGCAACGATAAACAGTGCGTTGACCGACATGCCGGCGATCGGAAGGTAGATGTCCATGCGTCGGGCGTTGGCGTAGCCGCAAAGTGCGGCACGGCAAAGGCGGGAAGAACACCCTCTGTCAGCCTGCTGCTGCCGCCTCCGCTGCGTCGTGGAGGAGCTTAGAAGTCGGCGCCGACGGTCACCGCGTAACCGCTGCCGGGCAGGGCTTTGCCCTTGAGGCGGTGACGGTAGTCGAGGTGGGTTCGCACTCCGGGGAAGAGCTGCATGGAGATGCGCGGGCCGAGTTCGAGCCGGGCAAGGCCCTGCTGCGCTCCGCCCCAGGCGCCGGCGCCAAGCGCAAATCGCCCGGACAGCGGTCGCGACAGCGTTGCTCCACCGTCGACGAACCAGGCTCGGTCGCGCAGGCTGACCACTCCAGCCTGGCCGTAGCCGTTCAAGCGCAAGCTCCACGGCAAGCTCCGGTCGTACACGCCGCCTTCCGCCAGCAAGGCAAACGCATTTCGCCCGCTATTCTCTTCTGCGTCTTGGGGTTCATCGGGGCCGACACCCTGAGGTTGGCGGCCAGTGCATGGTTGACCCGGTAGGTCAGGCGTGCCCCGGCCCGGCTGCCCCCCAGCTGCCCACCGCTGGCCAGGCTGACCGGAGCAGTGGCGGGAGCGCGGGGATCGATCACCACCGCGGTGGGCTGCCGCACCAGCGCCCATGCGGACAGGCTTAGCCGGTCGAGACGCTGCGGCCCGATCGGCTTTTCGCGCAGGACTCGGCAAGGCACGCGGGCGTGGAAGTCCCCCACCATCGACCATCGCGAGCTTGGGGGCGGGAGCCTCACCAGGGTTCGGCATCCCGCTGAAGTTCGGGCCCTGACGCGCCTCGTCTAACCAGTCGGGCGCACTTCGCCTGCCGCGCGGCAGCGCTGCCGGATAGGAGGAAGCGGGCGCGGCGGGAACCGGGACGTAGATGGGCACTGGGTAAGGTCGCGCACCATAGGTCGGCACATAGGCAGCAGGATAGGGCGGAACCGCGTAGTCGTAGGCAGCCACCGCGTTTGGCGGCAGTGCTCGCCCGGCGCCGGCCACAGTCTGGCTCTCGGACGCGACCGCATCGAGCAGCGGGGTCTCGGGCAAGGGCAGCGGGATCGGCGGCAAGGGCTGGACCCAGAGCGCCTGAGCGGCGGCGCGCACGGTGACCCAGCCGAACACGGCCACCGCGAGGAAGCGAACGGGTGCGCTCACGATCTCACCGCTTGGCTCGGGAAGATATGTGCCGTCTTGTCCCATTGCTTCGGCCCGCCGCCAAGATGCAGGGCAAAGGCGCGGTGGGCTGCGAGCATGGCAACAATATTGCCGACCACCATCCGCGGCAGCGACACCAGGCCTTCGCGGAGGCCGTAGACTCGCGTGGTGAAGCCGGCCCGCATCAGCATCCGCCACAGCAACAGGACGGCGTTGGTCTTGAGCAGCAACGTCAACGTCGCTGACGGAGGCGGTGGCGGCGGAGCACCCAGTCTTCCGCGAGCTCCAGCTGTCCCCAGCAGAGCGCCGCCAGGTAGCCGGCCAGCAGCAGCACGGCCGCCAAGGGTCCTTTTCGATCGCGCATGCGGAACCAGCGCTCGCCCCAGCCTCCGTGCCAGCCCAGGCGTTCCCAACCCGCAAAGGCGATTCCGCCCAGCCAGCGCGCTTTCTGCCGGACCGCCGTGCCCAAAGTCGAGGGAAAGTGCCCGCGACTGGCGACCACGCCGGGCTGGCCCCGCTCTTTGGGCAGTCGGACAAAGATCGTCCGACCGCCGAGCGCCCCGACGCGCAGCCCCATCTCATAGTCCTCGGTCATGCTGCTGACCGCGAACGGCTTGCCGCCATTCTCTGCTGCCAGTGCCGAAAGGGTGGCGCGAGCGATGGCGCACCCGACCCCTGCCAGCGGCACGGCGGCCCCAACCGCTTCCCTCACCACCAGCTCCTTGCCGTGGCTCTCCGCGAACTCGTCGCAGTAATGGCCGGCAATCCAGCTGGACGCCGGGTCGGTCAGCGGCACGACCGGCAACTGCACCAGCGCTGCCTGTTCGATCAGCGCGTCGAACACCTTGAGTTCGAGCGGATGCACCAAGTCCTCGGCATCGTGCAGGATCACGGCCTTGGCGCTTACTCGGCGCTCCGCTTCCAGCCGCACCAGCGCCGTGTACAGATGGTTCAAGCAGTCCGCCTTGGTGGTCGGCCCGCTCGCCGGAACCTGCACGGCAACGACGCGGGGATCGTCCACCGTGACAATCGCTGCTGCCGTGGCGGGATCGTTTCGGTAATGGCCGACCAGTAGCGTGAAGTCGCGATGGTTCAGCCGTTCCAGCGTCGAGCGCAGCATGGGGGCGATCACCGCAGCCTCGTCCCAGGCCGGGACCAGGACCACCATCCAGCCTGATTTACTCGGCTTCGGCAGGTCACGCGCGTCCCTGATCGGCTGGCCCCGCCGGCTGATCGCCTGCCGGGCTTTGCGAGCGAAGTAGATGGCGTCGACCAGCAGGTCATCGAGTGCGGACAGCAGAAATCCAACCGCCGCGAACAGCGCCAGTTCGGACGCGATGCGCTCCAGCACGGCGGCTGTCATCGGGCCGACGACTGAAGGTAGCGATGCCGGTAGATGGCTCGGGTCATGACGCGCCCCACTAGAGCAACTTGAGAGAACCGAGCGGCGCCGCTTTGTCACGGCATGACTGTTCGCTCAAGCGCTCTACTCATTCGGCAGAAAGAAAATCCGATCCGGTGCGACTCGGCCACACTTCGCCCGGTTTGACCCTTGCCATGAACTGCATCGGAGCCCCATGCAGCATCATGATCTGGTCGCTGCAACCGCGAAAGACGCGCTTGGACAAGGGCTTGCAACCAGTTGGCAGGTTCTGCGGCCCGCTTCGGTTAACGGCCATGGTTGACAAATTATCAACGGCGGTGCCCAAAGATGGCCTGCCCGGCGCGGCGGGCGGAGAGGCGACAGGCAGGTTCTCATTCGATGAAGAAGCTGTGGCGGAACGTGGCAGGAGCGGCAGTGGCGGAGATCGCCTTGAGCCTTTCGCTGGCTGGCGCGGCGGTAGTTGTCGCCTCCATTGGCCTCCACGGCGCCATGCAGCAGGCGGTAGCGCACGACCTTTCCGCGCAGACCGGCTTGCCGAGCGCCCGCTGAGGGCTGTTTCTTATCTTATTGCCGGATCGCTACTGGCCACGGTCGGACCCGCGCTTGCGCGGCCGCTCTACGCCGGTCCACACTGGGCTGCGCTGGAGCGGGGTGGCGGGCGGACCTGCGCGGCGGTTTCCCGCTCCGAGCTGATCGCTCCCAAGGGGCGTGAACAGGCCCGGGCCAGCATCAGCTTCGATCGCCGGGGCGCCGGGCACCGTCAGGGCGAGCTTCACGTCAGGTTGAGCCGGCCCGCCCGGCCCGGCAACCAGGCTTTGCTGGTGGTCGGCCGCCGAAGCTTTCAACTGGCGACCCGGGGCGGCGACGCCTGGAGCCGTGGTCCGGCGCAGGAACGAGCGATCATTGCCGCAATCCGCACCGCTGGCGACATGCGGGTCCGCTTTCGTGCGGTCGGCAGCGGGTACACCGACCGCTACCTCCTGCCGGGTGCCCCGACCGCCATCGATGCGGCCGCTGCGGCCTGTTCGCGCCCACGCTAGAAAAATGCCGCAATTGGCACTACATGGCGCCTTCCTCATGAGCGCCGACACCAACCTGATGCCGATCCCCGGCCCGATCGACCCTGTTCCGGTTCCCCGGGCAGTTGCTCCGCGCGCCGACGGGCGAGTGGAGCTGGTCGGGTTGTCCAAGGACCAGATCCGCGCCGAGCTCGAAGCCGCCGGGCTTGAGCCGCGCGCAGCCAAGCTCCGTGCCAAGCAGCTGTGGCACTGGATCTACAATCGCGGCGTGACGGACTTTGCACTGATGACCGACATCGCCAAGGTTCAGCAGCCCTGGCTTGCGCAGCACTTCCACATCGCCCGGCCGGCGGTGGTCGAAGCGCAGGTCTCGACCGACGGGACACGCAAGTGGCTGCTGCAGACGCACGATGGCCATGACTTCGAAATGGTGTTCATCCCCGACGCGGACCGTGGCACCTTGTGCGTGTCGAGCCAGGTCGGCTGCACCCTCAACTGCCGCTTCTGCCACACCGGCACCATGCGTCTGGTCCGCAATCTGGAACCGCACGAGATCGTCGGCCAGGTCATGCTGGCCCGCGACTCTCTGGGCGAATGGCCCAGCCAGCCCGAAGGCCGCATGCTGACCAACATCGTGATGATGGGCATGGGCGAGCCGCTCTACAATTTCGACAATGTCCGGGATGCGCTCAAGATCGTCATGGACGGCGATGGGCTAGGCCTCAGCAAGCGGCGTATCACGCTTTCCACTTCGGGCGTGGTGCCGATGATGGAGCGCTGTGGCGACGAGATCGGCGTTAACCTTGCGGTCTCCCTGCATGCGGTAACCAAGGAAATCCGCGACGAGATCGTGCCCTTGAACCGCAAGTACGGCATCCAAGAGCTGCTGCAGGCCTGCGCCGATTACCCGGGCGCCAACAACGCCCGGCGGATTACCTTTGAGTATGTCATGCTCAAGGACAAGAACGACAGCGACGAACATGCGCATGAGCTTGTGCGGCTGATCCGGCTTTACCGTCTGCCCGCCAAGGTCAACCTGATCCCGTTCAATCCCTGGCCGGGCGCGCCCTACGACTGCTCCACGCCCGAGCGCATCCGCGCGTTCTCGAACATCATCTTCGAAGCCGGCATCAGCGCCCCCGTCCGTACCCCCCGCGGCCGCGACATCGATGCGGCGTGCGGCCAATTGAAGACCGCAGCGGAGAAGAAGCGGAAGTCTGCTTAACGCGGTTGATTTATGGGGCGGTAAGTAAGTTTAGGCTTTGCTAACTAGCGAGTTGCTACCACGACCTCGACGGGTTCGAGTGGGGAGCATATCGGGTGTACGCAGTTGCCGAACGCATGACCGCGACCGACTCTCCACTGGTTTCCGCGATCATCCCCTGCCTTAATGAGGAGCGCACACTCGGCTTGTGTATCAAAAAGGCCATGGGAGCGTTCCAGCGGCGGGGGATCATCGGAGAGGTTGTTGTTGGAGATAATGGCTCCACCGATGGCTCGGTCGCTATCGCGGAAGCCTTGGGCGCACGCGTCGTGCATCAACCGGTTCGTGGTTATGGAGCGGCGATAGCCGCTGCCGCCGCAGCCTCCCGGGGTAAGTTCCTCATCATGGCGGATGCGGACGACTCTTACGACTGGGGCCAATTGGATGCCTTTATCGACGAACTGGCCTCCGGCGTGGACTTGGTGATGGGGAACCGCTTTGCGGGCGGCATCGAGGATGGCGCCATGCCGCCGCTACACCGATATTTCGGCAATCCCGTACTCTCTGCCATCGCACGCTGGCTACATCGCTCACCGATACGAGACTTCCATTGCGGGATGAGGGGCTTCACTCGCGAAGCTTACGACAAGATCGGCGCTCGCTCCCCGGGGATGGAGTTCGCCTCGGAGATGGTCATCAACGCGCATCGGGCGAAGCTCCAGATTCGTGAAGTGCCGATCAAGCTTTATCCCGACAAGCGTGGCAGACCTCCTCATCTACGTTCGTTTCGAGACGGTTGGCGGCATCTGCGCCTGATCTTGGCTCATGCCCCTGACACCTTGTACCTGATACCGGGCCTCAGCCTGTTCGTCAGCGGGGGCCTTGGACTCGCTCTCCTGGCAGGCGGCCCCATGAAGGTCGGCGACCTTTACTTCGGTATTCACTTCGTGGCGCTTGCGGCAATGGCAACCTTGGTCGGCCTGTCGGCCATTCTACTTGGGATGCTGGCGAAGGTCGCCATCGCTATCTACCATCCGGTGCAGAGTGGCCGTGTGGTTCCTTGGCTGAAACGAGGGAGGCCGTTGGAGTGGCTGGTGGCGTTGGGCACCGCCATAGCTGCAATCGGCTTGGCGGCGGATGCACTGTTGGCTTACCAGTGGATCTTCGTCGGCGGCTCGATGGAACAGTCGGCTCACCTGGTGTTCGCCATCACAACGGCGTGCGTTGCCGGTGTGATGATGGCTTTGACGGGCTTCGTGCTCAAATTGCTGCTCGACAATCTCCGGTGAAAGAGATCGCTTCCGCCTCCTCAAGCCTGCCTGCCTCATGAGGGGTAACAGGGCCTCACCGCGGATCTGGGAAACGGACTGGCTGGTCTTGCGCGCTCTCGCTCGGCTTCTCAGGCAGGAAGCGGCCGAGCACGTCGCTCGTGGTTCGACGATTGTCGACCTGGGTTGCGGCGAGATGCCGTACGCCGACGCCTTGCGCTCGCTCGGTATCAAATATCGGGGTGCCGATCTCGGTTCCGGGGCCGAATTGGCGATCGGCACCGATGGTCGCGTTCCATTGCCCGATGGTTCGGCCGAGGCCGTGCTTTCGGTGCAGGTCCTTGAGCATGTCCGAAATCTCGGCGCCTATTGTTCAGAGATCAGACGGCTGTTGAAGACCAAGGGAGTGCTTCTGCTGTCGACGCATGGGACATGGCTGTACCACCCTCACCCGGAGGATCATCGTCGCTGGACGCGGACGGGCCTCATCGCCGACCTTGAAGATCAGGGCTTGATCGTGGAACAGGTCCACCCGATCGTCGGACCGCTGGCGACGACGACGCTCATCCGGTTGACCGGCTTTGCCTTTGTGTTGCGAAAGCTACCCCTCATCGGCAAACCTGCTGCGGCGTTGCTGGCCACAGTCATGAATCTACGTGCATTGGCCGAGGATGCGATGACTCCGTCGAGCATCCGCGACGATAATGCCTGCGTCTTCCTTGTTCGGGCGCGAAAGGCCTCCGCGTGAGACTTCGGCAGCGTTCGCCAGCCTATCTGCTCGTGGCCGGCACATGCTTGGTCCTCAACAGTCTCGTCTTGATCGTAGCCGACAGTCTCGGGGCCTCTTTGGCTGTCGGTGTCCTGCTGTCGTTCGTGATTGTAGCGACGATCGGATATCTTCTGCATGCACGGTTCACTTTTCGGCAACGGGTCGGTGGCCGTGCCTTCAGCCGTTACGTGTTCGCGATGACCGCCAACATCCCTCTGTCCTACGTTGCCGTGTGGTTCTGGCATGACGCCTTGAGCCTGCCCATGGCCGTTGCGGCACCGGTTGCCTCTATCTGCATGCTGGGCCTGAACTTCGTGCTCGGTCACTGGGCAATCGGGGCTTCGTCTTCTTCTAACGCGAAAGATCTGGCTTGATGTACGACAACCGCACCCGCCGGATCGATCCGAAGACCGTCCAGGACATCCTGTCACCGCATCTTGCGCTCTACCGTAAGAAGCTGCCGACCTATCAGGCCACCATGCTGGATAGCATGAGCAGCATCTGGACCGGACCGCACAGTCGTTTGCTGGACATCGGAGGAGGTACCGGTGTCATCGCGGAAGCGATTTCCCGGCTTTTCTCTGTTCGTGAAGTGCATAGCGTCGATGTGGTTGATCGTTTCTGCCGGGGTCTCTCGGTGACGACATCACAGTTCGATGGAACAACCCTGCCGTTCGAGGACAAAAGTTTCGACGCTGCAACGCTTAACAACGTCATGCACCATGTTCCGCTCGCAGTCAGGACAAGTCTTCTGCGAGATGTCCGGCGGGTGGTGAAGGGACCATTGTACATCAAGGATCATGAACGCCGTTCCGGGGCCGACGATCTGCGCTTGCAGGCCCTGGACGCCATCGGCAACATCCCCTTCAGCGGGATGGTGTGGGCAAGGTACCTGGGTCGGGCCGAGTGGGAGCAGCTGGCATCAAGCAGCGGTTATCGGATCGCTAGGAGGGCGGCGCCGGCTCGTTACCGGTCAGGAGCTTACGCCATGCTCTTTCCGAACCGGCTCGAAATCACAATGCGTCTCGATCCGCTGTAAGAGGCGAGCGAGGTTGCGAGTCCTGACGGTAACCCACTATTTTGAGTCACACGGCGGAGGGATCGAGCGAGTAGCGGGACGGCTGTGCCGCGAACTTGCCTGCCTCGGCGCCCAGTCCGCGTGGGTAGCGGGTGGCTGCGACCCATCACCGGCCGACGAAAGCATCGAGGTCCGCCCAATCCGCGTCAGTAACTGGGCGGAGCGGCGGACGGGTTTGCCGATGCCACTTCCGCATCCGTCCGCCGTCCTCAGACTATCGACGGAGGTGCAGCAGAGCGACGCCGTAATCGTTCATGATTGCCTGTACGTCACTTCGATCCTCGCAGTGCTGTTGGCCAAGTGGCATCGCAAGCAAGTCACGGTGATACAGCATATTGCCGCGATCCCCTTCTCGTCCGCAGCACTGCGCACGCTCATGGTTCTGGCAAACAAGCTAGTGACCAGACCGTTGCTGCGTATCGCTGATCACCGTGTTTTCATCAGCGAAACCGTTCGGCAGCAGTTGACGTCGGCCTCGTCGCCATTGCGGGGCGAGTTGTTGTTCAATGGCGTAGACACGACGGTCTTTCATCCCCCGGCGGACGCGAGGCAAGACAATCGTCCGCGGCAGGTGCTGTTTGTCGGACGCTATGTGGAGAAGAAGGGCCTGACGATCATTCGCGAACTGGCCCGACGCAGACCCGACCTCGAGTTCTTGCTGGTCGGGGCAGGTCCTCTGAAGCCCGCAACTTGGGACCTGGCGAACGTAACGGACCTTGGCACCAGGAACAGCCATGAGTTGGCTGCGCTTTACCGCACGGCGGACCTACTTCTGCTTCCGAGCGTCGGCGAAGGTTACCCGCTGGTCATCCAAGAGGCGATGGCGTGCGGGCTGCCGGTGGTTTGCGGAGAGCCAAGCAATCGAGCCGACCCGAATGCCTCGCAATGGCTGCAAGGCGTCGTGATCGATCTCGAGGACACCGTCGGCAGCGCAGCTCGCTGTTCCGAAGCGATTGACCTGTCTCTTCTGTCCGACGCGGACCGACGCGCGATGGCCTGTTACGCTGCCGAGTTTTACCAGTGGACGAACTTCGCTGCGCGCTTGCTCAAGCATTTCCAGCATGATCGAGCAAGCATCTGATGACACGACATGCCGTCGAGATCACAAGCCCTCAGCTTGACTTGCGCCGCTGGGCTCCTGTCCTTGCTGCCTTGATCGCGATCAAGCTGGCGCTGCTGTTCTGGTTCGCTTGGAATACTCGTTTCGTCATGGATGAGTTCGGCCAATTGGGCTGGGCCAAATACCTAGGGAAGGAGTTATTCGACACCATCTGGCCGGCAAAGGCCGCCGGCTCGACGGCCTTCTACAAGCTGGCACATATTATCGGATGGGATGCTCGATCGATCCTGCTGATCGGCCGCCTGCAAACGGCATTGCTGGCCTGCGGCACGCTAGCTCTCGTTTACGGTTGTGCGCGGGCCCTCGGCGAGAAGCGCCATCGCGCATTGGCCATCGTCCTTGCTCTTCTTTGCTTTTCCAACTTCATGGAGCGGAGTTTCCGCACCATTGCGGAACCGCTGGCGCTGTTTTTTGCCGCCGCCGCCCTGCTGGCCGTGTTGCGGACGCGTGGCGATCGGTTCGGATCGTTGCTCGCAGCCGGCGTGCTGAGCGGGCTATCCTTCCTGGCGACGCAAAAGGCAGTGTTCTTCAACGTTGCCTTGGGGCTGGCGCTGGTCAGCGACGCCGCACTTCGGCGACAATTCGCTGCTGCCACAAGGCGCGGTGCCCTGCTGCTCGCGGGGTGGTTGCTGCCGATCGTGGGCTATTGCTTCCTGTTCGGCGGTGCCGGCGCCGTGGCAGTGGCAAGCAACTTGGTGCTGGGCCCCAGCACGGTCGTCTCGGCCCAGATTGCGGCCGAATACGGCGGTCTGCGACAGTATGTCTGGCAGACGCTTGAGCGAAATTTACTACTCTACCTGATCTGCTTTGCCGGCATCGGGTTGCAGTTGTTGAAGCTGCAGCACCTGAATAGCCAGCGTCGGATCGCACTCATTTTCAGCGTTCTCATCACTTTGCTGGTCTTTCGGCACGATCAGCCATGGCCGTACGTGTTCATCATGTGCCAGCCGTTGCTCGCTTTGTGGTCTCTGGTCCTGATCGACCACCTGGGCGCTCGTTCCCGACAATTGAGCTTCGCCTGCTTGGCCCTGTTCATTGTTGCCGCGGCGCTTAGCTTCGTGCGCAACGCGTCTTACCTTCGTCATGGTAATGCGGCCCAGCTGCAGCTTGTCGAACGAGCCGAGGCGCTGCTTCGCAAGGATGAGCGCTACTTCGACGGGATCGGCATTCTTCCCAACCGGAGTGAACCCTCCACCCTTTGGCTCGATCGACACCACGTATTGAAAACGCTCCGCGAAGCGCAGCATTCGGAGGCTTACCGAGTATTCGCGAAGGCGCCGCCGAAGCTTATTCTCTGGTCGTATCGCATGAATCTCGTCCTGCCGGTCCTGCGACCGCATATCCGCGACTCCTATGTGCAGATTGCTCCGAATATCCGGTACGCCGGACGGGCTCTCAGACTGGGTCACCCAACCAAGTTCCGGGTGCCGCTTGCCGGCACTTATGCTCTGTACGACGCTCGAGGAAATCCGGTCGCTGGAACGATCGAAGTCGGGGGACAGGTGAATTCGGTACCTGTGCGGCTTGAGCAGCGCCGATTGACGATCACCCTGCGCAACGGGCCGCGCGAAGCGTTGCTCTTGCCCGAAGGCAACTATCGAGGCCGGACTGTCCAAGGGCCGGACGATCCTTCGTTATTTGCGCGGATTTACGAGTAACCGCTTGCCCCGATGTCACTGCGGCGGAGCAGCCTTGAGTTCCACGCGTTGTCTCCGACGATGTCCTTCAGCCCGCCAAGATTTGATGCGATCCGTCACAGGATCGCCGGGGAGGTCGTCAGCTTCTTCAACGACGCCGGCAAGGGCCAGCAGCCGATCGTCTCCTCAGACCATGCTCTGGTTCCGCGCGGTTCGGTCGCGTGGCGGGTGCATGGCGACGTCGCGGGCATGATGGTCGGGGGCATCGCGGCGCTGCTGCTGCAGATGCTGCATCCGCAGGCTCTGGCGGGGGTGTGGGATCACAGCGATTTCCAGAAGAACATGCACGGGCGGCTGCGCAACACGGCCCGGTTCATAGCTGTCACCACCTACGGTCACCGCGACGAGGCTTTGGCGGCGATCGGGCGGGTGCGGCAGATACACGACCATGTGAACGGCACGCTGCCCGACGGCACTCCCTATGACGCCAACGATCCGCGCTTGCTGGCCTTCGTGCATCTCGCCGGGTCGGCCATGTTCCTGGCCGGGTGGCGCAAGTTCGGGGAGCCGGGAATGACCCTTGCCGACCGTGACGCTTATTGGGCGGACGTAGCGCCGATCGGCCGCCTGCTCGGGGCCGGTCCCTTGCCGGTCACGGACCGTGCGGCGCAGATGCAGTTGAACGGTTTCATCACCGAATTGCGGGCGGATGAGCGCAGCCGGACGGTGCGCGACATCATCCTCAATGCACCGTCCGGCAAGCTGCGTGCATTGCCGATCCAGGCTCTGCTGATGCAATCGGCGGTTGACCTGCTCCCGCCTTGGGCGCGCCGGATGCACGGCCTCCGCTCATCGGGGATTGGCGCGCTCGGGTTGGGCGCGGCGACCTATGGACTGGCGTCGACCTTGCGCTGGGCGCTTCAACCGCGCTGAGCTTGCCGCGCCGCCCGGGGCTTGGCAGACGGAGCGCCGGGAAAAGGACGCTGCGACATGTCACTGGTGCAACGGTTGGTAGGCTCACTGGTCAAGCGCGGGCGCGTCGAGCTCACGCTGGCTGACGGCAGGGTAGAGACCCTGGGTCAGGGCGGCGGCAAGGAGGTGCACCTGCGCCTGACCGATCGCCGTGCGCTCGCCGAGCTAGCGCGCAAGCCGCGATTGGCGATCGGCGAGCTTTACATGGACGGGCGCTTGCGGATCGAGCAGGGATCAATGCTCGACCTGTTGGAAATCGTGGTCGGCTCCAATCCGTGGGAGGACGGTGCCAAGCGGGGGAAGACGGCGCTCAGCAAGGGCCGCTTCAACGACCTGAAAGCGAAGTTCCGCCGCAACCTGCCGGCGAAGTCGCGTCGCAATGTCGCCCATCATTATGACCTCGACGACCGCTTGTACGACCTGTTTCTCGATCCGCTGCGGCAATACAGCTGCGCCTACTTCACCGATCCGGGCAACAGCCTGGAGCAGGCCCAGCGCGACAAGCTCGCCCACCTCGCGGCCAAGCTGCACCTGGCACCGGGTCAGCGCGTACTGGACATCGGCTCTGGCTGGGGTGGGCTGGCGATCTACCTCAACCAGGTCGCCGGCGTGGAAGTGCTCGGCGTCACCCTGTCCACCGAACAGATCGCCTATGCTCGCGCCTGGGCCGAGCGGGAGGGCGTGGCCGACCAGGTCCGGTTCGAGCTGATGGACTACCGGCATGTGACCGGCAGCTTCGACCGGATCGTGTCGGTCGGCATGTTCGAACATGTCGGCCTCGCGCACTACGACGAATTCTACGCGACCTGCGCCCGCTTGCTGAAGCGCAACGGAGTGATGCTGCTCCACACCATCGGCAAGCTGGGCGGCGCGGGCTCACCCGATCCCTTCACCGACAAATGGATCTTCCCCGGCTTTCACGTGCCGAGCCTCGGCCAGATGCAGACCTCCAGCGAGAAGATGCGGATGATCGCGGCGGATGTCGAGAACCTGCGGCTGCACTACGCCTATACGCTGCGCCACTGGCTGGCGACCTGCCAGGCGCGCCGGGCGGAGATCGTGGCCATCTACGACGAGCGCTTCTTCCGCATGTGGGAGTTCTATCTCGCCGGCGCCATCGTCGGATTCGAATATGGCGCCATGAACAATTACCAGGTGCAGTACATCAAGGACCGCCGCGCCCTGCCCATCACACGCGATTACATGGCTGAGGCGGAAGCACGTTACCGAGCCGCGCTTCCGCCCAGTCCGGCTTAGCGGATACGGCCCTTCAGCTCCGCCACCAGCGCCGGCGCCGGGTAGATGGTGCGCAAAGCTTCATCGATGGCCGCAGTTGAGACCACCACCGTCCGATTGAGGTTGGGATCGTAGCCGTAGTTACCACCGAGGCTATGGATGTTGCCGTCGAACGCGGCCCCGATCACCGTGCCCGCCCGGTCGATCACTGGTGAGCCCGAATTGCCGCCGATGATGTCGTTGGTGGTGACGAAATCGTAGGTCGTGTTCTTGTTGATCCGCCGTTCGTTGCGGACGAACGCCTGGGGCAGCTTGAACGGATCGGAGCCGGTCGCGCGCTGGAACGCGCCGCGGAGGGTGGTGCGGGTCGGGACAGCCTGGCCGCGCTCGGACCAGCCCTTTACCTGACCGTAGCTGATGCGCAGGGTGAAGGTCGCGTCGGGATAGACCGTGTCGCCGTAGGCAGCGAAGCGGGCGGTCGCCAGGCGCGCCTGGGCGGCAGTGACCGGACCATCGTAGCGCTCGTTGTAGAGCCGGGTGAGTTCCCGATCGCGCGCGTCGAGCTTGCGGGCGTATTGGATCAGCGGGTCGTTCGAGGCTTCGATCGCCGCCTTGCCGCCCTCCCACAGCTGCTTGCGAACGGCCGGATCGGCCAGCCGGGTGCCGCTTACCAGCCGCTGCGCGAGCTGTTCCGGCGACTCGCGGCCGAGCAGAAGCCGGGTCTGCGGATCGTCCGCGCCGAGATACTCACGCGCCTTGGACAGGCTCCACTCGAGCTCAAGTTCCTCCAGCCAGGGGTAGATCGGCTGTGCGTCCAGCAACTGCTTCTCCAGCAGCGGTAGCGCGCTGTCGGTGTAGCCGGGCAGGCGCTCGGCATTGGGCTTGGCCCGCTCGTCGGCAGCGCGAACCAGCGCCTCGGCATAGTTGTACAGGTCGCTCTGCGGCGCGCTGAAACGATAGGGAACGTAGATGTCGCGGTAGGCGCGAACGGCGCCCGCGATATCCGACCATGGATTGCCGATCGCGCTATTGCCGGCCGCCCGCCGCCGAAGGTCGGCTTCGGCAGCGGCGAGCTTGGCCGTAAAGGCCGGATCGTTGAGCGCTTTCACGCGGCCGATCATGACTTTGAGGCTGTTCTCCACGCCGAACAGCGTGTCGGCGCCTTCACGGGTGCGCTCGGGATTACCGTCCATCGCTGCGATCAACCGTCCACGCAGCTCGGACATCGTCGTCAGGGTGATCGGAAGCGCCACCTCGCGCTGGAACGCCAGCTGGTCGCCCGTCAGCAGGCGTTGTGTGGAGCCGGGATTGCCGACCACAAACGTCGCTTCACCGTCCCGCGGCGCCCGCGGGTTCCAGCGGAGGTGAGCCGAACTCGCGACCGGCCGGCCGTTCTCGTAAGCCCGCAGGAAGGCGGCATCCATGGCATAGCGCGGGAAATTGAAGTTGTCGGGGTCGCCGCCGAAGAATGCCGCGGCGAACTCGGGTGCCCAAGCGATCCGGACGTCCGAATATTTGCGATACTTGTAGAGTTTGTACTGACCACCGCCGTACAGCCGGACGACCTGGCAGCGGGTGGTGGCCGTGTCGGTGCAGCCCGACTTTTCAAGCTCGGCGATGCGCGCGTCACGGGCTCGCACCGCCGCTTCCCCGCCGGCCGTTCCGATCGCCGCCTGCACATCGGGGGTGACTTCGGTGATGGAGGTGACCACCTCCGCCTGCTGTCCTGGGCACTGCCGTTCGGCCGCGCGATTCGCGGCAGTGAAGCCGTTGGCCACGATGTCGTTCTGGGCGGTCGACAGATCCTGCAGGCAGCTGACCACACAATGGTGGTTGGTCAGGATGAGGCCAGCGTCCGACACGAAGCTGGCCGAGCAGCCGCCAGTCAGCCGCACCGCCGAAGCGCGAACCTTGTCCAGCCAGGCCTGGTCCGGAGCCCAGCCATAGGCCGCCTTCATGCGTGCGGCGGGAAAGGCGTTAAAGGTCCACATGCCTTCATCCGCGCGTGCGGCGGTGGGGAGCAGGAAGGCTGCAAGGGCGGCGCTGGCCGCGAAACGGGCGCTGAATCGCATCGGTAAGGTCACCTCGGCAGGAAAGATCGGGATTGGTAGCGCGCACCTTGCTCAAAAGGGAAGGGGTCGGGCGACATCCGTCGGCCGGCTGACGAACTGTTAACCATCCGGAGCTAGGAGACACTTCGGCGAAGATGAAGGAAGCAGCAGTCGATGACCGACGTTCGCGAAGTTAGGGCCGCTCTGCTTGGCGCTGCGATTGTCGGCCTCTACCTCGCCCTTGTTCTGGGTACCGGACTGGTAAACGTCGGCGACTTCAGCCAGCTTCTCAGCGGCTATCTCAAGATCAGCTTCGCCCTATGGGTTTTTCTCGGACTGATTGTCATCGCCATCAAACTTGGGGTCGGCGCATTCAGAAGCGGTCGCGAAGCCTTCCTCGCTGATTTCTGTCGTGGTCTACTGCTGGTCCGCTGGCGGCGGGACCGCTGCGTCTCGTTGCTGTGGCCGCCGCTGCTGCTGGCCTTTCTGCTGGCTTCGTTCAATGCGTTCAAACAGATGGTCTTGCCGCTGGCCGGTTTTCGCTTCGATCCCTTGTTCACCGCCCTTGATCGCGCCGTTTTCCTGGGAGCGGATCCATGGCGGGTCAGCCATGCGATCTTCAGTTCGGAGCGAGCCACGCTCATGATCGATAGCGCTTATCACGGCTGGTTCCTGCCGATGACCCTGGGGCTGAGCATTTGCGCTTATCTTCCGGGCGCTACCTTCCGACTTAGGACCCAGTATATCCTCACCTACATCGGGGTATGGGTCGGCATCGGCAGCGTACTTGCTTTCCTCCTGCCCGCTGCCGGTCCCTGCTTCTACAGCCATTTTCACGGCACATCGCCATCCTTCGATGAATTACGACTTCGGCTGGTCGAGGCACAAACCGCCGTGGGTTCGCCGTTCACGTCGCTCAAATACCAGGCCTTCTTGCTGAAGACCTTCGGCAATGACCAATTGGCGCGGGGAGGCGGCATTTCTGCCATGCCCTCCGTGCACAATGGCTTGGCGGTGCTCTTTGCGCTGGGCGCTTTCCGGCTCAATCGTCTACTCGGCTACGTGTTCAGTGCCTACGCCGGCTTGATCTGGATCGGGTCGTTCCACTTGGGTTGGCATTACGCGATCGACGGGCTGGTTGCGGCTGCGCTGACCGTAGGCCTGTGGCGGGTAACCGGTCGCGTTGCCGACGCACTTGAGCGACCGCTACAACTTGGAAGTCGGCAGCCCGCGACTGCCTGATCCTTCCCCGTCTCGTTTCGTTAGCCGGCAGCCACACGCCGGGTAGTCTCCGCGAGGATGGCAAACGTCCCCGAGCACGCTAGGGGAAAGCGGCCTCATGGACTGGACGATCGCCTCGCCTCCGAACACGGCCGCCCGCACGCGGCCAAAGGAATGGTGGGAAACCCGCGCCTTTGCCGCGGCAATGATCCTGTTGTCGGCCGTACCCTTGCTTTATCCGCCCATCCCGCCGCTGGTTGACCTGCTTGGCCACATGGGTCGTTACCGAGTGCTGCTCGACGTCGGCGATAGTGCGTCTCTGCAGCGGTTCTACGATTTCCACTGGGCGGTCGTCGGCAACCTTGGAGTGGACCTGCTGGTCTATCCGCTGGGCAAGCTGATCGGGCTTGAGCCGGCCGTGAAGCTGATCATTCTCGCGATCCCGCCGATGACGGTCGGCGGCATGCTGTGGGTCGCGCGTGAGGTGCACTACCGCTTGCCGCCGACGGTGATGTTCGCGCTGCCGTTTGCTTACGGCCACCATTTCCTGTTCGGCTTCGTCAACTACGCGCTCAGCATGGCCTTTGCCTTTCTGGCGTTCGGCCTGTGGCTGCGGCTGGGACGGTTGGGCAAGGTACGGTTGCGGGCAGCGGTGTTCGTGCCGATCAGCATCCTCGTCTGGCTGACCCACGCGTTCGGTTGGGGCATGCTCGGCCTGCTGGCCTTCGCCAGTGAAGCGGTGCGACAGCATGACAAGGGTCGTGGCTGGATAATGTCCGCGCCGCGTGCCGCCATTCACTGCCTTAGCCTCGCCCCGCCGCTCCTGCTTATGCTCTTCTGGCGGGAAGGGGGCGGCGGCAACACGACCGACTGGTTTAACTGGGAAGTGAAGGGCCGCTGGATTACGATGGCGCTCCGCGACCGGTGGAAGCTGTTCGACCAGATCTCGGTCGGCATCGTCGGCGGGGTGCTGGCGCTGGCGATCGTCATTCCGCGCCTGACCTTTTCGCGAATGCTGTTCTTCACCTTTCTGGTGCTCGCCGCCGCTTTTGCCGTGCTGCCACGGATCATCTTCGGTTCGGCCTATGCCGACATGCGGCTCGTGCCGTTCGCGATCGCGGTCGCCGTGCTGGCGATCCGCTTCAAGGGCGAGACACCGCTCCGCTTCGCACGGGTCATCGCGGTGTTGGCGCTCGCCTTTCTGCTGGTTCGCACCGCCAGCGTCACCGCCAGCTTGGCGATAGCCGCGGACGACCACCGGCGGCAGCTCGCCGCGCTCGACCACGTGCCGACCGGCGCGCGGGTGGTCAGCATGGTGGGGCTGACCTGCGAGGACGGCGGCTGGGCGATGTGGCGCAATGCCCATCTCGGCGGCATGGTGCCGACGCGACGCTACGGCTTTTCCAACGACCATTGGGAAACGCCGGGAGCCAAGCTGCTCACCGTCACCTATGAACCCGCCGGTTTCTGGAAATACGATCCTTCCAACCTGGTGCGCCATCCGAGTTGCGGATTGACCTCGGCGTTTCCGGTCGACCTCATGCTGCGCAACTATCCGCGTGAGGCATTCGACTATCTTTGGCTGATCGATCCGCCGCGGTTTGATCCCGCGCTCCTCGTGGGCGCGCAGCCGGTCTGGCGCGGGCCGAACGGGTCCACCCTCTACCGCCTCAACAACGGAGCCGCTACGCAGCGGCCATGACTCTCATCACGGCGCCCAGGCTTTCGATCGTCGTTCCCTGCTTCAACGAGGAAGCCTGTCTCGAATTACTGCACGCGCGCCTGACCGGTGCGGCCCGAACGGCAATGGGTGCGGATTATGAGATCGTCCTGATCAACGATGGTTCTCGCGACGGCAGCTGGCCGCTCATGCAGCGGCTGGCAGCGGCCGACCCGCACTTGGTGTGCATCGACCTGTCGCGCAACCACGGTCACCAGCTGGCCCTGACGGCCGGGCTCGACCTTGCCCGGGGCGAGCTGATCCTGATCGTGGACGCCGATTTGCAGGACCCGCCCGAACTGCTCGGGCCGATGTTGGAGGTGATGAAGGCCGAAGGCGCCGACGTGGTCTATGGTGTCCGCCGCACCCGCTCCGGCGAGACCCAGTTCAAGAAGGCCACCGCCCACGCCTTCTACCGGGTGCTGGCGAATGCGACGGAGATCGACATTCCGGTCGACGCTGGCGACTTCCGGTTGATGAGCCGGCGCGCGCTCGACGTGCTGCTGGCGATGCCGGAACAGGCGCGCTTCATCCGCGGCATGGTGGCCTGGATCGGCTTTCGCCAGGTGCCGTTCCAGTACGATCGGGCCGAGCGTGCCGCTGGCATCAGCAAATATCCATTGCGCAAGATGCTGCGGTTCGCACTCGATGCCCTGACGGGGTTCAGCTCGGCCCCCTTGAAGCTCGCCAGCCACTTCGGCCTGCTGCTCAGCTTCGGCTCCCTGCTGATCATCCTGTATATCCTTTACGCCTTTGTCAGCGGCCAGAGTATTCAGGGCTGGACCTCCCTGATGCTGGTGGTGGTCGTGCTCGGCGCAGCGCAGATGTTCGTGCTGGCGATGATGGGCGAATATATCGGCCGGCTCTACAGCCAGGCGAAGCAGCGTCCCTTGTACATCGTACAGGAAATCGCCGGCGGCGGCCGTGACCGCCGGGGCAAGCTCGGTCAGGTGGCGGAAGCCACCGCGAACAGGGACAGACCGGGCGGCAGCGGAACCCTGCCGATCAGGTAACGCTCGGCCGCAAAGGCCTTCTCCAGCGCGGCATTGAGCGGCGCGGGCGGCAGCTTGTCGTCGCTATCCTCCCGGCCAGTAAGCTTGCCCGCCAATCGGGCACCGACCGCCAGTGGGAAGAGCAGGCTGTTGAAATAGCCGATTGCCTCCAGCTTCAATGGCGAACCATCGATCAGCCGCTTGAGGCCCGTCTTGGAATAGCGCCGCTGGTGATGGTTCACGACATCGTGTGCCGACCACATCCACCCGTGCGCGGGAACGGTCATGACGAACTTGCCGCCCGGCTTCAGCCGCCGGGCTATGCTCGCCAGGGCGCCGCAGTCGTCCGCGATATGCTCGATCACGTCGAAGCTGCCGACCAGGTTGAACCTCTGCTCCGGAACTCCCTCGAGATCGGGCAAAGGAGCTGAGCTGACCGTCCGTCCGAGCCGTTTTTCCGCCATCGCCCGCGCCGCTGGATCGACCTCGATCGCTTCGACCGTCCCGAACTCAGCCAGCATGGCGAGGTTGTGTCCGGTGCCGCAGCCGATCTCGAGCACTTTCGCTCCGCTCGGCGGCCGTGCCCGGCGGCGGATCAGCTCGGCCAGCACCTCGCGCCGGGCCCGATACCACCAGTGCCGCTGGTCGAGCTCCGCCATGCGATCGTAGACGACCCGCTCCATCTAGCGAAACACCCATTGCCGGTTGAGGGTGAAGGTGACGAGGGGCGTCACGAACAGCATCGGCAGGATCGGCCAGGCCGGCGACAGATCAAGCGCCTCCGTGCACAACCACACCCAGAAGCTGTTCAGCGCGTAGCTGACCAGGCTCACGACCAGGAACTTGACGACCGTATGCCCGCCCCGCTCTCCGCCATGATCGCGGAAGCTCCATCGGCTGTGCAGCAGGTAGCCCGTCGCGACCGCGATCAGGTAGGCGAGCAGGTTGCCCAGTTGCGGATGCCACCCGAGCACCAGCGCGACAAGTGCATAGACGCCCACTCCCAGCGCCGTCACGGTTGCACCGCTAACCAGGAAGCGCATCAGCTGACCGATCACCGCCTGGCGTTCGGGGGGAAGGGTCGCAAGCACCATGCTTGCCCTTTACCGTGGGGCGGGTAGAGCGCCAGCACTTCCTTCGTCTGGGGTGGGGCGGCGAGTGAACCGAGTTCTCGATTGGTCGGCCAGGCACTGGCGTCTGGTGGTGCTGCTGTTCTGGCTCGCCATCGCCGCCTACATGCTGTGGTCGCGCTGGCGCGGAATTACCGTGTTCCAGCTCAGCGACACCGATGACAATATGCGGATGAGCCAGGTTCGCGCCTTGCTGGCAGGGCAGGACTGGTTCGACCTTCGCCAGCACAAGCTTGATCCGCCGGCCGGCGCCAACATCCATTGGTCGCGGATCGTCGATCTTCCGCTGGCAGCACTGATCACCGCAGCCAAGCTGTTCGTGTCCGGACCGAATGCCGAGCGCTTCGCCATTGCGGTGGCGCCGCTGCTGCCCTTGCTGCTGGCGGTTGGTGCGATTGCCCTCATCGTGCGCCGCCTAGTGGACAAGGCGGCCTACCCGCTGGCGCTCGTGGCCCTATTCTTCGCCGGGTCGGCGAACGGCATGTTTATGCCGACCCGGATCGATCACCATGGCTGGCAGCTCGCGGTGCTGGCCATTGCCGCTTCCGGGCTAGCCGACCGCCGCACTGCGCGGGGCGGCGTGGTTACTGGCCTGGCCACCGCCGTGTCGCTCAGCATCGGGCTGGAGATGCTGATCTACCTGGCGCTGGCCGGGGCGGCGCAGGTGCTCATGTGGGTCGACGACCGCGACCAGCGATCCCGCCTGTTCGGCTATTCAGCGTCGCTGGCCGGAGGCACCGCGGTCGGCTTCCTGCTGTTTGCGTCCTACGCCAACAGGCTTGCCGTCTGCGATGCCTTGTCCCCGGTCTGGCTGAGCGATGCCGTGCTCGGCGGAGCGCTACTGCTGGCGCTTGCCTGGTGGTCGCCGGCCGACTGGCGGGTGAGGCTGGGCGCGGCCGCAGTAGCCGGGCTTGCCGTTGCCGCCTTTCACGTCTTGGCATGGCCGCACTGTCTCAGCCGGCTCGAGGGCGTCTCGCCGGAAGTCGAGCGGCTGTGGCTGAGCAATGTGCGCGAAGCCAAGCCGATCACCGGGCACAGCCTGCAGATCGGCATCGCCGTTGCGACCCTTCCGGCGGTGGCTCTGATCGGCTGGGCCCTGCTGCTTTGGCGAAGCGCCGGTCAGGACCGCGACCGATTGCGCCGAACCTTGGCGGTGGCGGGAATCGCCACAACTGCCTTCGCCCTGCTGTTCTGGCAGACCCGCGCCGGACCGGCTGCGCAACTGCTGGGAACGATCGGCGCGGCGGCGCTGGTGTGGCTGCTGGTGCCGCTGTTCTGGCGCTCGAAGAACTCGCTGGTGTCCGTGCTTGGAACAACGGCGGCGGTGCTGGTCGGCCTTGGCGTTGGTGCTCCGCTCGCCGCCAGGATGATCAAGTCAAAGGCGCCAACCGAGCGGGAACAGGCCATCGCCCGCGCCAATTCACTTTGCCCATCGCTCGCCGCGCTGCGCCCGGTCGCACAGCTGCCAAAGGGCACGATCTTCACCTTCGTCGATCTTGCGCCGCGGGTCATCACCGTTTCGCACCACAACAGCATCGCCGGTCCCTATCACCGCAATGGCCCTGCCATCGCGGACACGATGAAGGCGTTCCGGGGCTCGGCCGATGAAGCGCGCGCCATCATTATCCGGCGGAAAGCCGACTATCTGATGATCTGCCCGATGATGAGTCAGGCAACCGTCTTCATGGCCGCCCGGCCCAAGGGCTTCTACGCCCAGCTTGCTAGGGGTCAGGTGCCGAGCTGGCTGCAGCCAATTCCGTTGCCGGCCGACAACCCGCTCAAGATCTGGCGCGTGGCGCCCTAACCCGCGAGGCCGGGCAGGCTGCGCTCCAGCCCGTCGAGCACGAATTGCACCGCCAGCGCGGCCAGGATCACGCCAAGGATGCGGGTGATCATCGCCTCCAGCTTGGCGCCGATCAGGGACATCAGCGGACCCGCCGCAAGCAGCGCCAGCAAGGTCAGCAGCAACACCACTCCCACCGCCGCGAACATCACGATGCCTTCGACCGTGCCGGTCGCCCGGGCGGACAGCAGCATCACGGTGGCGATGGAGCCCGGTCCCGCGATCATCGGGATCGCCATGGGGAAGACGGAGATGTCGTCGGCTTCCGGCGTGCCCTCGATGTCGCGCGCGCGTTCTTCTCGCCGCTCGGTCCGCCGCTCGAACACCATGTCGAGCGCGATCATGAACAGCATAATGCCGCCGGCCAGGCGAAAGGCCGACAGGCTGATGCCCAGCGTGCTTAACAGCTTCTCGCCGAGCAGCGCGAAGAAGATCAGGATCGCACCCGCTACGCCAACGGAGCGGACCGCCATCCGCCGCCGATGCAGGGCGTCCGTCCCGCTGGTCAGCGAGGCGAAGATCGGCGCGCACCCGGGCGGATCGACGATCACCAGCAACGTGACAAAGGCTGAGACGAACAGCTCGATCACGGTTTGGGCGAAGCTTTCACAGCCGCGGCGACCTTCTGGTCGAGCACGGTGGCGAAGTTGCGGCCGGTCCACAGCCGCACCCGCGTCTGCCGCGCGCCATTGGCCTGAACCTGCCATTGGTAGAGCAGGGTTCCATCGGCCGACCGCTGGAACCCTGTGTCGCCCGGAGGCGCGGCGCGGTTGATCGGCTTGGCATACTCGGCCTCGATCAGCCGCTTGCGCAGGTTCGGGTTGCCGCACGCCGCGCGCCGAACCACTGGCTGGCGCGGAGCGGCAAGCGGGGTCTTCAGCTCATCGCCGCCATCCACCGTCCAGCGCCAGTCGCCGCTCGCCTGACGCATCCACAGCGTCGTGAAATAGCCGGTGGTGCGCTGCGCCGGATTGCGCCACGGCCCCGTGTTGACGGCCGTTCGCCGGTCACATGAAACCCAGCTTCGCGCCGGCGACCAACTCACCGCTTGCGGCGGGTCCTTGCGGTTCTTGAGGAAGTCCTGGGCCCACACGGCTTGCGGATCGTACATCACCGCGGTGGGATCGGCCCATTTGGCGAAGGCGGTCCATTGCCCCAGGCGCTTGGCATCGGCGGCAAAGGCGCGTTCGGCATCGACGGCGGTGACGGGTGCGGCAGCGATCAGCAAGGCAAGCATCTAAAGTCCTTTCGGCAGGGGCAGGCCGGCCCGGCGGTGCGCCGCCACCAGCGTGTTGCGCAGGAGCATGGCAATGGTCATCGGCCCGACGCCGCCCGGCACCGGCGTGATCGCTCCGGCGACCTCCATGGCTTCGGCAAGGTGAACGTCGCCGACGATGCGCGTCTTGCCGTCCTCGCCCGTCGGCACGCGATTGATGCCGACGTCGATCACGGTGGCGCCCGGCTTGATCCAGTCGCCGCGCACCATCTCCGCCCGGCCGACCGCGGCAACCAGAATGTCGGCTCGCCGGCACATTGCCGCCAGGTCGCGGGTGCGGCTGTGGGCAATAGTCACAGTGCAGCTTTCACCCAGCAGCAGCGACGCCATCGGCTTGCCGACGATGTTGGAACGTCCAATAACCACAGCCTCCGCGCCGCTCAGGTCTTCCAACTGCTCCTTCAGGAGGTGAAGGCAGCCAAGCGGCGTGCACGGAACCAGTGCGCGGGGATCGCCGACCGCCAGCCTGCCCGAGTTCACCACGTGGAAGCCGTCGACGTCCTTGTCGGGATCGATCGCGTCGATCACCCGTGCCGCAACGATCTGAGCCGGGAGGGGCAACTGGACCAAAATGCCGTCTACCGCCGGATCGCGGTTCAAGTTCGCGACAAGGTCAAGCAGGTCGGCTTCTGACGTGTCCGCTGGCAGCGGGTGGTGCACCCCGTGCATGCCCGCCTCGTGCGTCGCCCGGATCTTGGAGCGAACGTAGACCGCGCTTGCCGGGTCCTCGCCGACCAGCACGGTCGCCAGCCCTGCACCCCGCCCCGTCGATGCGCGGAAGAAGTCGGCGTGGATCGCCAGCCGACTGCGCAGCGCTTCGGCTGCCGCCCGGCCGTCGATCAGCGCCGCGCTCATGGTCCGGCGACGACGACTTCGCTGGCCAGCCCGCCAAGCAGCATGCGCACGATCTGGATCGCGATCAGCAGCACGATCGGCGATAGGTCCAATCCGCCAAAGTCCGGCAGGATCTTCCGGATCGGCCGATAAAGCGGGTCGAGAAAGCGGTCGATTCCCTGCACGAACCGTCGCACTCCATCCGAACTGGTGTTGATCACGTTGAATGCGACCAGCCAGCTGAGCACCACTTGGGCGATGACGATCCAGCCGAGGACCCGGAGCAGCAGGTCGGCGATGTTGAACAGGGCTAACAGCATGGCGCGGACTTAGCCGGGCGGGGTGACGGGGGCAACACGCCGCCTCACGGCGCGAACCGCTCAGGCTGCGCCTCGGCCAGCACCAGCGCAAAATCCCGCGCTGGGTCCGTCCACTCGGCAAGCGGGGTCCAGCTGCCCGCCAGCAACAGCATCCGCCCGCCGCGCAGGCCGTATTTGTGGCTGTTCTCCGTGTGGATCGACCGGCCTGCGGCAAGCCTGAAACGCTCGCCGGAGACGCCGAACTCCACGTCGCGATCAGCAACCAGATGCATCTCGATCCGGCTCATCATGTCGTTCCAGCGCGCCTGATGGTGGAACGCCTCGACCGGGATGTCGCCATCCAGTTCGCGGTTGATGCGGTGGAGCAGGTTGAGGTTGAAGGCGGCGGTGACGCCTTCCGGGTCGTCATAGGCCGCGACCATGCGATCGACGGATTTCACCCGGTCCATCCCGATCAGCAGCAGCGATCCGGTGCCCAGCGTCGCACGGAAGTGACGCAACAGGTTCGTCGCGCTTTCGGGGACGAAGTTGCCGATGGTTGAGCCGGGGAAGAACCCGAGGCGGGGATGATCGGCTGCCTCCGCCGGCAAGTTCATTGGATTGGCGAAGTTCGCTTCGACCGGGCAGATGGGCAGGTCCGGCATGGCTGCGGCGAGCTCGGCCGCGCTGGCCCGGAGGTAATCACCGCTGATATCGACCGGAACATAGACGGCTGGCTTCACCGCCCGAAGCAGCAGCGGAGTCTTGGTCAGCGATCCTGCGCCAAACTCCACCACCACGCGCCCCTCTCCGATCCGCTTGGCGATCTCAGGCATTTCGGACTGGAGCAGCGCGGTTTCGGTTCGGGTCGGGTAATAGTTGGGCAGGCGGGTAATGGCGTCGAACAGCTCGGACCCGCGCTCGTCATACAACCATCTCGCCGGGATCGCGGGCGGCTGCTGCGCCAGGCCGCGTAGCACATCGTCGCGGAAGGCTGGATCAGCGGTCACGAGCAAGACGCACCCCGCTGAACTGCCAGCGGGCGGGCGGTGGAAAGAAGTTGCGATAGCTGGCACGACTGTGTCCGCGCGGCGTGGCGCAGCTGGCGCCCTTCAACACGAACTGGCCGCACATGAACTTGCCGTTGTACTCGCCGACCGTGCCCTCCGCGGGCTCGAAGCCGGGGTAGGACAGAAAGGCAGACGCTGTCCAGTTCCAAACATCACCGAACAAGGCGCCGCCGGCCTGCGGGATGACCGCTCCGCCGCGGTCGAGCTGGTGGCCATCCGAAGGGTCGGCGGCGGCGGCCAGCTCCTCCCACTCGGCCTCGGTCGGCAGGCGCGCACCGGCCCAGCGGGCAAAGGCGTCGGCTTCATAATAGCTGACATGCGCAACGGGCGCGGCCCGATCGACCTCGCGCCGGCCACCTAGGGTGAACGCGGTGCCATCTTCGTGCCAGTAGAGCGGCGCGGCAACGCCATCGCGCTGCACCCAGTCCCAGCCTTCGCTCAGCCATAGCGACGCGGTGCGATAGCCGCCTGCGGCGATGAATTCCTGCCACTCGCCGTTGGTGACCGGGCGGTTGGCGATGGCGTGTGGGTGAAGCAAAGTCTGGTGGCGGGGGCGCTCGCAATCGAAGGCGACGGAGCCGGCCGGCGCCCCGATCTCGACCAGCCCCTCGAGTCCCGGCAGCCAGCTCAGCGACTCCGTGGGGAAGCAGCGCATTGGCGCCAGCTCGCCATAGGCTGGCTCCAGCGGATTCGCGGCGAAAGCGGCCAGGATGTCCGTTAGGAACAGCTCCTGATGCTGCTGCTCATGCTGGATGCCGAGTTCGATCAGGTCCAGCGCCGCCGGTGGCAGATCGGACAGTGCACGTTGCACCGCCTCGTCGACATGCGTCCGCCAGCCGCGCACCTCCTGGAGGCTCGGCCGGCTGATCATCCCGCGACGGGCCCGTGGGTGCCGCTCGCCTTCGCCCTCGTAATAGCTGTTGAACAGGAACGGCCAGCGCTCATCGTGCAGCCGGTAACCGGGAACAAAGTCGCGCAGGACAAAGGTCTCCAGGAACCATGTCGTGTGCGCCAGGTGCCACTTGGCGGGCGATGCATCGGGATGAGGTTGGATCGTCGCGTCGGCATCCGACAACGGCTCCGCCAGCGCCAGGGTCAATGCGCGCGTCGTCGCCAACCGCGCGGTCAGTCCCGCTTCGCGAATGGCGCCCGCCACGTTCATGCCGCCGACTTTACTCCCGGATAGGCTTGCGTCCCAAGCGATTTGGTTGAGCAAAGCTCACCATCCGATGGCTTGAGCGAACAGTGGATGGCAACGGCAGTGGGCGGCATCCGCGGGTCCCTGAATGTTCGCTCGGCAAAACGAACAGGTCCGCTGAAGGTCCATCGGCTGACCTAGGCCCTTGTCGCCCCAGGAACCCACAGCACGTCGCCGCCGGCGTCCGCCGCCACATGACGCGCGGCGACGAACAGGTGGTCGGACAGCCGGTTGAGATAGGCCAGCACGGCCGGGTTGACCCGCTCCGCCGCACTCAGCGCAACCGCGCCCCGCTCCGCGCGGCGCACGATCGCTCGGGCAAGATGCAGCGCCGCCACCGCCGGCGAACCGCCTGGCAGGATGAAGCTGGTCAGCGGCTCCAGCTCGTCGTTCATGCCGTCGATCTCGCGTTCCAGGCGCTCGACCTGATCGGGCAGGATGCGCAGGGCGCCGCCGATGCCCTCGGGCGTTGCAAGGTCGGCGCCAAGGTCGAACAGCTCATTCTGAACCCGCTGGAGCGAAGCGGCGAGATCGCCTTCTACCAGTGCGATCGCCATGCCCAGCGCGCTGTTGGCCTCGTCCACATCGCCGATCGCGATCATGCGCAAGGAAGCCTTGCTGACGCGGCTGCCGTCGACCAGCCCCGCGCTGCCGCCGTCGCCCGTGCGAGTGTAGATCTTGTTGAGCTTGACCAGCGTCAGCTACCCGCGCCGGCCAGGATCAGGATCAACGCTGCGATCAGGATCGCGACGCCTTGGTAGAGCACGCGCTTGCGCATCCATTGCTGCTGCTGTTCCTGGTTGCCGGCCTTGCCCGAAGCCATCGCCATGACTCCGCGCACGAGCACATAAGCCGTGGCGCCCATGGCCACGAGGAGGGCGATGATGAGGATTGCGGACATGGTCCTTATTTAGGCTTCCCCGAGCCGGAAACCATAGGGCAGAAGGCCGGTGCGCAGCTTTTCCGCCAGGCTTGGTCCCTCCACCCCGGCCTCGCGCATCGCCGCCAGCGTCGGCGCCTGATCGCGCTTGGCCAACCGCCGGCCGTCTTCGTGAGTGATCAGCGGATGATGGAGGTAGGTCGGCTCCGGAAGGCCGAGCAGGCTCTGCAGCAGCCGCTGCACAGGGGTCGATGGTCTGAGGTCGGCACCGCGCACCACCAGGTCCACCCCGGTGTCGGCATCATCGACCACGCAGGCGAGGTGATAAGATGACGGCGCGTCCTTGCGAGCGAGGATTGCGTCGCCGATCTGCTGAGGGTCGCTGTTGAAGCGGCTCCCGTCGGCTTCGCGCCAGCCCGGCAAGCCGGCCCTCCCGATCGCCGCCTCGCTGGCCAGCCGCCAGCTGTGCGGAATTGTTTCGCGGCGCTCGGGATCGTCCGGCAGCCCGCGGCAGGTGCCGGGATAGCCGCTGCCTGCATCGCCGTGGGGCGCGGTCAGTGAGGCCGCGATGTCGGCGCGCGTGCAGAAGCAAGGGTACACCAGCTCCTCCGCCTTCAGTCGTTCCAGCGCAGCCGCATAAAGCGCGGTTCGCCGCGACTGGACCAGCGGCTCGCCGTCGTGCCGCAGCCCGAGCCAGGCGAGATCTTCCAGTATTCCGTGGAGGAACTCCGCTCGGCTGCGCCCCGGATCGAGATCCTCGATCCGCAGCAGCCATCGCCCGGCTGCCTCCCGCCCCAGCACCGCGCTGTAGGCGTGACCCAGATGCAACCGTCCGGTCGGTGAAGGGGCAAAGCGTGAGCAAGTCATGCGGCGGGGCCTTGACCGCCCCTCCGCAACTTGCGATTCATCGCCGCGTCACATCGGGTTGGCATCCGATGCGTCACAAGGGAAGTGGCCGATAACGGCCTCTCCTCCTTGCGTGCGACGGGGCCCGGAGAGTGCAGGTTCGGCGTGAACCGACGGAGCCCTCTCGCGTGTACCACCCCGACCTCATTCGCCATCCCGACAGTTGTCCCGCCCTGGTCCTCAACGCGGACTATACGCCGCTGTCCTATTACCCGCTCAGCCTGTGGCCGTGGCAGACGGCGGTCAAGTCGATGTTCCTGGAGCGGGTGGATGTGATCGCCCACTATGAGCGTGAGGTGCATTCGCCCAATCACACACTGAAGTTGCCAAGCGTAATCGCGCTGCGGCAGTTCGTCCGTCCCAACGAATACCCTGCCTTTACCCGCTTCAACCTGTTCCTCCGCGACCATTTCCGCTGCGTCTATTGCGGCAGCCGCAAGGAGCTGACCTTCGACCATGTCATCCCCCGCGCACAGGGCGGCCGCACGACCTGGGAAAATGTCGCAACCGCCTGCGCTCCCTGCAACCTCCGCAAGGGTGGCCGCACTCCGCGCCAGGCCGGCATGGCGATCCACCGCGAGCCCATTCGCCCGACCAGCTGGCAGCTGCAGGACCACGGCAAGAGCTTCCCGCCAGGCTACCTCCACGACAGCTGGCGCGACTATCTCTACTGGGACGTCGAGTTGGAGCCGTAACGTCAGTACCCCGTGGTTCGTCGGGCGCCCTGTTAGCAAATCGTTAACCAATCCTCTTCATCGTCGCGGCATGAACTTCGCCAGTCATCCGCGCATCCTGGTCGTCGACCCTAAGCCATCGAACCTGGCGGTGCTGGTGCGGCGGTTGGGGGCGGAAGGCTACCGGGTGACCACGGCGGTGGACGGAATGGCCGCGCTGGCGGCGATGCACCGCGCACCGGCCGATCTGATCCTGGCCGAGTTCAGCATGACGCCGATGAGCGGCGTGGCGCTGACCCAGGCGGTCCGTGGCCAGGCCGGCTGGCGCGACCTGCCGGTCATTCTCATCACCGGACGCTCGGAAACGGGCGGCGTCGTCCGTGCCCTGGAGGGTGGCGCGGACGACGTGGTGGTTAAGCCGTTCCACTTCGAAGTGCTGGCCGCCCGGATCGCCCGGCAGTTGCAGCGGGCGGATGGCCTGCGTCAGCTCCGGGCCGACATGGCGGCAATGGATGCACGGGTTGCGGAACGGGCGATCGAGCTCGGCGAGCTCAAACACCGCATGCTCGAGAGCACGTCACCCCAGCCCTGAGCCGGGGTCTGCTTCGACTAGACAAGCCGAGAAGGCCCGGGTCAGGCCCGGGGTGACGAGACTGCGCCCATGACCACGTCGCGAAGATCGTCCCGTCCCAACGCGAGAGCGATCGTTGCGCGGACATAGCCGGCCCGGTCGCCGCAATCATGGCGCACGGCGTCGACCTCCACCGCATGGAACGGCTGACGGCCGATCAGCTTGGCCATCGCATCGGTCAGCTGGATCTCGCCGCCCGCCCCGGTTTCCTGCGCGTCGAGCACGTCCATGACCTCGGGCTGCAGGATGTAGCGGCCGATCACGCCAAGCCGGGACGGCGCGGCCTCCGGCGCCGGTTTCTCGACCAGTCCGCGTACTTCGGTGAGGTTGCCCCGCGTCTCACCCGGCGTAACGATGCCGTAGCTCCCGGTCTTCTCGGGCGCGACTTCCTCCGCGCAGACGATGTTGCCGCCTACCTCGTTGTAGGCGTCAGCCATCTGCCTCAGGGCACCGGGCGTGCCGGCCATCAGGTCGTCGGGCAGCAGCACCGCGAACG
This sequence comes from Sphingomicrobium sp., assembly GCA_035537335.1. GTDB lineage: Bacteria > Pseudomonadota > Alphaproteobacteria > Sphingomonadales > Sphingomonadaceae > Sphingomicrobium. The sequence goes on along the minus strand of DATLMM010000051.1, from coordinate 40,255 downwards.
GCTCGTTGCCGATCACGTGCCGAGCGCACCAGACGGCATGGCCGAGGCCCAGTGGCTGCTGCTGGCGAACGGTGATCAGCTCGCCATAGGGCACGCGGCTGGAGTCCAGCACCGACAGGTCCTTGCCCTTTTCGCGCATGGTCGCTTCCAGCTCGAAGCTCATGTCGAAATAATCGACCAGGCTGTTCTTGCCGCGGCCGGTGACCAGGATCAGCTGATCGATACCCGCCTCGCGCGCTTCGTCCACCGCATATTGGATCAGCGGACGATCGATCACCGTCAGCATCTCCTTGGGCATGGTCTTGGTGGCGGGGAGCAGGCGGGTGCCGAGGCCGGCGACGGGGAACACGGCCTTGCGAACGGGCTTGAAGCTGTTGGTCATTGTGGCGTTGCGGGTCCTGGATCGTCCGTCCGGTCTTCCGCGACGGTGTTGATTTCGGCGACCGGCGCGGCACCGCCGTCGGGTGGCGGCAGGTCGAAGCGGTCGGTCGGCCTTGGCTCGTTTCTACGCAGGATCTCGTCGATCCGTTCCGGCCGGGCGTACGGCGGCGGGGTGAGCAGCTCTTCGGCCGTCGCAGTGGCGCGTGCCATCTTCGGCTTGACCGGCAGCGACTGGCCCGAACTTGGCTGCAGGTCTCCGATCCGGCCGCAGGCGGCGAGCGACACGGCCAGACCAGCCCCGAGGGCCAGCTTGGCAACCCTGTGCGCCATCCCTATCCGCCAACCCATGCGCATCATCATCCTTGTTCTGGCCATCCTGGCCCTTGCCGCCTGCGATAGGCAAAACGGCGCGTCAAGCCAAGCGAACGACAGCGCCGCGGAACCCGCGAGCCCCACCGGCGGTCTCGACCGGAGCCAGGCGGGCAAGCCGGCGCCCGCCGTTCAGTTCAAGGATCCGGAGGGCGACTTAGCCACCCTGGCCGACTTCCGTGGCAAGCCGCTGCTGCTCAACCTGTGGGCCACCTGGTGCGCGCCATGCGTCAAGGAGCTGCCGACCCTGGACGCCCTCAGCAACCGCGAAGGCGCGCCGCAGGTGCTGGCACTCAGCCAGGATATGGCTGATCAGGCCAAGGTCGCCGAATTTCTCGGAGGACGAAAAATCGGGCTCGAGCCGTTCCAGGACGCCGAGATGGCGATAAGCTCGGCGCTCGGGATGTCGATCCTGCCCACCACGGTCCTGTACGACGCGAACGGACGGGAGGTCTGGCGCTACTCGGGCGACATGGACTGGACCGGGGCAGAGGCTGCGAAGCTGCTGGCGGAAGGCAGATAGCGAGCGTCCGCTTTCGACCCAAAGCGGACATTGCAGCGCCGTCCCTAATCGGCCTACCTTCCGGCATGAGCAACCGACTTCCACTTTTGCTTTTTGGTATCATCTCGTTGAACGCTTGCGGCAACAACGATGTCATCGTTGAGAAAGTCCCATTCCAGAACCTGCTCTGACAGAGGGGTGATTGGGATCGGCTGTTGCGTGCATCAATCACTTTCGCCGGGGCACATGATCTTACCTATGACCACGCCGAATACAGCATTCTGCTTACGAACGATCGTCTCAACTTCATCCTGACCCGCTTTCCGGAGACTGAAGAGTTTCATGCAACAGCCATTGCCCGATCAGAGCCGAGTGACGAAGAAGCAGAGCTCTTCCGGCGCTTTGTCTCTAGTCTCGACGCGAAATGTGTGCAGGCCACTGAGTAAGGCGTGGGTCCGCTCTCCACCCCAAGCGGACATTCACTTCATCCTTGAACAATAGGATTGCGCCTGCTCCGCTCACTGCGGGCTCTAGCCTACGACTCTTCTCATCACCGAACAGCTTGGTCAAACCACGTCACGACTGTGAACATTGTGAACATTCGCAGCTGTGACACTTAATCCCGCAGCAGTTCGTTGATGCTGGTCTTGGAGCGGGTCCGCTCGTCGACGCGCTTCACGATCACCGCGCAGGCGAGGCCGGGCCCACCGTCCTTGCCCGGCAGAACGCCGGGCACGACCACCGAATAGGCCGGCACCCGGCCGTAGGTGACTTCCCCGCTCGCCCGATCGACGATCTTGGTGCTGGCGCCGAGAAACACCCCCATCGACAGCACGGCACCCTGCTCGACCACCACGCCTTCGGCCACCTCGGAGCGCGCGCCGATGAAGCAATCGTCTTCGATGATCACCGGCCCGGCTTGCAGCGGTTCCAGTACGCCGCCGATCCCTGTTCCGCCGGAGATGTGGACGTTGCGGCCGATCTGGGCACAGCTGCCGACCGTTGCCCAGGTGTCGACCATCGTGCCTTCCCCGACCCGCGCGCCGATGTTGACGAAGCTCGGCATCAGCACCGCGCCGGGCGCGATAAAGGCGCCGCGGCGGACGATGCAGCCCGGCACCGCTCGAAAGGCGGCGGCCTTGAACTCGGCCTCCGTCCAGCCGGCGAACTTGCTTGGCACCTTGTCCCACCAGTGCGCCGCACCCGGGCTGCCGGCGATCAGCTCCATTGGGTTCAGGCGAAAGCTCAGCAGCACCGCCTTCTTCAGCCACTGGTGAACCTGCCACTCGCCGTCCAGCTTCTCCGCGATCCGCGCGTCGCCAGAGTCGAGCAGCGAAAGCGCCCGGTCGACCGCGATGCGCACTTCGCCCCTGGTGTCGGCGCCAATCTCGTCGCGCTTCTCCCAGGCGGCGTCGATCAAGGGTTGGAGTTCGCTCAATCTTCTTCTCCCAAAAGTTCGGTCAGCCATTCGCCGACATCGCTGATGCGAAGGTCGACGTGGCCTGGATCGTAATCGTGGCTGCCGCGCTCCGAGCCGTTGTCGACCCACACGGTGACCATCCCCAATGCCTTGGCCGGCCGCAGGTTCTGCGCCATGTCCTCGACCAGGCAGGCGGCCCCAGGATCGATCCCGAAGTTCGAGCACAACAGGCTGTAGCCATGCGGGTCCGGCTTGGGCCGGAGCTCCGACGCGTGAATATCGTGCAGCTGCTCGAATTGGTCGTGCACGCCGATTCGCTCCAGCACCCGTCGGGCGTAAGGCGCGTCACCGTTGGTGAAGACGAACTTGCGCTCCGGCAGCCGGCCCAGGCCGCGGACAAGACGTTCGTCCGGTGCGACCCGGTCGAGAGCGATGTCGTGCACGTCGGCGAGGAAGTGGTGCGGGTCGATCCGGTGCTCGGCCATCAGCCCGGCGAGCGTGGTGCCATGGGCATGGAAGTGCGCCTTCTGCACTCGCCGCGCCTCTTCCGGCCCGCACTTCAGCAGGTCCTGGATGTAGGCACCCATTCGCTCGTCGATTAGCCCGAACAGGCCGGTCGACGCGGGATAGAGGCAGTTATCCAGATCGAAGATCCAGTCACGGACCCGATCGAAGGGCGGTGGCAGTGTGGCCGGCATGCCCGCGCCACTAGCCCTTTCGCCGTCTTCAGCAAAATGAAAGCTTTAGGTAACCATCACAGGCTAGAAAAGCTATGCGGTTTCAGCGACTTGTCGGAAAGGGCCCGGGAATGCGGACGATTGTACTGACCAGCAGCGCCTGCATGCTGGCCCTTGCTCTCTCGGCTTGTGGCGGTGGTGGAGGCGGCGGAGGCACCGCTCGTCCGCAGCCGATCGCTGCCGCCCCTCCGCCGCCACCGCCTCCACCGCCACCTCCACCCCCGCCGCCACCGCCTCCGGTCACGACGGGAGGGACGCCCGGGCCGTACAACACCACCGAGTACCAGAACAGCAACGCCGCTGTGCTCAGCAAGGCGCTCCCTGCCTACGAGAAGGGAGCTACCGGCTTCGGGGTGAAAGTCGCCGTGATCGACAGCGGCATCAATCCGAACCTGCCAGAGTTCAACGGCAGGATCGACACGTTGGTGTCGCGCGATGTCGCCGGTTCACGCGGGATCAGCGACGACGATGGGCACGGGACGGCTGTCAGTGCGGTGATCGCGGCCAGCAAGAACGGCAGCGGAATGCACGGAGTCGCCTTTGACGCAACGCTGCTCAGCTTCCGCGCCGACGAGATCGGCAGCTGCGCCAAGGACGATGGCTGCCAGTTCTACGACTCGGCAATCGCGATCGGCGTCAGGGCTGCGGTCGATGGCGGGGCCAGGGTCATCAACCTGTCGCTTGGCGGCGGTGCGTCCGGCCCGACCCTGCTGAACGCCTTCTCCTATGCCGTGAACAAGGGCGTGGTTCTGGTCATCTCCGCTGGCAACGACGGTGAGGAGCCCGAAGGCGTCAACGCCGATCCGTTCGCCGCCGTGCCGGCCAGCCGCTTTCCCGGCATGGTGATCGTCGCCGGATCGGTCGGGTCCAGCAACCTGACTTCCTCTTTCTCCAACAAGGCGGGGACGTCCGCCACCAGCTATCTGACGGCGCTCGGGTCCGGGGTCCGGACGTTCAATCAGAACGGCACGCCGCTAGCCTACAGCGGCACCAGCTTCTCGGCGCCGACGATCACGGGCGCCGTAGCCTTGCTGGCGCAGGCATTCCCCAACCTGTCGGGCGGCCAGATCGTCGACATCCTGTTCAAGAGCGCCGACGACCTTGGCGATGCCGGGATCGACAGCATCTACGGCCGCGGACGGCTCAACATCGATCGAGCCTTTCAGCCGATCGGCGCCACCTCGCTCGCCGGCAGCAGCACGGCGGTCACCAACGCCACCACGTCGGCACCGCCCGCATCGGGAGACGCGACCACCGGCAAGCCAATGGGGGCCATCATCCTTGACGGCTATTCCCGCGCCTTTGCCGTGGACCTCGCCCGATCGGTCAGGAGCGCGTCGCAAGCGCAGCCGCTCGGATCGGCCATGGCCGGCGACGTGGAGGTGGCAGGAACCGCCGCCGGTCCGGTCAGCCTGGCGCTGACGGTCAGCCAGCGTCGCGGCGCTCGGAACGGCTTCGCGCTGGAGCAATCCGACATTGGTCCGGAGGATCTGCGTAAGTCGCGCTTGATCGCCGGCTCGATGATCGCCCGGATCGATCGCCGAACGGCGGTGGCGCTGGGCTTCAAGGAAGGCGCCAAGGCAATGGCCCGCCGCCTGTCCGACGTTAGCGGCGGCGGCTTCCTGATCGCCGGGGACGCCGTTGCGGACCACGGCTTCACCTCCAACCGGGGCAGCAGCATCGCCGTGCGCCGGGGTTTCGGATCAGCGGCGGTGACCCTGTCGGGCGAGACCGGCGAGGTATGGAAGGGCGCTCGCCCGCTGCCCGGCACCCGTACGGCGCCTTATCGCTGGTCGGCAGTTTCGATCGATCGCAACTTCGGCCAGACCTGGCTGGCGGCTGGCTTCGGCCGGTTGGACGAGAAGCGTTCGGTGCTCGGCGGCGACTTCGTCTCCGCGCTTGGCGGCGGTGGCGGGTCACGCAGCAGCTTCGTCGACGTGGAAGCGCGGCGTTCGCTCGGTCACGGCTTCAGCGCGACACTGACCGCGCGTCGCGGGTGGACCAGCTTCGCTGGCGGCAGTTTCCGGAGCGGCGCTTACGGGCTCGACCTCGGCAAGGCCGACCTGCTGGTCGATGGCGATCGCCTTGGCCTCCGCTTCGCGCAGCCCCTGCGAATCGAGAGCGGCGGGCTCAAGCTGCTGCTGCCGACGGCATATAGCTACGCCACCGAGACGCCGACCATGAGCTTGACCAGCTACTCGCTCAGCCCCAAGGGCCGCGAACTGGATGCGGAGCTGAGCTACAGCCGGGGGCTGTGGGACGGCGCGGGCTGGATCGGTGGCAACCTGTTCGCCCGCCGCCAGCCTGGTCACTTCGCGGACGCGGATGCCGACGTGGGCGCCGCGGTGCGCTTCACCCTGGGATTCTAGGCCGGCTCCAGCGCTTCGCTGACGATCTCTTCCGCGCGGGCGAACAGTTGCGAATCGACCCTTGCGCCCGATGCGGCGCAGTTCTCGATCACCTGCTGTGGCCGCGAGGCGCCGATGATCGCACTGGCGACATTGGGTTCACGCAGGACCCAGGCCAGTGCGAACTGTGGCAGGCTCAGGCCCGCCTCGGCCGCGATCGGCTTGAGCCGCTGCACCGCTTCCAGCACCGGGCGCTGGAGCAGCCGGTCCATGAAGCCGCTCATTTCGTCGCTGGTTGCGCGAGTGCCGGCCGGCAACGGGGCGCCGGGCAGGTATTTGCCGCTCAGCACGCCTTGCCCCAGCGGCGACCAGACGATCTGGCTGATCCCGTTGGCAGCGCACAGCGGGATGACTTCCCGCTCCGGCTCGCGCCACAGCAGGCTGTATTGCGGCTGGCTGGAAACGAACCGAGCAACACTGGCTGTCCCGAGCGTACCCGAGGAGGTCAGGTCAAGCGCCGCCTGGATCCGCTCCGCCGGCCATTCGGAAAAGCCGAGGTAACGCACCTTGCCGCTGTCGACCGCCCGGCCCAGCGCCGCCATGGTTTCCTCCAGCGGCGTGTCCCGGTCGTAGCGATGGCATTGGTATAGGTCGATGACATCGGTGCGCAGTCGCCGCAGCGAGTCGTCGAGCTGCTTTTCGACCTGTGCGGCGGACAGGCCCCGGTCGGTGTCCGACATGGGGAAGTAGAGCTTGGTCGCCAGCACATAGCTGTCGCGCGGCCGGCCGGACAATGCCTCGCCCAGGAACGACTCGGCAGCTCCCCGCCCGTAGACGTTGGCGGTGTCGATGAAGTTGATCCCTTGTTCGAACGCTTCGTCCAGGCAGGCACGGGCCTTGTCCGCCTCCACGCCGACACCATAGGTCAGCCATGATCCAAGGCTGATCTCCGACACCTGGAGATCGCTGTCGCCGAGCCGCCGGTATTCCATGTTGCTGCGCCCTTGCTGAGTGTGCCGGTGAAACGGTCCGGTGCGCGGCCCCGTTCCGTCCGAAAGGCTCTGCTAATTTGCAGAACGAGGAGGCAACATCGTTGCTCCCGCAGGTCGAAATGGTGGTTCATATGGATGCCCTGATCGCCAATCAGGGAGAAACCAGATGACCAATCGTTCAAGCCTTGCATCCGCCGTGTTTAGCGCTGCCGCTTCGCTGACGGCGCTGGCTGTCGCCCTGCCCTCCAGCGCCGCAGCGGCGATGCCCGGCGCCACTGTGTCGGTGAAGGTCCCCACCCGCGACCTCGATCTGGCCAGCGACGCCGGCCGGGCCACGCTCGACCAGCGGCTGCGCAGTGCGGCAATTGAAGCTTGCGGCGACGCCTCGTCGGCCGACCCGGAAGGAAAGCGGGTCGTCCGTCAGTGCCGGACCAAACTGGTCCGCGCCGGGCAGCAACAGGCGCTCGCGCTCACCTCTCAACAGGATCGCCTCGCTGCCCGCTAAGCCACAGGCTGTCCTACTCGCCTCCCCTTGGAGTAAGGCACCGGGATGCAACACTCGCAGCACAGCCACCTGCCGCCTTCTCCCGCCGTGCGGGGGAGGCGGATAGGTGGGGGCCGTGCTGTCCATCTCGTCCATGTTGAATGGTCGGGCGGCGCATTGGGATGAGCCCAGAGGTCCGCTTCATCGAGGTTGACGAACGGCCGATTGCCACCCGCACTCGGGACGGCAGCGGACCGCCGACGCTGCTCTTTCTGCCGGGCTATGCTTCCGACATGGAAGGAACCAAGGCGCTGTCGCTTGACGCCTGGGCGGCGGAGCGCGGGATCGGGTTCATCCGGTTCGATTATTCGGGCACCGGCTCGTCGCCTGGCGAGTTCGCTGATGGCACGTTGGAGCGCTGGTTGGACGAGGCGCTGGCGGTGGCAGACGGGTGCACGGAAGGACCCCTAATCCCGGTTGGCTCGTCCATGGGCGGCTGGGTTGCACTCCATCTGGCGCTCCGCCGTCCGCAGCGGGTGCGCGGCCTGCTTGGCATTGCGGCGGCGCCCGACTTCACCGACTGGGGCTATGGCGAGGACGACCGGCGGGCGCTGGCAGCCGAGGGACGGCTGGAACGACCCAACCCCTATGGGGGCGATGCGGAGCTCACCACCTTGCGGTTCTGGCAGTCGGGCGAGCGGCTCAAGCTGCTCGATGGGGAGATCGCGATCGATTGCCCCGTCCGGCTGATCCACGGCAACGCCGACGACGAGGTGCCGCTGGAGATTGCGCTGCGCCTCACCGATCGGCTGCGTTCAGCCGATGTCCAGCTGTGGATGGTCAAGGGCGGCGGTCATCGCCTTTCCGCGCCGCATGAGATCAGGACCATGTTGCGCGCGGTCGCCGACCTGTTGGAGCTTGCCGAATGATCCTTCTCGCCTTCGCCCTACTCGGCGCCGATCCGGCCTGCGATGCTGGCACGGCCGGTGCTTCCTGCCGGGCCGTAGCCGCCAGCAGCGCCAGTCGCTTCGCCGAAGCGGCCGCCGAGTTCGAGACGGTCGCAGCCAACGCCGCGGGGCCGGAGCGAGACCGCGCCTACGCCGCCGCGGGCAACATGTGGCTGGCCGCAGGGCAGGCGGGCAAGGCTGCGCTCGCTCTTGACCGGGCTCTCGCCGGACCGGGCCTGCGCGCCGAACAACGCGGGGAAGCGCTGCTCGACCGGGCGCGTGTTGCCGAGGCGCAGGGAAATCTCAAGCTCGCCCGAGCCACGGCGAAGGAGGCCGAGACCTCGGTCGCGGGCGACCCGTTCCTTTGGTACTTCTCCTCCGCGCTCGCGCTGCGTGAACTGGACCTCCCCGCCGCCGAGATCGCCGCTAACCGCGGCCTCGCTCTGGCGCCGAACGAGGCGCTGATGCTGTTCCAGGCGGGCCATGTGGCCCATGCCAAGGGTGACGAGGCCAAGGCTCGCGACCTCTGGACCCGCGCCGCCGCGGCCGAGCCGACTAGCCCCACGGGCAAGGCCGCTCGTGCGGCTCTGGCCTTGCTGGCGGCGCCGCGCCTGCCCAAGTAGGCGCTTATGCGCTTCCTCCACACCATGATCCGGGTCACCGACCCCGACGCCACCGTCCGCTTCTTCAACCTCCTCGGCCTCGAGGAGCGGCGGCGGATGAGCAATGAAGCGGGGCGGTTCACCCTCATATTCATGGGCGGGCCGGGCGACGAGGGCGGTGAGGTGGAGCTGACCCACAACTGGACCCCCGAAGCATACAGCGGCGGCCGCAACTTTGGGCATCTCGCCTATCAGGTCGACGACATCTACGCGACTTGTCACCGGCTGATGGAGGCGGGCATCACGATCAACCGCCCGCCTCGCGACGGGCGAATGGCCTTTGTCCGCACGCCCGATGGGATCTCGGTCGAGTTGTTGCAAAAGGACGCGGCGCAAGCGCCGGCGGAGCCTTGGGCGTCGATGCCTAACACGGGTGAATGGTGATGGAGATCGTCGCCGTTCCAGCCTTGTCGGACAATTACATCTGGCTGCTCCACGACGACGACAGCGGTCACACGGCGGTGGTTGATCCGGGCGACGGCGACGCAGCCTTGGGAGGGGCGGCGGAACGCGGCTGGACGATCGGCCAGGTGCTGATCACCCATTGGCACCCCGATCACACTGCTGGCATTCCGCGAGTGGTCGAGGCCACCGGCGCGCCGGTCTGGGGACCGGACGCAGAGCGCGACCGCTTCGCCGGACTCGACCACGGCGTTCGTGAGGGCGACCGGGTGCAAGTCGGCAGCGCCACAGCGGATGTCTGGGAAGTGCCGGGTCATACGCTTGGCCACATCGCCTTCATCTTCCCCGAGCGGCGCACGGCCATGGTCGGCGACACTCTGTTTGCCATGGGCTGCGGTCGGCTGTTTGAAGGGACTCCCGAGCAGATGCACGGATCGCTTCAGCGGCTGGCCGGCCTGCCGAGCGACACGCTGGCCTATCCGGCGCATGAGTATACCCTTTCAAACGCGCGGTTCGCCGCGCACGTCGAGCCCCGCAACCCAGATGTCGCCACCCGCCTTGCCGACGTCGAGCGTTTGCGGGAGGCCGGCTCGATCACTCTTCCGACCAGCATCGCGCAGGAACTTGCAACCAACCCCTTCATGCGCTCGAATTCCGCGGACGACTTCCGATCGTTGCGGCAGGCCAAGGACAGCTTCCGTTAAGGCGGAGCGGAGCAGCCTCTTCATGCGTTATTGCGCTCTCGCCGCCGGAGTCTTCGCCATGCGCCTGCCCGTCCTCCTCACCGCCGCCCTCCTTACTGGAGCCTGCGCCGCCACTCCGGCACAGAATGAGCCGCGAACGCTCAGGGCTCAGCAGGAGCTCGACCGCTACCTCACCGGAAAGGTCGCCGGGAGGCCGCAGTCCTGCCTGCCGCGTTACAGCGCGGATGACATGGTGATCGTCGACGACGACACGGTCCTGTTCCGCGACGGTGGCCGGGTCTGGCGGACGGAGATGCAGGGCGGTTGCCCAGGCCTGTCACGCGGCCATTATGCGCTGGTGACCCGGCAGTTCGGGACCGGCGGCTTGTGCCGCGGCGAGATCGCGCAGCTGCTCGATACATCCGCCGGGTTCACGGCCGGCTCGTGCAGCTTCGGCGATTTCGTGCCCTATTCGACACCGCGAGGCTGATCAGCCGCCTTTGCCATAAAGCGCGTCGAGCCGCTCGCCATAGTGCTTGCGGATGACGTGGCGACGGATCTTCATCGACGGGGTCAGCATCTCGTTGTCGACGGTAAAGGCTTCCGCCACCGCGAAGCGCCGCACCTTTTCAATCACCGACAGGTCGGCGTTCACCCGGTCCACCGCCTTCTGCAGCGCGGCCTTAAGCGCTGCCTCGTCACCTTTAACCTTCTGGACCAGTTCGGGCTCGGGCACCAGTAAGCCCACCAAGTGGGGCCGGCGGTCGCCAGCCACCATCGCCTGGGCAATCTCCGGCTGAAGGGTCAGCATGCCTTCGACCCGCTGGGGCGAAACATTGTCGCCCTTGTCGTTCACGATCAGGTCTTTCTTGCGATCGGTGATGACGATCCGGCCACCATCGTCGAAGTGGCCAACGTCGCCGGTGTGCAGCCAGCCGTCCTTGAGAACCCGCGCGGTCTCGTCCGGGCTGTTCCAATAGCCGTGCATCACCAGCTCGCCGCGAACCAGCAGCTCGCCATCTTCGGCAAAGCGCACTTCGGTGTTGAGCAGTGGCGGCCCGACCGTGTCGATGCGAATTCCCGCCTGGGGCCGGTTGCAGCTGATTACCGGTCCGGCTTCGGTCTGGCCATAGCCCTGCAGCATGGTCAGCCCGAGCGAATGAAAGAAGATTCCGACTTCCGGGTTGAGCGGCGCGCCCCCCGACACCATTGCCTTGATCCGGCCACCGAACTTCTTCGCCACCTTGCGCCGGACGGTCAGGGCGAGCAGCAGATCCATCGGCTTGTCGGCCAGGGAGATCGAGCCCTTCTCGTAGCGCTCCGCCCCGATCTCCAGCGCCCGGGCCAGCAGCTTCTGCGACAGGCCGCCCGCCTTTTCGATCGTCTTCAACATGCGCTGACGCAGCATCTCGAACAACCGCGGCACCACCACCATGATGGTCGGGCGCACTTCCTCGATGTTCGTCGCGAGCTTCTCCAGGCTTTCCGCGAAGTAGATTTGCGCTCCCAAGCCGACCGGAAAGTGCTGCCCGCCCGAATGCTCATAGGCATGACTGGCGGGCAGAAAGGACAGGAAGACTTCGTCGTCCCAGCCGAAATCGTTGGCGATCACGTCGGTACAGGCGGCGACGTTGTGGAGGATGGCGCCATGGTGCTGACGAACGCCGCGCGGCGCGCCGCCGGTGCCGCTGGTGTAGATCAGGCAGGCGAGGTCGTCGCGGCCGATGGTGGCAACGCGCTGGCGGAGCGGACCCAGATCATGGCCGTCGGCAATCAGCTCCTTCCATTGATGAAAGCGTGCCCCTTCCACCGACTGACCCTGACGGATGTCGTCAATGCCGATGACGTCCAGGCAGTCGGACGAAAACAGCACGGCCGGGATCAGCGCCTTGGCCAGCTTCTGGTTGGATACGATCACTGCCCGTGCGCCGCTGTTGCCCAGGATGTGAGTGTGATCGCGCGTGGTGTTGGTGGTGTAGGTCGGGACAGTAACGCAGCCGGCCGCCATGATCGCGAGGTCCGCAATCAGCCACTCGGGCCGGTTCTCGCTAACCAGCATAACCCGGTCGCCCGGCCGCAGTCCGAGCCGCAGCAGGCTGGCCGACAGGGCCGCCACCTGGCGCGCCGCCTCGTTGTAGCTGATCGATTGCCAATTGCCGCCGCGCTTGGCCCACAGAAACGGCTTGTCGCCGCGCTCCGCCACCCGCGCCAGGAACATGGCGACGAGATTGGGAAATTGTTCAAGCTGGGTTCGCTTCACTGGCTGACTGCCGCCCCCTCGCTGCGGGGATCGGCTGCGCCCACCCAGCGCCCGTTCCGCCACTCAACCGCATTGCCCTTGAAGGTACGCGGCACTCGGTAATCGATCTTCGCGTGGCCTAACTGCTGCAGGGCCGGGGCCATTGCTTCCAGAAAGCTGCCACGTTCCAGAAAGACCGTGTCGGTCGGGGCGAACAGCACCGGCAGGGCGAGAGCGTCCTGCGCGGGCAGGTTCCAGTCGACCACCCCGATGATCGCCTTGGCGACCTGGGCGATGATGGTCGCCCCGCCCGCCGCGCCGACCGCCAGCCGTACCTTGCCGTCGGGCCCGTAGACGATGGTGGGTGCCATGGAACTGCGCGGCCGCTTGCCGCCCTCGACCCGATTGGCGACCGCCGTGTTGTCGACAAAGGGAACGAAGTTGAAGTCGGTCAGCTCATTGTTGAGGTAGTAGCCGTTGACGATCAGCCCGGAGCCGAAGGCGCTTTCGATGGTCGAGGTATGCGACGCGACATGGCCCCAGCGATCCACGGCAACGAAGTGCGAGGTGCCCGCCTCCGGCTGTTGCCGGGACGAGGCAAGCGCGGGCGCTCCCAGCGGAGTGCCGGCAGTAACGGTTGCCAACGTCCGTTGGGGGTCGATCAGGGCCGAGCGCTGCCGCAGATAGTCGCTGGAGATCAGGCCCGCGACAGGAACGCGGACGAAGTCCGGATCGGCGAGATAACGGTCACGGTCGGCGAAGGCCAGGCGCATGCTTTCGGCCAGCAGGTGCCAGCTGGTCGGTGAACGAGGTCCAAGCCCGCGGAGATCGAAGCGCTCAAGCTGCTTCAGGATCGCAAGAACCGTCGTCGCGCCGGAACTGGGCGGACCCATGCCGCAGATGCGATAGCCGCGGTACTTGCCGCACAATGGTGGGCGCTGCTTGGCATCGTAGCTCGCTACATCGCCCACCGTCATTCTGGATGGATTGGTCGGGCCGGCATTAACGGTGTCGACCAGCGAGCGGGCGTTCGGTCCGACGTAGAAGCTGTCGCCGCCACGCTCCGACAATTGCTCCAGGAAGCTGGCGAGGTCCGGATTTCGGATTAGCGATCCGACCGGCAGCGCCTTGTTGTCAGACCCGTAGTAGAGGCTGCGCCCGGGTGTTGTCAGCGCCGCCGTTCGAGCGCTGCTGTCCAGCGCCGAGTTGAGCCGGGGCGTAACTCGAAAGCCATCTCGGGCAAGGCGGATTGCTGGTCCGAACAGCGTCTTCCAGGGGAGCCGCCCGTGAGCTTTGTGCGCATCTGCCATCAGTCGCAGGTTACCAGGCACGCCGACGCTCTTGCCGCCGGGGATGGCTTCGCCGATCGTCAGCAGCTTGCCGTCACGAAAGAACCAGTCGCTGCCCGCCCCGGTGGGAGCAGTCTCGCGTCCGTCATAGGTGTCGGGAGTGCCATCACCGTCCTCGTAGACGAGGAAGCTGCCGCCTCCGATGCCGCTGGATTGCGGCTCGACGACCGTCAATGCGAGCATGGTTGCGAGCGCCGCATCCGCCGCGCTTCCGCCCAGCCGCAGCATCTCTGCTCCTGCTTCGGCCGCACGCGGATCGGCGGCGCTGACCATGCCGGGTGCAGTGGCAACCGGAGAAGGAGACAGTGGAACGGTGGCACAAGCTGCGAGTAGCAGGCCGGCAGCGGTTGGCAGCAGGAGACGAAGGCGCATCGGGCGGGGCTACTCCGTCCCTACCGCCTCGGCAATGCTGCCGTATGGCGAGCGCGCGAGCCGGTCGGCCAGCCCTCGGGCAATGCGACGCGCGACGCCAAGTCCTTGGTAGACCATCGCGCTGTACAGTTGGACAAGGCTCGCGCCGGCCTGGATGCGCTCCCACGCGTCGTCTGCGGTCCCAATACCGCCCGCGCCGATCAGCGGTAGCGCGCCACCCGTCTCGGACCGGAAGCGGCGGAGTGCATCGAGCGCCAACGCCTTGAGCGGCGCACCGGACAGCCCGCCGGTCTCGCCGGCATGGCGGGAACAGAGAGGGGGGCGCGAGATCGTCGTGTTGCAGACGATCAGCCCGTCCACACCGCCGTCCATCACGGCACGAACGATCTGCTTCGGCTCGCCTTGCCCAAGGTCCGGAGCGACCTTCAGGAACACGGGTGGACCACCCGGCGACCGCGCCTCCCGGACGGCGTCGAGCAGGTCGCGAAGAGCCCCTTCGTCCTGTAGTGCGCGCAGGTTCGGGGTGTTGGGTGAGCTGATGTTGACGGTCAGATAGTCAGCGACCGGCGCCATCGCCCGAACGCCCGCTGCATAGTCGGCGATCCGGTCCGCCGCATCCTTGTTCGCCCCGATATTGACCCCAACGATCCCACGGCTGCGATCTCGCCCCGATAGCCTCGTCAGCGCATCCGCCTGGCCACGGTTGTTGAAGCCGAAGCGGTTGATCACCGCCCCGTCTTCCGCCAGCCGGAACAGCCGCGGCCGGGGATTGCCGGGCTGCGGCAATGGGGTGATCGTTCCCACCTCGACGAACCCGAAGCCAAAGCCGAGAAGCCCGTCGAACGCTTCGGCATCCTTGTCGTAGCCGGCGGCCAGGCCAACGGGTGAGGGGAAGCGAAGGCCCGCCACCGTGCTGGCCAACTCTGAGGGGAACACGGGCGCGCGGCGGCGCGGCAGGGCGCGCAGGCCGGCGATGCTCAAGCCATGCGCTCGCTCGGGATCAAGGCGAAAAACGAGCGGGCGGAGGATGGGAAACAGGTTCATCGATTCCAGTCGTTCGTCGAACATTCGTCATGCCGGGCTTGATCCGGCTTCCGCCTTCCACTTGAAGGAAGGCAGACCCCGGCTCAAGTCCGGGTGACGACCAAGAGAAAGGTCCGCCCTTGACCCGCCTGCTTCTGCTCGCCTCCACCGCCCTGCTGACGGCTTGCGCCACGACCCAACCTGCGCCGCTGGTCACGCCTTCCCCTGCCGAAGCTGTAGCTTCGCCAACCACGACCGCACCGATCCCGGCCAAGAGCGCGGAGCTTGCCGCCTTCTTCGACGAGTATGACAAGGCGGAACTCGCTCTCTCCCCGCTCAGCAAGGCCTACCGCGGGATCAAGGATGCGGACTATGGCAAGTGGGACGAGTTCACCGACGCCGCGGCGGAAGAAAACCGCGCGCTCGACCAGCGTTACCTGGCCGAACTGCAACGCCGGTTTCCGCGCGACGGCCTGAGCCCGTCCGATCAGCTGAGCTACAACCTGTTTCTGTACCGCGTCGCGCGGTCGGACTCGCTGTGGCCCTATCGCAAGAACGGGCTGGTGTTCGACCAGATGAACGGCGCCCAGAGTGAGGGGCCGGCCTTCCTGATCAACATCCACAAGGTCGACAGCGTTGCCGATGCCGAGGCTTATGTCTCCCGGATCAGCGGCGTCGCACGCTATCTCGATCAGGCCGTCGCCGAGGCGGAGGCGAGGGAGGCGCTGGGCGTGCTCGCGCCTCGCTGGGTCTATCCTTATGTCATCGCAGATAGCCGCAACCTCATCCGTGGCGCGCCGTTCAACAGCGGTGCCGACAATGACCTGTGGGCCGACTTCAAGACAAAGGTCGGGAAGCTTGGAGCCGACCAGGCGACCAAGGACCGCCTGCTCGCCGCCGCTCGCACGGCAATGGTCCGCGACCTCAAGCCAGCCTACCAGCGTGTCATCACCGCCATGCAGGCGCAGCAGGCGAAGGCGGGCCGCGACGACGGGATCTGGCGCTTCGCCAATGGTGCCGCCGAGTATCAGACGAGGCTGAAGTTCTTCACGACCACGGACCTCACCCCGGACCAGGTCCACCAGCTCGGCCTCGACCAGGTTGCCCGCATCCACGGCGAGATGACGGCGATCAAGGATCAGGTCGGGTTCAAGGGCTCGCTGCCTGAGTTTTTCCAGCACATGCGGACGTCGAAGCAGTTCTACTACCCGAACACCGGCGCGGGTAAGCAGATGTACCTCGATGAAAGCGCCAAGGCACAAGCGGCAGTGCAGGCGGCGCTGCCGCGCTTCTTCGGGCGGCTGCCCAAGGCTCCGCTCTTGATCAAGGCGGTCGAGCCCTTCCGCGAGAAGAGTGCGGGCAAGGCCTTTTACCAGGACCCGCCACCCGACGGGTCGCGGCCCGGCACCTACTACGTCAACCTGTACAACATGCACGATATGCCTTCGACCGAGGTGGAGGCGCTCTACTGTCACGAAGGCCTGCCCGGTCACCACCTTCAGGGCGCGCTTCTGAGCGAGCTGGGCAAAGGAGAGGTTCCGCCCTTCCGGCAGTTCAGCGGCTATACTGCTACCGACGAAGGCTGGGGCTTGTATGCGGAGAAATTGTGCAAGGAGATGGGGCTCTACCAGGACCCATACCGCGACTTCGGCCGCCTGCAACTCGAACTCCATCGCGCGATCCGGCTGGTGGTCGACAGCGGCCTCCACCACAAACGCTGGACGCGCGAGCAGGCGATTGATTACGTCGAAAAGAACAGCGCCGACGCCAAGGGCGGGATCGTCAAGGCGATCGAACGCTATATCGTCTACCCGGGGCAGGCGACCGCCTACATGGTCGGCAAGCTGAAGCTGGAGGAACTGCGCGCGAAGGCCAAGAGCCAACTAGGCGAGCGTTACGACGACCGCCAGTTCCACGACACTGTACTGCTGGCCGGCTCCATGCCGCTTGATCTGCTGGAGAAGCGCGTTGACGAGTGGATCGCGCGAACGAAGGTGTAAGGTACGGCTGTCATCCCAGCCGTAAGCCGAGATCCGCCTTTCTCCAGGCGGGGCGGAGAGGAAGGCAGACCCTGGATCAAGTCCAGGTGACGGTTGTAAAATCGCGACCGCCGACCTAAATCGGACGGGAAAGGTCCGATTAGATGCGCCTGTCCCACCTAGCCGACTATGCGGTCGTAATGATGACCGCTGCCGCCCGCCGTCCAGCGGGTGAGCGTTTCAGCGCGTCTGTGCTGGCGGACGAAACCGGCGTGCCGCTCCCCACCGCGCAGAAGATCATGGGCAAGCTCGCCGGTGCCGGTCTGCTCAGCAGCGTTCGCGGAGCGGGCGGCGGCTTCGTCTTGGCGCGGGCTCCGGCGGAAATCAGCCTGGCCGATATGGTCGAAGCGGTCGAAGGGCCGATCGCCATGACGCAATGCAGCGGCTCAGACGAGGCCAGCGAGTGTGCGCTCGACGCGCAGTGCCGAGTCAAGCCGCATATGAGCGTGGTCAGCCGGGCGGTTCGGGGTGCTCTGGCGGCGGTCACGCTCGAAACTCTTGCCCATCCCACGTCCGCTCGCCCTGAGCTTGTCGGATCGCAGAGACCGTCAGGGCAAGGGCCGTCCTTTTCTTCTCACCCGCAAGAAAGTGCAGTGCTTCGACAAGCTCAGCACAGCGGGTCTCTCCAATTGGCTGATCACAAGTGAACCAGGAAATTGCCTTCAAGAACCGCGAAGCGCACGAGGCCGCGGACCGGCTCGCCACCTACGAGTGGGGCTTCACCAGCGACATCGAGTCAGAGTTCGCGCCCAAGGGGCTGAGCGAGGACACGGTGCGCTTCATCAGCGCCAAGAAGGGTGAGCCCGAGTGGCTGCTCGAGTGGCGCTTGAAGGGCTACCGCGCCTGGCTGGAGATGGAGGAGGTCGACTGGGCCAAGCTCCACATACCGGCGATCGACTACCAGGATTCCTACTACTACGCCGAGCCCAAGAAGCGGCCTACGCTCGCCTCGCTCGACGAGCTCGATCCGGAGATCCGCCGCACCTACGAGAAGCTCGGCATTCCGATCGAGGAGCAGAAGGTGCTCGCCGGAGTCGAGGGTGCGCGCAAGGTCGCGGTGGACGCGGTGTTCGACAGCGTCTCGGTTGCGACCACCTTCCGCGAGGAGCTGGAGCGCGCGGGCGTCATCTTCCGCTCGATCAGCGAGGCGGTGAAAGAATATCCAGACCTCGTCCGCAAGTACCTCGGCTCGGTCGTTCCGCAGCGCGACAACTTCTTCGCCTGCCTCAACAGCGCGGTCTTTTCCGACGGCACCTTCGTCTACATTCCCGAGGGCGTCCGCTGCCCGATGGAGCTGTCGACCTATTTCCGCATCAATGCGGAAAACACCGGCCAGTTCGAGCGCACGTTGATCGTCGCCGACAAGGGCAGTTATGTCAGCTACCTCGAAGGCTGCACCGCGCCGATGCGCGACGAGAACCAGCTCCACGCCGCGGTGGTCGAGATCTTCGCCCATGAGGATGCGGAGGTGAAATACTCCACCGTCCAGAACTGGTACCCGGGCGACGCGAACGGCGTTGGCGGCATCTACAATTTCGTGACCAAGCGGGCGATGTGTTCGGGTGCGCGTTCCAAGGTTAGCTGGACCCAGGTCGAGACCGGCAGCGCGATCACTTGGAAGTACCCCAGCTGCATCCTCAAGGGCGAAGGCAGCGTCGGCGAATTCTATTCGGTCGCGCTGACCAACAACCGACAGCAGGCCGACACCGGCACCAAGATGGTGCACATCGGGGCCAACACCCGCTCGACCATTGTCAGCAAGGGCATCAGCGCCGGCCGCAGCGACAATACCTACCGCGGGTTGGTGAAGGTGCTCCCCGCCGCGGAGAACGTCCGCAACTTTACCCAGTGCGACAGCCTGCTGCTGGGCGACCAGTGCGGCGCCCACACGGTGCCCTACATCGAGGTCAAGAACCCGACAGCCACCATCGAGCATGAAGCAACCACGTCCAAGATCAGCGAGGACCAGCTGTTCTACGCCATGGCCCGCGGCTTGGATCAGGAAGCGGCGGTGGCGCTAATCGTGAATGGGTTTGCGCGCGAGGTGCTGAAGCAGCTGCCGATGGAGTTCGCGGTCGAAGCGCAGAAGCTGCTGGGGATCAGTCTTGAGGGGAGCGTGGGGTGAGGCTCGGCTCTGGCCCGTTCCGACCACGGTGGTTCCGGCCGCTCGCGGTTTTCTGGCTACTTATGGGACTGCCTGTCGCCGTCATGGCGCCACTTCTTTGGCTCTCAGGAACGAGCGTGACAGAAGCGCCTCCTCCTCCGCCGCCGTTTGGCTCAGGTTTCTGGCTTGTAAGCGCTCTTTTGCAAACCATCGTGCTGGTGTGGGTTTTTGGCACACCTCTTCTGCTTGCTTGGGCCGAGTTGCGCTACCGCAAAGTCTACCGAATTTCGGAAATGAAGAATGCTTGAAATTACCAACCTCCACGCGACTGTCGCGGACAAGCCGATCCTGAACGGCCTTACCCTTACCGTTCCGGCGGGCGAGGTGCATGCGATCATGGGGCCGAACGGGGCGGGCAAGTCGACGCTCGCCTATGTGCTCGGCGGGCGGCCCGGCTATGAGGTGACGGACGGGTCTGCGACCTTCATGGGCGAGGATTTGCTCGCCATGGAGCCGCACGAGCGCGCCGCCGCCGGCCTATTCCTTGGCTTCCAATACCCGGTCGAAATCCCCGGCGTCTCCTCCATGCAGTTCATCCGCGAGAGCCTCAACGCCCAGCGCCGCGCGCGCGGCGAACCCGAACTCTCCGGCGCCGACTTCATCCGCCTCGCCCGCGCCGAAGCGGCGGAGCTCGGCATGGATGTCGAGATGCTCAAGCGCCCGGTCAACGTCGGCTTCTCGGGTGGCGAGAAGAAGCGGATGGAGATGGTTCAGATGGGCATCATGCGCCCGCGCTTCGCCGTGCTGGACGAAACCGACAGTGGCCTCGACATCGACGCGTTGCGGATCGTCGGCGCCGGCATCAACCGCATCATGCGCGCGCCCGATCGGGGGGCATTGCTGATCACCCACTACCAGCGGCTGCTGGAGGTGGTGCGGCCGGACCGGGTGCATGTGCTGGCCGAAGGTCGGATCGTGCGCTCGGGTGGGCCGGAACTGGCGGTCGAGCTCGAGCGCGAGGGGTATACGGAGCTCGCATGACCGCGCCCTTTCCTACCCGCAAGGCGGAGGCCTGGCGCTACGCCGACCTGGATGCGCTGAAGAGCGTCTGGGACGAGCTGCCCGCGGCCGAGACGATCACGTTGGCCGAAGGCGAGACCCGGCAACAGGTGTGGATCGGCGACGGCTCACCCGTCGGCGTGCGCACGGTGCAGATCGAACTCGCCGCCGGCGCATCGCTCAAGGTCTTCGCCCTAAACACCGCGCCACAATATGGCCGGGTCGAGCTGGACGTTGCCATGCACGAGGGCGCGCACTTCGCACTGCACGCCGCTAACATCGGCGGCGGCAAGGCCACGCAGGAGATCGTCACGGCGGTCCGCCACCTGGAGCCGAACGGCACCTCGCGGCAGACGGTGCGCAGCGTGCTGGCGGGGACCGCCACCGGCTCCTACCTCGGCAAGGTCGCGGTAGCGCGGCATGCGCAGAAGACGGACGGCGAGCAGTCGGTGAAGGCCATGCTCCTTGACCGCGGCGCGACGGCGAACTGCAAGCCGGAGCTGGAAATCTACGCCGACGACGTGAAGTGCGCCCACGGCGCCAGCGTCGGCGAGCTCGATCCCGACCAGCTGTTCTATGCGCTGAGCCGCGGGCTCGACCCGGCGAGCGCCAAGGCGCTCCTGCTGGAGGGATTCGTGCTGCAGTTGTGGGACGAGGTGGCAGACAATGCCCAGCGGGAGGCGCTGGTGGAAGCCAGCCGCGCGGCGCTAAGGAGTGTGGTCGCGTGAACAAGCCCGATCTCATCACCCCGGCCTTGAGCCGGAGCCTGCCTGCCTTCGCTCCGGAAGAAAGCGGATCCCGGGTCAAGCCAGGGAAGACAGACGTATTGAACGTCCGCGACCAATTTCCCGCAATCGCCGGCTGGCACTATCTCGACAGCGCCGTCTCCGCGCAAAAGCCGCAGGCCGTTATCGACGCCATCGCGCGCGCCTATGCACAGGATTACGCCTCCGTGCACCGCGGCGTGTACCAGCGCTCGGCCGACATGACGCTGGCCTATGAGGCGGCGCGGGCGCGGGCGGCGAAGCTGATCGGCGGGGCGGCGGAGGAGCTGGTCTTCACCCGCGGCGCGACCGAAGCGATCAACCTCGTTGCGCAGGTGCTGCCCAAGGAGGGCCGAACCCGCGTGCTGCTTTCGGCGCTGGAGCACCACAGCAACATCGTGCCGTGGCAGCTGGCGGGTTACGAGATCGACGTGGTTCCGCTGACCGCCGATAACCGCATCGACCTCGATGCCGCCGAGCAACTGATTACGGACCAGCACCGCGTGGTCGCTTTCGCACATGTCTCTAACGTGCTCGGTTCGGTCCTCGATGCTCGACGGGCAGCCGAGATCGCGCACTCGAAAGGGGCGCTGCTTCTGCTCGACGGTTGCCAGGCTGCGCCGCGCACGAGCGTGAACATTGGGAACATTGGCGCCGACTTCTACGCCTACTCGGGGCACAAGCTTTATGGCCCAACCGGCATCGGCGTGCTGTGGGGCCGCCGGGAACTGCTCGAGGCCATGCCGCCCTGGCAGGGAGGCGGGGCGATGATCGACCGGGTGTCGTTCGAGCGCACCACCTACATGCCCGCGCCGCAACGGTTCGAGGCCGGCACGCCGCATATCGTTGGCGGGATCGGCTTGGCGGCGGCGATCGATTGGGTCGAGGAGATCGGGGTCGAGCGACTGTACCGTCACGAGGCCGCGCTGGTGGCGGATTGCCGCGAACGACTCCGCGAGCTTGGCTTCGTCCGGCTGTTCGGACCGGAGGACAGCGCGGGGATCGTCAGCTTCGAGGTCGAAGGGGTGCATCCGCACGACGTCGGCACCATCTTGGATGATGCGGGCGTGGCGATCCGCGCGGGTCACCATTGCGCGCAGCCGCTGATGGACCTGCTCGGCGTTCCGGCGACTTGCCGCGCGAGCTTTGCCGCGCACTCGGACAGTACGGACCTCGATGCGCTGATGGATGGGCTCAAGCGCGTGAAGCGGATATTCGGATGATGGGCGAAGAGCGGAAGATCGAGATCGAGGAAGTGGCGGAGGTCGCGCCGCCACCCCGCGCGCGGGTCGAGGTCGAAAGCCCGGCCGAGACGTTCGAGCGCAAGCGCGACTATCTCGCGGGCTTTCTGGCCGAGAAGCCGGCCGAGGCATCCGCGCACGGCCCTGGCGGCGACGTGCAGGCAGCGATCGTGGAGGCGCTCAAGACGATCTACGATCCTGAGATCCCGGTCGACATCTACGAGCTTGGCTTAATCTACGACGTGGCGGTCGACGCGGACGGCGACGCGGTGGTCACCATGACCCTGACCACGCCCCACTGCCCGGTCGCTGAGTCGATGCCCGGCGAGGTTGAGTTACGGGTGCTGTCCGTGCCAGGCGTGCGCGATGCCGAGGTCAAGCTCGTCTGGGACCCGCCGTGGGATCCGAGCAAGATGAGCGACGAAGCCCGGCTCGAATTGGGGATGCTATAATGGCTGAGGTGAAAACCCGCACGCGGCCGGCCGCCATTTCCCTTACCCGAACGGCCGAGCAACGCATTGCCGATCTGATGTCTCGTGCTCCCGCCGCTGCGATCGGGGTCAAGCTGTCGACTCCTCGCCGTGGTTGCTCGGGGCTGGCCTATTCGGTGGATTACGTCACGGAAGAGAGCAAGTTCGATGAGAAGATCGCAACTCCGGGCGGCACCTTTTACGTCGACGGCGGATCGGTGCTCTATCTGATCGGTTCGGTAATGGACTGGCGCGAGGACGACTTCACGGCCGGCTTCGTGTTCGAGAACCCGAACGCCAAGGGCAGCTGCGGCTGCGGCGAAAGCTTCACGGTCTAGGGCCGCTTGTGGTATGGCTCGCCTCATCAAGGAGGTGAGTCATGCGTTTGCTGCTGCTTCCCACTGCTGCGCTGCTGCTTGGCGCATCGACCCAGCCAACGGTCCGACCGCTCGCCGACATGCCGATCGTGAACCCGCATCCTGACGCGGCCGGCTGCCCCGAGACGCCAATGTCGCTGGCCCGCAAGCAGGGCGAGAACCCGCGAGTGCAACAGCTGGACGAATTGCCGGACGCCATGATGTTCGCCGCCGTCGACCGCCGAATCGATGCCTGCCCCGCGCCGCTTGTTTTGAGCCGCCAGCCGGCCGAGCGCTGACGCGCCCATAAGGGGGTGCACAGGGCGGGGCGCAGCCGCTACATGCGCCCTCATGTCCAAGATGTTCAGGATTTCTCTTCCCGACGGTTCCGTGCGGGAGATGCCGGAGGGTTCGACTCCGGCCGATGTCGCGGCCGCGATCGGTCCGGGCCTTGCGAAGGCGGCGCTGGCAGCTCGCGTCAACGGCGAGGTGCGCGACATCACCCGGCCGTTCGAGGAAGACGCGCAACTCGCGCTGATCACCGCGCGGGACGAGAAGGACGCGCTGGAACTGGTCCGCCACGACTATGCGCACGTGCTGGCGGAAGCGGTCCAGAACCTGTTCCCGGGCACGCAGATCACCTTCGGTCCGGCGACGGATGACGGCTTCTACTATGACTTTGCGCCCGCAAAGGGCCGGGGTCCGTTCACGGACGAGGATCTGCCGGCGATCGAAGAAGAGATGCGCCGGGTCATCGCCCGTGACGAGCCACTGATCCGAGAAGTCTGGCAGCGGGAGCACGTGCGCGACTTCTTCGAGCGGACCGGCGAGACGTTCAAGGCGCAGTGGGTGATGGAACTGCCCGAAGGCGAGCCGATCACCATGTACCGCTCGGGCCAGGGCGACGACAAATGGCTTGACCTGTGTCGGGGCCCGCACCTCGCCTCCACCGGCAAGCTCGACCCGCAGGCGTTTAAGCTGACCCGCGTGTCCGGCGCCTACTGGCGCGGCGATCCGGCCAACCCGATGCTGAGCCGCATCTACGGCACCGCCTGGCTCAACAAGAAACAGCTGGCCGAGCATCTGGTCCGGCTGGAAGAGGCGGCCAAGCGCGATCATCGCAAGATCGGGCAGGAGATGGACCTGTTCCACCTCCAGGCCGAAGCGCACGGCAGCGTCTTCTGGCACCCCAAGGGTTTCCTGCTGTGGCGGCAACTTGAAGCCTACATGCGCCGGCGGCTCGATGTTGCGGGCTACCATGAGGTGAAAACCCCGCAGCTGATGGATGCGCGCCAGTGGGAGCGCTCGGGTCACTGGGGCAAGTATCGCGAAAACATGTTCGTGGTGCCGGACGAGATCCCGTCCACCGAGGACGATGTCCCGGTGCTGAGCGGCGCGGGCGACCTGATGGCGCTGAAGCCGATGAACTGCCCGGCGCATGTGCTGATCTTCAAGCAGGGGATCACCAGCTACAAGGAGCTTCCGATCCGGATGGCGGAGTTCGGCTGCTGCCACCGCAACGAGCCGCATGGCGCATTGCACGGCATCATGCGGGTGCGCCAGTTCACACAGGATGACGCGCACATCTTCGTACGCGAGGACCAGCTGATCGACGAAGTCCGCGACTTCTGCGATCTGCTCGACAGCGTCTACCGCGACCTTGGTTTCGAGCGTTACTCGATCAAGCTGGCACTCCGCCCGGAGCAGCGGTTCGGAAGCGACGAGATGTGGGACTGGTCGGAACAGTCGCTGCGCGATGCAGTCAGGGCCGCGGGCCGCGACACCCCTGATTACGGCTGGGAAGAACTGCCGGGCGAGGGGGCTTTCTACGCACCCAAGCTGGAGTTCCACCTGACCGACGCCATCGGGCGGACCTGGCAGGTCGGAACCATCCAGACCGATACGGTGCTGCCCGAGCGGCTCGATGCCAATTACATCGGCGAGGACGGCGAGAAGCATCGGCCCGTGATGCTGCACCGGGCGATCCTCGGCACCTTTGAGCGCTTCATCGGCATCCTGATCGAGCATCACGCGGGCAAGTTTCCGCTGTGGCTCGCGCCGGTGCAGGTCGTGGTCGCGACGATCGTCTCGGACGCCGATGGCTATGCCGAGCAAGCCGCGGCCAAACTGCGTGCTGCCGGACTGCGTGTCGACACGGATTTGCGCAACGAGAAGATCAACTACAAGGTGCGCGAACATAGCCTCGCCAAAGTCCCGGTGCTGCTGGTGGTCGGCAAGCGCGAGGCAGAGGAGGGCACGGTCGCCATTCGCCGGCTCGGCAGCGACCAGCATCAGCGCGTGGTGAGCCTAGAGGAGGCCGTCGCCGAGTTCGCGTCCGAGGCCGTCCCGCCCGATCTCGCGCGCGCCGGCTAGCGCCGGTCGGAAATCGGTTCGGGCGGCGGGGCGACGCCATCAAAGTAGCGGTGTAAAACCTTCAGCCGCTGATCGTCGGCCTCGCGAACCGCGACCCGGGCTCGCTCGGCCTGAGCACCGATCTGCTCCAGGCGCTTCAGGGTCGTGTCGAGATACTCCTGCCGCTCGGGCGGACGCGCTCGGCGGCAGCGCTCTACGCAAGTGTCGATGAGTTCCGGCACGCGCTTTTCCAGCGAGAGCAGGAGCGACTGGTGCTCGGCGGTAAGCGCTGAACTGCTCCGCTCAGCAAGAAAGCCGCGGATCGCCACCTGCGCGCGATGCGCCCGCGCTCGCTCGTGAGCGCCAAGCTGCTTCTCGAAGCGCCGCCAGCGCGGGTCGGCGAGGTCGGTGGTGGACGGCAGGCCGTTCCGGCCGGCGGCAAACTCGTCCAAGGGACCGGCCGGGCGTTGCCGGGCCGACCAGCCGAGGCGCAGCGAAATCAGCATGAGCCCGCCCCCGGCGATCGCGGCCCACCACGCGTCATGCTCCAGCCCGGCTACGGCGACCACCAGCCCAAGCAGCGCGAGCACGCACGCGACGACCATCAGTACCGCGCGCCACAACCGGCCAAACGCTGGCCCGACCCGCTGGCTTGCAGCCAGCAGAGCCGCCAAGCCCAGAGTCGCGGCAAGCGCGAATACAAACCTGATCATGCCAGAATCAAACCCCCGCAACTGCTCGTCCACCTTCATGTAGGGGGCGAACCGGCCGACTTTGAGATGCGCTCTCACTGCCGATCAAAGTGAAGTCATGCAGCCACAGAGGTGCGAAAATCCCCCACTTGTGGTGCCTTCCCCCTTTTCAACAGCGCCCTGAAGGCTTAGCTCGCGGCGTTGAACCCCATTGCGTCAAGGAGATTGCTTCATTCCCCCGCCCTATCCGCGCCGGTCGCAGGCACCGCCGCAATTCACCGGCCCGCGCTATAACGAGTTCATCCAGTCGCAGAAGGTGCGGGTGATCGACGAGAACGGCGAGAATCTGGGCGTGATGTACACGCGCGAAGCGTACGAGCAGGCGGTCAGCGTCGGGCTCGATCTGGTCGAGATCAGCCCCAATGCCGATCCGCCCGTTGCCAAGTTCCTCGACATCGGCCGCTTCAAGTACGAGGCGCAGAAAAAGGCCAACGAGCAGCGCAAGCGGCAGAAGACGCAGGAGATCAAGGAGATCAAGATGCGTCCCAATATCGACGACCACGACTATGACACCAAGATGAAGAAGGTGTTTGAGTTCCTGGACGAGGGCGACAAGGTCAAGGTCACCATGCGCTTCCGTGGGCGCGAAATGGCTCATGGCCAACTCGGGATGGCAGTGCTGCAGCGAGTGGCGGAGCAGACCTCCGATGTCGCCAAGGTCGAGGCGCACCCGCGCATGGAAGGGCGACAGATGCTGATGGTAATCTCGCCCAAGTAGTTGCTGCACCGCAGCAAAGCGCAAATGCTCTGCTGCAACGCACTATGTTGCATCGAAGTGACAGGGGAGTTGGATTGCTTTGCGCAACCAATCCCCTCGCTTCCGTCAGAGACGATGCTGCACTAGCACTTGCCCCCACAGGTTTCTGAAGGGGTTGAACATGCGCAAATCCATCTGGCTCGTCTCGGCAGGTCTTTTTGCAATCGCAACGCCGGCCGCGGCGCAGCAGACGGATACCGACGCGGGCGCTGCCCAGCCCACCGATGGTGCAACGACCGAGGCTGGCGATGTCGACGCGCAGACCGATACCACGCAGGAGCCGCAGGCTACCGAGACCCAGGACAGCGGCGACATCGTGGTCACCGCCACTCGCCGGAACGAAGCGCTATCCGACGTGCCGCTGGCGGTCAGTGCGGTTACCGCTCAGACGCTGGAAAACAGCGGCGCCAACGACATCCGCGCGCTCACCCAGGTCTCGCCTTCGCTGCTGGTGTCCTCGACCTCTTCGGAAGCCGGCGCTGGTGGCGCCCGCATCCGCGGCATCGGCACGGTGGGCGACAACCCGGGCCTGGAAAGCTCGGTCGCGGTGTTCATCGACGGCGTTTATCGTTCGCGAATTGGCGTCGGTCTGACGGAACTCGGCCAAATCGACCGCGTCGAGGTCCTACGTGGTCCGCAAGGCACGTTGTTCGGTCGCAACGCCTCGGCGGGCCTGTTGTCGATCATCACGGTCAAGCCGCGCTTCGAAACGGCGGTGAACGCGGAGGCGACGGTCGGCAATTACGACCTCCGCCGATTCGAACTTGGCGTGACGGGTGCGCTGACCGACAGCATCGCGGCGCGGCTCGACGGCATCTACATGAAGCGCGACGGCTTCCTCAAGGACGTCATCTCCGGGCGCCGCGTGAATGACCGCGACCGCTACCTGCTGCGCGGGCAGCTGCTGTTCCAGCCGAACGACAACCTGTCGTTCCGGCTAATCGGCGATTACTCCAAGCGTGACGAGGAGTGCTGCGCGGCGAGCTACCTGCCGGCACGTGACTATACGTCAGCGGGTGAACAGCCTTCTACCATCGCCCTGTACGAGCGTTCGCTCGGTGCCAGCATCAATGACGACACCTTCGAGCGTGACGTGTCGATCACGCCCGGCCGGAGCTATCGCTCGGACGTGAAGGACTATGGCGTGTCCGGCGAACTGGTCTATGATTTCGGCGGTGCCGAGCTCACCTCGATCACGGCCTACCGTTATAACAAGTTCATCCGCGGCCAAGATGCGGACTTCAACAACCTCGATATCCTCTACCGCGGAGATGACGGGTCCGCGTTCAACCGGTTCAAGACCTTTACCCAGGAACTGCGCCTGCAGGGCGAAGCTTTCAGCGGCCGGCTCGACTGGCTGGTCGGCGGCTACTTCGCTGACGAGAAGCTCGACCTCGCCGACAACCTGTCCACCGGCGCCGACGCGGACCGCTTCTTCCGCGGCCTGATCCAGGCCAGCAGCCCGGCGCTTGCTGCCTTTCCGGGCTTCAACCTGCTGAATGCATTTGCCCAGGGCTTTGTGGGTGGCCAGTTGGCGACCAACCCGGCGTTCGCCGGCATTCCGGTCGCAGCCCGGCCGATCATCGTCAACGCGATCGCCAGCCAGGTGGTCAACACCCCGCTCAGCAATCAGACGACCCGAGACTTGTTCAAGCAGGAAAGCCGCAACTTTGCGCTCTTCACGCACAACATCGTCGAGATCACGGATAGCCTGAAGCTCACGCTCGGTGCCCGTTACACCCGTGAGAAGAAGACGCTTGAAGCCGACCTTAACAGCACGAGCGTATGCGCCGACTATGTCGCGAACATCGTTCGTCTCCGCACCCTTGCGGCTCAGGCGGCAGCCAATCCGGCGTTGTTCGGAGCTCTGACGCCAGCCGTTGTCGGTCTGTCCAACGCCTTGGCCGGCAACGTTCTTACGCCAATCGGTGCAGCGCCGTGCGCCATCAACTCTGTCAACGGCGACTTCGATGGCGGGCGCAAGAAGGAAAGCCAGCTGTCGGGAACGGCGGTACTCAGCTTCAAGCCGACCGATAGCCTGCTCACCTACGTCAGCTATTCCAAGGGCTACAAGGCCGGTGGCTTCAACCTCGATCGGGCTGGCCTGACATTCGGCGCCGTCGACCTCAATGACTTGCGGTTCAAGCCTGAACTGGTCGATGCCTTTGAGATCGGCGCCAAGTACAACGGTCCCGGAATCGACGTGAACGTCGCGCTGTTCCGGCAGGACTTCAAGAACTTCCAGCTGAACACCTTCAATGGCGTCAACTTCGTCGTCGAGAACATCAATCGCTGTTCGGAGGACCTGAACGGGGCGGACACGGACAATCTGCCTAACGCGGCCAACCCTGCTCCGCAGACCTGCGACGGCAAGAGGAAGCCGGGCGTCCGGTCCCAGGGTATCGAGATCGAGACTTTCTTCCGGCCGATCCGGAATGTCTCGGCCGCGCTGGGCGCGACCCTGGTCAACACCAAGTATCGCAATGACCTCACCGGAACGAACGGGGACGCCCTGACGCCCGCCCTGTTCCAGCTGCCGGGCCAGCGGCTCTCGAATTCGGCGAAGTTCTCCGCCACCGGCTCGCTGACCTGGACTCCGCCAATCGGTTCGAGCGGGCTGTCCGGCCTGGTCTATGTCGATGGCCGGCGCAGCAGCAAGTTCAACACCGGATCGGACCTTGATCGTGAGAAGCTGCAGAAGGCCTATTCGGTGTTCAATGCCCGTGTCGGCCTGCGCGGTCCGGACCAGCGCTGGGCGATCGAGCTGTGGGCGCAGAACGTCTTCAACAAGGACTATCTGCAGGTTGCGTTCGACGCGCCGCTGCAAGGTGGCGGAACTCGCGAAGGCGTGGACCGCGGCTTCATCGCTCGTTCCAATCAGCTGTTCGGCGCCTTCGTGGCCGAGCCGCGGACGGTCGGACTGACCTTCCGGACCAGGTTCCAGCCTGCTCGCCGGGTCGAGGAAGTCGCTCCACCGGCACCGCCGCCACCAGCGCCTCCCCCTGCTACTCAGACCTGCGCCGACGGGTCGGTGATCCTGGTGACCGACAGCTGCCCGCTGCCGCCGGCTCCACCGCCCCCGCCGCCGCCGGCGCCCGAGCGCGGCTAAACCCTGACGCGAGCAGGGCCTCGCCGATTGGTGGGGTCCTGTTTCGTTGAAGCTGAGTGTCCTCGCCCGTTCAGGCGGCGTGCCGTTCCGGCATTCCGCTTGCTGCTTGCAACAACGAGGCGCGGAGGTCCGCCAGACTTTCTGCGCCAAGCTTCTTTCCGTCTTCCGCCGTGATGTAGAACACGTCCACGGCCCGCTCGCCGTAGGTCGCGATGTGGGCGGAATGAATCACATGACCCAGGGCGTGAATGGAGCGGGCGAGGCTCGCCAGCAGGCCCGGGCGATCGGAAGCGTTCACCTCCACCACGGTGGTCCTGCGCGACGCTCGCTCAGCAATGTTGACGGACGGGGCGATACGGAATGGCTGCTGCGGCGTGATGGTATCAAGCAGCGCAGGCGGACTTGCCCCGTCATCACCGAGAGTCGATCTGACGGCGTTCACCAGCCGCAAGCGCAGGCGCGGATCGGCGTAAGACCGGCCCTGGCCATCCTGAACCAGCAGGTTGTCCAGAGCCATGCCATCGCCAGTCGTGTGGATGCGGGCATTGATGATGCTCGCTCCCGCTCCCGCCAGGCCTGCCGCGATGCGGTAGAACAAGCCCGGCCGATCCGGAGCGAAGACCGTGACACGGGTGGCGCCTTCCTCCTCCTTGTCGGCGGTGATGCTGGGCTGGACCTCCCCAATGCGCGCTTCCGCCCCGGCGATCTGTAGCGCGTTGGCAAGCAGGGCCTCGGGCGGCTCGGCCAGCCAATAACTATCGGGCAGCCGCCGGGCATGGGCGCGAGCCGCTCTGGCCGGCCAGCCCAGCGCGCGGGCGAGTTGACCCTGGCGAAGCGCCACTTCCTCGCTTCGCCCGCGCTGCTTGTGTCCCAGTCGAAGCCGCTCCTCGGCCAGGTCGAACAAGGATCGGATCAGCCGCCGCTTCCAGTCGGTCCAGATGCCCGGACCGACTGCCCGGATGTCGACCACGGTGAGAATCAGCAGCAATCGCAGCCGCTCGGGACTGGCCACCGCCGCCACGAAGTCCTCCACGGTCTTTGGATCGACCAGGTCGCGCTTGAAGGCGGTGGCGCTGAGCAGCAGGTGGTTGCGGACCAGCCAGGCGACCGTTTCGGTCTCTGCTGGATCAAGGCCGAAACGTGGGCAGAGCCGCAGTGCGATCTCGGCCCCAAGCTCCGAATGATCGCCGCCGCGCCCCTTCGCGACGTCGTGCAGCAGAGCCGCCACGTACAAGGTTCGGCGCGATCCGATCTGGCGGAAGAGGGCAGTGGAGAGCGGATGATCCTCCGCCAGCTCGCCCCGTTCGATCCGGCCGAGCAGACCAACCGCGCGGATGGTATGCTCGTCGACCGTGTAGTGGTGGTACATGTCGAACTGCATCTGCGCCACGACCCGTCCGAAGTCGGGAACGAAGCGGCCCAACACGCCGGCGTCGTTCATCCAGCGCAGCACCAGGTCGCCTCGGTCCCGATCGGTAAGGATGTCGAGGAACATCGCGTTGCTCGGCGAGTCGTAGCGCAAGTCATCGATCAGCCGGGCATCGCGAGTGGCGGCGCGCATGGCTGTGGGGTGAATTTTTAGCTGCTCCCGTGCGGCCAGCGCGAACAGCTCCATTAGCCGCCGCGGCTGCTCGGCCAGGAAGTCGTCGCGCGGGATGGACAAGCGGCCCCGGTCGAGCACGAACCCGTTCAACCGTCCGGGCCGTCGCTGCTGAAGAAAGGCCGGCAGCGCGAAGCGGCGGCCCTTGGGCCCCAATTGCTCATCCAACTGGGCCAGGAACACGCCCGTCAGATCGCCGACTGTTTTGGCCTGGAGGAAGTAGAAGTGCATGAAGCGCTCCACGGCCGACTTCCCCGGCCGGTCGGAGTAGCGCATCGCGGCAGCGATCTGGCGCTGCAGCTCGAAGCCCAGTCGCTCCTCTGCTCGCCCGGCCAGCAGATGAAGGTGGCAGCGCACCGACCACAGGAAACGCTCGGCCCTATCGAACCGGCGGAACTCGGCCGCCGTCAAAAGTCCGGCACCGACCAGTTCCGCCGGGCTTTCGACCCCATGGACGTACTTGCCGATCCAGTAGAGGGTATGAAGATCGCGCAAGGCGCCCTTGCCGTTCTTGACGTTGGGCTCGACGACATAGCGGCTGTCACCCATGCGGACGTGCCGCTCGTCACGCTCGACCAGCTTCGCAGCAACGAACTCGGCGGTAGTGCCGGTGACGACTTCCCCGCGAAAACGGGTTGCGGATTCGGCGAACAGTGCCCTGTCGCCCCAAAGGTAGCGCGCTTCCAGCATGGCGGTACGGACGGTCATGTCAGCCCGGGCGAGGGCGAGCAGTTCCGGCACTGTGCGGATCGCCTGGCCGACCTTCAGTTTCAAGTCCCAAAGCAAGTACAAGGTCGCCTCGACCACCTGTTCGCACCAGGGTGCGCGCGGGGGAGGCGTCAGGAACATCAGGTCGACGTCGCTATACGGCGCCATCTCTCCCCGGCCGTACCCGCCCAAGGCGACCAGCGCGATTCGCTCTCCGGCGGTCGGGTTTGGATTGGGGTAGCATTTCGCCGCATGATCGAAGGCCAAGCGGACCAGCTGATCGGTCAGGTAAGCCGTCTCCGCCGCATGTACCGGCCCGGCCGAAGGATCCACCGCGATCCGCCGAGCGATTTCCGCCCGCCCCTCCGCCAGTGCGGTGCGCAGGACGGGCGGAGCAGCCTCGCCGCTCGACAACTGGTCGGCAAGGCCGCGGCGATCGATGATGGCGCGCCGATCGCTCACGCTGTCAAACAAAGCCGCCATGGAAACCCTATGCCTCATCTACCCGGCGGGCGCGAGGAACGTTGCGCATTCCAAGCCACTTGCTAGGCTGCGCTCATGACGGGAACGGGTGTGCAATAGTCGGCCGACGCTAGGATGGTTGCCTTCCAGCACGTTGAATTGGCCGAAGCACGTCGTTGGTTCGAACAAGCAGCGACCCACCCGGAAGCGAACGGATTTGTATGGCTGATGTTGGGCCAATGCTGCGCTCAACAAGGGGCAGGCCGTCTGAAAAACGGACGCTGGACGGGGCACTTGCCGCAGGACCCGGCTTCTTGGAAATTGGCGCCCGGAACTTGGTCAAGCCGAGCGACACGCGTTGACCGCCATGTTCGAGTCGATTGGGCTTTACGGCTCCGACTGAGCCAGGCGCTTAAGCCGGTACAAGGCTTCAAGCGCCTCGCGTGGGCTGAGCGAATCGGGATCGAGTGCAGCCAATTCCTGAGTCAAGGGATCAACCGGCTCCGGCTTGGGCGCGGCGGCGAACAGTGGCAGGTCGTCGAGGCCCGCCGCGATCCCGCCAGTGGCATCACGCCCCGCCTCCAGCTTGGCCAGGACCGCCCTCGCCCGAGCCACGACCGTGGGCGGCAGCCCTGCCAAGCGCGCTACTGCAATGCCGTAGCTGCGGTCGGCCGGGCCGTCCGCGACTTCGTGCAGCAGGACCAGATCACCCTTCCATTCGCGCGCCCGCACATGGTGCAGCGACAAGGCTTCGAGCCGATCGGACAGGCGGGTGAGCTCGTGATAGTGGGTCGCGAACAAGGTGCGGGCCTGGACCTGATCATGCATCGCTTCGACCACCGCCCAAGCGATGGCGAGCCCGTCGTAGGTCGATGTGCCGCGGCCGATCTCGTCCAAGATGACCAGGCTGTTGCGGGTGGCCTGCGCCAGAATTGCGGCGGTCTCGACCATCTCGACCATGAAGGTCGAACGGCCCCGGGCCAGATTGTCCGAAGCGCCGACGCGACTGAACAGCCGGTCCACAAGTCCCAGCTTTGCCCGAGTTGCGGGCACGAAGCTGCCGGCTTGCGCCAGAAGCGCGATAAGCGCCGTCTGCCGGAGAAAGGTGGACTTGCCGCCCATGTTCGGGCCCGTGATCAGCCACAACCGATCGCGAGGTCCCAGGCAACAATCGTTGGCGATGAAGCGCTCGCCAGTGCCTTTGAGCGCCGACTCGACAACCGGGTGGCGCGCGCTTTCGAGCTCCATGCAGGGCTGGTCGGTCAGGCTCGGCCGGCACCAGCCGCCTTCCGCCGCGCGTTCCGCGTGACTGGCCGCGACATCGATGCGAGCGATCGCGTCGGCTGTTTGCGCGATGCGCGGGGCGCGGCCGACTGCCAGGGCGGTGAGTTCTTCCAGGTGAGCGGCTTCAGCGGCAAGCGCGTGGGCGCCGGCCTCCACCACCTTGCTGGCCGCAGCATGAAGGTCGGGCGAGTTAAACCGGACGACGCCCGCAAGCGTCTGGCGATGGGTGAAGCCACTATCTGCGGCGAGCAGCCGGTCGGCATGGCGGGCCGATACCTCGACATGATAGCCAAGCACGGCATTGTGCCGGATCTTGAGCGAGGAAACACTCGTCGCGTCGCGGTAGTGAGCCTCCAGCCCGGCGATCGCCCGACGGCCGTCCGACGAGGCTGCGCGCAAGGAATCGAGCTCCGGGTCGTAGCTATCGGCGATATAACCGCCCTTTGCCGCTTCAAGCGGCGGCGAGGATACGAGCGCGGCGCCGAGCCGCTGCACTAGCGCTTGGTGCCCGGTCAGGTCCGGCAACAGGCTCACCAGCAGGTCGGGGCGGTCCGGTTCCGACTCCAGCGAGGTCCGCATTGCTGCGGCCGCTGCCAGACCGTCGCGGAGCAGCGCCAGGTCCCGCGGTCCGCCGCGTCCAGCGACGAGCCGCCCAAGCGCCCGCCCGATGTCCGGCAATGCCCGCATCGCCTCCCGCACCCGCCCACGGCGGAGCGCATCCTCATGCAGCCAGGCGACCAGGTTCAGCCGCCCCTCGATCGCCCACCGGTTCAGCAGCGGCGCGGACAGGTCGGAGCCGAGCATCCGGCGCCCGGCAGCAGTGACGCAGCGATCGACCTCGGCGAAAAGCGAGCCCGCAACATGGCCATCGGCAGTGCGGCAGATCTCCAGGCTCGTCCGCGTTGCGGCATCGATCGCCATATGCTGCAGCCGCTCGATCCGATGCGGTGCGGCGAGAAAGGCAGTGGCATCCTTCTGGGTTGCATCGAGGTAGGCGAGCAGCCCTCCGGCCGCGGCAAGCTCGGCGCGAGAAAGGTCTCCGAAGCCGTCGAGGCTGGCCACCGCGAAGCGACCTTTCAGGGCACGTTCGCCTGCGATGCTGTCGAACCCACCCTTGCCGGGGGTGCAGCCGATGCCGCGATGGTCGCCGTCCGCAATGATCTCGGACGGGGACAGACGGGCAAGCTCGGCCTGGAGATCACCAGGACCGCACGCGATCAGTTCAAACCGACCCGTCGAGATGTCCGCGGCAGCGATGCCCCACTCATCGCCCGCACGAGCGATTGCAGCCAGCCAGTTGGCGGCTGCGCTGTCGAGCAGGCTTTCCTCCGTCAGCGTTCCGGGGGTGACCAGCCGGACGATCGCACGTTCGACTAGCGCCTTGGAGCCGCGCGCCTTGCGAGCTTCGGCCGGGCTTTCTCTCTGTTCGGCGATGGCTACGCGATGGCCCGCCTTGATCAGGCGGGCGAGGTAGCCAGTGGCCGAATGGACCGGCACGCCGCACATCGGCACCGGCTCGCCCGCGTCGGCGCCACGCGCAGTCAGCGCGATGTCGAGGCAGGAGGCAGCCGCCTTGGCGTCGTCGAAGAACAACTCGAAAAAATCGCCCATGCGGTAAAACAGCAAAGCGTCACCAGCCTCGGCCTTGAGGCGGTGGTATTGCTGCATCATCGGGGTTGCGGCGTCGGCCCGGGCCATGAATGGAGGGTTAGCGGCTTTCTTCGTCATGCTGAACTCGTTTCAGCATCCGCCCGTCCGCGAGTGCGGCAGTTCCTGCGGAGGAGTGGACCCGGAAGCAACTTCCGAGTGACGATGGGCGGGACGAAGTGTAACCGCCCTCCCATGTCCGAAAGCAACGTCAAATTCTCGGAAGCCGAGGCGCTGCACTTCCATGCGCGCGGGCGGCCGGGCAAGATCGAGATCATCGCTTCCAAGCCGATGGCGACCCAGCGCGACCTGTCCCTCGCTTACTCGCCCGGCGTTGCGGTCCCGGTCCGCGCCATCGCCGAGGATCCTGCCGCCGCCTACGACTATACTGCCAAGGGCAATCTCGTCGCCGTCATTTCCAACGGGACGGCCATCCTCGGCCTTGGCAACCTTGGCGCGCTGGCGTCCAAGCCGGTGATGGAAGGCAAAGCGGTGCTGTTCAAGCGCTTCGCCGACGTCGACTCGATCGATATCGAGCTCGACACCGAAGACCCGCAACGCTTTATTGATGCCGTGGCGCTGATGGAGCCGAGCTTCGGTGGCATCAACCTGGAGGACATTGCCGCCCCAGACTGCTTCGTCATCGAGCAGACCTTGCGCGAGCGAATGAACATTCCCGTCTTCCACGACGACCAGCACGGCACGGCAATCATCAGCGCCGCGGGCCTGATCAACGCCTGCCTGCTGACCGGCCGCGAGCTGCAAGACGTCAAGGTCGTGGTAAACGGCGCCGGCGCCGCGGCAATCGCCTGCACCGAACTCATCAAGGCCATGGGCGTTCGTGGCGACCACGTCATCATGTGCGACCGTGCCGGGGTGATCCACAAGGATCGCGACGACCTCGACCAGTGGAAGTCCGCCCATGCGGTCGAGACCAACAAGCGCACACTCGCCGAGGCGCTGGTCGGAGCCGACGTGTTCCTGGGGCTCTCCGCGGCCAAGGCGCTGAAGCCCGAGTGGGTAGTCGACATGGTGCCCAAGCCGATCATCTTTGCCATGGCCAATCCAGACCCGGAGATTACGCCTCCTGAGGCCAAGGCCGCACGTCCCGACGCGATCGTCGCCACCGGCCGGTCGGACTACCCCAACCAGGTCAACAACGTTCTCGGTTTTCCCTTCATCTTCCGCGGTGCCCTCGATGTGCGGGCGCGAGCAATTAATGACGAAATGAAGATTGCCGCGGCGCACGCTTTGGCAACGCTCGCCCGGGAAGCGGTGCCGGAGGAGGTCGCGGCAGCCTATGGCGGGCTCAGCCAGAGGTTCGGTGCCGACTATATCATCCCCGCGCCCTTTGATCCTCGCCTGATGGAAGTGGTGCCCGCCGCGGTAGCCGAGGCCGCCATGCGCTCGGGCGTCGCGCAGAGGCCGATCGAGAACATGGCCGCCTACCGTCAGTCCTTGCGGGCGCGCCTCAACCCCACCGTGTCGGTGCTGAGTCTCGCCTACGAAGCCGCCAAGGCAAATCCGAAGCGCGTGCTGTTCGCCGAAGGGGAAGAGCGCAACGTGCTCCGCGCCGCCATCGCCTTCAAGGAGGGCGGGCTTGGTACACCCGTGCTGGTCGGACGTGAGGAGGTGTACGACTTGCTCAAGGAACTCGGTGTCGACGATCCTTCGGGCTATCAGGTGCTGAACAGCCGCAATTCACCACTGGTGGGCCGGGCCGTGGACCACCTCTACGGACGGCTGCAGCGCAAGGGTTATCTACGCCGCGAGATCGAGCGGATGGTCAACCAGGATCGTAACTATTTCGCCGCCGCCATGCTGGCGTTGGGCGAAGCTGACGCAATGATCACCGGCGCCACCCGCCCGTTCAGCCAGTCGCTGAAACAGGTGCAAACAGTGATCGACGACGATGGCGCGACCCCATTTGGAATCAACATCGTGGTTGGTCAGAATCAGACGGTGCTGATCGCCGACACAGCGGTCACCGAGCGTCCAACCGCCGAGGAACTCGCCGCCATCGCCGTCCGCTCCGTCGCTTTCGCCCGGCGCATGGGACAGGAGCCGCGCGTCGCCTTCACCAGCTACACCACCTTCGGCAATCCGCCGGGCGCCTACATCGGTGCCTTGCGGGAGGCGGTGGCGCTGCTCGACAGTCGCTCAACGGATTTCGAGTACGAGGGCGAAATGTCGCCGGACGTGGCGCTCAATCATCCGATGCAGCGGCGCTTCTATCCGTTCAGCCGGCTGACTGGGCCCGCAAACATCCTGATCATGCCGGGCCTGCAATCTGCCAGCCTGTCGGCCAAGCTGCTGCGTGCGGTCGGCGGAGAAAATGTGCTCGGCCCGTTCCTGGTCGGAATGAAGCTGCCGGTACAAATTGCGCCAATGACTGCCAGTGCGACCGACCTCGTCACCCTTGGAGTGCTTGCGGCGGGGGCGGTGGAGCGGGTCAAGCCGCTCTAGATGCGCTCGGCGCTCGACACCTGGTCCGCGCTACGGAGCGCGGCGAGCAGGGCATGGAGGTGAGCCAGATCGTGCACTTCCACGTCGACGTGGAAGGTGTGGAATGATCCGTCGCGGTGGACCTGCTGCAGGTTGATGATGTTCGCGCCCGTAGTCCCCAAGATGCCGGCCATGACTCCGAGCGCGCCCGCGACATCGCGCAGGATAATGCACAGCCGCGCCGTTGCACCATCCGATCCGTCGCCCCAGGCCAGGTCAAGCCAGTCCGCGTCGATCCCGTTCGCCAGCTGCTCGCAGCCGATCGCGTGAACTTCGATCTCCTCATCCTCGCGGCGCAAACCGACGATGCGATCGCCCGGGATCGGATGGCAGCAGGGCGCCAGGTGAAAGGCCACCCCGGCAGTCAGTCCCTTG
This sequence comes from Sphingomicrobium sp., assembly GCA_035537335.1. GTDB lineage: Bacteria > Pseudomonadota > Alphaproteobacteria > Sphingomonadales > Sphingomonadaceae > Sphingomicrobium. The sequence goes on along the minus strand of DATLMM010000051.1, from coordinate 1,761 downwards.
ATCGAGATCGCTCGGCGCTGCGCTACCGGCCGGGGCGTCACGTCTTCGCCGGTTGAGCCCGGCATCAGTGCTTCCATCAAGGCCTCGTCGCCGACCCGCTTGCGGGCAATGGCCATCATCAAGGCCTCGTCATCCTCCATCTTGAGCTTCTTGAGTGCGCGGGGGAGCGCTTCCTTGGGCAACGGGACGGGCAGGCGGGCCACGATCTCGTCATAGATCTTGCGACCGAGCTCGACCGTTTCGTCCCGCTCCTTGTGGCGAACGAAGCGCCGTACGGCCGAGCGCGCCTTGCCGGTCGCGACGAAGCGCAGCCACGACGGCTGAGGATGCTGTGCATCGCTGGTCAGTATCTCGACCTGATCGCCATTCTCCAGCAAGGTGCGGAGCGGCACCACCCGGCTGTTGACCTTGGCTCCGACCGTCTGGTCGCCCAGACGGGTATGAACGGCATAGGCGAAATCGACCGGAGTCGCGCCCTTGGGCAGCTGAATAAGTTCGCCCTTGGGTGTGAAGGCGAAGATCCGGTCCTGGTACATCGCCATGCGCGTGTGCTCGAGCAGCTCTTCAGCGCTGTCGGCATGGTCCAGGATTTCGACCAGGTCGTTGATCCACGGCACCTTGATGTCGGCGACCGGCTTGCCTTCCTTGTAGGCCCAATGCGCCGCAAGCCCGCGCTCGGCCCGCTCATGCATCTCGCGGGTACGGATCTGCACCTCGATCCGCATCTTGGAATCGTGGATGACGGAGGTGTGGACGCTACGGTAGCCGTTGCGTTTAGGCGTGGAGATGAAGTCTTTGAACCGGCCCGGCACCATCGGCCAACGGCGATGGATCTGGCCCAGCGCGCGGTAGCAATCCTCGACTGAGTCGACGATCACCCGAAACGCCATCACGTCAGATAGTTGCTCGAAGCTGATGTGGCGCTCGGCCATCTTCTTCCAGATGCTGAAAGGGTGCTTCTCCCGGCCGGTGACGACCGCCTTCAAGCCGTTGTCGGCAAGGTGCAGCTGCAATCCCAGGCCAATCCGGCTGACGATGTCGCCGCCTTCCGCATGCAGTTGCGACAGCCGGCGAATAATCGAGGCGTAGGCGTCTGGCTCCAGCTCGCGGAAAGCCAGGGTCTGCATCTCGTTCATGATCTCGTACATGCCGATCCGCTCGGCGAGCGGGGCGTAGGTATCCATCGTCTCGCGCGCGATCCGGCGGCGCTTTTCCTCGTTGCCGATGTGGTGGAGTGTCCGCATGTTGTGCAGCCGGTCGGCGAGCTTGACCAGCAGGACTCGGATGTCGTCGGACAGGGCTAGCAGGAATTTGCGCAGGTTCTCCGCGGCGCGCTCGTTCTCGGATTGCGCCTCGATCTTGGACAATTTGGTTACGCCGTCGACCAGACGCGCGACATTCGGTCCGAACAGCCGTTCGACCTCTTCCCGCGTGGCGACCGTGTCCTCGATCGTGTCGTGCAGGATGCCGGTGACGATGGTTTCATCGTCCAGCTTCAGGTCCGTCAGAATGCCGGCGACTTCGATCGGATGGCTGAAATAAGGATCGCCTGACGCGCGGGTCTGCGAGCCATGCGCCTTCATGGAAAAGACGTAGGCGCGATTGATCAATCCCTCATCGGCATCGGGATCGTAGGAGCGTACTCGCTCGACCAGCTCATATTGGCGCAGCACTGTCTCTATGTGGGCTTTGGAAGACTGATGTTGCAAGTGCGAATGCAACTGCGTCTTCGGCGCAACGGCTCCGTCATTATACAAGGAT
>DATLMM010000050.1:0-8519 GCA_035537335.1 Sphingomicrobium sp. | reverse complement strand
CTGCTCGACCCGCAGGACAAGCCGGTGGTGCTCAATATCCAGGCCGGCGAGAAGTTTCCGCAAAACTACCGGCTGGAGGTCACAAATCCCGGCGGGCACAGCTCTCGCCCGGTCAAGGAAAACGCCATCTACCGGCTCGCCGATGCGATGGTGAAAATTCGGGCTTATGATTTCCCGGTCGAGGTCAACGCCGCGACGAAGGGCTACTTCGGTGCCATGGCCAGACTGGTGGGCCCGCAGGAAGGCGCGGCCGCAATGGCGGCCTTTGCCGCAAACCCGGCCGATGCAGCGGCCGCGGCGACGCTTGCCGCCACCAGCCCGGCGAACAATGCCATTCTACGGACAACCTGCGTCGCAACCATGCTCGATGGCGGCCATGCCACCAACGCCTTGCCGCAACGTGCCGGCGCCAACGTCAATTGCCGCATTTTCCCGGGCACCTCGGCCGAGCAGGTCCGCCGCGCGATCGAGACCATCGTCGGCGACCCGCAGGTCAAGGTGACCACGCTGGAAACCCGCAGCCCGACTGCGCCGCCCCCGCCGCTGACCGAACGAATCCTGGGACCGGCGCGCAAGATTGCCGCCGAGGTGTTTCCGGGCGTGCCCCTGGTGCCCGTCATGGCCGCGGGCGGCACCGACGGCGCCTTCCTGACCCCGGCCGGCATTCCGACTTACGGCCTAACCGGCTTCTTCTCCGACGCGCAGGGCAGCGGAGCGCACGGGCTCAATGAGCGCATTCGAGTCAAATCCGTGATGGATGGCCGGACGTTCCTGTACCGGCTGGTCAAGGCCTATGCGGCCAAATGATCCGCTTTGGCTTTCCGCTCCTGCTCCTCCTCATCGGCGTGCCCGCCTCCGCGCAGGTGCCGGCGCAAACCGAGGCGGATGGCTACACGCGCTACGAGCTGCTGGCGCCCGGCTCGTCCAGGTTCCGCATCCTGTATGAGATCACCGCCACGACGCCCGGGGCCAAGGCCTATTTCAACCCGATCCGACCGGGCAGCGTCGCCACGGACGAGAGCGTCGTCGATCGTGCCACGGGCAAGCCGCTCGCCTGGAGCATCGTTGGCGGGGCGGTCGCCGCAGCCGGCGGAGTGACGGACGCCGAAGCGGGGGACCAGTTCATCCGCGTGGCCCTGGCCCGGCCGGTGCCGGCCAAGCAAGGGGAAGCGCGGCTGCTGATCGACAAGACCTACGCCGACCCGAAGAGCTACTTTCGCCAGGGCGACACCATCGTGTTCGACCGGTCCCTGGGCGTGAAGCGCAACGCGGTCGTCCTGCCGGCCGGCTACGAACTGGTCACCTCCAATTTTCCGGCGCAGGTGCTGCAGGAAGCCGATGGTCGGATCACCGTCAGCTTCTGGAACGCGACGCCGGCTCAGGCGCCGCTGCGGATCACCGCCCGCCCGGCCCGCGGCCTCGGCGTTGCGGCTTCGCCCCCCGAAGAGCGCGCTCACCAGTCGCGGGAGATCGTCTACGAACTCGGGGTCCCGGAACGCGGCAGCTTCGCGATTGCTCACGATTATACCGAAGACCGGCCGGGCACGGCGACGTACGTCAACGTGGTTCGCGCCGGGAGCACGGTGTCCAATCCCTCCGGCCGCAATCTCGACACCGGCGAGGCGCTTCGGTGGGAAATCGTGAAGGGTGCTGACGTGCTCAAGGCTGCACCCGAGACCAAGGACGTTGGACCGGCGACGCAAGCAGTCGTTTTCCGCTTTCCGCCGGTCGCGGCGGGCGGCAGCATCCGCCTGCAGATCGCGGAAACATACACCGACCCGGCAAGCTATAAATTGCAATCGGACGGCAGCCTGCTGTGGCAGCGGACGCTTGGACGGCCGGCCAATGCCGTGATCCTGCCCCCCGGCTGGATGCTGACCGAATGCACGGTACCGGTGACGGTCACGGAGACGCCGGACAACAGGGCGCGGCTCGATTTCGTCAACCCCCGTCCCGACGAACTGGCCGTGCGGATCGTCGCGCGGCGGCGGCGCTAGACTGGTGCCCGCCGCATGTCATGCCGCGATTCGTCCTGACCGCCGGAGGTATTCCACGTGACCCACGACCAACCGACTGACCGCTCCCAATTGCGGCGGGTCGTCGGCGCATCGATGGCGGGCACGATCGTCGAATGGTATGATTTCTTCCTCTACGGCACCGCGGCGACGCTGGTGTTCGGCAAATTGTTCTTTCCGGCTACCGGCAATGAGCTTGATGGCGTCATTGCGGCCTTTGCGACCTATGCCGTGGGGTTCGTCGCGCGCCCGCTTGGCGGCATCATCTTCGGCCACATCGGCGACCGGATCGGGCGAAAATCCCTCCTCCAGTTCAGCCTGGTCCTGATCGGCGCGTCGACCTTTCTGATGGGCTGCCTGCCGAGCTTCCAGGCGATCGGTTACTGGGCCCCTGCCCTGTTGGTGCTCCTGCGGTTCATTCAGGGCTTTGCGCTCGGCGGCGAGTGGGGCGGCGCCGTGCTCCTCGTGACCGAGCATAGTCCCCGGGAAAGCCGCGCTTTCTGGGGAAGCTTTCCCCAGGCCGGCGTGCCGCTCGGCAATCTGATCGCCACGCTTGTGCTGCTGATCCTGTCGGCCACGCTTTCGCCCGAGGATTTCCTCGCCTGGGGCTGGCGCGCCGCCTTCTGGGCGTCCGTGGTGGTCGTCGTCATCGGCTATTACATCCGCAGCAAGGTCAGCGATGCGCCGATCTTCAAGCAGGCACAGGACAGCGCCGAGCATGCGTCTGCGGGGGCTTATGGTGTCTCGGCCGTGTTCACGCGCTACCCGCGGTCGGTGTTCACGGCGATGGGCCTGCGGGTCGGCGAGAACATCCTTTATTACATGGTGGTCACCTTCTCGATCACCTACCTTGCGCATCGGGGTGTCAACACGAGCCGCATCCTGAGCCTGTTGTTCCTGGCGCATCTGGTTCACGTCGTCGCGATCCCGGCGGTCGGCCGAATGGCGGACCAGGTCGGCCGCAAGCCGATCTACATTGCCGGGGCCGCGCTGGCGATTGCCTGGCCCTTCGTCGCCTTTCCCATGTTCGACACCGGCCAGTCGCCGACGATCCTGCTCGCGATCGCGCTCGGACTCGCCATCCACAGCCTGATGTACGCCGTGCAGCCCGCCGTCATGACCGAGATGTTCCCGACGCGCATGCGCTATTCCGGCGTGTCGCTCGGCTATCAGGTGACGGCGATCTTCGCAGGATCGCTTGCCCCTTTGATCGGCACCGTGCTGCTGCGGGCTTACGAAAGTTGGGTGCCGATCGCCTTCTACATCGCCGCCGCCTCTGCGGTCAGCCTGGTCGCGGCCCTCATCATGCGGGAAAGCAAGGCGGCCGACCTGAACGCCCTGGATGCACAGGACGAGGCTCGGCTGCGGGGCAGTTGAACGCCGCCCCGCGGCCGGGTCGACTCGACCGAGACGAAGGCCTCAGGCGCGCATCCGGGCGATGAACGCGTCGGTGGCCGTGGCGAGCACCGGTAGAGGGACGCTGCCGGTCTGGATGACCATGTCGTTGAAGTCGCGCACGTCGAACCTCTGGCCGAGCGCCGCTTTCGCTTTCTCACGAAGGCGGACGATCTCCGTATGCCCGACCTTGTACCCGCATGCCTGTCCCGGCGACGCGCAATACCGATCGACCTCGCTGGTGCATGCCGACCGCGCCCGTCCGGTGCTGGACGCGAGGTAATCGATCGCTTTCTCGCGCGACCAGCGCTGCGCGTGAAGGCCGGTGTCGACCACCAGGCGGGAGGCACGGAACCGCAGCGCCTGGTACATGCCGATCTGGCCGAACGGGTCGTCCTTGTAGAAACCGAGCTCGTCGACGACCTGTTCGGAATAGAGCGCCCACCCTTCCGTGTAGGCATTGAAGCCCATCAGCGAGCTGATCAGCGGCACATCGGCGCGATGCTCGGCGACGTAAGCGCCCTGCCAGCTGTGCCCGGGAAGGCCTTCATGCGCCGACAGGGACGGGATGGTGTATTTGGGCCAATTGCCCGTGTCCTTGAGGTTGATGTAGTAGATCGCGGGCCGAACGCCGTCGAGCGAAGCGAAGTTCATATAGCCGAGCGCGGCGCCGGACTCGATGTCCTTGGGAACCCGCTTCACCGTGACGTCGGCGCGCATCTTCATCTTCGACACCCGCGGCATCATGGCCCGAAGCGCGCTCATGCGGTCCTCGACATAGGCCACCGCCTGGGCCTTGCCCGCGTCGGTGTTCGGAAACAGCTGCCGCGGATCCCTCGTCAGCGCGGCAAGCCGCTCCCCCACGGTACCATTGCTCATGCCCTGCGATCGCAGAACGGCATCCATCTTGCCGTCCAGCTCGCGCCCTTGGTCCAGGCCCATCTGGTGGATCACGTCCGGCGACAGGTCGGTGCTCGTCGAATATTGCAGCAGCCAGGCATAATAAGCATCGCCCTGCGGAAGCTTCCACGCGCCGGCATCGTGGGTGGCCCTGGCGCGAAGCGCCGACACGGCGGCAATCTGCCGGTCGAGCGCGGGATAGACCGAGGCGGCGACGATGCGGGACGCGCGAGCATCCCAGTCTCCGGCGATGCCCTTGGACGCGGTGCGCCGGGTGAGCGACTGCACCATTCGTGCCGACGAGGCCGGAACCGCCCGCAATCCGCGCAGCTGCGCCAAAGCGGTGTCGAGCACGAAATCGGGCGCGATGACGCCAAGGCTCGCATCATGGCGGGCGCGGGCGGTTTCCTGGTCGAGGAGCCGGGGGAAGGCCGACAAGCGCGACAGATAGGCTTCGGCATCGGCGCGCGTGTCCACGCGGTGGACCGAATCGAGGAACTCGGGGACGCCCTGATAGGCGCCGTCCTGCTGGCTGATGACGTAGGGACCGCCTCCGCCGAAGGTGTCGACATTGCCGTAGGCGAAACGCCGCCCCTGCGCGGCATTGGCCAGTTCATAGGCGACGGCGTCATATAAAAGCTGGTCGTGCTCGCTGAGCGACGACCGGTTGATGCCTGCAAGCATCCGCTGGAAGCGCGTGACATTGGCCGCGATCCTCGCCCGTGCGGCCGGCGAGCGATCGCTGAGCCTGCCCCGCTGGGCAGCGCGTGCACCGGTGTCGAGCCCCAATGAGCTCAGGGTCTCCGGCGATTCGGCGAGCACCGCATTGGCCATGGCGTCGAGCACGGCATTCAGCTGCGGGGCGATCGCGGCCAACGCTTGCTGCGGAAGGCCGGTGAAAGCAGCGGCGGCGGCGCTGGACAGCACGAACTGACGGCGGGTTGCGAGCATGGATGACCTGACGATTTGGAGGGCTGGTCCAAGGATTGGAGGGCAGTTCGCCACCGGCGTCAAGGAGCGCGGAGCAAGGGCACGAAAGCTCGCCACCTACGAAAAGGGCGCCAGCAGATGAACTGCGGCGCCCTTCCCCGGCCGGGCCGTCCGCGTGCGAACGGGTCGGCCTGGTTCGTGTGTCTTCGCTAAAGCTTACATGCCGTTGGCGACGTTGGTGTCCGCCGCGTTCGAGCGCATGTCCTCGGCGGCATTGTCGCCAGCGGCGCGTGTGGCGTCCGCCTTGTTCTCGAGCTGGTCTTCGGCCGCTTCGCTTCCGCTATTATCCGCGGCTTCCTCGAGATTGTCCGCAACGATCTCCGCATTGGCTTCGATGTTGTCGGCGGCGTTCTCACGCGGGCTGCTGTTGCAGGCCGACAGGGCGAAAAGGCCGATCGTGACGGCGAGGGTGGCTGAAATCTTCATAAGGTCTCCTGTTGGCTGAGCCTTTCAGACTCCGAACAGAGAGACGCTTGCGCAGCCATATTTGTTCCGCTGCTGCAATGACTATGGCGCCGGCGGACCGCTTGAGGCGGCGGCAGGGAGCTCGAAAGCGACAAGGTAGAACCGGTCAGGCGAACACCATCCGGTGTCCGCCTGACCGGGCTTAGCTTAAGCGGACTGGAGATTGACCGCCGAAGTCTTTCCGCGGCGATCCGTCTCGAGCTCGTAAGATACGCGCTGATCCTTATCGAGCGAATGCATCCCTGCACGCTCCACGGCACTGATGTGGACAAAGGCATCCTCTCCGCCGCCCTCAGGAGCGATAAAGCCATAGCCCTTGTCGGCATTGAAGAATTTTACGGTTCCGGTGATCATATGGGTATCCTTGTCCCAATTATGACGGGCATGAGCCAACAGCGGCACATCCCGGCTTCGGTGAGGCTAGAAAGGGACAAGGGTGCCAAGGCAGTCCTTCATCCGTCGCATGCGACGTCAGCCCCTCCTTTATAGGGTGGAGAACGCTGAATTCCAAGAATAACTGCGTGGGCCGCAAAGCGGACCCACCGCGCTAGTGCGTAGCAGGCGCCCGCCACAGGTGCCGGAATGACTGGATGCGCGGATCGCCGGGACGCGCCCTGGCCCGCCGCACCGACAATGTGCACGCCATGGCATCAAGCAGAGCCGTGCCGCTCGATTGCTGAACGGAGCATCCCGTTACCCGTCCCTCCGCATTGAACCTCAACTGGAACGCAACGGTGCCCTCCTTGCGCTCGGCATGGAGCGACTGGGGGTAGTCCATCGGGGAAATCCACGGCACCCGTCCCGCCTGCTCAGGTGCGGTCACGGACATCATCGATGCAATCATCAAAGCAAACACGCAAACACTCCCTGCAGCTTCGGGCCGACCCGCTGCTCAGAGTGGCCCGAGTCCGGAAGGTCCGCAATGGGTGGAAAGCAGACAGTCACGGAAGCCATGCGTCTGGCTTCATCGCTCGGATCGCTCCCTTGGTGCTGAAACAGGTGATGTAGCTTATTTCCGGGAACTCAAGGCAGACAGGCTTGCCGGCAGCTCCGCGAATCAGGTGCAATGCGACGGACGTGTTGTCAGACCCATCACTTGCCAGCCGCTCGATCTTCGGCCTTCCGTCCTCGACAGTGTAGTTGAAGGTCACCGATTTCTCGGCAACCACAAGGTTTAGCATGCCCTCTTCTCCAGGTAGCTTCCTGTCAGCGAGGTCGATGTCGGGCTCCCACCCGGACGGAAGCCCTTCCTCATTGTGCGCCGAGAAGCCCAATGTCTCGTGCCGCTTGTTGAGCACCTGGGCCCAGAAGATGCCCATCTGCATGCCGGAACCCCAGCGGTAGAGCCCCACGTCGTTGAGAGCCCGCATTCTATCAAGCTCGGCACTGTTTGCAGCAACGGCGACATGTCGACGATCTGGGGCTCGCTTTTGCTCCGCTTGCGCATCCGGGCATGCAGCGAACGTGATAAGAAGAACTGTCAAAATCCCGGCCGAATGACGCACTTTGCCTCCCAACAGCCACAACGCATGCCGCTCCCAAGGGAAGCGTGGATCAAGCTTGAACGGCTGCAAAGGGTCGAAAGCAGACATTCGCTTCGGCTCAGAACTTGTGTGTTCTGGTCCGCTCAACCTCTTAATCAGAAAGCATCCTTGGTGTTATCGACAGGCGAAAGCGATACCTTCTTACACGTTCCCTCCGAACGTGTGTTGGTCTCTGGACTTTTGGAGACCGCCAGATAATGCCCGCTCCGAAGATCAAATGTGACCTTTTGAAACCAACCTGCATCATCAGGATGAAACCAAGAGAAACTAACCTGCGATGTCGTCATCTCGACTTGGCAGTTGGCGGCTAAGCGAGGAAGCATGCCGCAGAGGCTCTGCCAATCATCCTTGAACTTGGCATAGTAACTTATCTCATTCCTGCTCGGTTGAATGCGATACCTCATGCTGAGGTTCATCTTCACGTCGCCCAGAGTAGCGGTGTGCCCTTGATAAATGGTCTCACATTCAAGGTCGATGTCACTCGTGTTTGTAGCGAAGCTTGCAAGCGCGATAAGGCTGAGTGCCAACATGACGTTTCCCCTGAAACGGGCGGCGATAGGCTCACATTTGTTAAGGTTGCTTAAAAGAGCGGCTCGGAAGTTGTAACCATATGTCCGCAACGGGTGGGAAGCGGACGTTCGAGGCTTCGATGATCATAAGCGCTTGTTCGCGCTGAAAGCTGGCTATGTCTCGAGGGAGAATCTGAAGAGATTGAACGCCGTGCCGGTTCAAATCGGTATCCACCAGCAAGGAATAGCAATCACGACGATTGCGGTCAGCAGAACTCCCCACTGACCTGGTCCCACCGCTGTGCCGTTCGAAGGCCTGCGAGGATCGATCCACACCAGCGGATTTCTTGGTGGCAACTCGCCTTTGAGAACATAGGTCGGTACATCCGTCCGTACTTCCGCTCCGTTCCAAGTGTAGCTTACCCGCATCAAGACCCGACGGACTGGAAAGTCGTCGGCGGTCGGGATATTGTCAAAATGGGCAACAACCCGAAAGTCGCGATCCCATGACCGCTGAGCGGCTGTGTAATCTGTAGAGATTTGCTGCGTCGGAACCGGCAGTCGCATGGCCATGAGGAACAGAATCCTTCCAGTCGGCACCAAGGCAGCAACGAAGAGAGTAAGGATCACGTAATCACGGACGAGCATCGCGGCAGATTACCGTCCGCCACCTGCTAAAACCTTAAACATCCGATCCTGCC
>DATLMM010000049.1:0-2982 GCA_035537335.1 Sphingomicrobium sp. | reverse complement strand
ATGGCACATAAAAAGGCAGGCGGCTCGTCGCGTAACGGCCGTGACTCAGAGAGCAAGCGGCTCGGCGTGAAGAAGTTCGGCGGCGAAACCGTTCGCGGCGGCAACATCATCGTGCGTCAGCGCGGCACCCGCTGGTACCCGGGCGACAACGTCGGCCTGGGCAAAGACCATACCCTTTTCGCGCTTTGTGACGGCCGAGTTGCGTTTCGCGACGGCCGCCAAGGCCGAAAGTACGTCCACGTCGAAGGCATGATGCCGGCGACCGTGGACGCAGCTGAATAGGGACTGGTCGCTTAAGGGCCGTCCCGGGAAGGGGCAGCCCCAGGCCAAGGTTAACCATCGAACCGAAGTCACAAGGGAGAAGAGGCAGCCCCTCTCCTCCCTTTTTCATTTTCTTCTCCCGAAACTGTCATCGGACCCGTTTAGCGGGTTTGCGAAGGGGAGAAGAACGGTGTTCGCACGGACCGACAGATTACTGCTGAGGCCCGGCTGGGCCGAGGATGCGCCCGCGCTGGCGGCCGCCATGACCGACGAGCAGATCGTCCGCAACCTGGCGACCGCGCCCTGGCCCTACGGCCTCAAGGAAGCCGAAGCCTTTCTGGCTGCTCCACGCGACCCCGTGCTGCCCAGCTTTCTGCTGTTTGCACGCACCGCTGGTGCACCGGAACTGGTGGGATCATGCGGCTTCGCGAGGCGGCCAACAGGGGCGGTCGAACTCGGCTATTGGATCGCTCGCTCCCATTGGAGCAAGGGCTACGCAACGGAAGCGGGTCACCAGTTGGTGGAGATCGCCCGCACACTTGGTCTCGCCCAGTTGGAAGCCGGCCACTTCATCGACAATCCGGCCAGTGGGCGGGTGCTCGAGAAGCTCGGCTTCATCCCGACTGGCCTCACCGCCCCCCGGCTGAGCTGCGCTCGTGGTGCTGAAGCGATGTCGAGATTGTTCCGGCTGAATCTGTTGGAGAAACCATTGCAACTCGCCGCGTGATCCCGGCCCGAGGCCGTGGTGGCGCTTACGACGCGCTTCTCACCCGCTTGCCCGGCGGCTCCTGCCGATAGTCATAGGTCGCGTCCCAGTCCTTGATGAGCTCGCGATCGTCCTCGTTCCAAGGATGGAAGCCGAGAAGGAAGTACTTCAGCCACGCCGAGCCCACCTTGCGGAAAATGCCGGGCTGGCCCCACAAAGCCCAGTTCAATCGGGCCTTGGACTTCCACCCGGTTAGCCCGTCCTGGCGCAACAGCTCCAACGCGCCGGCGGTGCGATGCTCGATGAAATTTCGCGTCACCAGCAACATAATCAGGGCCTTCAACCGCCAGCGCTTGAAGCGTGGCCAGTGCTTCGTTGCCAGTAACCAGGTGTCGTAAGCCACGCCCTTGTGCTCGATTTCTTCCACCGCATGCCAGCGCCACAGGTCGGCGCTGATCGGATCGGCACCAGCTAGGTGCCGGGGATTGGCCAGCAACTCATGGGCGATGATGGCGGTGAAATGCTCCAGCGCCATGGTCGAGGCGAGGTCCAGGATCTTGGGCCGCCCGTCCAACAGCTTCAGGCTCTCGTCCACGGTACGCTCCAGTGGCGCGAGATCGTAGCCAGCATCGGACGCCCGATTGTTGAACGCCAAATGCTCGCGGCTGTGGATCACCTCCTGCGTGGTGAAGGCACGGATCTCGCCCGCCAGGCGCGGGTCCGCCCCGTCCCGAAACGCTCGCACCGACTCGACGAAGTAGGCTTCGCCCTTGGGAAAGGTGGCCGAGAGCGCGTTATAGATCGCGGTCAGATAAGGGTCGCCACCAAGCCACCAGCGCGCCGTCTTGTCGCCCCGGCCGAACCGGCGGTCGCGCGGCGTGATCGTGAGATCGTCGGGAGTGACGGAAGCTCGCTTCAGGGTTGCAACGCTCATGCCTGTCCTCCACCACCGGGTAGACCCATATGGGGCATTGCTTACAAATATGTCAATAAAACCGCTCGGCCGCAAAAGAGTTTCGCCAGAGGAAAGCCGTGCGGCAGCCATGATGGCTGCTCGCCAGTTGCTCAAGCAAGACGGCGCCGCGGCCGTTACGCTGCAATCCGTCGCTGCCCGGATCGGCCGGACGCACGCCAACCTGCTCCATCACTTCGGTTCCGCTGCCGGACTGCAGCGAGCTTTGGCCGAGGACATCGCGTTGACCGTCTCCGCCTCGATCGAAGGAGCGATCGAACAGCGCCGGCGGGGTGAAGCGACCGAGCAGGACGTCGTGGACGCCATGTTCGACGCTTTCCGCCGCGAAGGCGCCGGGGAGCTGATCGGCTGGATCGCGCTGACGCGGCAGCGGGAGGCGCTTGAGCCGGTGATCGCGACGATCGAACGGATCATCCGCACCATGCGGGTCGCGGGCGACACTCGACCGGTGGAGCGGATGACGCTTGGCCTGACCCTGCTAGCGATCGGCGACAGCCTCGCCGGCGAGGAGATTGCCCGCGCCTGCGGTCAGTCTCGCGAAACCGTGCGCGAGATTGCCGCAGTCCAGATCGAGGCACTGGCTGGAGAAGCCTTGCGCGTCTGAGGCGCCACGCCCGGCGATTGTTGCAGACAACTGGAACGGCTATATCCATCGAGAACATCGATGGCGGCCTATCTCCCTACCCTTCGCCAGCTGCAATATCTGGTGGCGTTGCGCGACAGCGGACACTTCGGTCGTGCGGCCGAGCGCTGCTTCGTCACGCAGTCCACCCTATCCGCTGCCCTGCGTGAGCTGGAAGCGTTGATTGGCATCACCCTGGTGGAGCGGACCAGCCGGGTAGTTCGCTTCACCCCAGCCGGCGTGGCCCTGACCGAAAAGGCGCGGCGGGTTCTGCGCGAGGCGGAGGAGCTGGTCGATCTTGCCCGAGCTGCCGGCCAGCCACTTACCGGCGACCTGCGCATGGGTGTCATCCCGACGATTGCTCCATTTCTGCTGCCGGCGGTACTGCCACGGCTGCGGGAACGCTTTCCGGAGCTCAAG
>DATLMM010000048.1:0-39239 GCA_035537335.1 Sphingomicrobium sp. | reverse complement strand
GCGGTGCTGGCGCTGATCTTTATCGGCCCCAAGGAACTGCCAGCCACCATGCGCACCGTTGGCCGCTGGGTCGGCAAGGTGCGCGCCCATGCCCGCCATTTCACCTCCGGCATCGAGAACATGATGCGGGAAGCGGAACTGGAGGAGATGGAGAAGAAGTGGCGGGAGGAGAATGAGCGCATCATGCGCGAGCATCCGGTCGCATTGCCTTACCCCGGTGCCGACCTGGGCACTTCGCCGAACACTTCGCCGAACCCTGGGCCGAACCCTGGAGTGCAGCCGGCCGACGGCAGCACGCCATTGTCCACCGGCGACTGGAGCCCTGCATCGACTGGCCTTGGTGACGAACCTCAGCTGCCGCTCCCTGACCCGGACACTAGCACCCGGCCGCTGCCGTGACCGACCTCGACGAGACCCGCACGCCGTTGCTGGAGCATCCGGTTGAACTGCGCCGCCGCCTGCTGATCAGCAGCCCACATAGAATTGGGCCCGAAAACGCCACCGGGGGGGGAGGGTTGGCGGTTTCGGGCCCATGTAAGCGGATAGCGAGAGCGGGGGGGCAAAAGGTCACTATCCGAAGTGAAGAACGTGGACCCCGCCTTCGGGTTCCAGCTCTTTGACAAAGTTTTCAAAGAAATTTGTACGACGACTTAACGGGGTGGAAACACCGGCAGGTCAACGCTGTAGCGGCCCAGTTTCCGCTCAAGGCTTGAGCGAAGCTGTTTGGCCAAACCTCCAATGATCCGCTCGAACTGCTTGCGTTCGGGATCCTCGGCCGCTTCCGGATTGAGCACCGGGCTGCCGAGTCCAAAACGAGCAGTCAGATCGCCGTTTCGCCGAAGGGTCAGTTCGACCGGTTCGTCGGGCCGCGCAAGCATCGCGAACTCGACCACCTCCGTTACGAGGAAAGCGATCGCCACTGCGACATCCTGAGTAGTGTTGAGGCTCTCCAGATCGAGATCGATGTTAAGCCCACGGGCGCTGTCCGGTGCGCTACCGCGCAAGGAGGCGGCGAGTTCGCTAAGCAGCGGGCGAAGAGCGATCCCGCGGTTCTCCTCCAGCTCGGCATAATGGTTGCGGTGCACCACGGCGAGCGCATCGACCCGCCGCCCGATCGATGAATAAGCATCTCGGGCATCTTGGCTTTCGGCGTTGCGGCCGTGGATGTTGAGCAGGCTTGCGACGACCTGCAGATTGTTCTTCACCCGGTGGTGAACCTCACGCACCAGCTTGCGCTGTCCTTCCAGCGCTTCGGCCATCTCCAGCTCGGATTCTTCGATCCGCTCGACCGCTCGGCTGAAGCTTTGCCCGAGGTCGCGGATCTCCACTGCGGAACCCAGCTCAACAGGCAGCTCCAGCTGGCCGCTCCCGGGCTGATAGGCGCCAACCGCCCGCTGCATCCGGCGCAGTGGCTTGATCAGGAACCGGCTGACCAGGAACCAGGACAAAATCGCAGCCACGATCCACATCAGCAGTGGCAACAGGATAAGGCCGCGGTCCATGACGGCGACCTGGTCGGTCAGCACGGTGGTTCGCGCGCGCAGCTGGCCACCTGCAATCGGGCGTTCGCGTTCGATCGACTGATGAAACCCGCTGGCCAGCTGTGGCGAGTCGTTCAGGCGCATGGTCTGTGAACCATCGCTAAGCGACATGCCTGCCACGTCGCCAAGGGCGGCCGTCGCGGACTCGCGAAGCTCTTCCCTGGTCAGCGTTCCAGTGGCCATGCCGTTCAGGATGCCCACACGATAATATAAGGTGCTCCCACCGGGTGAGAGCCACAGGCGCACGGCTCCGGGAGCAACCAACAGCGCCGCTCGGTCTGTCGAGATCGATCCGACAGTGCACAGGGAATTGCCAGATGCGTCCCGCAGGTCGAAGTTGCGCGGCGCATTGCCGGTGACCGACAGCGCCCGCCGCGTCACTTCACAGGGGTTTTCCTCCCGGGTGCGCAAGGAGGCGTTGGCGGCGATCCGGAGCGCCAGGGCGTGGCGGGCGATCAATCCGTCCACCGATCGCATCGCGGACATGCTCTGGTTTTCGGCGCTGGCGATCAGCGCGCTATTGGCGGTGCCGATCCCCTGGGCGGCGACCCACACCAGCACCAGCCCAAGGGGGAGTACCGCGGCAGAAAGGATGACAAGCAGCTTGCCGGTGGTGGGAAGCCGCTGGAACCATCTCGTAACTTCACTCATGAAGCGGTCACCAGGCCGCGGGCATCAGCTGAGTTTACCGAGCAAGTCCAAGAAGTCGTCGGGAACATCCTCGCGAAGCGTGTCGTCATAAGCCGTGCGCAGGGCACGGCTGACGTCATCGGGCGCATCCGCCGATCGTTTGCGACGCGGTGCCTTGACCATTTCCTTCGGCGCCGGACTCCCGCGGTCGTCGCGCTTGAGTTCGGCATTACTGATCGCACTCAAGCTCTTGTCCCTTTCGTCCGGATGTGCGGATTCATTCTCGTCGCCTGGTGTCGGCATCATATCTGCTAGTTCCAGCCCCTAGAAGTCGGATAGCCGACACGTCAATCGAACAAGCCCTCCGGGCGGGAAACCAAGCGGGCAGTTCTTTGTTCCGCCCTTCTCAGACCGGAAGCTGGCACCCGAAGTCTGCGTTGGTAGGCAGGCTGAGCGAGGGTTGCACAATCCGGGCCACGCTTCCAATAGAGGCGCCAAAGAACCGTTAGGAGCAACGCATCATCATGTCGCTTGGCCAGGAACTCGCGCCGCATCTGCCTTTTCTGCGTCGCTATGCCCGCGCGTTGACCGGAAGCCAGACCCACGGCGACGCGTTCGTTCGTGCGGCGCTGGAAGCCATTGTCGCTTCGCCCGAAAGCTTCCCTCGTGATGTGGAGCCGCGCCTTGGCCTCTACAAGACCTTTCACGCCATCTGGTCGACCGCGAATATCGAGGAAGGCGAGGACCCGCAGGGATCGGCAGGTGGCTTCGCCGGTCCGGAAGGTATCGCGCAGGCGCGGCTGTCGCGCATCACGCCACTGTCGCGTCAGGCACTGCTGCTCACGGCGCTGGAAGGTTTTTCATCGAGCGACGCCGGTTACCTGATCGACGCCGAGCCGCAGGAAGTCGACAACTTGGTCGCCGAAGCCTTGTCGGAGATTGAGCGCCAGACGCTGGCGGACGTGCTCATCATCGAGGACGAGCCGATCATCGCGATGGATATCGAAACCATCGTTCGCGATCTCGGCCACAACGTCACGGGCGTCGCCGTCACCCGCGACGAAGCGGTGGCGCAGGCTCGCGCCCACCCTCCGGGATTGGTGCTGGCCGACATCCAACTGGCCGACGACTCGAGCGGGATCGATGCAGTCCGCGACATCCTCGCGGAATTTGCGGTGCCGGTGATTTTCATCACGGCATTCCCCGAGCGCCTGCTGACCGGCACTCGGCCGGAGCCGACCTTTCTCATCACCAAGCCGTTCCAGCGGGCCACGGTGAAGGCGGCCATTGCCCAAGCATTGTTCTTCGACGCGGCAACCGTTCCCGCTGGCTAAGGTCCGCCGGCCGGGGAACTTCGGTTCCACTCGTTGCGTTGGCTGACCAAACGAAATCGGGATCCGACTAACATGCAGAACGATGAACCGGAACATCTGACCGGTACCGAAGCCCGTGCTGGCACGACTCCCGGAGTGGCCCGAGTAGCATTGTTCGGCGGGTTGGGGTTGGTGATCATCATCTTCGCCATCATCGTTCTCGCCGCCGGCTGATTGCCGCATTTCGACACGACCAGCATGAATGCTATAGCCGACTCCTCAAGGGGGCGCGCGCTGGTAGCGGTGGGTGGGAACAAGTGAACGCAATACCGCACGACGATCAAGACGAGCGCGACGCTCCGCAGCCGGAATGGGTCCCCCTGTCCGATCCGGAGTTCAAGGATCAGCTTGCCCAAGTGATCCCGCACCTTCGTGCCTTCGGTCGCTCGCTGTCCGGCAGCCGCGACCTCGCCGACGATCTGGTGCAGGAAACGCTGCTCAAGGCATGGGCGGCGCGCAAGCGGTTCCAGGCCGGCACCAACATGCGCGCCTGGACCTTTATTATCCTGCGCAACCTGTTCCTCAGCCAGATGCGCCGCGCGCGCTTCAAAGGTGAGTGGGACGAGCTGACCGCGTCCAAGCTGCTGGCAGCTCCGGCAAGCCAGGACCGACATGTCGAATTAGGTGACATGCAAAGGGCTTTGCTGCACCTCCCGCAACCCCAGCGCGAGGCGCTGATCCTGGTTGGCGCGGGTGGCTTTGCCTACGAGGAAGCGGCCGATATCTGCGGCTGTGCGGTTGGAACGATCAAGAGCCGGGTAGCTCGCGGCCGGGTGGCGCTGGAACAGTTGCTGTCAGGCGGCAAGCTGCCCAGCCGCCGGCAGCACAAGACCGATCCCAATACCTCCGCTCTGGCCCAGATCATGAGCGAGGTTGACGACCTCTCCCGCGACCGCGGCTAAGACCGCTCATCCGGTCTGCAAGATGAGGCGCGCGAGTTTTCTCGCGGCGCCTTTATCCGGAGCGACTCGGTTGCTGTTCTTCGAAGAGCCTGACAGCCGTTCAACCCAAACGCTGAAGCAGATCGTCGAAGTCGTTCTCGTTCTGCAACTGAGGGACTGCCGCAAACGCCTTCCTCAGCGCTGCGGTCACTCCGGCATGTGCGGGCGGAAGTTCGACCCTGATGATACGTCGATCCATGGAGCCTCGTTCCGCCGCCGCCTGGTTGAGAGGTTCGGAGTTCATTTGCTACTACAACGCCCGTTCATCCCACATGTTTCGTTCGCCGGGGCTTTGAGGCATGGCAGCGGCCATGAAAGTGCTCGCTTCGGCTGAAATCCGAAACGCCGCCTTGCACCGGGCGCGCACTTACTCGCCCTTCCTTCAAGGCGCCTTGGATCGTCATCCGGACCTTGCCAGCTGCTTCTGCGAGCAAGGGAGCACGGCGACGATCGATCAGGCGCTGCGGGTCGACTCCGCAACTGTCGGCGAACGCTTGCGGGTCCAGCGGCTGCGGCTGGCGCTGGCTGCGGCGCTCGGCGACCTTTCGGGCGAACTGTCGCTTGAACAGGTGACCGCCACCCTGTCCGGCTTTGCCGATCGGGCTATCGATGCTGCTCTACGTCAGGCGATCGAGGAGCGCGTAGGGCCAGGCAGCTTCGCCGGCATGACGGTGCTGGCGCTGGGCAAGCTTGGCAGCCGCGAGCTCAACTACTCCTCGGACGTCGATCTGATCCTGCTGTTCGACCCTGGACGTTTGCCGCACCGGGCGCGAGAGGAGCCGGTCGAGGCGGCGGTTCGCTACGGTCGCCGGTTCATCGAGCTGCTGCAAGCGCGAGACCAGTTCGGCTATGTCGCACGAGTCGACATGCGGCTGCGCCCGTCTCCGGAAGTCACCCCCATCGCGCTCAGCGTCGATGCCGCGATCTCCTATTACGAGAGCTCCGCCTTGCCGTGGGAGCGGGCTGCCTTCATCCGCGCTCGAGCTTGCGGCGGCGACCTCCTCCTCGGCCAAGCCTTTCTCGACGCGATCCAGCCGTTCGTATGGCGGCGAAGTCTCGACTTTGGTGTCGTTGACGAAATTCGGGAAATCTCGACCCGTATTCGCGACCACTACAGCCAAGGTCAGCGGCTCGGGCCAGGCTACGACCTGAAGCGCGGTCGCGGGGGAATCCGAGAAGTTGAGTTTTACGCGCAGATACAGCAGCTGATCCATGCCGGACGCGATCCCTCATTGCGGGCGCCGGCCACGCTCGACGCGCTGGAAGCGCTCGCCGCAGCCGGCAAGCTTGACCGCCGTGATGCGGACTCGCTGGCCCTGGCCTACCGGCGGCTGCGCACGGTGGAGCACCGCGTTCAGATGATTCACGACGCACAGACCCACTTGCTGCCAGCTGATCCCACTGCGCTCGGCCGGGTGGCAGCGTTGCAGGGTGTTGAGAACGGCGACACGCTGATCCGCTGGCTGAAAGCGCCGGTCGCCGAAGTGGAACGTCTCTTTGGCGAGCTTGCTGACGATCGTGCCGGCCGGCTCAGCAACGATCCTCACGTACTTAACGCCGACTTGGCAGGGATGGGCTTTGCCGATCCTCCTGCAGTCGCCTCGCGGATCGCCGAGTGGCGTTCCGCCCGCGCTCGCTCGCTTCGTTCGGCTGCGGCCCGAAGCGCATTCGAGAAGATGCTTCCGCCGCTAATGTCGGCATTCGCCGCCGGTCCCGATCCCGCGCGAGCACTAAACCGTTTCAGCGACCTGGTCGAGCGGCTGTCCAGCGGAGTCAATCTGTACCGGCTGCTCGCCGCTCAGCCGGAACTCGGCACCCTGTTGGCAACCGTGCTCAGCCACGCCCCCGCGCTTGCGGACCAGCTTGCCCGTCGTCCCGAGCTGCTCGACGGCCTGCTTGACGCATCCAGCTTCGGCCTGCCGCCCTCCGCTGCCGGCTTTGCGGACAGTCTGCGCGCAGCCATTGCCGGCCTGCCGCTCGATGAGGCACTCGACCGTGCCCGGCGCTTCGTGGGCGAGCGACGCTTCGGGCTAGGAGTGCAGCTGGTCAGCGGCCATCGCGACCCGATCGAAGTAGCCGAAGGCTACAGCGATGTGGCGGAAGGTGCACTGATCGCCCTGACGGAGGCGGCCATCCGCGAGTTCCGACGTACGCACGGCTGCGTTCCCAATGGCGAGTTGCTGATACTCGCCCTCGGCCGGCTTGGTGGGCGAGCGCTTACCCATGCGTCGGACCTTGATCTCGTGTTCGTCTACGACGCGCCACCCGATGTGCGTTCGGACGGGGCCAAGCCGCTCGGACCCGCTGACTACCATAACCGCCTCGCCCGCCGGGTGATCGCGGCCTTGAGCGTGCCCACTGCTGCCGGACCGCTCTACGAAGTCGACACGCGCCTTCGTCCACAGGGGGAGGAGGGCATGCTGGCCGTCAGCCTTGACGGCTTCGCGACATATCAGCGGGAGGAGGCCTGGACCTGGGAGCATATGGCTTTGTGCCGGGCGCGGCCGGTGTTCGGCTCGGCAGGCGGGCAGGCGAAGCTGGCGGAGTTGGTCCGGTCCATCCTCGCGGCACCGCGAGACGCTGCCAAGGTCCGGGCCGACTCGGCAGCCATGCGAGGTGAGATGGCGCGCCACAAGCCACCTGCTGGGCCACTAGACATCAAGCTTGGAGCGGGCGGGTTGGTCGACCTCGAGTTCGCCATCCACACTCTGCAACTGTCTTGCGCCTGTGGGCTCGATCCGCGCTTGGAGGAGGCCATCGCTCAGTTGGGCAGGGCGGGCATGCTGGACGCGGGGCAAGCCGACGCCGACCTCAGGCTATTGTCGCGCATCCTGGTCTGCGTTCGCCTGCTCGCGCCCCGCACCACCAATCCCGAGCCGCAGAGTCGAACACTGCTGGGACGGCTTTGCGGACAGGAAGACTGGGACCAGCTGCTTGCAGCGCAAGACGCCGCGCGGCACAGGATCGCCGCGCTGTGGCGCCAGGTTCAGGAGGGAACATGATCAACGAAGGACAACAGGCGCCGGCGCTGACGGTGCGCACCACGGACGGCGCTCAGGTGGACCTTGCTACGCCGGGCGGACCTTTGGTGCTCTACTTCTACCCCAAGGACGATACGTCCGGCTGCACTCGGCAGGCGCAGGACTTCACTGCAATGGCCGACGAGTTCGCTGCAGCCGGAGCCCGGGTGGTCGGCGTTTCGCGCGATCCCGCGGCAAAGCACGCCAAGTTCATCGCCAAATACGACCTCGCCGTTCCGCTCGCGTCGGACGAGGACGGGACCATTTCCGACGCGTTCGGAACGTGGGTTCAGAAGTCGATGTACGGCCGTAAATACATGGGCATGGAGCGCGCCACCTTTCTGATCGGCGCGGACGGCAAGGTCCTGCGCGCCTGGCGCAAGGTCAAGGTGCCGGGTCATGCGGCCGAAGTGCTGAAGGAGGTCGCAGCTGCCCAACGGAGCTTTGTCGAGTGACCGTCGTTTGACAATCTTATGACAGAGCTCCTCGGCGCCGATAACTTCGACCTTCTTCCGCACCTGGTTGCGCTGACGCTCGCTTATCTGCTGGCGCTGCCGATCGGCTGGAACCGCGAAAAGGAAGAGCGCAGCGCCGGTCTCAGGACCTTTCCCCTGGTCGCGGTGGCGAGTTGCGGCTTCATCCAGGCGGCGGAAGGCGTGCTTGGCGGCAATTCGGGCGCTCAGGCCCGGGTTATCGAAGGGCTGATCACCGGCATGGGCTTCATCGGCGGCGGCGCGATCCTCAAGGTCCGCGACAGCGTCAAGGGCACCGCTACCGCTGCCAGCCTGTGGGTCACCGGAGCAATCGGCATGTCGGTCGGCTTGGGCGCTGTCGACGTCGCCGTGATGCTGACGATCATGGCCTTTGTGACTCTCTACTTGCTCGCCCCCTTGAAGAAGATGGTCGAAACGGAGCCAGAGGACGCTGCTGCCGCAACTGGGGCTAGCGCTTCCCGGCTCGCGCCCTTATCTCGCCCGCAACACCAAGGGGTTCACCACGACGATGGCCGAGTTCACGCTTCCCGCCAACAGCAAGATCACCAAGGGCAAGTCCTTCAAGGCCGACGCCCCGCGGGATAAGGTCAAGTCGTTCAAGATCTATCGGTACGATCCCGATACGGGCGCGAACCCGCGTTACGACACCTACCAGCTCGACCTGTCCGAGTGCGGCCCGATGATCCTGGACGCGCTGATCAAGATCAAGAACGAGATTGATCCGACCCTAACCTTCCGCCGTTCCTGCCGAGAAGGCATTTGCGGCTCCTGCTCGATGAACATCGCGGGCCGCAACGGGCTGGCCTGCACCACCGCGATCGAGGACGTGAAGGGCGAGGTGCGTATCACCCCCTTGCCGCACTGCGATGTAGTGAAGGATCTTGTTCCGGACTTCACCCACCTTTACGCGCAGTATTCCTCCATCCAGCCGTGGTTGAAGACTGCTACCCCGGCGCCGTCCGGCAAGGAGCGGCTGCAGTCCCCGGAAGACCGCGAGCGGCTGAACGGCCTTTACGAGTGCATCCTGTGCTTCTGCTGCTCGACCAGTTGCCCCAGCTACTGGTGGAACGGCGACCGTTTCCTCGGTCCAGCCATCCTGCTGCAGGCCTATCGCTGGCTGGCCGACAGCCGCGACGAGATGACGGGCGAGCGGCTCGACCAGCTGGAAGACCCGTTCCGGCTGTATCGCTGCCACACCATCATGAACTGCGCCAACGTCTGCCCCAAGGGGCTGAACCCGGCCAAGGCGATCGCCGAAACCAAGAAGATGATCGCCGAGCGGGCGGCTTAGCGAGGCCCCGCCCGTCGGACGAGCGACGACTTGGTTTCTCTCCGCGTCGGCCCGCTTGCTCCGGACGACTTACCCCGATACCCAGCGCCCGCATGGACGCTCTCCTAGAAGCCGCACGCCCGGACGGGGCGCGCGAAGATCCCGATTATCCCGGCTGGTTCAGCTGGCATGACGTACCCGACGACAGCTTCGCCGCGGCAACCGGCAAGCTGCTGTTCCGCCCCGATGGCGCAGGGCGGGGGCTCGTGCGCATGTTCCCAACCGAGAAGCACCTCAACCTCGGAGGCTCCATTCACGGCGGCGCGGTGATGAGCTTCATCGACATGGCGCTGTTCGGCGGCGGCCGCTTCGCCGGAATGAAGCGGGCGCATTACGTCACCCTCGATCTGACCACGAAGTTCCTCGCGCGCGGAGAAGCCGGCAAGCCGCTCGACGCGCATGTCGAACTCGTCCGGCAAACCCGCAGTTTCGCCTTTCTGCAGGGCGTCGTGCGCCAGGACGGCGAGCCTTGCTACAGCTTCACCGGTACGCTGAAGCGTCTTCGCGACCGCACATGAGCGGACCCGTTGCCGCGGCCTACGCAGAACTGCTGGCCGCCGGTGAGCTGAAGGCGGATCCCGACCAGGGCAAGGCAGTGCAGGCGCTGGATCGGCTCGCCCGCGACCTCGCCCGGCCGCGGGGCGGCTTGCTCAAGCGCCTGCTGCGCAAGCCGGTCCCCGTCTGCGGCGTTTACCTGTGGGGCGGGGTCGGTCGTGGCAAGTCGATGCTGATGGACATGGCATTCGACCATGTCCCCGCCAGCCCCAAGCGCCGGGTCCACTTTCATGCCTTCATGCTCGACGTGCACCAGCGCATCCGCGCCGTTCGGGCTGAGGGCAGGGGCGACCCCATTCCGCCGGTCGCGGAAAGTATCGCGGCCGAGGCCAAGCTGCTCTGCTTCGATGAGATGGTGATCAACAACACGGCCGACGCCATGATCCTGTCACGGCTGTTTGCCGCTCTCCTGGCGGAGGATGTGGTGGTTGTGACCACCTCCAACCGCCCCCCGATGGACCTCTACAAGGACGGCCTCAACCGGGAGCTGTTCCTGCCTTTCGTCGACCTCCTCACCCAGCGGATGCAGGTGGTCGAGTTGAACGGTCCAATCGACTACCGCCTCGACCGGCTGGAAGGTGTCGAGGTCTGGCACGTTCCCAACGGACCCGCCGCCACCGTCGCTCTCAGCCAGGCCTTCTTCAAGATGACGGACTATCCGGTGGAAGACCGCGAAAGGGTGCCGACGGAGGAGCTGGATGTCGGCGGCGGGCGAACCCTGCACGTGCCCAAGAGCCTCAAGGGTGTCTCCGTCTTCTCGTTCAAGCGACTATGCGGGGAACCCCGCGGCGCGGCGGACTATCTGGCGATTGCCCAGCGCTTCCACACGGTGATCATCGTCGGCATACCGGTGATGGGCCCGGAAAAGCGTAACGAGGCTGCTCGCTTCGTCACGCTGGTCGACGCGATGTACGAGCACAAGGTCAAACTCCTCGCCGCAGCCGACGCGGAACCGGAAGGACTCTACCCGACAGGCACCGGCGTGTTCGAGTTCGGGCGCACGGTCAGCCGCCTGGAGGAGATGCGCAGCGCCGACTATCTTGCCGAAGGTCACGGCGCGGCATAGCGTGTGGCATCGAACAAGGGGGTTCCGCCATGCTGTTGACGTCGCTTCTGCTTGCCGCCGCGCAACCCGCTCCGGCCGAGAACACCAACCGAGCCGCCGAACGAGCCTTGTTCGAGAAGATCGTCGAGATCCCAACGGTGGCGGGGCGTACCGCCGAGTTCCGCAAGCTCACCGCGCTGCTGAGCGCCGAGTTCCGCAAGGTTGGCATGACCAGCGTGATCAAGGATCACGATGGTGCGCAAACCTTGATCGCGCGCTGGAAAGCCAAGCGGCCGTCCGGGGCAAAGCCGATCCTGCTGATGGCGCACATGGACGTGGTCGAGGCCAAGGCCAGCGACTGGCAGAACCCTCCCTTCGAACTGCGCGCGCAGGACGGCTATTACCTTGGCCGCGGCACCGTCGACAACAAGGCGGGTTTGACCGGAGTGTTGCTCGGATTGCAATCGCTTGCCCGTACCGGCTTCGAGCCCACGCGCGACATCGTCGTGCTGTTCACCGGGGACGAGGAAACCACCGGCAACGGCGCGCGGCGGGCTGCCACCGAGTGGCGTGCGCTGATCGACGCCGAATATGCTCTTAACAGCGATGCGGGCGGCGGTTCGCTCTATGCCGATGGCAGGGTCGAAGCCTGGGGCATGCAGATCGCGGAGAAAACCTACGCCGATTACAAGCTGACCGCGACCAACCGCGGCGGCCACAGCTCGGCCCCGCGACCGGACAACGCGATTAACGCGCTGGTGGGGGCCTTAGCACGGGTTGAGGATCATCGCTTTGCGCCGATGGTCAATGAGGCGACCCGCGCGACCTATGCCGCGCTTGCCCAGCAGGATCGCGGTGCGTTCGGCGAGCTGCTGCGCAAATGGCTGGCCGATCCTACCGACCGTGAGACCGCCGACCTCGTCGAGGCGAACGAACCCGGCAACACGCGCACCCGCTGCGTTGCAACCATGCTCTCGGGCGGCCACGCGCCCAATGCCTTGCCGCAAAAGGCCGAAGCGAACGTCAATTGCCGCATCTTCCCCGGCGTTACGGTCGAGGCGGTCCGTCAGCAGTTGCAGACGCTGGCTGGCCCCGACGTAACCGTGACGCTGGCCAGCTCCTCACCCGAGTCCGGCCCAAGTCCGCTCCGGAGCGACGTCACCGAGGCATATAAGGCCGCGCTCGCTACCCGCTTCAAGGACGCGCCGCTGCTGCCCTTCCAATCCGCCGGCGCGACGGACGGGTCCTATCTCCGGAACGCCGGCATTCCGGTCTACGGAGTGGGTGGCTGGTGGAGCATGGTCGGTGAGAAGAACGGCGTCCATGGACTCGACGAGCGGGTCCTGATCGACGCCTTCCACGCTCAGGTTCCCTTCTGGGAAGAATTGCTGCGCCGCGTCGCTGGTTGAATTACTGAAAAGGCCGTCGCGCGGCGACCCTCGGGTTGCCCCTCGGCGCTCACCGGTCTAGAGCGCCCGCGCAACGCCGCCCGCTCGGTGCGGCCTCCAAATCAGAAGGGACGCAAGCACCCGCATGGCTCGCAAGAAGATCGCGCTCATCGGCGCCGGTAACATCGGCGGCACCCTGGCCCACCTCGCGGCTCTGAAGGGGCTCGGGGACATCGCTCTGTTCGACGTGGTCGAGGGCGTCCCCCAGGGCAAGGCGCTCGACCTCAGCCAGTGCGGCCCGGTCGAGGGCTTCGACGCGAACATCATCGGCTCGAATGACTATGCGGACATTCAGGGCGCGGACGTCATCATCGTCACCGCCGGCGTGGCGCGCAAGCCGGGCATGAGCCGCGACGACCTGATCGGCATCAACCTCAAGGTAATGAAGGCCGTCGGTGAAGGCATCAAGGCGAATGCTCCAGACGCGTTCGTCATCTGCATCACCAACCCACTCGATGCGATGGTCTGGGCCCTGCGCGAGTTCTCCGGCTTGCCGCACAACAAGGTGGTCGGCATGGCCGGCGTGCTCGATTCCTCGCGCTTCGCCCATTTCCTGGCCGAAGAGTTCAAGGTGTCCGTCAAGGACGTGAACGCCTTCGTGCTCGGCGGGCATGGCGACACGATGGTTCCGGTGACCAGCTACACCACCGTCAGCGGCATCCCCGTCGACGACCTCGTCAAGATGGGCAAGTCGTCCAAGGAACGCATCGACGAGATCGTCAAGCGCACCCGCGGCGGTGGGGGCGAGATCGTCGCGCTGCTGAAGACCGGCTCGGCTTATTACGCCCCGGCCACCAGCGCGATCGCCATGGCCGAAGCCTACCTCGGCGACCAGAAGCGCATCCTGCCGTGTGCGGTCTATGTCGAGGGCAAGTATGGGCTCGACGGGCTGTACGTCGGGGTGCCGGTGGTGATCGGTGCTGGGGGCGCGGAGGAGGTGATCGAGATCGCTCTGGATGACGAGGCGAAGCAGAACCTCCAGGTCAGCGTCGGCGAAGTGAAGGGCCTGCTAGAGGCCTGCAAGCAGATCGATGGCTCTCTGCCGTAATCGTCATCCCGGCGAAGGCCGGGATCTAGCGGACTGAGCCGAAAAATGAGAGAGCTATTCCCTTGCGTTTACATCGTCACGAACAAGCGCAACGGCACGCTCTACACGGGAGTTACAAGTAACCTGATCCAGCGGGTCTGGCAGCACAGGAACGGCACGTTCAAGGGTTTCAGTGCCAAGTACGGATGCTCACAGCTCATCTGGTTCAAAATGCATGAGACAATGGAAGGGCAATCCGACGCGAGAAGCAGATCAAGGAATGGCAGCGTGCATGGAAGCTGCGCCTGATCGAAAAGCAGAACGCCAAAGTGGATTGATCTCTACAAATCTTTGTTTGAGCTGGATCCCGGCATACGCCGGGATGACGCAGAGGAAGTTAAATGAGCATTCTCGTCGACCGAAATACCAAGGTCATCACGCAGGGAATGACCGGCGAGACCGGCACCTTCCACACGAGCCAAGCCCTCGCTTACGGCACCCAAATGGTTGGCGGCGTGACTCCGGGAAAGGGGGGCTCCACCCACCTCGACCTGCCGGTGTTCGACACGGTCGCCGAAGCGGTCGAGCAGACCGGCGCCGACGCGTCCGTCATCTACGTCCCGCCGCCCTTCGCCGCGGACTCGATCCTGGAGGCGATCGACGCGGAAGTGCCGCTGATCGTCACCATCACCGAGGGCATTCCCGTGCTCGACATGGTCAAGGTCAAGCGCGCGCTGGCCGGGTCCAAGTCGCGGCTGATCGGGCCGAACTGCCCGGGCGTGCTGACGCCCGATGAGTGCAAGATCGGCATCATGCCCGGCAACATCTTCAAGAAGGGCAGCGTCGGCGTCGTGTCGCGCTCGGGCACGCTGACCTATGAGGCCGTGTTCCAGACGACCAACGAGGGCCTCGGCCAGACCACCGCGATCGGCATCGGCGGCGATCCGGTCAAGGGCACCGAATTCATCGACATGCTCGAAATGTTCCTTGCCGACGACGAGACCAAGTCGATCATCATGATCGGCGAGATCGGCGGCGCGGCGGAAGAAGAAGCCGCCCAGTTCCTCGCCGATGAGGCCAAGCGCGGCCGCTCCAAGCCGACCGTCGGCTTCATCGCCGGCCGCACTGCGCCTCCCGGTCGCCGCATGGGACACGCGGGTGCCATCGTGTCGGGCGGCAAGGGCGATGCCGATTCCAAGATCGCGGCGATGGAAGCTGCTGGCATTCGCGTGTCTCCGAGCCCATCTGAGCTGGGCCGTACGCTAACGGAGCTCCTGAAGGGCTAAGCACAGATGGACGCGTTCGAGATCGACCAAGGACCCAGCTGGCAGCGGCCGAACTGGCCGGTGGCGGAGCTTGACGAGGTCAACCTCGGCCTCGATCCGACCGAAGCGACCATCGAGCAGGTCGGCAAGGCCGCCAAGCAGCAGGCCCAGGCTGCCGGCGTCACCGACGAAGCAGCGATCCGCCGAGCCGCGGAGGACAGCATCCGCGCGATGATGCTGATCCGCACCTATCGCGTGCGCGGCCACCTGGCCGCTGACCTCGACCCGCTCGGCCTTGCCAAGCGCGAGCTGCCGGCCGACCTCACGCCCGAGTTCCACGGCTTCACCGCCGCCGACATGGATCGACCGATCTTCATCGGCGGCACGCTCGGCCTTGAAAGCGCCACCGTCCGCGAGATTGTCCGCATCCTGCAGGCCAATTACTGCGGCAAGGTCGGCCTTGAATATATGCACATCAACGACCTGGAGGAGCGTCGCTTTCTCCAGGAACGGATGGAAGGTCGCGACAAGGCGATCAGCTTCACCCCGGAAGGCAAGCAGGCGATCCTGGAAAAGGTGATCCACGGCGAGCAGTGGGAAAAGTTCCTCGCCCGCAAGTACGTCGGCACCAAGCGGTTCGGACTGGACGGCGGCGAGAGCATGATCCCGGCGCTTGAGGGCGTGATCAAATATGGCGGCGCGCTCGGCGTCGAGGAGATCGTGGTCGGCATGGCCCACCGCGGCCGGCTCAACGTCCTCGCCAACGTCATGGGCAAGCCCTACCGCGCGATCTTCAACGAATTCGCCGGCGGCAGTGCCAACCCCCAGGATGTCGGCGGCTCGGGCGACGTCAAATATCACCTCGGCACCTCGTCCGATCGTGAGTTCGACGGCATCAAGGTCCATCTCTCGCTGCAGGCCAACCCGTCGCACCTTGAAGCGGTCAACCCCGTCGTGCTCGGCAAGGCGCGCGCCGTCCAGGTGATCAAGGCCGATCCGGAGGGCGACAAGGTCCTTCCCGTGCTGCTGCACGGCGATGCCGCATTCGCGGGGCAGGGGATCGTGGCGGAATGCTTCGGCTTTTCAGGCCTGCCCGGCTACGGGACCGGCGGGACGCTGCATTTCGTCATCAACAACCAGGTCGGCTTCACCACCTCGCCCCAGTTCGCCCGATCATCGCCCTATCCAAGCGATATCGCCAAGTCGGTTCAGGCTCCAATCCTGCACGTCAACGGCGACGATCCCGAAGCCGTCACCTTTTGTTGCAAGCTCGCGATCGAGTTCCGGCAGGAGTTCAATCGCGACATCGTGATCGACATGTGGTGCTATCGCCGCTTCGGCCATAACGAAGGCGACGAGCCCAGCTTCACCCAGCCGCTGATGTATGACGCGATCCGCAAGCATCCGCCTGTCAGCGAACTCTACGCCAAGCGCCTTGTCGCCGAGGGCGTCATCGATGCCGGCTGGCTCGACACCAAGACCCGGGAATTCACGGAGTTGTTGGAGGAGGAGTTCGCGGCCGGCGCCAGCTACCTCCCCAACAAGGCCGACTGGTTCGAAGGGCGCTGGGCTGGGCTCAAGCGTCCCAGCGAACCAGTCGAGGGTCGTCGCAACACCGGTACAGCGCTCGACGACAGCGAGTTCGATGCACTGTCCACCATCCTGACGTCGGTTCCCGAAGGTCTGACAGTCCACAAAACGCTGCAGCGCATCCTTGATGCAAAGTCAGCCATGTTCGACAGCGGCCAGGGTTTCGACTGGGCGACCGGAGAGGCGCTGGCATTCGGCGGGCTGCTCCTGGAAGGGCACAACGTCCGTCTTTCAGGACAGGACAGCGGCCGCGGCACCTTCAGCCATCGCCATGCGGTCTGGACCGACCAGCAGACGGGTCACAAGTTCGTGCCGCTAACTGCGATAGAGGGCGGCCGCTTCGAGGTTCGTGACTCGCCACTTAGCGAATTCGGCGTGCTCGGCTTCGAGTACGGCTACAGCCTTGCCGATCCGCGCACGCTGGTGTTGTGGGAAGCGCAGTTCGGTGACTTCGCGAATGGCGCGCAGGTGATCATCGATCAGTTTATCTCGGCCGGCGAAGCAAAGTGGCTGCGGGCGAGCGGCCTCGTCCTGCTGCTGCCGCATGGCTACGAGGGTCAGGGGCCGGAGCATTCATCCGCGCGCCTGGAGCGCTACCTCCAGCTTTGCGCCGAGGACAATATCCAAGTCGCCTATCCAACCACGCCGGCCAACTATTTCCACCTCTTGCGCCGGCAGCTGCTGCGGGACTTCCGCAAGCCGCTTGTGGTAATGACACCCAAGTCGCTGCTGCGGCACAAGCTGGCTGTGTCCACTCGCGCTGATTTCACCCGCGACAGTCACTTCAAGCGCATCCTCAGCGACCTGAACCCGCCTGCTGAGGGCCAGACCAAGCGTCTCGTCCTTTGTTCCGGCAAGATTGCTTACGAGCTGATCGAGGCTCGCGATGCGGCGGGGACGAACGATGTCGAGATTCTCCGCATCGAGCAGCTTTACCCATTTCCTTCCGAGCCGCTGGTCAGGCGGCTGAGGGCCATGCCCAACCTCCAGGCGGTGGTCTGGGCGCAGGAAGAGCCGCGCAACAACGGCGGCTGGTTCTTCGTCGAGCCGTTCATTGAGGCCTGTCTGCAAGAAAGCGGTCACCAGCTGCGGCCGATCTACGCGGGCCGCGCCGCTGCCGCATCACCAGCCACCGGCCTTGCCAAGCGGCACGTTGCCGAACAGTCGGGGTTGGTGGCGGCGGCGCTTGGAACGGGCGAGGCCAAGCCGGCGGCTGCCGATGCGGCGGTGGACACCGTGCGCAAAGCCGGCAAAGCCGGCAGCTGAGACAGTAGAGCAAAAGGAAGATCATGCCGACGGAGGTCAAAGTTCCGGCTCTGGGCGAGAGCATCACCGAAGCGACCCTGGGCCAATGGCTTAAGAAGCCGGGCGAAGCGGTTGCGGTGGATGAGCCGATTGCCAGCCTCGAAACCGACAAGGTCAGCGTGGAAGTGCCCTCGCCAGTGGCGGGCGTGTTCGGCGATGCGCTGGTTGCCGAAGGCGATACGGTGGCGGTCGGCACGGTGATCGCCACCGTCGGCGAGGGGGCAGGTGCCGCCGCCACCCCTACTGCTCCCGCGCAGCCCCAGGCACAGGCTGCGGCGCCCGCGGCAGAGCTCCCGACGCCGTCCGCTCCCAGCCGCGACATCTCCGACGCGGAGGCCTCCTCGCTCCGGCTCTCGCCCGCGGTCCGTCGCGCAGTGCTCGAGGCCGGGCTCGATCCATCCGCGATCAAGGGCTCGGGCCGCGACGGCCGGCTGACCAAGGACGATGTGCTGACAGCGGCCACCGCGAAGAAGGTCACTCCTACACAGCCTGGTGTCCCAAAGGCCGAGACCGTAGAAGCCACGGGCGATCTCGGCCTTCACCGGGGTGACTTAAGCGGCCGCTCGGAAGAGCGCATCAGGATGACGCGCCTGCGGCAGACCATCGCCACGCGCCTCAAGGAAGCGCAGAACACCGCAGCGCTGCTTACCACCTTCAACGATGTGGACATGAGCGAGGTCATCGCCGCCCGCGCCCGCTACAAGGACCTGTTCGAAAAGAAGCACGGCATCCGCCTCGGCTTCATGGGCTTCTTCGTAAAGGCCGTTGCCCTCGCCGCCCGCGACGTGCCGTCGGTCAACGCCCGGATCGAAGGCGACGAGATCGTCTACCACAATTATCTCGACGTCTCGGTCGCGGTGTCCGCTCCCAAGGGCCTGGTCGTGCCGGTGATCCGCTCCGCGGACCAGATGGGCTTTGCCGAGATCGAGAAGTCGATCGCGGGTTATGGCAAGAAGGCCAAAGACGGCACGCTCACCGCCGACGACATGAAGGGCGGGACCTTCACCATCTCCAATGGCGGGGTATTTGGTTCATTGCTGTCCACGCCAATCATCAATCCGCCGCAATCGGCCGTGCTCGGCATGCACCGGATCGAGGAGCGGCCGGTGGTCAAGGACGGTCAGATTGTCGCGCGGCCGATGATGTACCTGGCGCTGAGCTACGATCACCGCCTGATCGATGGCCGAGAGGCGGTCACGTTCCTCGTCCGCATCAAGGAAGCGATCGAGGATCCGACCCGGCTGTTGATCGATCTATAAACGCATCCACATGCGTATGGGCTGAGCCTGTCGAAGCCCTGTCCTTCCGATTGAAGGCGAAAACAGAAGCAGCCCTTAGACAGGCTCAGGGCATACGGAGTTTGTGATGGCTGACGGTGAGTTTGACTTCGACGTTCTGGTAATCGGCGCCGGCCCCGGCGGCTATGTCGCTGCGATCCGCGCTGCGCAGCTGGGGCTCAAGACCGCCTGCGCCGAAAGCCGCGAGACGCTGGGCGGCACCTGCCTCAACGTCGGCTGCATCCCGTCCAAGGCGCTGCTGCACGCCTCCGAATTGTTCGAGGAAGCCGCCCATGGCCACATGGCGAAGTGGGGCATTACCGGGCAGTTCAACCTCGACCTCGACGTCATGCATAGAGGCCGCAAGGATGCGGTGAAGGGCCTGACCCAAGGCATCGAGTTCCTGTTCAAGAAGAACAAAGTCGAATGGCTGAAGGGCCGGGCGACGTTCGAAAGCAAGGACAGCGTCCGTGTCGGTGACCGCACCGTTCGCGCCAGGAACATCGTGATCGCCACGGGCTCCTCGGTCACTCCGCTGCCCGGCGTCACCATCGACCAGCAGCGCATCGTCGATTCCACCGGCGCGTTGGAACTGCCGCAAGTGCCGGATCATCTCGTCGTGATCGGGGGCGGCGTGATCGGGCTGGAGCTCGGCTCCGTGTGGCGCCGGCTCGGGGCCAAGGTCACGGTGGTCGAATATCTCGACCAGATCCTCCCCGGCATGGACGAGGAAGTCCGCAAGGAATCGAACAAGATCTTCAAGAAGCAAGGCTTCGAGCTGCGGCTCGGGACCAAGGTCACCGGTCTGCAGGTCACCGACAACGGCGTCGCCGTGACAGTCGAACCCGCCAAAAGTGGCCAAGCCGAGACCATCGAGGCCAGTCATGTGCTGGTCGCCATCGGCCGCCGCCCCAACACCGACGGCCTCGGGCTCGATCGCGCTGGCCTGCAGGTCAACAACAAGGGCCAGGTCGAAGCCGATCACAGCTTCCAGACCTCCGTTCCTGGCATCTGGGCGATCGGCGACGTGATCCCCGGCCCGATGCTCGCGCACAAGGCCGAGGACGAGGGCATCGCGGTCGCGGAGAACATCGCGGGCCTGACCGGCATCGTGAACCACGCGATCATCCCCTCGGTAGTCTACACCACGCCGGAGATCGCGGGCGTTGGTCTAACGGAGGAGCAGGCCCGCGCCGACGGCGAGGTCAAGGTGGGCAAGTTCCCGATGATGGCCAACAGCCGGGCCAAGACCAACGGCGAGCCGGACGGCTTCGTCAAGGTAATCGCCGATGCCAAGACCGACCGGGTGCTCGGCGTGTGGATGATCAACAACTTGGCTGGAACGATGATCGCCCAAGCTGCCCAGGCGATGGAGTTCGGCGCCACCAGCGAGGACATCGCCTACACCTGCCACGCCCACCCAACTCACGCCGAGGCGTTCAAGGAAGCGGCCATGGCGGTCCGCGGCAAGCCGATCCACGTTTAGCAGATCAGCAAGCCGTCATCCCCGCGTAGGCGGGGGTCCATCTCGTCACGTTTGGCGGTTGTCGGGTTCAGGAGCTGGATTCCCGCCTTCGCAGGAATGACGAGCAGGGTTGCGTTCGATAGGACCTCACCATGCGCGTCCGCCACACCCTCCGCCGCTGGCATATCTGGCTCGGTTGGCTGGTCGGCGTGCCCATGCTCTTCTGGACGCTGTCCGGCGTAGTCATGGTGTGGAAGCCGATCGAAGAAGTGCGCGGCGCCGACCTGCTCCGCGATCCCCCGGCGGTGCGGATCGGCTACCGGCCTATCCCACCAGCGACCGAGAACCTCAGCCTGGAGCGGCTCGCCCTCGAACCGCGCGCCGCCGGGCCCCGCTGGGTGATTCAGGCCAATGCCGCTCCGACCCGGCTGGCCGATCCGCAGACCGGACGCCTGCTTCCGCCGCTCAGCGCTGCCGATGCCGCGCGAGAAGTCACCAGCCGCTACACCGGCCCGGCCAGCATCGCTGCCATCACCCGCACGGCTGCAGACTCTCCTCCGCTCGACTTGCGCCGCCCGCTCGCCGCCTGGCAGGTCCGCATGTCGGACGGCACGCACTTCTATATCGACGCCGGCTCGGGCGAGGTGATTGCGCGGCGCACCCGCTGGTGGCGCATCTACGACTGGATGTGGGGCCTCCACATCATGGATCTCGATGGCCGCGAGGACACACACAACCCATGGTTGGTCGGGTTCGGCATTGCCGCGCTGATCACGACTTTGCTGGCGTTGGTCCTGCTGCCGTTCGCCACCCGGCGCCGGCGCAAGTCCTAACGCAACAGCCCCAACACCGACTCAAGCCAACTCGCATCGGCTGCCGTAACCCGCTTCGGCGCGGCTGAGCCGCACTCCAAGCAGCGGACCTGCACCGTCGGTCCATTCAGCACGGCTCGCGCATCTGCGAGCCCGCCGAGCAGCTGCGCCCGGTTCCGCGCCGCCAACCCGGCAAAGGCATCGACCTCGTCCGCGCTCTCCTCATCGTCGTCATCGCTGAACAGCGAAGCGAGCTCGCCGCGCCAGCTTTTCGGCCGCTCAAGGTAGGTCACGTCACGCTCGTCCCCCAACTTGGCGAGCTCCGCCGCCTTGGCGATCGCCTCGTCCATTCCGCCGAAGCTATCCACCAGGCCTAGCTGCCGTGCCGGCCCGCCGGCCCACACCCGTCCCTGCGCGATCTGGTCCACCTGCTGCGGAGTCTTGCCGCGCGCCTGCGCCACGATGGCGAGGAAGCGTCCGTAGATGCTTTCGACACCCATCTGCAGCAATCGGCTGGCCTCGGGCGAGGGGCCATTGAGCAGGTCGGGTTCGCCCGACAACGGCGTGGTTTTCACCCCGTCGGCGCCGACCCCCAGCTTCTCGAGGCTGCCCTGGAAGCTCGGCAGCACGCCGAACACCCCGATCGACCCGGTGATGGTCGATGGTTCGGCCACCACATGGTTGGCTGCAGTGGCCACCCAATAGCCACCGGAAGCCGCCACATTGCCCATGGACGCGACCACCGGAATATTCTTCGCCTTGGCCTGGAGCAGTGCCTGCCGGATGCGCTCGGACCCGGTCACCGATCCGCCCGGGCTGTCGATCCGCACCACCAGCGCCTTGAGGTCGCGGGTGCGCAGGCCCTTCTCGATCGTCTCGGCGATGCTGTCTCCGCCAGCCGTTCCGAGCGGTGCCTTGCCGTCGACAATGGTGCCGGCCACCGTCACCACCCCGATCGGACCGGATGGATCGGTCTGCACCTTGTCCGCGACATAACTGTCCAGGCGGATGCGGTTGAACCCGCCGCGGGCGTTCTCGTTCTCGCCGCCGAGCGCCGCCAGGCGCGCTTCGAACTGGTGGCGCTCGCCGACCCTGTCGATCAGCCGGGCGCGCTGGGCAGCCGCGGCGAAATTGCCGCCGCTCGCCTGGACGATGCCTGCCGTGTTGGAGACATAAGGGTCGACCTGAGCCTGAGGTCGCGCAGTGCGAATGTCCTGCCGCCAGGTTTCCAGCAGGTTGCCCGCCAGTTCCTGCGCATTCTGACGCGCCTCGGGCGACATGTCGGAACGGGTGAACGGCTCCACCGCGCTCTTGTAGGTCCCGACCCGGTAAACGTTGGCAGTGACGCCCAACTTGTCGAGCAAGCCTTTCAAATAAAGATTGTTTCCGCCTGGTCCCGCGAGCGCGACCGTGCCCAGTGGGTTCAGCCACACCTCCGAAGCATGGGCTGCCAATTGATAGGCATCGTCGCCGTAAGCCGTGGCATAGACCAGCACCGGCTTGCCCGACCGCCGCACCTCGTCCAGCGCTTCGCCAACCTCGTTCAGGGCGGCCTGACCACTGCCGCCGAACCGGTCCAGGTCCAGCGCGACGGCCTTGACCCGGCTGTCGTCCTTGGCCTCCAACAAAGCGGACCGCAGGTGGCGCAGGCTGTACTCGCGCGGCGCAGATCCCCCACCCAGGGTGGAGAAGGGGTCAACTTCCGCCGGCTGTTCGGAAATGGTGCCGTTGAGATCGAGCATCAGCACGCCGTCGCGCACCGCCGGCGTCGGCCGGGCGGACATGAGGGCGTAGAGCAGCCCGAAGAACAGCAGCATGAACAGCAGGACCAGCGCATCCTTGATGCCGACCAGAATGTGCCAGACTCCGCGAACGAACCGCATGGAAGCTTCTCCTTGTCTGCCGCGTGGTTAGCCGAGGGTTGCCGCTCGCAACAGGGTCTTTCGACCGAGGGGCAGGTGACGAGCTGCGTCGCGGCAGTTAGGCAGCGGCACCATGCCGAACCCGACGTCCTTCGCGATCGCGCCCGCAAGTTGGCGCCAGGAACTCGGCGCGACCCTGCGACTGGCATTGCCGCTGGCGGGCACGAATCTCCTCCAGATGGCGATCTACAGCGTCGATGTGATCTTCATCGCCCGGCTCGGCTCTCAAGCGCTCGCCGTATCGTCGCTTAGCGTCTCGCTGACAGGTCTCCTGATGTGGGCGATGAGCGGACTGGTCGCTGGAGCCTCGGCCATCATGGCGGCGGAGCTTGGTCGACACCGCCATGCCGTTCGTGAGGTACGACGCACCTTTCGCATGGGCATCTGGCTGGCGGTCCTGAGCGGATCGTTGTGCATGGCGATCTGCGCTGTCGGCGAAGACATCATGCTCTGGACCGGCCAGCACCCGATCGTCTCCTCCATGGCGGGAGATTTCCTGCTGGTGCTGATGTGGACGATCGTTCCGCTGGTTCTTTCCAGCCACCTTCGCAACACGATTTCGGCGCTCGGTCGTCCGGCGATTTCGACGATCATCGCGGCGTTCGCCGTGGCGGTGAACGCCTTGGGTAATTACGCCCTGATCTATGGCCACTTCGGCTTCCCGCCACTCGGGCTGCAGGGGTCGGCGGTGGCCAGCGTAATTACCAGCTTCGCCATGCTCGGGGCTTACGTGATCGTGATCGCCGTCGATCGCCGGCTTCGGCGCTTTCGGCTGTGGGGTCGGTGGTGGCGGGGAGAATGGAGCCGCCTTCGACAGATGCTGCTGCTGGGTGTGCCGATTGCAGCGACCATTCTCGCCGAAGCCGGACTATTCAGCGCCGCCGCCTTTCTCATAGGCCGGATAGGGGCGGAGCAGCTTGCCGGCCACACGATTGCGCTGCAACTGGCGGCGATCACCTTTCAGGTTCCCTTCGGTATCGCGCAAGCCGCCACCATCAGGGTGGGCATGGCCTATGGTGCGGGCGACCGGCTGTGGGCCGCTCGCGCCGGCAAGGTCTCGATTGCGCTCGGCATCGGCTTCATGGCGCTGATGGCTTTGATGATCTGGGGTTTTCCGCGATCGATCATCCGATTGTATGTCGACCCCGATACACCAGCCAACGCGCTCATGGTTGGCTTTGCCATCCAGTATCTCGCGATTGCGGCTGCCTTTCAGCTGTTCGACGGAGCGCAAGCAGTCGCTGCGGGAGCACTGCGCGGTCTGCAGGACACGCGAGTGCCAATGTTCATTGCAGTGTTCAGCTATTGGGTACCCGGCTTTGGTTTGGCCGTGGCGCTTGGCTTCTACACGCCTTTGCAAGGCTTTGGCATTTGGATTGGGCTGGCGGCAGGGCTCGTGATCGCCGCAACGCTCCTTCTGTGGCGCTGGTCGCAGCGCGAACGCCTTGGGCTTGTTCGGCAGCCAGGAGCTGCAATCGGCTAAACCCCGTATTGACGTGTGGGGAAGCCCGACCCATATGCCGATCGACGCTGGCACTCGCCTTTCGTGAGTGCCAGTGCGCAAGATACAACCCAATAGCACAAGAGGGGCTTAGCACATGGCTTTCAGGCCGCTTCACGATCGAGTCCTCGTCCGCCGCGTCGAGGCCGAAGAGAAGACTGCGGGCGGGATCATCATTCCCGAGACCGCCAAGGAAAAGCCGCAGGAAGGCGAAGTTGTCTCCGTCGGCACCGGCGCCCGCGGTGAAGACGGTACCGTTCACCCGCTGGAGGTGAAGTCCGGCGATCGCATCCTGTTCGGCAAGTGGTCGGGCACCGAGGTCAAGGTCGATGGCGAAGACCTCATCATCATGAAGGAAAGCGATATCCTCGGGATCATCGGCTGACTTCTTCGTGGGCGTTTGATGCGCTCACGACCGTGAACATTGTGAACATTCGCACAACTGAAAGGGTAGCCAGATGGCAGCCAAGGACGTGAAATTCAGCCGCGATGCGCGTGAGCGTATCCTCAAGGGCGTCGACATCCTCGCCGACGCCGTCAAGGTGACGCTCGGCCCCAAGGGCCGCAACGTCGTCATCGACAAGAGCTTCGGCGCTCCGCGCATCACCAAGGACGGCGTCACCGTCGCCAAGGAGATCGAGCTCAAGGACAAGTTCGAGAACATGGGTGCGCAGATGCTGCGCGAGGTGGCCTCCAAGACCAACGACATCGCCGGTGACGGCACCACCACCGCGACCGTGCTCGCCCAGGCGATCGTTCGTGAGGGCATGAAGTCGGTTGCGGCTGGCATGAACCCGATGGACCTGAAGCGCGGCATCGATCTCGCCGTCACCAAGGTCGTCGAGGATCTCAAGGCCCGCTCCAAGCCGGTCGCCGGCTCGAACGAGATTGCTCAGGTCGGTATCATCTCGGCCAACGGCGACACCGTTGTCGGTGAGAAGATTGCCGAAGCGATGGACAAGGTCGGCAAGGAAGGCGTGATCACCGTGGAAGAGGCCAAGGGTCTCGAGTTCGAGCTGGATGTCGTTGAGGGCATGCAGTTCGACCGCGGCTACCTGTCGCCTTACTTCATCACCAACCCGGAGAAGATGTCGGTCGAGCTCACCGATCCGTACATCCTGATCCACGAGAAGAAGCTGTCGAACCTGCAGGCGATGCTCCCCATTCTGGAAAGCGTTGTGCAGTCGGGTCGTCCGCTCCTGATCATCGCCGAGGACATCGAAGGCGAAGCCCTCGCCACCCTCGTCGTCAACAAGCTGCGCGGCGGCCTCAAGGTCGCCGCCGTCAAGGCTCCGGGCTTCGGCGATCGCCGCAAGGCCATGCTGGAGGACATTGCCATCCTGACCGGTGGCGAGATGATCTCCGAGGACCTCGGCATCAAGCTCGAGAACGTAACGGTTGGCATGCTCGGCACCGCCAAGCGCGTTACCATCGACAAGGACAACACCACCATCGTCGATGGTGCTGGTGAGAAGTCCGGCATCGAGGGTCGCGTTGCCGCGATCCGTCAGCAGATCGAGAACACCACCAGCGACTATGACCGTGAGAAGCTCCAGGAGCGTCTCGCCAAGCTCGCCGGCGGTGTGGCCGTGATCAAGGTCGGCGGTTCGACCGAAGTCGAGGTGAAGGAGCGCAAGGACCGCGTTGACGACGCTCTCCACGCGACCCGCGCCGCGGTTGAGGAAGGCATCGTTCCGGGCGGCGGCACCGCGCTGCTCTATGCGACGCGTGCGATCGATGGCCTCAAGGGCGTCAACGACGACCAGACCCGCGGCATCGATATCATCCGCAAGGCGCTGTACTCGCCGGTTCGCCAGATCGCGGCCAATGCCGGTCACGACGGTGCGGTGATCTCGGGCAAGCTGCTGGACGGCGACGATCAGAACCTCGGCTTCAACGCGCAGACCGACACCTATGAGAACCTGGTCCAGGCCGGCGTAATCGACCCCACCAAGGTCGTCCGCACCGCGCTCCAGGACGCAGCCTCGGTTGCCGGATTGCTCATCACCACCGAAGCGGCGGTAAGCGAAATGCCGGAAGACAAGGCTGCAGCCGGCGGCATGCCGGGCGGCGGTATGGGCGGCATGGGCGGAATGGACTTCTAAGCCTGAAGCAGCCGGAGCTAGCATAGCAGTTCGCCAGAACCGCAAGCTAGCTCCGGACTCGCTCAAGGGCAGACTCCCGCCTAAGCGATTATCGTCTATCCTCGGATGAGCCGGCACCTACGGGTGCCGGCTCATTTACTTTACTTTGCCCAGCGCGTTCAACAGCGGTGCAGCGATTTGCTGTTCCCGCCGGCGAACGGGGATCGGCAAGGCAGCGAAGAGCAGGTTCTTTCTTGTTCTCGCCAAGCTCCACCGACACAGGCATAGCAAAAGAGCCGCCGCGGCATCCCGCGACGGCCCTCCCGTGTTCGGTCGGTGACTGGTCTCAGGCTTACTGGCCCGCGACGTTGTCCTGGCCGTTGGCTACGTCTTCTGAGGCGTTCTCGATCGAATTCCCAGCGTTCTCGACCGCGTTGCCGGCGGCGTCGAGCGCGTTGTCGGCGGCGACGCCGAGGTTGTCGGTCGCGTTCAGCGCCGAGTTGGTGTCGGAAGCAGCTTCGGTTTCGATCGTGTTCTCGGTCGACACGGCGTTGTCCGGAGCATTGTCCTGGCAAGCCGCGAGGCCGAGGCCGAGTACCGCAACGGCGGCAAGAGCAATCTTCTTCATGATCGTTCCATCCCTATCAACGTTTGCGCCGGCCCTACTTGGGTCTCGACGCGGGGCTCGACCCGCCGCATATTTGCGGTCAGGCCAGCGGGTGGATTTAGGTGAGGCCGGTTCGTCACGCAATCGTCTTTTGCGACGAGCCGAGTTTCGCAGTCCTCAACCGCTTCAATTGTTGACGATATAAAGATATCTTTATATCCTTATCTCGTGACCTTCCAACTGCCATTATCCGAGACGTTTCAGGCGCTTGCCGACCCAACTCGGCTGCGAGTGCTGGCTCTGCTCGGTGAGATGGAGCTGTCAGTTGGCGAGTTGGCGCAACTCCTATCGCAAAGCCAGCCGCGCGTGTCACGGCATCTCAAGATCCTCACGGACGCCGGGCTCGTGGAGCGGCGCAAGGAGGGCAGCTGGGTATTTCTGGCACTTGCGCCCGGATCGCTGGCCGAAGCGGTGCTGCCGTTGCTCGAAGCGGCGTCGGATGAGTCCGATCGCACCGCCTTTGCCGCCGACCGAGGCCGCCTTGCCGCGGTGCGGCGTGATCGTGCAGAGGCAGCGCAGCGCTATTTTGCCGTTCACGCGGGCGAGTGGGACGCCATCCGTTCGCTCCATGTCGCCGAAACCGAAGTGGAAGGCGCCGTTGCCCGCGCGCTTGGCGGCGAGCAGCTGGGCCGACTGGTTGACATCGGCACCGGCACCGGCCGGATGATCGAGCTGTTCGGCCGCTTGGCCGCCAGTGCGATCGGCATCGACAAGAGTTCGGAGATGCTTCGCCTGGCAAGGGTCAAGCTGGAAGCCGCAGCCGTCCCGGCCTCACTTCGTCAAGGCGACATGTACGCGTTGCCTCTGCCGGACGGCAGTGCGGAGTGCGTCCTCCTGCACCAGGTGCTGCATTTCGCCCATTCGCCGGCCGAGGCCATTGCCGAGGCGGCGCGCGTGCTCGGCCCCGCCGGGCGCCTGCTGGTTGTCGACTTCGCACCCCATGACCGCGAGGAACTGCGCGAGCGGGCCCAGCATGTTCGCCTGGGGTTCGCCGACGACGCGATGCTTGGCTGGCTGAACGCGGCCGGCCTGCAGGGCGAGGTCGTCGAGCAACTGGCTGGCGGCGAGCTGACAGTGACCATCTGGCGCGGAACCAAGACTGCGCAGCAACTGCCCCGAAGGAAAGCCGCATGACCCGCCCCGCGCTGGCCGCCGTGCCGCAGCCCGAGCCCGCACCGCTGTTCGCCCAGGCCAAGGGTGACATCGCGGTCAGTTTCGAGTTTTTTCCGCCCAAGAGCGAGAAGATGGCCGAGACCTTGTGGTCGTCGATTGAAACGCTTGCCCCGCTGCACCCGCGCTTCGTGTCCGTCACTTATGGCGCCGGTGGCTCAACCCGCGAGCGGACGCACGCAACCGTTGAACGGATCGTGCGGGAGACTCAGCTTCCCGCCGCCGCGCACCTGACCTGCGTCGATGCGTCGCGTTCCGAGATTCAGGAGATCGCCCACGCCTATTGGGAAGCTGGAGTGCGTCACATCGTCGCCTTGCGCGGCGACCCGCCTGAGGAGGGCGCGAGCTATCTGCCACGCGCCGATGGCTACTCCGGCGCGGCGGAACTGGTTGCTGGATTGAAGGCAGTCGCACCGTTCGAGATCAGTGTTGCCTGCTACCCCGAGGTTCATCCGCAGGCGCACTGCCCCGATACCGATCTCGACAATCTCAAGCGCAAGGTCGATGCCGGGGCCGATCGGGCGATCAGCCAGTTTTTCTTCTCGCCCGAAGCGTTCCTGCACTTCCGCGATCGGGCGGCCGCCGCCGGCATCAGCGCCGAGATCGTGCCTGGCATCCTGCCGGTCAGCAACGTGGCTCAGACCCGCAAGTTCGCGCAGCTGTGTGGCGCCGCGATACCCGACTGGCTGGATCGCATGTTCGAGGGGCTCGACGACAAACCCGCCGCCCGGCAGCTGATCGCCGCCACGATCGCGGCCGAACTGTGCGGCCAGCTTTATGCCGGCGGCGTTCGCCACTTCCACTTCTATACGCTCAATCGGGCGGAGCTGGCGTATGCCATCTGCCACCTGCTGGGCGTGCGCGCGGAGATCGCCAAGTGAGCCCTTCGACGAACTCAGGACATGTCGCCGCCGGACAACTTCGCGCTGCTGCCTCCGAGCGCATCCTGGTCAAGGACGGCGCGTTCGGAACGGCTATCCAGCAGGCCTGCCTGTCGGAAGACTGCTACCGTGGTGACTATGCGCTGTCCAAGGACCAGAAAGGCAATAACGACCTCCTTTGCCTGACCAGGCCTGACCTGATCAGCGGCATCTGCGAGGCGTACGCGAAGGCCGGCGCCGACGTGCTCGGCACGAATAGCTTCAACGCCAACCGGATTAGCCAGGCGGACTATGGCGCGGAGGATCTCGTTCCCGAGATGAACATTGCCGCCGCGCGCATCGCCCGGAGGGTTGCCGATCGGCTGCAGGCGGAGGACGGCCGGCAACGCTTCGTCGCCGGTGCGCTCGGCCCCACCAACAAGACGCTTTCGCTTTCTCCCGACGTCAATGATCCGGGCTTTCGTGAGGTTGATTTTGACCTTGTCCGCGACGTGTATCGTGAGCAGGCGCAGGCCCTGCTGGAGGGTGGGGCCGACTTCATCCTGATTGAGACAGTGTTCGACACGTTGAACTGCAAGGCGGCGATCATGGCAGCGCTGGACCTGGCGCCCATCATGATCTCCATGACCCTGACGGACCTTTCCGGCCGCAACCTCAGCGGCCACACGGTTGAGGCTTTCTGGGCCAGTGTCCGCCATGCCAAGCCGCTGACGATCGGGCTCAACTGCAGCTTCGGCGCCGCGCAGCTTCGTCCGCACCTTGCCGCGCTGGCGGGCAAGGCCGACACGCTGATCATGGCCTATCCCAATGCTGGTCTGCCCAATGATCTGGGCGCCTATGACGAGGCGGCGGAGGAAACGGCGGCGCAGGTCTCCGAATGGGTTGATGAAGGCCTGGTCAACATCGTCGGTGGATGCTGCGGCACGACCGCCGCGCACATCGCCGCCATCGCCGGGACGGTGGCCGGCAAGCCTCCGCGCGCCGCTGCACAGGCGCCCCGCAGCACTGTGCTGGCCGGGCTTGAGCCGATGGTGCTTGCTGCGTGACCGTTGGCAATCCCGCTGCCCTGAGCCTGTCGCAGGGCTGCACTTCTTCATCCGCGCTGGAAGAGCAAGACGGGCCTTCGACGAGCTCAGGCCAAACGGATGCGGCAAGCGCCAGTGCTGCAACCCAGTTCGTCAATATCGGCGAGCGTACCAACGTCACCGGCTCCGCCCGCTTCAAGAAGCTGGTGCTGGCCGGCGACTATGACGCGGCCGTTGAGGTCGCGCGCAGCCAGGTCGACAACGGCGCGCAGATCATCGACGTGAACATGGACGAGGCGCTGCTCGACTCAGAGCTCGCCATGACGACGTTCCTGAAGCGCATCGCTGCCGAACCCGACATTGCCCGAGTGCCGGTGATGATCGACAGCTCCAAGTGGAGCGTAATCGAAGCGGGCCTCAAGTGCGTGTCCGGCAAGCCGATCGTCAACTCGATCAGCCTCAAGGAAGGTGAGGAGCCATTCCTGGACCAGGCGGCCAAGGTCCGGGCTTATGGCGCCGCGGTCGTTGTAATGGCGTTCGACGAGACCGGCCAGGCCGACACCGTCCAGCGCAAGGTCGACATTTGCGAGCGAGCCTATCAACTGCTGACCGGCGGTGGCTTTCCGGCCGAAGACATCATCTTCGACCCCAACGTCTTTGCGGTCGCCACCGGCATCGACGAGCACCGCC
The DNA here is from genome assembly GCA_035537335.1 of Sphingomicrobium sp. Taxonomy (GTDB): domain Bacteria; phylum Pseudomonadota; class Alphaproteobacteria; order Sphingomonadales; family Sphingomonadaceae; genus Sphingomicrobium. The sequence continues at coordinate 8,181 of DATLMM010000048.1, read as the reverse complement.
GCTACGCGATCGACTTTATCGAGGCTGCCCGCGAGATCCGCGCACGCTGTCCCGGCGCGCACATCTCCGGCGGGCTGTCGAACCTCAGCTTCTCCTTCCGCGGGAATGAGCCGGTTCGCCGGGCAATGCACTCGGTGTTCCTCTACCACGCCATTCCTGCCGGGCTCGACATGGCGATCGTCAATGCCGGGCAGCTTGACGTCTACGACGCGATCGATCCGGAGCTGCGTGAAGCCTGCGAGGACGTCGTTCTCGATCGCCGTGACGACGCCACCGAGCGGCTGATTGCACTGGCCGAGCGGTTCAAGGGCACGGACGAGGTGGCCGAGAAGCAGGCCGCCGAGTGGCGCTCGCTGCCCGTTGGCGAGCGCCTGTCCTATGCGCTGGTCAAGGGGCTTGACGCCCACATCGTCGACGACACGGAGGAAGCTCGCCAGTCCGCCTCCCGCCCGATCGCGGTGATCGAAGGCCCGCTGATGAACGGCATGAACGTGGTCGGTGACCTGTTCGGCGCTGGCAAGATGTTCCTGCCTCAGGTGGTGAAGTCCGCCAGGGTGATGAAAAAGGCGGTCGCGCATCTGCTGCCCTTTATCGAGCTCGAAAAGGACGAGGGCGCCAAGGGCAAGGGTCGGATCGTGATGGCCACGGTCAAGGGCGACGTGCACGACATCGGCAAGAACATCGTCGGCGTGGTCCTGCAGTGCAACGGCTACGAGGTCGTTGATCTGGGCGTGATGACGCCGTGGACGAAGATCCTCGAGGCCGCGAACGAGAATGGCGCGGACATGATCGGGCTGAGTGGCCTGATCACTCCCTCGCTCGACGAGATGGTGACCGTTGCATCCGAGATGCAGCGCGCGGGCATGGTCATGCCGCTGCTGATCGGCGGCGCGACGACCAGCCGGGCGCATACCGCGCTGCGGATCGCGCCGGCCTACGCGGGCCCTGTGATCCATGTTCTCGATGCCAGCCGCGCGGTCGGGGTTGCCTCGGCCCTGGTCAGCGACGGTCCGCAGAAAGCCGAGCTGATCGACGGCACTGCGCGCGATTACCAGGCGCTGCGCGACAGCCGGGCCGGCCGTGGGGAGCATGAGCTGTCGACCCTCGAGGAAGCGCGCGCCAACCGCTTCCGGGCCGATCCCGACAAGCGTCCGCCCGCGCCGGTCCGGCCGGGTATTCACAAGTTTGGCGAATGGCCGCTGCGCGACCTCCGCTCGCATATCGACTGGACGCCGTTCTTCCGCGCCTGGGAGCTGCACGGCAACTACCCCGCGATCCTTGAGGATCCGGTGGTGGGCGAAAGCGCCCGCAGCCTTCATGCCGATGCCGAAGCGATGCTCGACCGCATCGTGGCCGAGCACTGGATGCGACCGGTCGGAGTGGTCGGGCTGTGGCGCTGCTGGCGCGAGGGCGACGACGTGCTGGTGCTTGCCGGTAACGAGCCCGTCCGCCTGCCATTCCTTCGCCAGCAGGTGAAGAAGCGCGAGGGCCGGCCCAACATGTGCCTGGCCGACTTCATCGCGGAGGAAGGCGAGGACTGGATCGGCGGCTTTGCCGTTGGCATCCACGGCGCCGAGCCGCACCTCGAACGCTTCCGCCAGGCGAACGACGACTATAGCGACATCATGCTCAAGGCGCTTGCCGACCGGCTGGCCGAGGCGTTCGCCGAGCGCCTGCACCATCATGTCCGAACCAGCGCCTGGGGCTATGCCGACGAGCACCTGAGCAACCAGGAACTGATCCGCGAGCGCTATGCCGGCATTCGCCCGGCACCGGGCTATCCCGCCAGTCCCGACCATAGCCTCAAGCCGGTGCTGTTCGAATTGCTGGGCGGCGAACCGGCCGGGCTGACGCTTACCGAGAGCTTTGCTATGCTGCCGACTGCGGCAGTCAGCGGCTTCTACTTCGCGCATCCCGACAGTGCCTACTTCGGAGTGGCCAAGATCGGGCAGGATCAGCTGGCGGACTATGCCGGACGGCGCGGCGTGGATGTGGAGACCGCGACGAGGTGGCTCCGGCCGAATTTGGATTAGCTCTCTCCGCTGCCCTGAGCTTGTCGAAGGGCTGTTCTTCCTTCAAAGCGGCGGCGTGAAGAACAGGCCTTCGACAGGCTCAGGCCAGCGGTTCATCTTGCTAAGATTTTTTTTGACCTTGCTGGCCCTGGTCGCTGCGCACCCTGCGGCAGCGCAGCTTGCCTCGGCCGGTCGGCCGAACATCACGCCGCAGCTGATCGTCGATGGGCCGGTCCGCGCGGGCCAGGAGGTCGATCTCGCCATTCTGATGACCCCGGCAAAAGGCTGGCATGGTTATTGGGAGAATCCGGGCGATGCCGGCCAGCCGATGAGCATCGAATGGCAGCTTCCGACCGGCGCCTCGGTCGGACCATTGCGCTATCCGGTGCCTCAGACGCTCACCATCGCCGGCCTGATGAACTATGTGTACAAAGGGCCTTACGCCGTCCTGACGCGCCTTAAGGTGCCTGCAAACGCGACGGGCAATCTGCCGATCCGGGCGGAGGCGCAGTGGCTCGCCTGCACCGACAAGATCTGTGTGCCGGAACGCGGAACCTTGAGCCTCGACATTCCGATCGGCGGCGGGATGGATCAGCGGGCGCGCTTTGACGAATGGCGCCGGAAGCTGCCGCAGCCGCTCGGGAGCCCGGCGCGGTTCGCGACTGGGGACGGCGTCCTGCGGCTAGCGATCCCGCTGCCGGGGTCGGTTCCCGTCCGCAATCTCAACTTCTTTCCGCTGACCCTTGACACGATCGAGTACGCAGCGCCGCAGACCTTTCGTCGGTCGGGCGACCTGCTGATCGCGGAACTGCGCGCAGAGGCCGCCCCGACCAGCTTCACGGGAGTGCTCTCCCTCGGCGACGGCCGCGGCCTGCAGGTCGTTGCCGAGCCCGGCGAGGTGCCGCGGGGTGGCCGGCTGGTGGGAAGAGAGGCCGGCAGTTCCGCCCTGTGGTGGGCACTGCTGGGGGCTCTGGCGGGTGGCGTCCTGCTCAACCTGATGCCGTGCGTATTCCCGATCCTGGCGCTGAAAGCCCTCGCCCTTGCCAAGGCCGGTGGTAACCCAAGGGGCGCCCGTCGCGATGCACTCGCCTACACGGCCGGCGCGATCGTCGGCACCGGAGCGCTCGGCATCGGGCTGCTACTCATCCGGGCCGGCGGAACCGCGGCCGGCTGGGCGTTCCAGCTGCAGGACCCGCGCACCATCCTGGTCCTGCTGCTGCTCGCCGCCGCCATCACCTTGAACCTGGCCGGAAGCTACAAGCTGCCGGTCATCGGCGGCGAGGCCAGTCCGCGCGGCGGGTTTGCGACCGGAGCACTCGCCGCATTCGTCGCCACCCCGTGTGCGGGCCCGTTCATGGGCGCGGCGCTCGGCGCGGCTTTGCTGCTCCCCGCCTGGGGTGCGATCCTTGTCTTCGCCGCGCTGGGCCTCGGCATCGCCCTCCCGTTCCTGGCGGTGGCCTTCATCCCCGCGCTCCGGCGCCGCTTGCCCAAGCCCGGCAAGTGGATGCTGACCCTGCAGCGGGTTCTCGCAATACCCATGGCCCTCACCGCCGTGGCTTGTCTGTGGCTGCTCTGGCGGCAGGGTGGAGACGGTGCGCTCTGGATTGGCCTGGCCGCGCTGACCGTCCTGACCCTGCTGCTGTTCGCCTACGGCCGCGCCCAGCTCGGCGGTCGCCGGGTCGGAGCTGCCGTCGTCGTCGCTGCCATCGCCGGCACGGCGGCCGCTGCCTACGCGCTGCCGCCAGCATCGGGCACTACCTCCCACACCCTGGCCGGCGTCACTGCGTGGAGCGAGCAGCGCGTCGCCGCGGCTCGCACGGAGGGCCGCCCGGTGTTTCTCTACTTCACTGCCGATTGGTGCCTCAGCTGCAAGGTCAACGAAGCGAGCGCGATCGATCGCGAGGCGGTGCGGGACGCGTTCAAGAAAGCCGGGGTCGAGGTGCTCGCGGCCGACTGGACCAACGGCGATCCCGTCATCACCCGCTTCCTTGAACGCCGCGGGCGGGCTGGTGTGCCACTCTACCTCTGGTACGAGCCCAGGGGGACCGAGCCGGAGGAGCTGCCCCAGATCCTCACTCCAGCGATGCTGACCGACCGGGCCGCTCGCCAGCGCTGACGTTGTCGGCTAATCCGCGCCGCCATGACTGCTGACCTTCCTGCCCTCCACGACATTCGCGCCGCCGCCACCCGGATCCAGGGCGCCGTGCTGCGATCGCCCACTCACCTCAGTCGAACCCTGTCGGAGATCACCGGCGCCCAGGTGTATCTGAAGTTCGAGAACCTGCAGTTTACCGCCGCCTACAAGGAGCGCGGCGCACTCAACAAACTGTTGCACCTGACGGACGAGGAGCGCGCCCGCGGGGTAATCGCCGCCAGTGCCGGCAACCATGCGCAGGCCGTTGCCTACCATGGCCGCCGGCTGGGTATTCCGGTCACCATCGTCATGCCGACCAACACCCCAATGATGAAGGTCAGTCAGACGGAGGAGCATGGCGCCCGCGTGCGCCTGCATGGCGAACGGTTCGACGACGCCTATGCGCTAGCCCGCCAGATGGAGGCGGAGGAGGGGCTGGTATTCGTTCACCCGTTCGACGACCCGTACATCGTGGCCGGGGCGGGCACGGTTGGTACCGAATTGCTGGAAGACGTGCCCGATCTCGACGCAGTGGTGGTGCCGATCGGCGGCGGCGGCTTGATCAGCGGTGTCGCGACGGCGGCCAAGGCGCTGAAGCCCGGCATAGAGGTGGTTGGCGTCGAGGCCGAGCTGTATCCGTCAATGAAGAATGTGATCGAAAACTCGCACGGGGCGATCGGCGGGGACACGCTGGCGGAAGGTATTGCCGTCAAGGAACCGGGCGAACTCACCAGGCGGATCATCGCTCAACGGGTCGATCGCATCGAACTGGTCGGGGAGAAGCACATCGAGCATGCCGTGGCGCTGCTGGTCGCGATCGAGAAAACGGTGGTGGAAGGGGCAGGGGCCGCCGGCCTGGCGTTGATCCTTGCCCAACCCGAGCAGTTTCGCGGCAAGAAGGTCGCCACCGTGCTTTGCGGCGGCAACATCGACACGCACCTGCTTGCCAACGTCCTGATCCGCGAGCTCGTCCGCTGCGGCCGGATCGCCCGGCTGAAGATCGGTGCCCAGGACCGGCCGGGTGCGCTTGCCGCGATCACTGCCAAGTTCCACGAGTGCGGCGTCAACATCATCGAGACCAACCACCAGCGGATCTTTTCCAAGCTTCCGGCCAAGGACACAGTGATCGAGGTCGAGTGCGAGGCGCGCGACGCTAAATCGATCGAAGGCCTGGTCAGCCGGCTGGTGGAAGCCGGCTTTTCCGTGGAGCGGGTGGGGCTCGACTGAGCGCTTGCTGACCCATGGCGGCACATCGGTTCGCATTAACTACTTTCCTCATGGCTCCACCTCTTCCCAAGTGCGTTGTTGAGAAGCATAAACCCTTTCGTAACACCTTTGCCGGAGCCCACGGCGTTGAGCGCACCGTTTCGATTCCCCAAGTTCTTCGTGACGAGCCCGAGCCCGTGCCCGTATATTCCGGGCAAGATCGAGCGTAAGGTGTTCACCGAACTGTCGGGACACCATGCTGGCGAGCTCAACGAAGCGCTTGGCCGCATCGGATTTCGCCGCAGCCAATCCGTCGCTTACCGCCCGAGCTGTGTCGATTGCAGCGCCTGCGTCTCCGTCCGCGTGGTCACCGACGATTTCGCTCCCACCCGCACCCAGCGCCGCCTGCTCCGGCGCAACGCCGACCTTGAGGTCACCGCCTGTAAGCCCTGGACGACCGAAGAGCAATATGCGCTGCTCCGCCGCTACCTGGCCGTGCGGCATCCGGGCGGCGGCATGGCGGAGATGGACGAGAACGACTTCGCCGACATGGTCGAGCAGACGCCCGTCCGAACCTTCCTCGTGGAGTATCGCGAACCGTCGGTGAACGGCCGCCCCGGCAAGCTGGTCGGCGCCTGCCTGTCCGATCAGCAGAACGACGGCCTATCGATGATCTACAGCTTCTACGACGTCGGTCCGGACGCGCGCCAGGGGCTGGGCACCTTCATCATCCTCGACCACATCGTCCGCGCCGCCCGCGCTGGACTGCCCTACGTCTACCTGGGCTACTGGGTCGATGGCTCCGAGCGCATGGCCTACAAGGCGCAGTTCCAGCCCCTGGAAGTGCTCGGCCGCGACGGCTGGCGGCAGCAGGAAGAGGGCCGGCCGGTCCTGCCCGAGCGCCGGATCATCGGCCAGCCGGTCGGGACGGAACGGCGGCGGGGGCTGTTGAAGGTTTAAGCCTGACTTGCGCTACTGGCGCCCTCCACGCCGTCATCAAACAGCATGCGAGCCACCAGAGCTCCGACCGCCGCGCCGGCAAGCTGGGCAGTGATGAAGAACGGCACATCTGCCGGCGCAATCCCGGAGAACGTGTTCGTCAGGCTCCGCGCGATGGTGATCGCCGGGTTGGCGAAGCTTGTCGACGAGGTGAACCAATAGGCTGCGGCGATGTAGAGCGCGACGCTTGCAGCCACTGCGCGGCGGGCGTGCTTGATCGTTCCGGTAATGGTCAAGATCAGGCCGAAGGTAGCGATGAACTCTCCTGTCCACTGCCCCAGGCCGGAGCGCGCACGTACCGAGATCTGCAGCGTCGGAAGGTCGAACATCAGGTGGGCGGCCCAAGCGCCTGCAACCCCAAAGCTCAAGTGAACGAGGATGTATGCAGCTGCACTCTTGCGCGTGAGTTCGCCCCGCGAAGCAGCGACGAGACTCACGGCCGGGTTAAAGTGCGCACCGGAGACCGGCCCTAACATTGAGATCAGCACAAACAGCATGGCGGCAGTCGCAATGGTGTTGCCGAGCAAGGCGACCGCGTCGTTTCCTCCGGCCAGGTTCTGCGCCATGATTCCGGAGCCGATAACACAGGCGAAGAGGAAGAAGCTTCCAATTCCTTCTGCTGCCAGCCGCCTAGGAAGTGCGGGTGCACTCACCGTGAGACCCGCGAAGCGCCCTGTGCAACCACCTGCTCGCCTCCGTCCTTGGTGGAGGCCGCGAGTTGCTCCGGCAAGAGGTCGAGCACCTGCTCAGAGGGACGGCGCAGACGAACTCCGCGCGGTGTGACAACGATAGGGCGGTTGATCAGAACGGGATGCTCCATCATCGCGTCAATCAGCAGCTCGTCAGACAGCGCTAAATCGCTGAGACCGAGTTCCTCAAACGAGGTGTCCTTCGCGCGCAGCAAATCTCGCGGACTAACGCCAGCACGAGAGATCAGCTGCTTCAGGAGCGCGCGACTGGCCGGGTGATGGTAGATGATGATGCCCATGCCGCGCCAGCTAGAGTCGGCTCGTTACGTCTCTGCTACGCTCAACGAGATGGTCCTCAGGCGACCGCCGCCTCCGGCAGATGCACCTCATCCGCGTCGCGCAGGACATAGCCGCGGCCCCAGACGGTCTCGATGTAGTTGTCGCCGCCACAGGCCAGGCTCAGCTTCTTGCGAAGCTTGCAGATGAAGACGTCGATGATCTTCAGCTCGGGCTCGTCCATTCCGCCATAGAGATGATTGAGGAACATCTCCTTGGTCAGCGTGGTGCCCTTGCGAAGCGAGAGGAGCTCCAGCATCGCATATTCCTTGCCGGTCAGGTGCACTCGGCTGCCGTCGACCTCAACGGTCTTCGCGTCCAGGTTGACCGCCAGCTTGCCGGTGCGGATGACCGACTGGCTGTGCCCCTTGGAGCGGCGGACGATGGCGTGGATGCGGGCGACCAGCTCATCGCGGTGGAAGGGCTTGGTGACGTAATCGTCGGCGCCGAAGCCCAGCGCACGGACCTTTGAGTCCATCTCGCCGATGCCCGAGAGGATCAGCACGGGCGTTCCAACCTTAGCCGTGCGGAGCTTCTTCAGCACGTCGTAGCCGTGCATGTCCGGCAGGTTCAGATCGAGCAGGATGATGTCGTAATCGTACAACTTGCCGAGATCGAGGCCTTCTTCGCCAAGGTCGGTGGTGTAGACGTTGAAGCCTTCGGTTCCGAGCATCAGCTCGATGCTCTTGGCCGTTGTCGGCTCGTCTTCGATCAGCAGCACGCGCATGGCTGGTTCCCCCGTTCGCCCGCCGAAAGCGTTACCGACGCTTAACGGCCTTGAAGCCTTCATTAACCATTCGCGGTC
>DATLMM010000047.1:0-49000 GCA_035537335.1 Sphingomicrobium sp. | reverse complement strand
GACGCGCTTGGCGTGCCGCTCAACGACGTGGCGCTAGGCGTGCTCGAGCGGCAACGCGGTAAGCACCGGACCCATGTGTTCACCTACCAGGGTGAGCGGCTCCGGTCGGCCAATACCCGCACGTGGCGGGCAGCGTTGAGGTCCTGCGGGATCGAGGATTTCCGCTGGCATGATCTGCGGCACACCTGGGCGAGTTGGCTGCGGCAAAATGATGTGCCCACGTGGGTGCTTTAGGAGCTGGGCGGTTGGAAGTCCGAATCAATGGTGCGGCGTTATGCGCACATGTCGGTGAAGCACCTGGCGCCTTATGCCGACCAGCTGATCTTTCCGGTGCCACCGGTGATTGAAGCAGGTGAAAGCGGTGGACCTGACCCAGCAGGTCACAAAAGTGGTCACAATGGGAGCCGGCCGCGGCTCCGGTTGGTGTCCAACTAGGTCGTAAGTCATTGAGAAGAATGGTGGACGCACTAGGGCTCGAACCTAGGACCCGCTGATTAAGAGTCAGCTGCTCTACCAACTGAGCTATGCGTCCGTGCCTGAGAGGCAGCTGCGCGGGGCCGCTTGGAGCGGGAGCGCGGGCGGGCCTTTAGCAATGCCTCCGCCAGCATGCAACCGGTTTAGCTCAGCGTCGAACGGGTCCGTTGCTGCCGCTCGAAGCTCATCAGCAAGCCAAGGCAGATCATCACGGTCATGACCGCCGAGCCGCCGTAGCTAATTAGTGGCAGGGGGATGCCGACGACCGGCGCCAGGCCCATGACCATCAGGAGATTGATTGCGAAGTAGGAGAACAGCACCGCCGACAATCCGCCGCAGGACAATTGGCCGAAGCGGGTCGGGGCATTGGCGGCGACCTTCATGCTCCAACGCAGGACCATCAGGTAAGCCAGGATAACCAGGGTCCCACCCACCATGCCCCATTCCTCGGTCAAGGTGGCGAAAGCGAAGTCGGTGTGGCCCTCCGGGAGATACTGGAGATGGCTCTGGCTGCCCTGCAGATAACCCTTGCCGCCAAAGCCGCCCGAGCCAATGGCGATCTTGCTCTGCGTGATATGGTAGCCCGAGCCGAGCGGATCGCTCTCCGGATCGAGGAAGGTGTCGATCCGCTTGCGCTGATAGCCGTGCAGGAACTGGTACACGACCGGGATAGCAGCGGCGAGCAGCCCGCCCGGGATCAGGAACCAGCGCAGGGGAACGCCGGCCAGAAACATGACGGTGATGCCGGCAAAGGTGACCATCAGCCCAGTGCCAAGATCCGGCTGCACGATCACCAGCACCGCCGGGATGCCGATCAGCGTGGCCGCCGGCCAGATCGCCCGGAAGCGCTGGATATCGCCGGCGGGCAGCAGTTCGTAGAAGCGTGCCAATACCAGGGCGATGGCCGGTTTCATGAACTCGGACGGCTGTAGACGGATGAAGCCAAGGTCGAGCCAGCGCTGCGCACCCTTGCCGACGAAGCCCATCAGGTCGACCACGATCAGCATCAGCACGATGATCACGTAAACGGGAACGATCAGCTGCTTGATCGTTGCTTCCCGCACGTTGGAGATGACGACAGCCATCGCCAGGAACATGAGAAACGCCATGCCCTGGCGCATTGCCCAAGGCTGGAACGAGCCGCCGGCGGCCGAGTAGAGATTGACCAGTCCGAACAGGCCAATGCCGCTGACCATGAAGATCAGACGCCAGGGCAAGCGCGCGAGCGGTTGCGGGATGATGGCGGAAGAGATCATGCCGGCCTCTCGACCGTTGCGGCTGCGGCCTCGATCGCGTTTGCGCGACGGGCCATGCGCTCGGCCAGGGTGCCGCTCCAGCCGGCTTCGAGTTCCGTCAGCCGCTTGATGGCGGCGGGGCGGTCGAACAGATAGGTGAGCACGTCCTTGGCGACGGGAGCGGCTGCGCGCGCACCGCCCATGCCGTGCTCGATCACCACCGAGCCGGCATAACGCGGCTTGTCGAAAGGAGCGAAGAACACGAACAATCCGTGGTCACGGTAGCGCCAGTCGCCGCCCTGGCCACGCGACGCGCTCGCCGCCAGCCGGCGAACCTGCGCGGTGCCGGTTTTGCCACACATCTCGATGCCGGGAATGTTGAGGCGCGACGCACCGGCCGTGCCATCCCCGTTGACGACTTCCCACATCGCCCGGCGAACGGCATCGAGGTGCGCCTGCGGGATGTTGAGAGGCGGGGCGAGCTCCTTGTGCGCGCCGAGCAGCATCGGCCGGTCCATCCGCCCACTGGCAATCCGCGCGGTGCTGACGGCCAACTGGAGCGGGTTCACGATCACGAAGCCCTGACCGATGACCGCATTGAGCGTGTCGGAGTTGGTCCAGTCCGGCCGCTCGATCAGACGGCGGTTCTTACGGTACCGCCGTTGCTTCCACTCGCTGTCGGGGATAGTGCCGTAGTTCTGGCTGACCAGCGGCAGATCGTACTTTTCGCCAAGTCCGAGGAAGCGAGCCATTGGCGCGATCTTGTCGTAACCGATCCGATTGCTCATCGCGTAGAAGTAGGTGTTGCAGCTTTTGGCGATGGCGCGGTGCATGTCGACCGAGCCGTGCCGGCCGAGGCAGCGGAAAAAGCGGTTGCCGAGCTGATAACCGCCACCGCAGAACACCCGCTCCTTGGGGTCGATGCCATGCTGTTGCAGGGCAAGGGCCGCCATCGGCTTCAGCGTCGAACCCGGCGGATAGAGTGCGTTGACCGTCTTGTTAAGCAGCGGCTTGCGCGGGTCTTCGGACAAGGTCTTCCATTCGGTCCGGCCGATCCCGTCCGAGAAGCTGTTGGGATCGTAGGACGGCATGGAAGCCATGCACAGGATATCGCCCGTCTGGCAGTCCAGGATGGTGCAACTGCCAGATTCCTCGCCCATCCGGCGGGCGGCATATTCCTGCAGCCCGGCGTCGATCGAGAGCTGGACCGTCTTGCCCGAGCGGTCGGGTTTGGGGGTGAGTTCCTGGACCAGCTTGCCCCGAGCGGTGACTTCCACGCGCTGACCACCGGGCTCACCGCGAAGCCGCTGCTCGAGGATCTCCTCAAGGCCTTCCTTGCCGATTTTGAAGCCGGGCGTGATCAGGAGCGGGTTTTTTTCGGTTTCATATTCCGCCGCGCTGGCCGCGCCGACGTAGCCGACCAGATGACCGACGGCCGCGCCGGCAGGGTAGAAGCGGGTGAAGCCGCGCGCCGGCTCTACACCGGGCAGCTCGGGCAAACGGACGGTGATGGCGGCATAGCGCTCATACGGCACGTTTTCCGCTACCTGTACCGGCTTGAACCCGCGTGAATCCTTGATGTCCCGGCGGATACGATCGACCTGATCGGGCCCGAGCTGGAGTAGCTGGGTCAGGGTGGCGAGTTCCCGGTCCACGTCGGTCATCCGTTCGGGGATGAGGTCCACGCGGAAGTCGGACCGATTGATGGCGATGGGCTTGTTGTTGCGGTCCACGATCCAGCCGCGGCGCGGCGGCACGATGATCAACTGGACGCGGTTGTCTTCAGAGAGAAGATTGTACTTCTCATTCTCCGCGATCGCGAGCCAGCCGAGCCGGCCGATCAGCAGCCCACCGACGGCAGCCTGCGCTCCGCCGACGATCATCATTCGGCGTGAGAAGCTCAGCGATTGGTGGACGCTGGTGAAGCGCTGCGGCTTGTTCACCGGCCGAGCCTCCAGCGATCAAGCGCGGACGCTGCCCAAGCCGCCAACGGAAAGACGAGGATCGAGATTATCAGCGGCGGCCACACGACGGCGAGATCATGCGGTGCGCGCATCAACGCGTCGATGCGCCACCGCGCTACCTCGTTGACCAGCAGCAGCAGGGCGGCAAGGCCCCACTCGACCCAATAATCTCGCCACATGGTCCGGCGATCGAGCAAGTCCAGCGCTAGCATGGCGCCGGACCAGATGGCGACGGACAATCCGATCGGACCACCGGTCAGGAGATCGTTGGCAAGGCCCAGGGGAGCTGCCCACCAGCTGGGGATGGCATCGCCGCGCAGCAGTCGCCATGCGAGCAGCAGGAGAAAGCCGAAGTCCGGCACCCAGCCGACCTCCGTTACGATCGGCAGCAAGGAGAGAGTGGAAGCGGCGACCACCGAGCTCGCAGGCACGAAGCGTGCGAGGCGCTTGGGACCGCGTGCCAGTGCTCCTCCAGGACCAAGTGCGGCGCGGACCATCAGCGCTCCACCTCGGGTTCGGCAGGAGCGGCGAGCGCGGTCGCTTCGTAAGGCTGCTCAACCAGCGCGAAGCTGACATTCGATGGGTCCGCAAGGGGAAGGGCGATCGCGCCATCGTCGTCCAGCCTGACCACGCGTGCGATCGGAATTGCGGGAGAATAGAGGCCGCCCGTTCCGGAAGTCACCACCACATCCCCGCGCCGAAACGGATTGCGACCGACTTCCAGCGGACGAAGGTCGATGGTGCCGTCACCGCGCCCGGTCGAGATCACCGCCTGACCGCCCCGCAGCAGCCGGGCAGGAACGATGTTGGAGCGGTCGGAGATGAGCAGTACCCGGCTGGCGGTAGCGCCGGCATCGACGACGCGGCCAACCAATCCATCGGCGGCGCGAACCGGCATGCCGACACGCACCCCGTCCCCAGTGCCGGCCGAGATGACGGCGAAGCGACGCTGGCTCTCGAACGAGGAACCGACGATCCGGCCGGTCGCAACCGCCGCTGGTGTTCTCTCCCGCAGCTGAAGCGCGGCCTTTAGCTGGCGATTTTCGTTGAGGATCGCCCGCGCCTGAAGAATCTGCCGGTTGAGCCGGGCGCGCTCGTCTTTCAGCTGTGCATTCTGCCGGGCCGCGTCCCAGTAATTTCCCGCACCGCTGAACAGGCCGCTGACGGTGGTGGTGGCTTCGCGCAACCCCCCAGTAATCGGGGCGGTGGTGTCGAGCGCAGCGCTGCGAACTCCCGCGTAAGCTTGCGGGGCGACGAGCGACAAGCCAAGCAGGAACAAACCGATCAGCAGGCCGGCGATGGTCGCCAGGAAGCCGAAGAACAGGCCATATTGCGCCCGCCGCGACCAGCCCGGGCGCGCACCGGTCGGCGGCGCCACGTTTCAGCCCTCTCCTACGCGGTCTGGAGGACGCCGCGGAACTGCTCTTCCTCCAGCGCGCGGCCAGTGCCAAGCGCCACGCAGGTCAGCGGATCCTCGGCAACGGTCACCGGCAGGCCGGTCTCGTCACGCAGCACTTCGTCCAGTCCCTGCAGCAGGGCGCCGCCGCCAGTCAGCACGATGCCCTGGTCGCAGATGTCAGCGGCGAGTTCCGGCGCCGTGTTCTCCAGCGCGATACGGACGCCTTCGACAATGGTCCCGACCGGTTCGGACAGGGCTTCGGCGATCTGGCCCTGGTTGATGGAGATCTCCTTGGGCACGCCATTCACCAGGTCACGGCCCTTGATGTGCACCGTCTTGCCGATCCCGTCGACCGGGGGCTTGGCAATGCCGACCTCCTGCTTGATCCGCTCGGCAGTGGCTTCGCCGATTAGCAGATTGTGGTTGCGGCGAACGTAGGAGGAGATCGCCTCGTCCATCTTGTCGCCGCCGACCCGAACAGACGTGGTGTAGGCGAGACCGCGCAGCGACAGCACGGCAACCTCCGTCGTGCCGCCGCCAATATCGACGACCATTGATCCGATCGGCTCCGTCACCGGCATATCGGCCCCGATCGCAGCCGCCATCGGCTCTTCGATCAGGTAGACCTGGCTCGCGCCGGCGTTGGAAGCGGCGTCGCGGATGGCGCGGCGCTCCACCGAAGTCGAGCCCGACGGCACGCAGATCACGATTTCGGGAAAGCGCCAGGCGCGCATCTTCCCGCCGTGCACCTTGTGAATGAAGTGCTTTATCATCTGCTCGGCGACATCAATGTCGGCGATGACACCATCGCGCAGCGGGCGGATGGCCTCGATCTGGTCGGGCGTCTTGCCCATCATCAGCTTGGCGTCGTCACCAACCGCCTTGACCCGCTTGACGCCGTTGATGGTCTCGATCGCCACCACCGACGGTTCGTTTAGCACAATACCCCGCCCGCGAACGTACACCAGCGTGTTCGCCGTCCCCAGGTCGATCGCCATGTCGTGCGACATCCACTTGAACCATCGCGTCCAGAACATGCCCGCCCTTGCTTTCAGAAAAAGGTTACCGCCGCCAAGCAAATCGCTGTTGAATCAGAGAGTAAATCAGCGCTTCGCTCCCAAGCGTCGATTGGGCTAGACCACCCCCTGTGTCAATAAGAAGGCTCCCTTCCGATTTGGTTAACCGCATCGCTGCCGGCGAGGTGGTTGAGCGCCCTGCGAGCGCGCTCAAGGAGCTTGTCGAGAACGCGCTGGATGCGGGCGCGCGACAGGTTGCGGTTCGACTGGCGGCGGGTGGGCTCGACCTGGTCGAAGTGGCGGACGACGGGTGCGGAATGGCGCCCGATCAGATGGCCTTGGCGCTGGAGCGGCATGCCACTTCCAAATTGCCGGACGAGCACATCGAAGCGGTGGCTAGCTTCGGCTTTCGCGGTGAAGCGCTCCCGTCCATCGCCAGTGTGGCCCGCTTCACGCTTGAGAGCCGTCCACAGGGTGCCGATGGATGGCGCATCGAAGTCGACCATGGATCGTCAGTAGAGGAGGGCCCGGCCGCATTGCCGCACGGCACCCGCGTTCGGGTCGAGGGATTGTTCGACAAGGTGCCGGCCCGCCGCAAGTTCCTGCGCTCGCCACGCGCGGAGTATGCTGCCTGCCTTGATGTCATGCGACGCTTGGCGATGGCATCGCCGGAAGTGCAATTCAGCCTGGATCATGACGGACGGCGCGTGCTGGGGGTGCAGCCCTCGTCCCTGCCAGCGCGAGTGGCGAGCCTGCTCGACCCACAGCTGGAGCAGAGCGGCTTGCCGATCGACCTGCAGCGACACGGGATCGGACTGGGCGGCGTCATCAGCTTGCCGACCTTCAACCGCGGCGCCGCGGACCAGCAATATCTGTTCGTCAACGGTCGTCCGGTAAAGGACCGCCTGCTGGTTGGTTCCCTGCGAGCGGCCTACCGCGACTTGCTGGCGCGGGACCGGCATCCGGTCGTGGCCCTGTTCCTGCAGGTCCCCACCGGCGATGTCGACATCAACGTGCATCCGGCCAAAACGGAGGTCCGCTTCCGCGATCCGCAAGCTGTGCGCGGGCTGATCGTCGGTGGGCTGCGGTCGGCACTTGACGACGCTGGCCACCAGAGCGCGGCACGGATGCAGGCGGCGGCGCCGGTAAGATGGCTTAGCGAGGAAATCGGTACTCGGGAGTCCGGTGACAGCCCTCCTCCTGGATCGCAAAGCGTTCCAGTTCCGCCAGACGCCTCAGCCTACGCCGGTACGACGCTTCGGGAAGGCCGTGCGCTGTTCGACCACGCTCCCGCAGCACGAGGCGAGGAAGCGGTCGCGCCGGTGCCGATCTACCCCCTGGGCGTAGCGCGTGGCCAGGTAGCGGCGACCTATATCGTGGCTGAGGCAGAGGATGGTCTGGTGCTGGTCGACCAGCATGCGGCGCACGAGCGCCTGGTGCTCGAACGGCTGAAACGAGGTGCCGGTAACGGCGGCGTGCCGAGGCAAGCGCTGCTGCTGCCGGAAGTCATCGAATTGGACGAGCCCGACTGCGACCGGCTGGAGGAGGTGGCAGCAGAATTACTCCAGTTCGGCTTGGAACTGGAGCGGTTCGGGCCTCGCGCGATGCTGGTCAGGTCCAGCCCTGCGCCGCTAGGGGCGCCCGACCTCGAGCGACTGGTCGACGACCTTGCAGCTGAGCTGGCGGACCTTGGCGGAGCGCTGGCGTTGAAGGAGCGGTTGGACCTCGTCGCGGCCACCTTCGCCTGCCACCATAGCGTGCGTGCGGGGCGCGCCCTGTCCGTGGCCGAGATGAACGCTTTGCTTCGTGAAATGGAGGTCACACCCCATTCGGGCCAGTGCAATCACGGTCGACCGACCTGGGTGAAGCTTGCCCATGCCGATCTGGAGAAACTGTTCGGCCGTCGATGATTCGGTAACTCAGCATTAAACTTGCGTTACTATCAAAGCCGCCTACTCGGAATAAGAGTGGAGTAGGGCGTGGAACAGATCATCTACATCAGCACGTCGCGCAATGAGTATCCTGACAGCAGCATGGTTCGGGAGATCCTTGAGACGTCGCGGCGCAACAATGCTCGCGATGACCTTAGTGGACTGCTGCTGGTCGGCGGACGCCGTTTCCTTCAGGTGCTGGAGGGGCCAAGCGACGCGATCGGCAACGCCTATGCGCGGATACGGCAGGACCGGCGGCACTTTGCTCTGGTCGAGCTGTCTCGGCGGCATGTGGAGGAGCGCAGCTTTCCGAATTGGTCGATGGGTTATGAAGAAGAGCCACAGGCCTTGCTGCCCCAGGTCGAGCGGCTGACCGCAGGTGTCTCGAACCCGATGATCAAAGCCCAACTGATCAGTTTCGCCGAGATGCACAGCAAGGCCGCTTGATCGCGCGCAACTGCATCACTGAACAGCTTGGCCAAAGGGCCGGGTTCTGTTTTCCCTTTACCGTTCCGCTATGCTACGTGGTGCTCTTCCCTGGATGGAGGAGGCGGTCATGCAAGAGGAAAGCCGAATCTATTTCGCCCGCCGGGCCGTGGAAGAGCAGGAGCGGGCGGAAGCCGCTTCCGATCCGCAGGCGGCAGAGGCCCACCGCAAGCTGCAGCGCGCTTTCGTTGAGCGGGCCAGCGTCGGCGATCGCTGGCCGGAGAAGGACGTCGTCGGCTAGTTGTCGCCTGCAAGTGCAATGCGGGCGCGCTCGACCGCGGTCTGTCGGGCCTGCTTCCGAGCGGCGCGCAGACGGGGGTAGTCGGCGTCGGCTTCGTCGCTGAGCTGCTGGGCAAAGCGGCCGGCTTTGATCTCGTCGAGCACGCGGCGCATCTCCCAACGCACACGCTCGTCCACCAGGCGTGCGCCACCAAGCAACGCGCCGAGTTCGGCAGTGTTGCTGATTGCTTCGGCCGTGCCAGCCAGACCCCGTGCCTCAACCAGGTCGGCAAGCAACTTCAGTTCGGCAACGCATTCGAGATAGGCGACTTGCGGCTGCACGCCCGTTTCGACCAGTGCGTCGAACCCCGCCTGAAGGATAGCCGGTACCGCGCCCCAGACCACGGCCTGCTCATTGAACAGGTCGGCGACGCATTCTTCCTCGAAGGTTGAGCCGATCACACCGGCGCGGCCGCAGCCGATCGCCCGGGCATAGGCGAGCGCCAGCGGCCAGGCGCCACCAGACGCATCCTGCGCGACCGCCGCCAGCGCGACCATGCCGCGTTCTTCCTGATAGAGTGAGCGCAGCGCAGTGCCCGGACCCTTGGGCGCAACCATGATCACGTCGAGGTCGAGACGGGGTTGGATCAAGCCGAAATGAATGGCGAGCCCATGGCTGAAGCCGATGGCGGCGCCCTCCTTCAGTGAAGGCGCGACAAGGTCGTAGATGCTTGCGAGGCGTTCGTCCGGCGCCAGCAGCATGACGAGGTCAGCGCGTCGAGCGGCCTGGGCTGGAGCCATAACATTCAAGCCAGCCTCCTGTGCCTCCGTGATGCGAGCGCTCCCGTCGCGAAGGCCAACGCAGACCTCCACCCCGGAATCGCGCAGGTTCGACGCCTGGGCGCGGCCCTGGTTGCCGAAGCCAATGATGGCAACCGTTTTGCCGCGCAGCGGGGCCGGATCGATGTCGTCATCGCGGATCATGGGGGGAGCGCTAAACTCTGGCGCCGAGTAGCGCCAGTGCCCTCTCCGTGCTCGCGACACCAGCCGGTGGCTCAGAAAAGCGCGGCCACTCCGGTGGGGGCTGGTGTTTGAACCACGTGTATTGCCGCTTCGCGTAGTTGCGAGTGGCCTGCGCTCCAGAGGCAATCGCCTGCTCCCGGCTACACTCACCTCGGATCAGCGCAGCGACTTCCCGAACTCCGATCGCGAGCATGGCCGGCAAGTCCGGGTCGAGGTTCCGAGCGAGCAGGGCGCGCACTTCCGGCACTGCGCCGTCCAGCAGCATAGCGGCAAAGCGCTGGTCGCAGCGGCGATAAAGCCACTCGCGGGGAGGCAGCAGGACGATCGCGCGAAACTGGACCTCGTGAGCGATGCCGCCGTGCCGGTCCGCCTGCCAATTCGTGAGCGTTCGACCGGTTGCGCGGATCACCTCGAGGGCTCGGGCGACGCGGGTGGTGTCGGCGGGGTGGAGCCGGCGGGCGGCGGCGGGGTCGAGATCGCTGAGTTGGCGATGGTTCTCGGCCACGCTGGCTTGGCGAACTGCCTCCCTCACCGCGGGATCGATTTGTGGCACGGGAGCAATGCCTTCGAGAAGGGTACGTAGGTAAAGGCCGGTACCGCCCACCAGCACCGGCAGTTTGCCCGCCCCGTGCGCCGTCGCGATCTCGTGGCGGGCAGCTTCGGCCCAGTCCGCTGCGGAGCATGGAGTGGCCGCATCCCAAGTGCCGAAGAGTCGGTGAGGTGCCCTTTGAAGGTCCGCCTCGCCTGGTCGGGCACTCAATACCCGGAGGTCTGCATACACTTGTGCACTATCGGCGTTGATCACCGTTCCATTTGTGCGTTCCGCCAGTTCGACGGCAAGTGCCGACTTGCCGGATGCGGTCGGACCGGCAATGACGGCAACAGGAGGACGCGACTTGCTCATTGCCACGTTGATAGCAGCCGGGAAGCTGAACCGGGATACGATTCACCAGGCAGCGACGCTGCTGGAGGACGCGCGGTTCAAGGCCCATGAATGGACGTGGCTGGACGAGGGTGATGCGGCGGATATCGAAATCCAAGCGGACGAGGGCCGGGTCGGTCAGATCCGCGGACTCCTTGAAGGGGTTTTGGGCGCGGTCGATGTCGCCGTACAACCGGCCGACGGACGCGAGAAGAAGCTGCTGGTCGCCGACATGGATTCAACCATGATCGGACAGGAGTGCATCGACGAGCTGGCCGACTATGCCGGCATGAAGGAAGAGATCGCCGCCGTCACCGAAGCTGCCATGCGGGGCGAGATCGAGTTCACCGAAGCGCTTCACCAGCGGGTGGCGACGCTGAATGGCCTTGGCGTCGGCTGCATCGAGCGGTGCAGGACGGACCGCATTCGCGCCAATCCTGGCGCTCGGAAGCTTGTTCAAACGATGAGAGCGCGTGGTGCTGGCACCCTGCTGGTAACGGGTGGCTTCCACGACTTCGCCGATCCGATGGCGGCGGAACTGGGTTTCATGGAGGTCCGAGCCAACTATCTCGACAGTATGCATGGTCATCTGACCGGCTTGGTCACAGGCGCCATCGTCGACGCTCAGGCAAAGTGTCAGGCGCTGATCGAGTTACGACAGGAGCGTGGGCTGGAAAAGGCGACCGTTCTGGCAGTTGGCGATGGCGCAAACGATGCGCCGATGATCACCGAGGCCGGTCTGGGTGTCGCTTACAAGGCCAAGCCGCGGCTTCGGGAGGTCGCGGACGTCCGGATCGATCACAACGACCTGACGGCGCTGTTGTGGATGCAGGGCATTCCTCGCCGCGAGTGGTCAGCCTAGCGCGGCGTCACCGGAAAGCAGGCTTGCTTCGCCCCGAGCGAGCGGCAGGCGGCTTGCGCCGCATCCTTGCTGCCATAGGGGCCAGCGAGAAGGCGCGTCATGCTGCCGAGCGGCAAGTAGGTCGCCTGCTTGCCGGGCAGCCGCGGCGCCAAGCGTGCGAATAGTTCTTGAGCCGATCCGTCCTTGCGAAAAGCGCCAAGCTGGATGCGCCAGGCGCCCGTCGCACCCGAAGCCGTGATCGGTGTCGCCATTGCTGCTGAGAGCTGCTTGCTTGTGCTGGCCGAAGCTAGCTTCGGCAGCGTTTTGTTGCGACGGCCTTTGTTCTTCGTGGTCTTGACCTTTTTGGAGGCGGAGGCTGCGGAGACCACTTCCGCCGGAGCGTTGAGCTTGTTGGCAGCCATACGCTCGGCCGGACTCATCACGATGTCCATCTCGGACCGGGTACCTTCCGCATCCGGCAGGCCGGCCCTCGCTGCTCGGGCGACCAAGGCATAGCCAAGAGCCCGATTGACCGCCACGCCATCCCCGTTGAACAGGGCTGTACCCCACAGCAGCATGCCGCGGGGTTCATCCTGATCGGCTGCTGCCTTGAGCCAGCGAAGCGCGTCAGTTCGTTTGCCGTCCTCGAACAGCAGCATGCCGTAGGCCGCCTGTGCCTGCGGGTGACCATAGCGGGCCGCTCGTTCGTAGAGTCCGCGCGCGCGAATGGGCTGGCTCGACCGAATCGCTTCCGCTCGGCGGAACTGGTCGTTCGCTTCGGTGGGCACGTTGCCCGCGGCAAGCAGCAAGGCTGCCATCAGAATCATCGAAACGTCCTCCCCACGCCATAATCACCTGCACGCAGGGCCAGAACAAGGCTCCATCGGTGTTAACTAGATTTTAGGTGCGCAGGCTGCATCTCCGCAACAACACAGCCAAATATAGGCGAGGGGAACAGGATGCGCGTTCTGGCTATGGCATCGCAAAAGGGAGGGTCGGGCAAGACCACGCTCTCCGGACATCTTGCGGTGCAGGCGCAGCTGGCGGGACAAGGTCCCGTCTGCCTGATTGATATCGATCCGCAGGGGTCACTGGCGGATTGGTGGAACGAGCGCGAGGCCGACATGCCCGCATTCGCCCAAACCACGGTCGCGCGGTTGGCATCGGATCTGGAGGTTCTTCGGCAGCAGGGCTTTCGCCTGGCAGTGATCGACACGCCGCCAGCCATTACCATGGCGATCCAGAGCGTAATCGCGGTGGCCGAGCTGATCGTCATCCCGACGCGGCCGTCGCCACATGATCTGCGCGCCGTCGGCGCTACCGTTGATCTGTGCGACCGGGCCGGCAAGCCGCTGATCTTTGTCGTCAACGCAGCGACGCCCAAGGCCAAGATCACGTCGGAAGCCGCGGTCGCCCTGTCGCAGCATGGCACGGTAGCACCGGTCACCGTCCACCACCGCACCGACTTCGCCGCGTCGATGATCGACGGCCGCACGGTGATGGAGGTCGATCCCAACGGCCGCTCGGCGCGCGAGGTCGTCGACCTGTGGGATTACATCAACGAGCGGCTGGAAAAGAACTTTCGACGCACCGTGTTCGCTGCCCCGGCGGCTGCTCCTGGCGTGAGCGGCGCGGCCGCGGCGCCGCGCCCGGTTGGCGGCTTCGGCCGCCGCGTTGTCGGCTGAGGGTGAGAGGATTTCTCCAGTGAAAAGCGAACCCAAGGCTTTTGCGTCCCTTTCTTCCGGTCTGCTGGCGCGCAAGGGCGCCGCGCGCCCGGCGATGCGGCCGCAGGGTTTCGGCCAGGGTGGCAGCGGACTCGAGGATCTGGGCTGGAACGACATGGGCTATGATTCGCCCAAGCCGTCGCTGGTCCCGGTCGGCGAGAGCGAAGTTGCTCACATCTCCCGCAATCCGCTCGTTGGACTGACGCCGGCGTCGCCGGTCCATGACCAGCAAGCTGAGATCGAACACCGATTCATCTCTCACGAAACCGATGAGGGTGAATATGACGAGGAGTTCGAGCAGGAAGAGGAGTTCGTTGCCTCCTCCTTTGCTTCTCTCGCCGATAGCTATGAAGCCGAGCACGAAGAAGTCGAGACCGGGACGGACGATGAGGTCGAGACGCTCGAGCTGTCGACCGAGATCGCGGACGACGAGGGCGTGATGCTCGATCTGTCGAGTGAGATCGCGGACGATGCGGACGCCGTGCGGGACGAGATGCCGGCGGCCATTGTGGTTGACGCGCATGCCCCGCTCGTGCCGTTCGCATCCGCATTCGAGCGTCCCTCGGTGGAGCCGGAGGCGGTTCGCCAGCCCGAATCCGAGCCCGAACTCGGGCGTACTCCGGAGCCGGCGTTCGTGCCGAAGCCGGTTGCTGCGACCAAGCCCGCTTCCCGTCCAATGCCTCGGCCCGAGGCACTGGCGAAGGGCAAGGCGGCCTTTACTCTCCGCCTTGATCCGTCGCGCCACCTGAAGCTCCGCCTAGCTTGTGCGGTTACCGCCAAGTCGGCTCAGCAACTGGTAACCCGCGCGCTGGACGAGTTGCTCGCCTCCATGCCCGAACTCGAGGCCATGGCCGAGCGTGCGCCCGCCGAGCGGGTCAGTCGAAAAGGATGATGGCCATGAACATGCTGCGAGCGACTTCCGGTCTTACCGCCCTCGCAATCGCGGGCATGATCGCCGGCTGCGCCAATCCATCCGGCGGCTTTCAGGCCAAGTCAGCGAAGGCGAACGACGCCAACGAGGTCGGACTGGCGACCCGGGCGCATCTCGCTCTTGCCTCTGGCGACGTTCAGGGTGCGATCGCCCTGGGTGAGCGCGCGGTAGAGAAAACGCCGCGGGACGCGACCTTCCGGCTCCTGCTGGGCAATGCCTATCTTGCGGGTGGCCGCTTCGCGTCGGCCGAGGGTGCCTACCTGGATGCAATGACGCTGGATCCCACGCAGGCTCCGGTCGCTCTGAAGCTGGTTCTGGTGCAGATCGCCCAAGGCAAGACAGGTGAGGCACTGGCCATGCTCGACCAGCTGCGCGGATCGGTCGAGGCCGCTGACGTCGGTCTTGCAATGGCCCTGGCCGGTCAGCCGGGTAACGCCATCGCCCTGCTCGATGAAGCTGCTCGCCGGCCGGGCGCTGATGGACGTACCCGCCAGAACCTCGCTCTCGCGCATGCTTTGGCCGGCGACTGGGAAAGCGCTCGCACGATTGCCGCGCAGGACGTGCCTGCTGACCAACTCGACGCACGGATCGCCGGTTGGATGGAAATGGCCAAGCCGGGCCAGCCGTCGACCCAGGTTGCCAGCCTGATCGGCGTCACTCCAGCGGCGAGCGATCCGGGACTGCCAGTCCGCCTGGCGTTGACCCAGACGGGAGAACGCATGGCAGCCGCTGCGCCAACCCCGCCGCAGCCGCCCGTCGCCGCCGCCGCCATGGCCGAGGTCGCTCTGGCTGAGCCCGTTCCGGCTCCCGCTGCCACAACCGTCATGAACGACCTCAGCTTCGCTGTGCCCGCTGCCTCTCCAGCTCCGGTCGAAATGGCAGAGCTTGCGCCTAGTGGCGAAGCGGCTCCGCTGCCCGACATGGCGCAGACCCTCGACTCGCTGCGCACCGAGCCGGTTCGCCGGTCAAGCTCGCTGCCCAAAGTCGCCGAGCTGCGACGGGCAGCTGCTGCCCGTTTCGGCAAGAGCAAGGTCGTTGTTCAGCTTGGCGCGTACGGCTCGCCGAAGTCGCTCCAGCAGGGTTGGGCCAAGCTGGCCAAACGTCACGGTACCCTGTCGCGCTACACGCCGACCACCGCGCGGTTCCAGGCGCCGATCGGCACTGTTTACCGCTTGTCGCTCAAGGGTTTCGCCAGTGATGGCGAAGCACGGCGGATGTGCCAGCAGCTGAAGTCGTCCGGTGCGAACTGCTTTGTTCGCACAATTGCCGGCGATACTCCGGTTCGGCTCGCCTCGCTCTAACCTGCGATCAGCAGGTCGAGTACTGCCATTCGCACCGCAACTCCGTTCGCTACCTGGCGGAGGATGAGCGAGCGCGGGCTATCGGCGATCTCGTCCGCAATCTCTACTCCGCGGTTCATCGGGCCGGGGTGCAGAACGACGGCATGGGGAGCAGCAAGGGCCAGACGATCGGCCGTCAGCCCGTAGCGCGCGAGATACTCGCCCGGCGCATCGCCAAGTTCTTCATCGAGCCGTTCGCGTTGCACCCGTAGCATCATCACGGCGTCGGCTCCGGCGATTGCTTCTTCAAGCGAACCGGCAGCTCCAGCGTCGTCGGGCAGCAACGATGGAGGACCAGCCAGACGCACGTTGACGCCCAGTCTCGTCAGCAGCTTGGCGTTGGATCGAGCGACCCGGCTGTGACGGATGTCGCCGCAGATGGCGACGGTCAGGCCGCTCAAACTTCCAAAGTGCTGGCGCAAGGTCAGCGCGTCGAGCAGCGCCTGAGTCGGGTGCTCGTTGGTGCCGTCACCAGCGTTGATTACAGGACAGCCGACCAGTTCAGCGACCTTCTCCGCAGCTCCATTGTCGCGATGGCGAAGAACAACAGCATCCGGCGCCATGGCCCCGAGCGTTCGTGCCGTGTCGGCCAGGGTTTCACCCTTTTTGACGCTACTGTGCTCGACAGAGAGGGTAAGCGGCTGCGCGCCGAGGCGAGCGGCCGCGATCGCGAAGCTCATCGCGGTGCGGGTGCTGTTCTCGTAAAACAGATTGAGCACGATCCGACCGGCCAAGCGCCCGGTCCCCGCCTGAACGTTTTCGGCGAACAGATCGGCTGCATCCAGCAGGATGGCGACCTGTTCGTCGCTCAGGGAGTCGATGGAGAGAAGATGCACGAGCTGCAGTGCTAGTGCGAAGGCGGCAGGTTGACCAGCGCATCGATCGCGCCCTGGAGGATGTGGGCGGCGGCGAGCTTGTCGACCGCTTCGGCCCGCCTCGAGCGGCTGACGTCGGCCGAGATCATCGCCCGCTCGACCGCTTGCGTCGACCAGCGCTCGTCCCACAACAGCAGCGGAAGGCCAAGCGGCTGGAGATTGCGCGCGAACGCCCGGACCGACTGGGTGCGCGGTGAGTCAGTCCCATCCATGTTGAGCGGCAGGCCGAGGACAAGGCCGACAAGCTGGTGTCCGCCGGCAAATGCACGAAGCTGTTCGAGATCCTGGGCGAACCGGGTTCGGCGGATGGTCTCCGCGGGGCCGGCGAAGCTCCAGCCGGCGTCGCACACCGACAAGCCGATCGTCCTCGTTCCCACGTCCAGCCCGCCCAGCTTCCCACCTGCGGGCAGAGCCGCAGCGAACTCTGTTCCGCTGGCGGTGATCAGCGCCATGAGGCCAATCGCCGCTCTGCATCCTGCCGGACATTGGCCCAGAAGAGAGCGTAATCGTAGACGTGGTAGTTGTTGCCGGGAAGGACATAGGGTCCAATGTTCGGCACTTCGCCATCGATCAGCAGAAAGCCGTCGGCGCATTTCGCACCAACAGCGCCGGGCTGAAGCGTCGCATCGGTCAAGCCGCCATCGGTCGGAACCAGCGTGCCGAGGTTGGCGGCGGGAGGCGCTGCACCGTTGCGACTGCCGGTCAGCGGGTTCACGCACAGCATATCCTCGCGACGACGCGGCCGTCCGGTGAAGCCTTCCGAACCGTCGTAAACGTCGGTGATGAGGTCCGTGTTCGCCGGTTCTCCAAAGCTCTGCCAGCTCAGGATGCAGCGGGCTTGTTTTGCCCGCTCGCAGGTAGAAAGGCCCATGCGGGGAATGTCTGCGGCGACCGAAACTGGCCAGCCAACCACATAGGCCGCGACGATCCGTTGCGCGACCGGAGTGCCTGCAACCTTTTCGCGCAGGAGCCGGGTGAGGTGCAGCGCTCCCTGACTGTGGCCCGCGAGGATGATCGGCTCTCCGGCGGGGATCGAAGCCACGAAGCGCTCGAAGGCGCGGGCGACATCCGCATAGGCGAGATCAAGCGCAGCGCTCGCATCCTTGCTCGTGTCGAGAAAGGCGCCAAACGCCGCCTGACGGTATCTCGGCACCCAGATTTTCGCCACAGCATTGAAGGCGCTGGCCTGGCTGCGCACGAACAGGTTGGCGCGATCCTGGCTATCGCGATCGTCCAGGGGCGCGTTCCAGCGATCACGCTCAAGATAGGTGGTGGGGTGGACGTAGAAGGCGTGCGCGCCAAGCGTCGCCAGCGAGCGGGGCTGGTCGCCCGGCGTCCAGTCCGCGGGGCTGGCAAGTCCCGGCTTCGCGATCCAGGCCGCGTCTTGGCCGTAGTCCGGTCCGCTTTGCGGCGGAGGGGCTTCGAATTCGCCTTGCGGGATCGTCTGGCTCTTCAGTACCTCGCCGCCGAACTGGAACACGGCAAACGCCCCCGCCACGAACAGCAGGGTCAGGGCAAAGATGATGATGAGAAAGCGGCGAGCGCACATGGCGGCGGGCGTTAGGGGAGGGGACCGTGACGGGCAACCCGGGCCTTCGGTCGGCTGCTTGCCGGTTGACCTGGCGAGCAGGCGGCCGCCTGTTCACTTCTCATTCAACGCCGATCAACCAGATAAATGTCGGGGGCGGTTGGTTTTTCGGAGATTGAGCATGTTCTCCTCTCGCGTACGTCTCGCCGCTTTAGCCGTGGTCGGCTCGGTCGCTCTCGCTGGTTGCGCCACCTATGATCCCTATGGGTACAATGGCGTCTCGGTCGGTGTGGGCACCGGTTATTCCAACGGTGGCTATTATGGCGGCTACGGCTCGCCTTACTACGGCAACTATGGTTACGGCTCGCCCTACTATGGAGGCTACGGCCAATATGGTGGCTACTCGCCGTATTATGGCTGGAACAATGGTTATTATTACCCCGGCTCGGGCTATTATGTGTACGACCGATATCGTCGCCCGTACCGGTGGACGAATGCCCAGCGCCGCTACTGGGAAAGCCGACGCGACGTTCGCCGCGAGCGGCGCGAAGTTCGCCAGAACTGGCGCGACTTTCAGGTCGAGCGCCGCGACGATCGCAAGGCCTATCGAGTGGAGCGTCGGGATGACCGCCGCGCAGTGCGGAGCGGCACGATCACTCGCGAGCAGTATCGGGCTGACCGGCAGGCCGATCGCAAGGCTTATCGCGCCGATCGGCGGCAGGACCGCAAGGAGCTGCGCCGCGAGAACCGGCGCGATCGCCGCGACGATTAAGCATCAAGGGCCGCTCCTCGTTGGGGCGGCCTTTTTCTTGCGGGCTGATCAGGCCAGCGCTTGCCGCTGACTGGGGGCGAAGCTATCGGGCGCCCATGTCCGTCGATACCCCAACCGTGCGGCACATCGCCAAGCTTGCGCGGCTCAAAATGAGCGATGCGGAGGTCGAGGCGCTGGTGCCTGAACTCAACAACATCCTTGGCTGGGTAGAGCAGCTGGGCGAGGTCGACACGGACGGGGTCGAGCCGCTGACGGCGGTGATCGACCAGAAGTTGCGCCTTCGTGATGACGTCGTGAACGATGGCGACGTTCGGGACGCCGTGCTGGCCAATGCGCCGGATGCGCAGCATGGCTTCTTCGCCGTGCCGAAAGTGATCGAGTGATGGTCCGCCCATTCTCCGTTTACCCTGAGCTTGTCGACGGGATGTTCTTCTTTGTCACAAAGGACGAGGGCAGAGCTTCGACCAGCTCAGCCCGGACGGGTTTCTGATGGCGGAACTGACGGGCAAGACGATCGCCGAGCTGCGCGACGGTTTCCGGGCGGGCGACTTCTCTGCGCGGGAGATCGCCGAACAGTTCAACGCTGCGGTGGCGGGCGCGCGGGCGCTCAACGCCTACACGGTTGAGACTCCCGACGACGCGCTGGCCTGCGCGACGGCGGCGGACCAGGCGCGGCAGTCCGGCGAGCTTAGGTCGCTGTCGGGCATCCCGCTTGGCATAAAGGACCTGTTCGCCACCGTGGGCGTGGACACGACGTCGGGCAGCAACATCCTCAAGAGCTTCAAGCCGCCATATGAGAGCACGGTCAGCGGCAACCTGCGCGCGGCGGGAGCCGGAATGCTGGGCAAGCTCAACATGGACGAGTTCGCCATGGGCTCGTCCAATGAGACCAGCGCCTACGGGCCGGTGCTCTCCCCCTGGAAGCGCAACGACGGCGGCAATGCGGCGCTTACCCCCGGCGGAAGTTCGGGCGGGTCGGCAGCTGCCGTGGCCGCCGGGATCGCACCTGGAGTGACGGGGACAGACACCGGCGGTTCGATCCGGCAGCCGGCGGCGTTCACCGGCATTTCCGGCATCAAGCCGACCTACGGGCGCTGCTCGCGCTGGGGCATCGTCTCCTTCGCGAGCTCGCTCGACCAGGCCGGGCCGATGGCAAGGACGGTGCGCGACTGCGCGATCATGCTGGAAGCGATGGCGGGGTTCGACGCCAAGGACTCGACCTCGCTGGACCTGCCGGTGCCACGGTGGGAAGCGGGATTGTCGAGCGATCTCAAGGGCAAGCGGATCGGTGTTCCCAAGGAATATCGTATCGAGGGCGTGCCGGACGAGATCAACGCGCTGTGGGACCGGGGTATCGAATGGCTGCGCGACGCGGGGGCGGAGCCGGTCGAGATCAGCCTGCCGCACACGAAGTACGCGCTGCCGACCTACTACATTATCGCGCCGGCGGAGGCCTCGTCCAACCTCGCCCGCTATGACGGGGTTCGATATGGCCTGCGCGAGGCTGGCGCGGGCGGGCTCGAGGACATGTACGCCTCGACCCGCGCCGCCGGCTTCGGCGCCGAGGTGAAGCGGCGGATCATGATCGGCACCTATGTGCTGTCGGCGGGCTTTCACGACGCTTACTTCAACAAGGCACAACGGGTGCGGGCGTTGATCAAGCAGGACTTCGCGCGCGCGTTCGAACAGTGCGACCTGATCCTGACGCCGACCGCTCCGAGTGCCGCCTTCGGGCTAGGCGAGAAGATGAGCGATCCGCTGGCGATGTACCTGAACGACGTGTTTGCGGTGCCGGCGAGCCTGGCGGGGCTTCCGGCGATGAGCGTGCCGGGCGGGCTGGACGGGCAGGGCCTGCCGCTCGGGTTGCACTTGATCGGACGCGAGCTTGACGAGCAGGGCGTGCTCAATGCGGGGCTGGCGATTGAGGAGCGGGCTGGGTTCAGCGCACGACCGGAGAAGTGGTGGTGAGCTCGATCTCTGAACCGCTTGCCCTGAGCCAGTCGAAGGGCTGCTGCTATACTTGCCAGGAGACAGGGCAGGGCTTCGGCACGCCCAGCCTGGGTGGAACATATCATGGCTGACGCAAGCGCACCCTATCGCATCAAGGGCGAGACCGGCGAGTGGGAGGTCGTAATCGGCCTCGAGGTCCACGCGCAGGTGACCTCCAACGCCAAGCTGTTCTCAGGCGCCTCGACGACGTTTGGCGCGGAACCGAACACGCAGGTCAGCCTGGTCGATGCCGCGATGCCGGGAATGCTCCCGGTGCCGAACCGCGAGTGCATCCGGCAGGCGGTTCGGACGGGCATGGCGCTGGAGGCGCAAATCAACCGCTGGTCGCGGTTCGATCGAAAGAACTACTTCTACGCCGACCTGCCGCAGGGATATCAGATCAGCCAGCTTTATCACCCGCTGGTGGGCGAGGGCGTGATCACCGTCCTCACCGATGAAAAGGACGAGGGCAGCGCCAAGCAGATCGGCATCGAACGCATCCACGTCGAGCAGGACGCGGGCAAGCTGATGCACGACCAGCATCCGACGATGAGCTATGTCGACTTGAACCGATCGGGCGTGGCGCTGATGGAAATCGTCAGCCGGCCCGACATGCGTTCTCCGGCCGAAGCAGGGGCTTACGTCAAGAAGCTGCGGTCGATCCTGCGCTATGTCGGTTCTTGCGACGGCAACATGGAGGAAGGCTCCATGCGCGCGGACGTCAACGTCTCGGTCCGGAAGCCGGGCGAGGCGTTCGGCACCCGGACCGAAACCAAGAACGTCAACTCGGTTCGTTTCGTCCAGGCGGTGATCGAGCATGAAGCGCGCCGCCAGATCGAGTTGATCGAGGAAGGCGGCACCGTGGTGCAGGAAACCCGCCTGTGGGACCCGGACAAGGGAGAAACGCGGACCCTTCGCTCCAAGGAAGACGCGCACGACTACCGCTACTTCCCCGACCCCGACCTGCTGCCGCTCGAGCTTGATGAGGCCTTCCTGGAGGACTGCCGCGCCAGCCTGCCGGAGCTGCCCGACGCCAAGCGCAGGCGGTTCGAGGCGGTGGGGATCACCGCCTACAATGCCAGCGTGCTGACGGCCGAGGTCGAGACGGCGCACTGGTTCGACCAGCTGCTGGACGCCGGCGCGGAGCCGATTCGCGCTGCCAACTGGGTGGTGGCCGAGCTGTTCGGCGCCCTCAACCGCCGCGGCGAGAGCATCGAGAACTCTCCGGTCTCCCCCGGACAGGCAGCCGAGTTGCTGGGCCTGGTGGCCGCCGGCACCATCAGCGGCACCATTGCCAAGCAAGTGTTCGAGATCATGCTGGAGGAAGGCGGCACCGCTGCTGAGATTGTCGAAGCGCGCGGGCTGAAGCAGACCAGCGACACGGGCGCAATCGACGCCGAGATCGACCGGATCCTCGCTGCGAATGCTGACAAGGTTGAGCAATACAGAGGCGGCAAGCAGCAGCTGTTCGGCTTCTTCGTCGGTCAGACGATGAAGGCCATGGCCGGCAAGGCCAATCCAGGCGTGGTCAACGAACGGCTTCGGGCCAAGCTGGACGGCTAGTTTTGTCATGCCGGGCTTGACCCGGCATCCGCCTTCTCTTTGTCACGGCATGCTCATAAGGAAGGCGGACCCCGGTTCAGGGCCGGGGTGACGTCCGGAGTTTCCATGCGCTTGAGCTTTCTTGCCACTGCCGCCACCCTCCTCACCACTCCAGCGATTGCCCAGCAGCCAACCCCGCCCAAGCTGGTCGTAGCCATTTCCGTCGATCAGCTCTCCGCCGACCTGTTCGACACCTATCGCCCGCACTTCACCGGCGGCTTTGCACGCTTGGTTCGTGAAGGAACCCTGTTTCCGAACGGGTACCAAAGCCATGCTGCAACGGAGACCTGCCCCGGACACTCGACACTGCTGACCGGGCGTCGTCCAGCGGCGACAGGGATCGTCGCCAACACCTGGATCGACCAGGGCGCAGCGCGGGCCGACAAGACCATCTACTGCGCGGAGGACGAGCGCGCACCCGGGAGCTCCTCCGACAAGTACCAGGTCAGCGCCGAGCACCTCCGCGTATCCACCCTTGGTGATCGGCTGAAGCTGGTCAGCCCGGGCAGCCGCAACTTCGCTGTCGCGGGCAAGGACCGGGCAGCAGTGATGATGAGCGGGCGGGCGGCCGACGGGCGCTGGTACTGGGATGGCAAGAGCTGGACCAGCGATCTCCTTGGCAAGCCCGTGCCGCGGTCCATTCAGGCGCTGAACACGGTCTTTGCGCAAGGCCTCACCGCTGCCCAGCCCGCGCTATCCGCTCCGCCGCTCTGCTCCGCCAAGTCCAAGAGCTACCCCGTGTCGCCGACCATCAGTGTCGGCTCGGGAGGGCTTGCGCGCGCGGCGGGAGATGCCAGGTTCGTTCGAGCCCACCCGCAGTTCGATGCTGCGGTCCTGGCCGCATCGGCAGCGCTGGTGGGTGAATTTCGGCTGGGGCGAGGCGCCGCGACCGACGTGCTGTCCGTCGGGCTGTCGGCTACTGATTATGTCGGGCACTCATACGGCAGCAACGGGCAGGAGATGTGCCTGCAACTGCTGGCACTGGACCGCGACCTTGGCGACTTCCTGAACCGGCTCGATGCAACGCGGGTTGACTATGTCGTGGTCCTGTCTGCCGACCATGGCGGCATGGACATACCCGAGCGCCTTCGCGAGCAGGGTGTGCCAACGGCGGCTCGGGCCGATCCAGCCCTGGCGGCGGCGGAGATGGGCAAGCTGCTCGCGCCGCAGTTCGGACGAACGGAAAGCGTTCTGAAGGGCTCCGGCATCGGCGGCGACATCTGGCTCGACCGGGGCATTCCCGCTCGCGATCGTTCGCGCGTCTTGGCCGCGACCGTTGCCCGCTACAAGGCCCACCCCCAGGTGCATGATGTCCTTACGGCCAGCCAGGTGGCGCGCACGCCCCTGCCGAGCGGGAGGCCGGACCGATGGTCGATCATCCAGCGTGTACGTGCCGCATTCGATCCGGCTCGCTCCGGGGATCTTTATCTCGTGCTGAAGCAGTTCGTCAGCCCAATCGCCAAGCCGAGCACCGGTTATGTCGCAACCCACGGCAGCCCGTGGGATTACGACCGCCGCGTGCCCGTGCTGTTCTGGCGCAAGGGCGCAAGCCCGGCAACTCGCACGGACGCGGTCGACACGGCTGACATCCTGCCGACGCTTGGCGCCATGATCGGCATGAACATCGCTCCGGCCACCATCGACGGGCGATGCCTGGCCGGCGCGGCGGGAGCTCGTTGCCAATAGTTTAGGCGTGCTTCGTTCATCCTGCAGAAAGCTTATGCTCTTAACAATTAAGTCCATCTAAGCGGTTGATGTTTGAAGATTTTCCTTCCCTGTAGAGCGAAGGACGCAGTTCTGTCTGGAGGAGTGCGAATGCGCCGTTCCCTGCTTCTTGCCGCGGTTGCCGCCTTTCTGACCACCGCTGGTTGCGTCCAGACGCGGCAATTCGCCGACCTCCAGTTTGCGCCGCCCCAGGGCGATTACAAATTGTTGGTGCTTCGCCCCGATGTGGAGGTCAGCTCCATCACCACCGGAGGCCTGCCCGAGCCGCGGGCGGACTGGACTGAGCAAGCCCGAGCCAACGTCATCAACGCGCTCCGGGTGCAGCAGGCGGGGCGCGGCGGCAAGACGTTGATCATGGATCGGCGTGACTCGCTGCCTGGCATGAGCGCGGAGCAGGTGGCGGAGATCGAGCGGCTGAACGCGGCCGTGAGCCAGTCGGTCGCTCTGCACAAATATCTGGGCTATAATCTGCCGACCAAGCGCCGCCGTGGACTCGAATATACCCTCGGGCAGGAGGCGATCGAGTTCGGTCGCAAGACCGGCTACGATTATGCCTTGTTCATGCACGCGGAGGACAGCTTCGCCAGCGGAGGGCGGGTGGCGCTGCAGGTGTTGGGCATTGCCGGCTGCTTCATCGGCTTTTGCGCCCCCAACATCGGTGGGGCAGGACAATTCGCCTATGCCAGCCTGGTCGACCTGCGCACCGGCGAAGTGGTTTGGTTCAACGTGTTGCAGGCCGGCAGCCAGATCGCCGGGATCAAGATGGGCGATATCCGGTCGCCCGAGGGGTCGGCCCAGCTGGTCGAACGGCTGCTTGGCCGCATGAAGCCGGGCAGGGAAGTCCGTCGAGCACAGCGAGCCCGCTCATGAACGCCGCGCTGAACCGCCGTCAGTTGCTTTTGGCTGGCGGAGCGCTCGCCGCTGCTTCCACGACTGGCGTGGCCGAAGCGCGTATCGCGCCCGCGTCGCTGCAGCCGCTGATCGGGCCCGGGTACCGGCCAACCGATCGCGACGAGCTCGGCCTGTGGCAGCAGATGGAGCGGGTCGAAGAGGAGATCGCGGGCTCCAACCTGCTGATCAAGGACGCCGCGCTCAACACTTACCTGCAAGGTTTGATCGGGAAGGTCGGCGGACCGGCGGCCAGGGACATGCGCATCTATCTGGCGCGCATCCCGGAATTCAATGCCGTCATGTTCCCGACCGGCTTCACTGTCATCTTCTCGGGCCTGCTGCTGCGGATGCGCGACGAGGCCCAGCTGGCCGGCGTCATCGCGCACGAAAGCGCGCACTTCCTGCTCAAGCACCAGATCCGCCAGTATCGCGACATGCGGCGCAAGTCGGACGTGCTGAGCTTCGCGACCATGCTCGGCGGAATCGCGGGTGGTGCGGCGGGGGTCAACACGGGTGACATCGCCCAACTGGCGCAGCTGGGCACCATCTTGACCTTGCTGCGCTACAATCGTCAGCTGGAGGCGGAGTCCGACGCGCTCGGCGTCAGGCTGATCGCCGAAGCCGGATATGCGCCGCTGTCGATGTCCGAGACGTGGGAGCAGTTGATCGGCGAGATCGAGCTATCGGCCAAGGTGCGCCGCAAGCGGCCGGACCGGGGCTATTCGATCTTCTCGACCCATCCGGCGCCGCGTACCCGAATGGTCGACCTGAAGGCGTCAGCGGCTGAGCTGACTGTGCCTGGTCGCCGATACGACCGTGGTCGGGATCGTTACCTTTCAGCCATCGGCAAGCTCCGCCCGACGATGCTCGACGATCAGGTCAAGCTGAATGACGCCGGCTCGACACAATATGTGCTGAGCGTCTTGGCAAGGGACGGCTGGAACGGCTTGCTTCGCTTCCACGAAGGTGAGTCCCTTCGCCTCCGCAACAGCCCGCAGTTCCATGACCGCGCCGCGCTCAGCTACGCGGCGGCCGTGGCCTTCCCGGATGCGCCGGCGGATGCCTGGCGGTGGCATGGCATCTACCTGATGAAGGGCGGGCGGCAGGCCGAAGGCCGGACCGCTCTGCAGCGTTATCTCAGCCTGGCGCCGAACGCACCGGACGCGCCGTTCGTGCGCCAGATGCTGGTGAGTTAAGGGGACCGGCGTGAAGAGAGTTGTTCTTGGCCTGAGCGCCGCAGCCACCTTGAGCCTTTCCGCCTGTTCTTCGGTAGGTGGCGGGTACGGCGGCTTTGGTGCCTACTCGCTGGTGCGCCCAGCGCGCCTGGTCTCGGTCGGCAGCGGGGCCATGAGGGTCGTTGCTCCGCGCGAGTGGAACCGAACCAACCGCCGAGGGCTGTTCGACATCAGGCAGGTCGAGGACTGGACGCTGAACGGTCCCTATCTGGACGGCATCACCTTTGTCAGCGGGTTGGCCGACGACCGACGGATCATCCGCCAGGAACGCAAGGCCGACCGTCAGGTCCCCAAGTTCCGCGCCAACATGACGGCGCCCGAAGTCGCCTCGATGATCGAGACGCTGTACCGGGTCGAAGGCGGCAGCATCGATTGGCGGACCTTGGCGCTGACCCCGCGGACCTTCCTGGGCGCTCCCGGCTTCCAGTACGACTTCGAGCACCTCGACGGTGATGAGCTGTGGCGCAAGGGCCGGGCGGTCGGAGCAGTGATCGACGGCAAGCTCTACCTGATCATGCTCGATGCTGCGCGCTCGCACTATTATCAGGCGACACTCCCCGACTATGAGGCAATCGTCACCTCGGCCCAGCGCAGGGGCTGACCTAGGCCGGAACCATGCCCGCCAGGCCCGGTTGAGCGTGCATGAGCGATCTTTCCCATCCCCAGGTCGATACCGCGTCTCCGCTTGAACATGCCGATGCCGCGGTGGCCGACGTGCTGGTCCCACACGAGGGGCAGGGCCTTGTTCGTGCAATCGGGGCCATGAGCGACCTTACCGACCAGGAGCCGATGTACGCCGCGTCTGGCGCCACCATCGCAGTCGGCTTGCTGATGCGCGACGAGCGGACGCTGCGCGCGGGCACGCGCATGCTCGCCGCGCACCTTCTTGCAACGGCCCTGCGCGGGGTGGTCAAGCAGCTGGTCGACCGCACCCGGCCTGTGGCTGCGGCAGAGCGGGGCCAGTATGAACTCGGCTCCGGCAAGCGCTTCGAAAGTGACTTCAACAGCTTTCCATCAGGCCATACGGCTGGGGCCCTGGCGGCGGCACGGGCTTTGGGGAGGCACTATCCCGGCAGCAACCATGCCTGGTCCGGGCTGGCCGTTGCCGCCTCGGTAGCGCAGGTGATCCGCTCCAAGCATTACGTGTCGGACGTGGTCGCCGGTGCTGCGATCGGCTTGATCGCCGAGGAAGCTGTGCACCGGATATTGTGCCGGGCGGAGCGAATCTGACGCTGGTTACCGTTGCCCGCGACGCCGACGACCGAGCGTCACCCCTTCATGACCGGATCGGGTGACGGGGGTGGCAGGGGCTCTCCGGGCTCCGCGGGCGGAAGCTCGGGCTCGGGCGGCCGCGTGGCCATCAGCCGACCGGCGAGATCGGTGTTGGCGAGGGGTCGTTGCCCGGACTGGAGGGAGAAGGCACGTCGATGTCCGGTTGCGTACCCGGGGCTTCGGCCGGAGCCTCGCTCGGCTGGCCCGGCTCACTCGGCTGTGCAGGCTCGGTTCCGGGAGCGGGGTTGCCCGGCTCGTAACCGGGGGCGTCATCTGGGAACGGCGGAAGCTGTTGCATGATGGTCTCCTTTCCCCGCACAACAACCGAGCGCGCCGCTCGGTTGCTCTGACTGGCGCGGCCTTGCCCCTCGCCCCAGCCTTGCTATAGGCGCGCAGCCTTCATGGGTCCGCGCGCGCGTGGCGGAATTGGTAGACGCGGCAGGTTTAGGTCCTGTTGTCGAAAGATGTGGGGGTTCGAGTCCCTCCGCGCGCACCACCAACGTCTGCATCAGCGGGCCACCAGATCAACGGGATAGTGATAAGAAAAATGCAGAGCGTCGAGACCGAGAACCAGGGCCTCAAGCGGGCCTACAAGCTGACCATCCCAGCGCAAGACATCGACGCCCGGGTCGATCAGGAAGTGAAGCGCCTGGCGCCGCAGGTCCAGATGCCTGGTTTTCGCCCCGGCAAGGTGCCCGCGAACCTTATCCGCAAGATGCACGGCGAGTCGCTGCATGCCGACGCGCTCAATGCGACGGTGCAGGCGAGCGTCCAGCAGCTGCTTGGCGAGCAGAAGATCCGTCCGGCGATGCAGCCCCAGGTAGAGCTCGCGCCCGATTACACGCCCGGCCAGGACGCCGAGGTTTCTGTCAGCCTCGAGACGTTGCCGGACGTTCCGGCGCCCCAGATCGAAGGCCTGAAGCTTGAGCGGCTGAACGCTTCGGTTGATGAAACCAAGGTTGACGAGCAGCTGCAGCAACTGGCTTCGGGCCAGAAGAAGTGGAGCGATGCCGGCGAAGGCCATGCCGCCGCTCAAGGCGACCAGGCCGTGATCGAATTCGTCGGCAAGGTGGACGGGGTCGCGTTTGAAGGCGGAACCGGCACCGACATGGCGGTCGAGATCGGCTCCGGCAGCCTGATCCCCGGTTTCGAGGATCAACTGGTCGGGGTGAAGGCCGGCGAAGAGCGGACGCTCAACGTCTCGTTCCCGGCTGATTATCCGGCCGAGAACCTGCGGGGCAAGGCCGCGACGTTCGACGTGGTCGTCAATTCGGTCAACACCGCTGGCACGGTTGAGCTGAATGACGAATTTGCGAAGTCACTGGGCCTCCAGGATCTTGATCAGCTGAAAGGCTTGCTGCACGACCAGCAGACCCAGGAGCTGAATGGCCTGACGCGCACTCACATGAAGCGTCGCCTGCTCGATCAGCTGGCCGATGCCCACCATTTCGACGTTCCGCCTTCGATGGTCGAAGCCGAATTTCAGAACATCATGGGTCAGCTTCAGCACGAAGCCGGTCATGAAGCCGACCCGGAGGCGGCCATGGCCGAGATTCAGAACGAGTCGGACGATTATCGCAAGATCGCCGAGCGGCGCGTCCGGCTGGGCCTGCTGCTGTCGGAGATCGGTGCTGCGAATGGTGTCGAGATCAATCAGCAGGAGATGAACCGGCTGATCGCGCAGACCGCTCAACAGTATAAGCCGGCCGACCGCGAGAAGTTCGTCCAGTATATTCAGCAGGAGCCGATGGCAGCGGCTCAGCTCCGTGCGCCATTGTACGAGGACAAGGTCGTCGACTTCCTGTTCGGCAAGGCGGAGATCACCGATCGGGAAGCGACCCGCGCCGAGATCGAAGCGGACCTCGAGAGCGAAGACGGGCATGTCCACGGGCCCGGCTGTGGGCACGATCATTCCACCGAGGCCACGCCGGCTGCGAAGACGAAAAAGGCTGCCAAGGCCAAAACGGCGTATGAGGCTCCTGCAGCTGAGTCGGTCGAAACCGCGGCCGAGGTGAAGCCGGCCAAGAAGGCCAAGCCGGCAAAGCCTGCCAAGGGCTCGGTTGACGAGGTTGCGGCCACGCCGGAACCGGCAGAGCCGGTCAAGGATGGTGCGGGCAAGAAGCCTGCCGCGAAGAAGGCGAAGAAGGCAGAGGCTTAGGCGTCACGCTTCCTGAGCTTGCCGGAAATCGCCGAAGGCTCTTGGCCAAGTGCCGCTCTTCCCCCTAGCAAGGGGAAGGGCAGGGCTTCGACAGGCTCAGCCATTCGGGGGTGGGTGGATGATTGAAGCGCAACAACCGCGAATTGCGGTGCTGCTGCCCTGCTACAATGAGGAAGCCGCAATCGCCCAGACGGTTGCCGGCTTCCGCACGGCGCTGCCCGGCGCAACGATCTACGTCTACGACAACAACAGCCGCGACCGGACGGCGGAGGTTGCGGAACAGTCTGGCGCGGTGGTCCGGACCGAGCGGCAACAGGGCAAGGGCCATGTCGTTCGCCGCATGTTCGCTGACATCGATGCCGATGTTTACGTCATGGCCGACGGCGACCTGACCTATGATCCCAGCTCGGCCCCGGCGATGGTAGACGCGCTCCTGACCGAGCAACTCGACATGGTGGTCGGCACCCGGCAGCATGAGGTCAGGGACGCGTACCGCGGCGGCCATGTGCTCGGCAACAAGCTGTTCACCGGCTTGCTGTCTGGCTTGTTCGGTCGAAGTTTCACCGATATATTCAGCGGTTACCGGGTGTTCTCAAGGCGCTTTGTGAAGAGCTTTCCAGTGCTCTCCTCGGGGTTCGAGATCGAAACGGAGATGAGCGTCCATGCGCTGGAATTGCGTATGCCGGTCGGCGAGCAGGTGACCACTTACTTCGCGCGGCCCGAAGGCAGCGCCTCCAAGCTTTCCACCTTCCGCGACGGCTGGCGCATCTTGTCGACCATCGTGACGCTGTATCGGATCGAGCGACCGGTGTTGTTCTTCGGCACAATCGGTGCCCTGCTGGTGGCGGCTGCCCTCCTGCTGTCGATCCCGCTGGTCCTGACCTACATCGATACCGGCCTTGTGCCGCGGTTTCCAACCGCGATCCTGCTCACGGGTATGGTGATCGTCGCCACGCTCTGTTTCTTCGCCGGCCTCATCCTCGACACGGTCACCCGCGGACGCCGGGAGATGAGGCGACTGGCCTACTTGGCCTACCCGGCGCCGCGGAATTCTGCCCATATTGCCACAGTCGCGCAGAATTAGTCCTAGCGGCCATTAGCGGGTGGATTAATGCTTAAGGTCGGTTAACCTTCCGGGTCGGCCGCGGGTGCGCGGTCTTGCAGGGGGACGAACATGACCATCACAAGAGCTATTCTGAGCGCTTCCAGTGCAGGCCTGTCGCTCGCAATCGGGTTGATCGCAACGCCAGTAGCGGCCCAGAGCACCTTGCCTCCGGCTGATCCCGCCGACGCTCAGGCGAGCACAGCTGCCGAGCAGACCCCGACCGAAGTGGTGGTCACCGGCTCCCGCATCCGCCGCGATCCGCTAAGCCAGGATGCACCGATCGTATTTGTCGATGAGGAAGACATCGCCAAGACGGGTCTCAACTCGATCAACGACGTTCTGCAACGGCTGCCAAGCAGCGGCGGTGGGCTCAACACCCGCTTCAACAACTCGGGCAACTTCGGCAATCCGCCTGATGGGGGCGGGGTGGGAGCCGGCTCGGCCGAGATCGACTTGCGCTATCTCGGCTCACGCCGGACGCTGGTGCTGGTTGACGGGCTTCGCTTCGTGAACGGCGCCTCTGCCTCCGGTGTGCCGGGCTCGGTCGACCTCAACGCCATTCCCGAAAGCATGATCGAGCGGGTCGAGGTGTTGCAGGACGGCGCATCCGCCATCTACGGTTCGGACGCGATTGCGGGGGTGGTCAACATCATCACCAAGCGGCGCCAGCGCGGCTTCGACGCATCGGCGCAGATCGGGCTCTACGACGAAGGCGACGGGGCAACGCAGAACTACCAGCTGAGCTGGGGCAACGGCGATGGACCAACG
Source organism: Sphingomicrobium sp. (assembly GCA_035537335.1). Classification (GTDB taxonomy): domain Bacteria; phylum Pseudomonadota; class Alphaproteobacteria; order Sphingomonadales; family Sphingomonadaceae; genus Sphingomicrobium. The sequence goes on along the minus strand of DATLMM010000047.1, from coordinate 17,575 downwards.
CAGATCGTGGTCGGCGCGAACTTCGTTAAGCAGGACCCAATCAGCTCCGGCTCGCGAGACATCTCGCTGTTCCCGGAGCCCTTCGCTGACGCTTGCACCGGCACCTGCAGTTCCGGTACGCCGCTGGGCCGCTTTATCGTGTTCCCGTCCATCGATCCGCGAGAGGATCTGACGCTGATTGCGCCAGTGACCGGCCGGGCGCCGACCATTGCCGATTTTCGCGCTTTCAGCAGCCCAGCGGACCGGTTCAACTTTGCGCCGTTCAACTTCATCCTGACGCCGCTGAAGCGCTATGGCGCCTTTGCCACTTTTAGGCATGAGTTCGGTTCGGACATCAACCTGACGGTCAAAGGGCTCTATAACCGCCGCGAGTCCAAGAACCAGGCCGCGCCGCTGCCGCTCTTCGTCGGACCGGATGCGGGTAACGGCAACCTGCTCGACACCATTGTGATCGACTCGACCAACCCGTTCAATCCGTTCGGCGTGACGCTGGATTCCAGCAATTTCGCCTTCATCGGTCGGCGCGTAGTCGAGGGTGGACCACGCCGCTACAACCAGAAGGTCAACACGGCCTACGGCACGGCGACCCTGGACGGGAAGTTCGACCTGTTCGGCCGGAACTGGTTCTGGGACATCAATGGGTTTGTCGGGCGCAATCGGGCACGGCAGACGGTCCTTGGCAACCTGAACGCCGCTCGGCTGCAACAAGCACTCGGGCCGCTGGCGGCCTGCACGGGGAGCTGCGTGCCGTTCAACATCTTCGGCGGCGCGGGCTCCATCACGCCCGAGATGCTGAACTTCGTCAGCTTCGTGCAACGGGACCGCAGCAAGCAGAAGTTGTGGGGCGCATCGGCCAACCTGTCGGGCAGCCTGCTCGATCTGCCGGGCGGGCCGCTCGGTTTGGCGGTTGGCGTGGAGCACCGTGATCTCCGTGGCAGCTTTGATCCGGACGAGACGGTCGCAGCCGGGCTTGGCTCGGACATCCCCGCGCAACCGACCCGTGGTGGGTTCAACATCGACGAAGCCTACGCCGAGTTGAACGCTCCGCTGTTAGCGGGCCGGCCGGGGTTCGAACTGCTAGAGTTCAACGGAGCGGTCCGTTTTTCGGATTACTCGACCTCTGGCTCGACCACCACGTTCAAGGGCCAGGTCAACTGGAAGCCGATCCGCGACCTTCGCTTGCGTGCCTCCTGGGCTGAGGGGTTCCGCGCGCCCTCGATCGGCGAGCTGTTTGGAACCCAGACGCGGTTCGACCAAGAGATCATCGACCCTTGCTCGGCTGATCAGAACCCCGCCGGAGCGGTGCTGGCTAACTGCCAGGCGCAGGGTGTCCCGGCGGGGTATCAGCAGCTTAACCCGCAGATCTCCGTGTTGACCGGCGGCAATCGCGATCTGGAGCCCGAAACATCCAAGAGCTGGGTAGTGGGCGCAGTGTTCAGTCCGACCGCGATTCCACGGCTTTCACTGGAGGCCAATTACTACACCATCAAAGTCGATAATGCGATCCAGTCCGTCAACGCCAACACCACCCTGCAGCGTTGCGTGATCAACAATGATGCGGCGGCCTGCGCCTTGGTGAACCGGTCGGCGTCGGGATCGGGGCAGATCGCGAACATCGAGGGGCTGCTCAGCAATATCGCGAGCATCAAGACCAAGGGCGTCGACGTAAACCTGGCTTATCGCACTGCGCGGACCAGCCTGGGCACGTTCGGCTTCAGCTGGAACAACAACTTCCTTCGCAACTACGACGTCTTCGTTCCGACCGCGACGGGCACTCAGAAGATCAGTCGGGAAGGCACGGAGCAAGGCAGCCCGGACCAAGCCTTCCCCAAGTGGAAGTCGATCGGCATCCTTGATTGGGACGGCACGAACTTCGGCGCCACCCTGACCGGCCGTTACATCAAGAGCGTGCGGGAGACCGAAGCCGACAACAACAAGCTGGGCAGCCGCTTCTACACCGACCTGCAGCTGCGCTGGTTTGGGATCGATCAGGATCGCTTCGGCTTTGCACTGGGCGTCAACAACCTGTTCGACAAGGACCCGCCGGGCTGCATCAGCTGCGGCCTCAATAACTTCGACCCGACCACCTACGACGTGCCCGGCCGCTATCTGTACGCACGCGCGACGGTCAGAATGTAGTCCGCGATAGCAGTAGTGCATCAAGGAAGGGCGGTCCACGTGGCCGCCCTTTTCCTTGGTGCGCGAGGGCGCGCTTGAACCTTTACGCCAACCGCCCGATGTATGCTGCCGACAAATAACCAAGGACCAAGTGACACACATGGATCATCAGGACATCACTTCCGCCCTCGTGCCGATCGTGATCGAGCAGTCGAACCGCGGCGAGCGCAGCTTCGACATCTACTCGCGGCTGCTGCGGGAGCGGATCGTCTTCATTACCGGCCCCATCGAAGACCATATGTCCTCGCTGATCACCGCCCAGCTGCTCTTCCTGGAGTCCGAGAATCCCAAGAAGGACATCTTCATGTACATCAACTCGCCGGGCGGCGTGGTGACGGCGGGTCTCGCGATCCACGACACCATGCAGTACATCCGCCCGCGGGTCGGCACCGTGTGCATCGGTCAGGCGGCATCGATGGGCAGCTTCCTGCTCGCGGCGGGTGAACCCGGCATGCGGGTCGCTCTGACGAACAGCCGGATCATGGTTCACCAACCGTCCGGGGGCGCGCAGGGCATGGCGTCCGACATCGAGATCCAGGCGCGTGAGATCCTGCGCATGCGGACCCGCCTCAACTCGCTCTACGCCAAGTATACGGGGCAATCAATCGAAGCGATCGAGACCGCGATGGACCGTGACAAGTTCATGGAATCGGACGAAGCCAAGGAGTTCGGCATTATCGACGAAGTGTTCGAGAAGCGCCCGGCTGCTGGCGAATTCGAGGGCGCTGGCCTGACCCCCGGAGCGGGCACCGATACGCCGGCTTAAGCGGCTGGTCCCGGCTCCCGCACCGTGGCAGGGTCCTTGGCGTGGGAGCCGGTAAAAAGCTGAATGGATCGATGAAGCGGCGGCCCGGCAGGCAGCGGTACGAGCCGGGCGAGTCCTCGCAGCGGCGGCAGGTTGCTGCCTTTCCCTGGCGCGCGGCCAAGGACGGCGCGGTCGAGGTAATGCTGGTCACCTCTCGCGAGACCGGTCGCTGGCTGCTGCCCAAGGGTCATCGCATGGTCGGGCTCAGCCCGCACGCCGCGGCGGCGCAGGAGGCCGAGGAAGAGGCGGGCGTGCGCGGTACCGTCAGCCCGGTCAGCATGGGCGAATTCCGCTACTTGAAACGTGATCCCGGCAACGAACGCTGGGTCGATGTCGATGTGTTCGCCCTGCAGGTCCGCCGCGAGCTCAATCGATGGAAAGAAAAGCACGAACGTAAACGCGCCTGGTTCGTGGTGTCCGACGCCGCCGACGCCGTGATCGATCCCGATCTCGCACGTTTTCTCTGTCAGGCGGAAAGCTGGCTAACCGGTTAGCGCATGGTGGTGAGTGGGTGAGTGTTCCTTTCATTTCAGCGGCTTGGGCTTGTGGCGTGGCGAAGTGGGCTCCATATTCCCGCAGAGAAGTTTATCGAGGGCGAAACGCGTTAAGCTCCTTGAGAGTTTGATAATGGTAGAAAGCGGGCTAGCATTGGCCCGCTACAGGGGTTCGCGGGCCCCGCGGACAAGGACTTATATGACCAAGCTATCCGGCGGCGACAGCAAGAGCACGCTTTATTGCAGCTTCTGCGGAAAGTCGCAGCACGAGGTCAGGAAGCTGATCGCCGGCCCGACCGTGTTCATCTGCGACGAGTGTGTCGAGCTGTGCAATGACATCATCCGCGAGGAATCGAAGTCCGCGCTGGTGAAGACCCGCGACGGCGTTCCGACGCCGGCCGAGATCTGCAAGGTGCTGGATGACTATGTCATCGGCCAGAACCGCGCCAAGCGCGTGCTCTCGGTTGCGGTGCACAACCACTACAAGCGGCTTAATCACGGCGCCAAGACCGGCACCGAGGTCGAACTCGCCAAGTCGAACATCCTGCTGATTGGGCCCACCGGCTGCGGCAAGACGTTGCTGGCGCAGACCCTCGCTCGCATCCTGGATGTGCCGTTCACCATGGCGGACGCGACCACGCTGACGGAGGCCGGCTATGTCGGCGAGGATGTCGAGAACATCATCCTCAAGCTGCTGCAGGCGTCCGACTACAACGTCGAGAAGGCGCAGCGGGGCATCGTCTACATCGACGAGATCGACAAGATTTCGCGCAAGTCGGACAACCCGTCCATCACCCGCGACGTGTCGGGCGAGGGCGTTCAGCAGGCGCTGCTCAAGCTGATGGAGGGCACCACGGCCACTGTGCCCCCGCAAGGTGGGCGCAAGCATCCGCAGCAGGAGTTCCTGCAGGTCGACACGACCAACATCCTGTTCATCTGCGGCGGCGCGTTCGCCGGGCTGGAGAAGATCATCGGCGACCGGTTGCAGGGCAAGTCGATCGGCTTTGGCGCCCATGTTGCCGGCCCGGACGAGCGCCGGACGGGCCAAGTGCTGAAGAACTGCGAGCCGGAAGATCTGCTGAAGTTCGGTCTCATCCCCGAGTTCATCGGCCGCCTGCCGGTAATCGCGACGCTTGAGGACCTGGACGAGGAAGCGCTGGTCAAGATCCTGGTCGAGCCGAAGAACGCGCTGGTCAAGCAGTATGCCAAGCTGTTCGACATGGAGGACGTGGAGCTGGACTTCACCGACGACGCGCTCTCCGCCGTGGCGCGCAAGGCGATTGAGCGGAAGACCGGCGCTCGTGGGTTGCGATCGATCCTGGAGGCCATTCTGCTCGACACCATGTTCGACCTGCCCAGCATGGATGGGGTCGACGAGGTGCATGTCGACAAGGACGTGGTCGATGGCCGCAAGGAGCCTGTGCGGGTCTATGCCGAGAAGGCGAAAAAGGGCGACGCGGCCTAGGGAATGGCCGTCATGCTGAACTTGTTTCAGCATCTACTCGTCCACGTAAACTGCCGCTCTGGTGGAAGAGTGGACCCTGAAACGAGTTCAGGGTGACGGCTTCTTCGTTTACGGACCTTTTCTCCGGCAACGCGCAGCTCTACGCCGATGCGCGGCCGACCTACCCGGCTAGCTTGATCGGCGAACTTGCCGCTCTCGCCCCCGCGAGAGGGCTGGCGTGGGACAGCGGCACCGGCAACGGTCAGGCTGCACGAGCCTTGGCGGAGCACTTTGCCCAGGTCCATGCGACCGATGCGAGTCCCCAGCAGATCCAAGCTGCCGACCCGGCCGAGCGGGTCCACTTCGCCGTCGAACCCGCCGAGCACTGCTCCCTGGCTGACAGCAGCGTCGACTTGGTTCTCGCGGCCCAGTCCATGCACTGGTACGACCTGGACCGCTTCTATGCCGAGGCTACGCGTGTCCTTAGGCCGGGCGGTCTGCTGGCGGCGATTGGATACGGCTGGTTCTACGTCGACCCGACCATCGACGAGATCGTCGGGCGCTCGTTGCTGAAGCGGGTCGAGCCTCATTGGGCCCCAGGCAACTGGCTGCTCATCGACGGCTATCGCACGATAGCGTTCCCAGGGAAGGAAGTGCGGCTGACGCCCGCTGCCATCCATCTGGTCTGGAGACGAGAGCAGTTCGAAGCCTACGTCCGCAGCTGGTCGGTCGTGCAGCGTCTTGGCGAAGAGGTCACGGCCGAAGGCTTCGCGAAACTCGCCCAGGCATGGCCGGACGACGAACCTCGCCATGTGACCATGCCGATCGTCAGCCGCGCCGCCCGGCTCTAAGCCGACACCTTTTCGCGCACTGGCTCCGACTTCTCTCCGGCAACCACGACCCGCGCCAGTCCGCGCGACAGTTGCAGCGCGCCATTCAGCCGGGCGGAGGGTGTGGGCCACTCCCGGCTGACCAGCAACTTGCTGTCGGGCCGGAGCTTCGCCGCGCCTTTCAACCGCTCAACATAGCCAAGCAGGCCAGGAAGGTCGGGAAAGCCGCCCTCGGCGAAGGTCACCACCGCTCCGCGCACGCCAACGTCCAGCTTGGCCACTCGCGCCTTGCGGCAGTTGATCTTGGTCTCGACAACCTGCAGCAAATTTTGGGTTTCGTCCGGCAGCGGGCCGAAGCGGTCGATCATCTCGGCTGCAAACTCCTCCACCTGGCGGCTCTCGTCGAGCTCGCCCAAGCGGCGGTACAGACCCATGCGGAGGTCGAGGTCGAGCACGTAATCCTCGGGGATCATGATCGCCGCCTCTACATTGATCTGCGGGTTGAACTCGGCGTCGCGGTCGCTCTTGCCGGTCTTAACCTCCATGATCGCTTCTTCGAGCATCGACTGGTAGAGCTCGAAACCGACTTCCTTGATGTGCCCCGACTGCTCGTCGCCGAGCAGGTTGCCGGCGCCGCGGATGTCGAGATCGTGGCTCGCGAGCTGGAAGCCGGCGCCCAGACTGTCGAGGTTAGCCAGAACCTGCAACCGCTTTTCCGCAGTCTCCGTGATCTGCCGATCGGGCGTGGTGGTCATGTAGGCGTAGGCGCGGGTCTTGGATCGGCCCACACGCCCCCGCAACTGATACAACTGGGCAAGGCCGAAGCGATCGGCCCGATGCACGATCAGCGTGTTGGCGCTCGGAATGTCGAGCCCGCTCTCGACGATGGTGGTGGACAGCAGCACGTCATACTTGCGGTCGTAAAAGGCGCTCATTCGCTCCTCGACTTCCGTCGGGCTCATCTGACCATGGGCAGTGACCGCCTTCACTTCCGGCACCTCCTCGCGCAGCCATTCCTCGATGTCAGGCAGGTCGACGACGCGGGGCACCACGAAGTAGGTCTGCCCGCCGCGGAAATGCTCGCGGAGCAGAGCCTCGCGGATCACCACGGGGTCCCACGATGTGACATAGGTCCGGACGGCCAGCCGGTCGACCGGCGGAGTCTGAATGACCGACAGCTCGCGCAGGCCCGACATCGCCATCTGCAGCGTGCGCGGAATTGGCGTGGCGGTGAGGGTCAGCACATGCACGTCGGTGCGCAGCGCCTTGAGCCGCTCCTTGTGGGTAACGCCGAAGCGCTGCTCCTCGTCAACGATGACCAGGCCAAGCTTCTTGAACTTGATCGACTTGGCGAGCAGCGCGTGAGTGCCGATCACGATATCGACTTGGCCCGCTTCCAGCCCGTCGCGCGTGCGCTTCGCCTCCGCGGCAGGAACCAGCCGTGACAGGCGCCCCACCTCAATCGGGAAGCCCTTCATGCGCTCGACGAAGTTCGTGTAATGCTGCCGGGCGAGCAGGGTGGTGGGGCAGATCAGTGCCACCTGGTATCCCGCCATCGCTGACACGAATGCGGCCCGAAGCGCCACCTCCGTCTTGCCGAAGCCGACGTCGCCGCAAACCAGCCGGTCCATCGGCTTGCCCGCGCCAAGGTCCTCCAGCACGTCGCCGATCGCTCGCTGCTGATCGTCGGTTTCCTCGTACGGAAAGCGGTCGACCATGGCCGGGTAGGCGCTGTCCGGCTCCGCCACCACACCGGCGCGGGTCGCGCGCAAGGCCGCGGTCTGAATAAGCTCGCCCGCAATCTCGCGGATACGATCCTTCATGCGCGCCTTGCGCCGCTGCCACGCCTCGCCGCCCAAGCGGTCGAGCGTCACGCCTTCCTCGCCCGATCCGTAGCGCGACAGCACGTCGATGTTCTCGACCGGTACGTAGAGCTTGTTGCCGCCGGCATACTCCAGCGCGACGCAGTCGTGCGGCGCCTTGCCGACCTGGACCTGCGTCAGCCCTTCGTACCGGCCAATGCCATGCTCCATATGCACGACGAGGTCGCCGGGCGTGAGCGTCGCCAGCTCAGACAGAAAGGCGTCGGCGCTCTTCTTGCGCTTGCGGCGTCGGACCAGCCGGTCGCCGAGCATGTCCTGCTCGGTCAACACCGCCACGTCCGGCGTGGTGAAACCGTGATCGAGCGGCAGGACGATCAAGGAGGCCTGATTGGTCGCTCCAAGCGCCTCCTGCCACCCGGCCGCGCCCTTGAAGCTGGTCAGGCCGTGGTCCTTGAGCAAACCCGCCAAGCGCTCGCGCGCCCCGCCGGTGTAGCTGGCCAGAACGACCTTGTGCCCGGACTTCCGCAATTTGCCGACGTGGGCAACGACCGCTTCGTAGATGTTCTCGTTCTGCGCTCGCTCCGGCGCGAAGTCGCGAGCGGGAGTCACGCCGAAGTCGACGATGCGATCGCTCTCGGGCTCCGGAAAGTGCGAGGTAAGGTGGATCGGCCGGTCCGCCGCCTGCTCGTCCCACTCCTTGCGGCCGAGATAGAGCGACTTGGGCTCGAGCGGACGGTAGCTGCCAGGATCGGCAACCATCGCCCGCTCGCGGTTCTCGAAATAGTCGTGGATCGAGTCGTAGCGAGCACCGATCGCGCCATCGACCCCCGCCTCTCTGACAATGAGATCGTGGTCCCCCAGATGGTCGAACAGAGTACCGAGCCTGTCCTCGAGCAGCGGCAGCCAATGCTCCATTCCGGCGAGCCGCCGGCCGTCACTGATCGCCTGGTAGATCGGGTCGCCCGTCGCGTTGCCGCCGAACTTCTCACGGTAACGTGCCCGGAACCGCTTCACGCTGTCCTCGTCGAGCAGCGCTTCGGAGGCCGGCATAAGGGTGAAGGCCGGCGCGGCCCCGCTGGTGCGCTGATCGGCGGGATCAAACGCTCGCATGGTCTCGATCTCGTCGCCGAAGAAGTCGAGCCGGATGGCGTGCTTTTGACCTGCCGGAAACAGGTCGATCAGGCTGCCGCGAACCGCGAAGTCGCCCGCGTCAGCTACTGCGTCAGTCCGCTGATAGCCATTGGCGCTGAGCAGGTGGATCAGCTGATCGCGATCGATCCGCTCGCCCGCTGCCAGGCGACGGGTCAACTGCCGGATGCGAAAAGGCGTGAGCGTGCGCTGGGTTGCGGCGTTGGCTGTTACGATAAGCAGCTGCGGCCCTGATCGCGACTCCTGCAAGGCGTGCAGAGCCGCCAAGCGTTCCGCCATGACTCGCAGCGAAGGCGAGGCGCGATCGTAAGGCAGGCAGTCCCAGGCGGGGAAGCTCACCACCTGCATCTCGGGAGCGAACACCGGCGCCGTGTCGGCCAGCGATCGCATGGCGGCCTCGTCCGGCACGATGATCACCGCACGGCCACCCTTGCCGGTGCCATGCGCGGCCCGCGCCAGATCGGCCGCGAGCCACGGGAGGAAGCCGATCGGAGCGCCTGAAAGCGTCAGCGGTTCGGAAGCTTGGAGTATTCGTTGCAGGTTCGGCACACAAAATCCGCTTGCCCTGAGCTTGTCGGAGGGCTGTTCTTTCTTCGTCCCTCGGCGAGGAGGGACAGGGCTTCGACAAGCTCAGCCCGGCGGGAAATCCACTTACGGCGCTACTTGGCAATCGGCAGATAGTCGAGTTGCTGCATGGCCTCCATCAGGCTGCCGGCGTAGCGCTCGGGCACCGGCTGGGTTCCGATCGCCCAGGCCATGATGTCCACGTCAGGCTCGTTGAGGAGTTCAGCATAGGTGGTGCGTTCGTGGGCGCTCCAGCTGGCGGAATGCCGATCGAAGAACCCGCCGATCATCATGTCCGCCTCGCGCGTGCCGCGATGGTGCGCGCGCCAGTGGAGGCGCTTTAGCTCGTCATTCGGATGCATGGAGCGCAGATAGGATAAGTTCTTCGTCATTGCGAGGAGCGAAGGGACGCGGCAATCCAGTGGCTCGCGCCGGAAGGATATGGATTGCCTCGCTACGCTCGCAAGGACGACAGGGCCTGATGCGCCCCGACCTGCTCAATCCATTGTTCACGGAGGTGGAGGCGCTGAAGGGTGTCGGCCCTCAAGTCGCGCGACTGCTGCAGCGGCTTGGTATCACTCGCGTCGTCGACCTCCTCTTCCATCTGCCGACCGGAACCATCGAGCGGGTTCGGGTAGGCGGGGCGAGTGAAGCGGTGCTCGGCTCGAACGTCATCCTGCGTGTGACGCCCTTCGAAGCACGCACCTTCGCCGGACGTGGACCGACCCGGATCCTTTCATCCGACGAGGCTGGCAATGTGATCACGTTGGCGTTCTTCAGCAATTCGGGCTGGGCCAGAAAGCAGCTGCCGCTCGGCGAGCCGAAAATCCTCTCGGGTCGGCTCGACCGCTACGGCGACCAATGGCAGATGGTGCATCCCGAAGTGATGGAGCCCGGCAAGGACGTCGAGCTGTCGCTGCGTGAACCGGTCTATCCACTAACGGAGGGCCTCACGAGCAAGCGCGTTCGCGAGATGGTCAACGCCGCGCTGGAACGGGCACCCTTTCTGCCAGAGTGGGTTGAGCCATCCCTCCTCGCCAGCCGCAATTGGCTGCCGTGGCGGGTTAGCCTGGCGAAGGCTCATGGGGAACCTGGCGAGGAGAGCGCTCGAGAGCGGCTGGCGTATGATGAGATCTTCGCGAACCAGCTTGCCTTGCAGCTCCTGCGGCAGGTCAGCCGGCGTAAGCGGGGCACGCCGCTACAGGGTGATGGGCGGCTGCGTGAGCGGCTCCAGCTACCCTACGAGCTGACAGGCGCGCAGCGGCGGGTGGTGGAGGAGATTTGCGGCGACATGGCGCAGGCCACGCCGATGCTCCGGCTGCTCCAGGGCGACGTCGGCTCCGGCAAGACGCTCGTGGCACTGCTCGCCATGCTCAACGCGGTGGAGGCGGGGGCGCAGGCCGCGCTGCTGGCGCCAACGGAGATACTGGCCAGGCAGCACCATGCCACCTTGCTGAAGCAGCTCGATCCGATCGGCGTGCGCGTCGCCATCCTGACCGGACGGGAGAAGGGCAGGGCGCGAGATAGCGTGCTGATGGGCCTGGCCGACGGCAGCATCGACGTCCTGATCGGCACCCATGCCATCTTCCAGAAGAAAGTCGGCTACCGGAATCTCGGGCTGGCAGTGATCGATGAGCAGCATCGCTTCGGCGTTTCGCAGCGACTTCTGCTGAGCGCCAAGGCCGAGCGGCCGCCGCACCTGCTGGTGATGACCGCGACCCCGATCCCACGCACGCTGACTTTGACTCAGTATGGCGAGATGGACGTTAGCCGGATCGACGAGATGCCGCCCGGACGAACGCCGGTAGAGACACGAGTCATCTCCGACGAGCGGCTCGGGGAGGTGATCGAGGGCCTGGCGCGGCACGTGGCGGCGGGTGGGCAGGCCTATTGGGTCTGCCCGCTGGTCGAGGAAAGCGAGAACAATGATGCCGCGGCCGCGGAGGAACGGGCGGCGAGCTTGCGTCAGCGCTTTGGCGGCAAGGTCGGGCTGGTGCACGGCCGGATGAAGGGAGCGGACAAGGACGCGGTGATGAGCGCCTTCGCCGCGAACGAGCTGGCAGTGCTGGTTGCAACCACCGTGATCGAGGTCGGCGTGGATGTCCCTAATTCGACGCTGATGATTGTCGAGGGTGCCGAACGCTTCGGTCTTGCGCAGCTTCATCAGCTCCGCGGTCGGGTCGGCCGTGGCACCGGCAAGAGCACGTGCCTGCTGATCCGAGGTCAGCAGCTGAGCGAGACCGGACGCGCCCGGCTGGCGCTGATGCGGGAGACCAGCGACGGCTTCCGCATCGCCGAAGAGGACCTCAAGCTGCGTGGCCCGGGCGAGATCCTCGGCACGCGGCAGAGCGGGGAAGCCGTGTTCCGGCTGGCCACTCCCGAGCTGGTCGCCGAACTCGCGCCGATGGCAACTGACGATGCGCGAATGCTATTGGACGGGGACGGCGGCCTGAAGGGACCGCGAGGCGACGCTGCCCGGCTCTGCCTCTACCTCTTCGAGCGTGACCAAGCCGTGGATTTGCTGAGGAGCGGCTAGACTGTCAGCAACGCGTGCTTCTTCTTGCCCAAGCTCAGCTTCACCTCGCCTGCGACCGGAATGATCGCAGCCGGATTGCTGACCACCTCGTCGGCTACCCGCACAGCGCCTTCGGCGATCTTGCGCTTGGCCTCCCCGTTCGAGGCGCAGAAGCCAAGACCCGTCAGCGCCGCCAGAATGCCGATCTCCCCGCTTGTAGCGAGCGTCGGCAGACCCGCGGCTGCTTCGCCCGCGAACGTCTGTTGAGCCGTTACGGCCGCTGCCTCCGCCGCCTCACGGCCATGCAGCATCGCCGTGGCTTCCGTAGCAAGCACGATCTTGGCCTGGTTGATCTCGGCACCGCCGAGCACTTCCAGCCTAGCGATCTCTTCCACGGGAACGTCCGTGAAGCGACGGAGGAACTTACCCACGTCCGCGTCGGTCGTGTTACGCCAGAACTGCCAGTAATCGTAAGCGCTTAGCCGGTATCCTTCAGGTCCATCCGAATTGAGCCAGACCGCCCCGCTCTCCGTCTTGCCCATCTTGCGGCCGTCGGCAGTGGTCAGCAGCGGGGTGGTGATGCCGAAGACCTCGGCGTGCGCCACCCGGCGGGTAAGCTCGATGCCGTTGACGATGTTGCCCCACTGGTCGGACCCGCCAAGCTGCAGGCGGCAGCCGGCGCGCCGGTTGAGCTCCAGGAAGTCATATCCCTGCAGGATCATGTAGTTGAACTCGAGAAAGCTGAGCGACTGCTCGCGGTCGAGCCGCAGCTTGACGCTGTCGAAGCTCAGCATCCGGTTGACCGAGAAATGCTGTCCGATCTCCCGGAGGAAGGGGATATACTCCAGCTTGTCAAGCCACTCCGAGTTGTCGAGCAGCACGGCATCGGTCGGGCCGTCCCCGAACGTCAGGAAACGTTCGAACACGCGTTTGATGCCGGCCACGTTGGCGGCGATCTGCTCATCGGTGAGCAGCTTGCGCGCCTCGTCCTTGAAGCTGGGGTCGCCGATCTTGGACGTGCCGCCGCCCATCAGCACGATCGGCTTGTGCCCGGCCTGCTGCAGCCGGCGCAGCAGCATGATCTGGACGAGGGAGCCGACGTGGAGCGAGGGAGCAGTGGCGTCAAAGCCGATGTAGCCGCTGATGATCTCCTTGCCCGCCAGTTCGTCCAGCGCCTGGGCATCCGTCAGCTGATGCAGGTAGCCGCGCTGTTCGAGCGTGCGGAGGAGGGTGGAGCGGTAGGTCGAAGAGCTCATGCCCCGCCTCTAACCCGCTACCTCGAGCTTGTCGAAGGGCTGCCCTGATCTCGGCCACAACCAATCCGCTGCCCTGAGCTTGTCGAAGGGTTGCCCTTCCTTCAGACGGTCGGAATGACGTTCTGGACCTACATGCTTCATTGCCGCGGGGGGTACTTCTACACCGGGCATACGGACGACCTTGATCGCAGAATGGCAGAGCACGGGTCGGGAATGATTCCTGGCTTCTCCGCCGATCACCAGCCGGTCGAACTTGTCTGGAGCGAGTCATTCGACACGCGCGATGATGCGAAAACGATGGAATGTCGGATCAAGGGCTGGAGCAGGGCGAAAAAGCTCGCTCTGACACGTAGCGACTTCGGTGCGATTTCCGAACTTGGACGAGGCAAGAAAGCCGCTGTCCTGAGCTTGTCGAAGGACTGCCGTTCTTCTGCAACGAACCGAGCCGAAGGACAGCCCTTCGACAGGCTCAGGGCCGCGTAGTGATGCGCCTGACCCTCATCGCTCACCCCGACACCTTGCCCGACCAAGACACCATGCAAATGGAGGTCTTCTTCGAACGCTGGGACGATGGTCGGGCGGAAATCAGCTACCATCTGCACTCGGACACAGCGGAGCTGGTGGTGCCGCAGCTGCCGGGGGGCCGAGCGGATGGTTTGTGGCGGTCGACCTGCTTTGAGTTGTTCGTCCAGACCGAAGGCGGCTACCGCGAGTATAATTTCTCGCCTTCCGGCGCCTGGGCCGCCTACGACTTCACCGCCTATCGCGCAGCGATGCGGGAGGCTGACATGGAACATGCCCCGGCCATCGACGCCGAGGATGCGGGCGACAGCTTCATCCTGGACGCGGTGATCGACCTTGCGGGAAAGGGGCGCTTCGGGCTCGCCGCGGTGATCGAGGAGCGCTGCGGCACCAAGAGCTACTGGGCGCTTGCTCATCCACCCGGCAAGCCGGACTTCCACCATGAGGCTTGCTTCGCGGCCACCCTGCCGCCAATCGACGAGGCATGACCCGCTTCGGTATCGACCGCCTCATCGCCGACCCCGATCTTCGTCGCCCGCTGGAAGGCAAGCGAGTCGCGCTGCTTGCTCATCCCGCCAGCGTCACGGCCGACCTTACCCACAGTATCGACGCACTGATCGCGACCGGGCTCAACGTCACTGCCGCGCTTGGGCCCCAGCATGGGCTGAAGGGCGACAAGCAAGACAACATGATGGAGACGCCGGACGAGACCGACCCGCGGCTCGGCATTCCGGTGTTCAGCCTCTACGGTGAGGTCCGTCGTCCGAGCGGGCAGATGATGAGCTCGGCCGACGTCTTCCTGTTCGACCTTCAGGACCTCGGCTGCCGCATCTACACTTTCGTCACGACGCTGCTTTACCTGCTCGAAGCCGCCGCCGAGCATGGCACGTCCGTGTGGGTGCTCGATCGGCCCAACCCAGCAGGGCGGCCGATGGAAGGCACGTTGCTGCAACCCGGCTGGCAGAGCTTTGTCGGAGCGGGACCGATAGTCATGCGCCACGGCCTGACCATGGGCGAGATGGGGCATTGGTTCATCCGCCATTTCAACCTCGACGTCGATTACCGCGTGATCGAGATGGAGGGCTGGCGGCCGGAGGAGGGACCCGGCTTTGGCTGGCCGGAGGACCGGGTCTGGATCAACCCTAGCCCCAATGCCGCGAACCTCAACATGGCGCGGGCCTATGCCGGCACGGTCATGCTGGAAGGCGCGACGCTGAGCGAGGGCAGGGGCACGACCCGCCCGCTGGAAGTGCTGTTCGGCGCACCGGACGTGGATGCCCGCGCGGTGCTGACCGAGATGGAGCGCCTCGCGCCGGAATGGCTCGCCGGATGCAAGCTGCGCGAGGTGTTCTTTGAGCCGACCTTCCACAAGCATGTCGGGCAACTGTGCAGCGGCATCATGATCCACGCCGAGGGCCGTTTCTACGACCATCGCACCTTCCGCCCCTGGCGGCTGCAGGCTTTGGCCTTCAAGGCCATCCGGCTGCTCTACTCCGACTACGATCTCTGGCGGGATTTCCCCTACGAGTATGAATTCGACAAGCTTGCGATCGACGTGATCAACGGCGGTCCTAGCTTGCGCGAGTGGGTTGATGATGGGGGATCGGAGCCCGTCGATCTGGAGCGCCTGGCCTCAGCCGACGAGGAACGTTGGCAGGAAGAGGTCGGCTCGCTGCTGCGCTACTGACGCCAGAAACGGAGCGTCTGCTTACGAACCAAAGCGGAGATTACTCGGGGCGGCCAAACGGCGCTCTGCGCCATATTTCAGTCTGTCGTCCAGACACTACTCTGGCCCGTCCCAGCCGTCTGACTGGAGGAATGTATCTAGCACCCCGAGGCGTGCCTTGTTCAGCGAAAGAGCATTGCTTCTCGACTCTGCCGCTCCTTGGGCTTTTCCGGGCCACGGCCACCATGCTGCACTCACAGTAGGTGCCTTAAACTTCTCGAAGGCTGCCTGGCTCATGTTCGCCTGGATCCAGCCGCCTGCAACCTCCAGTGCGGTCCGGAATGCAGGCATCAACTCTTCAACGTCCGCAGGTGTCTGGGCTTCCTGTAGTCGCTGCTGGAACCGGCTTAGTGTTTCAAAGTGCGGCTGAAGCCCTAGCTGAATGCGTCGTCGCCGGGATATTGGCTCAGCCGACGTGTGCCACCAGAGAGCTGCGTACAACACTATGATCGCTAGAAGCCCCCAAGCTAAAGGGGGCCTTTGCGCTAGGTGACTCTGCAGGGCCTTGTATGCGGCGTTGGTATCTAAGGGCGCGGCTGCGGCCCAGAGGCCCAAGACCGCCAATCCGAACAGCGGCAGACCAGACAGAACCCGGTGGATATTCTTGCGCATGCTTCAAAGTTAGAGACTATCTTGCTTGCCGTCGCAAATATGTCCGCTTTCACCCATTGCGGACATTAGCTACCGAGGCCAAAGTCCCTCGCATGGCAAGCATCAATGCGGGCTTAGTAGGCAAACTACCGCTCAGCGATGTCACCAAGGTGACGTTCTATAAGCGTGACGAGATCACGACCGACCTCATCTGTTGTGACGTGACAGTCGGCCCCAAGGTCTGGACTTTCCATGAGGAACTCGTCGGATGGGACCTGCTGATTGACCATCTGCGAAGGCTACCTGACTTCCGCGAAGACTGGTTCGCAGCGATGGCCGAGCCGCCGTTCGCTGATAGCGAAACAGTCGCATTTAGCCGCAAGCAATAGCGTCAGCGTTCCACCCATTCCGGACAATCGCTTCATCGTTGAAAAATAGGATTGCGCCTGCTTCAAACCGCGATGCGGTCACCCGCGCGGCTCTTTCTCATTGAAGTTCTACAGGATGGCGAACTGCGCCACGAGTGCGAACATTGTGAACATTCGCGTAAAGGGCAGGCCCTCAATCAGCTGCGCTGGGGCCACCGTCAAGGGAGCATCCAGCGCTCGCGCGTAGAGGGCTGAAATTCCATAGTTCCGCTATGCTACTTCTTCCGACTTAGCTCCCTCATGGCGTCGTCCAACCCCTCCAGCGTCAGCGGATACATCCGGTCGTTCATCAGCTGGCGGAGGATGGTCGTGCTGGCCGAGTGCCCCCAATAGGGCTCGGGCGTCGGGTTGATCCAGGCCGCGGCGGGGTAGGTGTCGGTCAAGCGCTTCAGCCACACCGCGCCTGCTTCCTCGTTCATATGCTCGATCGAGCCGCCGGGATGGCTGATCTCGTACGGGCTCATCGCGGCGTCGCCGACGATTACCAGCTTATGGTCGCGGCCGAACTTGTGGAGGATGTCCCAGGTCGGCGTGCGGTCGGTAAAGCGGCGGCGGTTCTCCTTCCAAACCCCTTCGTAGATGCAGTTGTGGAAGTAGAAATGCTCGAGGTGCTTGAACTCGGTGCGGCAGGCGCTGAACAGCTCTTCGGCTTGCTTGACGTGCCCGTCCATCGATCCGCCAATGTCGAGGAATAGCAGCAGCTTGACCGCATTGTGCCGCTCCGGGCGCATCTGGATGTCAAGCCAGCCGCGGCGGGCGGTGCCGTCGATGGTCGCGTTGAGGTCCAGCTCGTCGGCGGCGCCTTCGCGGGCGAAGCGGCGTAGGCGGCGAAGCGCGACCTTGATGTTGCGGGTGCCAAGCTTGCGCCTATCGTCGAGGTCCTTGAACTCACGCTTTTCCCACACCTTGAGCGCGCGGCCGTGCCGACCGGGGCCGCCGATGCGGACCCCTTCCGGATTGTAGCCGCCATGTCCGAAAGGCGAGGTGCCGCCGGTGCCGATCCATTTGCTGCCGCCCTGGTGTCGCCCCTCCTGCTCGGCCAGCCGCTCCTTGAGGGCCTCCATGATCTCGTCCCAGCTACCCAGCGACTTGATCTTCTCCATCTCTTCGGGAGTGAGATACTTCTCCGCGACTAGCCGCAGCCACTCCTCGGGGATCTGCGCGGTGAGGTCTTCGCCCTCGGAAATCAGCCCCTTGAACACCTCGCCGAAGATGCGGTCGAAGCGGTCGAGCTGCGTCTCGTCGTGCAC
>DATLMM010000046.1:0-3314 GCA_035537335.1 Sphingomicrobium sp. | reverse complement strand
TTCTGACTGGTTTCTCGATCAGCAGCACGACCGGCATCAGCAGCTTCGAGCAGCTTCGCCTTGGCGGTGTGCAGGCCGCTGCGGTGCCGGAACCCAGCACCTGGGCGCTGATGCTCCTCGGCTTCGGTGGGATGGGCCTGGCGATGCGCCGCAACCGTCGTCGCTCCGTCGCCCAGCTCGCCCAGATGGCGTAAGCCCGGGTCAACTTTCGATAGAAGAAGGGCTCGGCTTACGCCGGGCCCTTTTTTCTTGCTCGGACTGCTTTCCATACGCGCCGACGCTGATGCGCATCCGCTGCTGAAGGCGGAAGAGTTGGCGCACGGCGCTCTCACCCTCAGCCACTGACTCATGCTAAGAAGTTGGCCCGAGTCCCGAGCCCTTCGGCCGTCGCCTCGAGGAGCGTTGCCAGTATCTTTCCGCACGAGGCGCTGGCCGGCTCGCCGCCGCCGTCGTGACAGTAGCCGCGTGAGAAAATACCGCCACTGCAATCCTCCAAGGGTCATTCGACCCTGGGGCAGGCCGGCCACCGTCATCGTTCGGCGGGGCGGCGTTGCCTTGGCCCTGACCGTAAAGGAGATGACGATGGCAAGTGTGGTCGACGCTCCCGTGGAAAGCTGGATCGACGGCAAGGGGGGCGTGCGGATCTTCAATCGGCATTGGCCGGCCAGGCAGGGCCGCCCCAGGGCCTCACTGGTGATCTGCCATGGGGTCAACTCGCATGGTGGGCAGTACGCGCAGGCGGCGGAGGCGTTCGCCGACCACGGCCTGGCTGTCACCGCCCTCGATCTGCGAGGTCGCGGCAGGTCCGAGGGCGAGCGTTTCTATGTCGAGACAATCGATGATTATGTGTCCGACGTGTCGCAAACGATCGCGGCCGCGCGGGCGCGCCATCCGGACATTCCGCTCTATCTGCTTGGGCACAGTGCCGGGGGCGTGACCGCCTGCAGCTATGCACTGGACTACCAGGACCGGATCGACGGGCTGATCTGCGAAAGCTTCGCCTTCCAGGTCTACGCTCCGGACTTCGCTCTCAAGCTGCTCGAAGGCGCCAGCCACGTCATCCCGCATGTGCATGTCCTCAGGCTCAAGAACGAGGACTTCACGCGCGATCCCGAGCGGCTGGCGGCGCTGAACGCCGACCCGCTGATCCGCGACGAAGTGCAACCGGTCCAGACGGTCGCGGCCTTGGCGCGTGCGGACGAGCGGCTCGAGCGTGAGTTCGAACGGATCACCCTGCCGGTGCTGATCCTTCACGGAACCGCGGACAAGGCCACTCGCCCCGAAGGCAGCCAGCGCTTCTACGATCGTGCGGGCTCGAGCGACAAGCAGCTCAAGCTCTACGAGGGCCATTACCATGACCTGCTCAATGACCTTGGGCGTGAGCAGGTGATGAAGGACATCATGGGCTGGATCGATGCACGGCTGCCGGCCCGCGCCCTGTAACCGCGTAGCCACGGCATCGGTCAGGCAGATGCACCTCAAGTCGGAGTAAGCGGATGAACGCGATCACTACCCGAGACGGGACGCAAATCTTCTACAAGGATTGGGGACCCAAGGATGCGCAGCCGATCGTCTTCCACCATGGTTGGCCGCTAAGTTCGGACGATTGGGACAATCAGCTCCTGTTCTTTCTCGGCGAGGGGTACCGCGTGGTCGCGCATGACCGGCGCGGTCACGGCCGCTCGACGCAAACCGATCACGGCAACGACATGGACACCTATGCCGCTGACCTGATCGAATTGGCGGCCGCGCTGGACCTGCGCAATGCGATTCACGTCGGGCATTCGACGGGCGGCGGCGAAGTCGTCCGCTATGTGGCACGAGCCGAGCCGGGGCGGGTTGCGAAGGCCGCCATCCTGGCGGCGGTACCGCCGGTAATGGTGAAGAAGGAGTCCAATCCGGGCGGTCTGCCGATCGAGGTGTTCGACGGCTATCGCGCGGCGCTCGCCGCCAACCGGTCGCAGCTCTACATCGATATACCCTCAGGGCCGTTCTACGGCTTCAATCGCCCCGGGGTCGCGCCGGTCGAGGGACTGGTCCGGAACTGGTGGCGGCAGGGGATGATGGGCGGGGCCAAGGCGCATTACGACTGCATCAAGGCTTTCTCCGAGACCGACTTCACCGAAGACCTCAGGGCGATCGACGTGCCGGTGCTGGTGATGCACGGGGACGATGACCAGGTTGTGCCTTACGCCGACTCCGCCCCGCTCTCCGTCAAGCTTCTCAAGCACGGCACGCTCAAGACCTATGCCGGCTTGCCGCACGGGTTGATGACCACCCACCCGGACATCATCAACGCCGACCTGCTCGCCTTCGTTCGCGGCGATGCTGCTGCCACACATCAGCGCACCCTGGCTACCGCCGACGCCTAGCTGCCACATGCCTGCGGCTGCGCGTGCGGCCGCAGGCTGGTCGATAGCGCAGCTGGCTGCCAGCGATCTTAGGCGCGCAGCGTTCTTTTGCTGCAGTGCAGCAAAACGGATCCTCAGGTGTTGTTACTCTTGCCGGCTTCGGCGCAGGAGAACGAACATCCCCGGACTTCATGACACGATCACCCGCCTGAGCGCCTTGCGGAGCCAGATGCCACAAGGCGGGAACAGTGATGCCGACCCGCGCCTGAAGGAGTTTCGCCGCTTCGGATCGAACCCGGGCGACCTCCTTGGCCGGACGTACATCCCTCATGATCTCGGCGCGGGTGCGGCCCTGGTAGTGGTCCTCCACGGCTGCACGCAGACCGCCAGCAGCTATGATCGCGGCGCCGGCTGGACGAGCGCCGCGGACGAGCATGGCTTTGCCCTCCTCTTCCCCGAGCAGCAGCGGGCCAACAATCCCAACCTGTGCTTCAACTGGTTCTCGCCCGCCGATGCGGGCCGCGGCGGAGGCGAGGCTTTGTCCATCATTCAGATGGTGCAGGACCTGTGCGCCCGTTACGCCCTTGATCCCGACCGGGTGTTCATTACCGGGCTTTCGGCCGGCGGCGCGATGACCGCCGCCATGCTTGCCACCTACCCCGAAGTTTTCGCGGGCGGCGCGGTGATCGCCGGGCTGCCGTTCGGCACTGCCGTGAACGTTCCCCAGGCATTCGAGCGGATGCGTGGTCAGGCGGCGTTCGGGCCCGGGCAGCTCAGCGGGCTGGTGCGCGCGGCATCGAGCCATGCCGGACGATGGCCGACCTTGTCCGTGTGGCACGGCGCCAGCGACCAGACGGTCGACGCCAGCAACGCGGCGGCGCTGGTCGACCAGTGGCGCGGCCTGCACGACGTCGCGGCTGCTCCAAGCGCGACCGAGACGGTAGCGGGCCAGCAGCGCCGGGT
>DATLMM010000045.1:0-48601 GCA_035537335.1 Sphingomicrobium sp. | reverse complement strand
CAGTCCGAGCAGATCCCGAGCATCGTTCGGCTCGCCGCGCGCAAGGGTGAGGACGGCAAGTGGGTCGGCGGCGGCATCCTGTTCCAGCACCTGCCGGAAGGCGAGCTTGGGCGCGAGCGACTGCACACCCGGCTGGATCATCCCGGGTGGGACCATGTCGCGGCGCTGGCGGGCTCAACTCGCGCCGAGGAACTGACCGACCCGGCGTTGACTCTTGAGGATCTCACCTGGCGGCTGTTCCACGAGGAGCCGGAAGTGCGAACGCTCGCCAGCGTGCCGCTGGTCCGCGGCTGCCGCTGCGATCCCGATTATGTCCGCTCGGTCATTGCCCGCTTCCCGGAAGAGGAGCGCGCGGCGATGGCGGATGACGACGGGTTGATCCGCGTCAATTGCGAGTTCTGCTCGACCAGCTTCCCTCTGCGCTTCGAGGCTGCTTGAGCGAAAGCGTTACCTGGCCTTAACTGGAAACTGGTAAGCCGCGCCGATATGAACCGTCGTCCGCTTTTCATGCTCCTCTCCCTGCCAGTCGCCGCTGTCGCGATCGCCGCGGGCCCGACGGCGCTGCAGGGTGTTGCCGGGGGCCAGTGGGAGGTGAGCCGGTCGGCCCAGGGCGGGCGACCGGTAAAGGTCTGTGCGCCCGATCCCGCCGCGCTGGCGCAGTGGGAGCATCGCGGCGCACCCTGCACGCGGGTAGTGCTGTCCCACCGGGGCAGCGAGACCACGATCCATTATACCTGTCCCGCCGGCGACTTCGGACGCTCGCGGCTGACCGTACTGACCCCGCGTAGCGTGCGGATCGAAACGCAAGGCATCCACGCCGGCGAGCCGTTTTTTTTTATACTCCACGCCCGTCGCGTTGGGAGTTGTTGATTTCATTAAGGCCACGTTTAAGACTGTGCACTTACACGGGCCGAGTGCTTCGATTCACTCAGGGGCACGCTTTCCTCCCTATCGGGCCTGCCCCGAGAACTGGGCCGCGACGGGTAACACCGGAGCGGCCCTTCTTTTTGCCCGATCCTGCCGGTAGAGCGCGCGCGCCATGATCCAGCCTCAAGCAAAAGCTGTCGTCCTCTTGTCGGGCGGCCTCGACTCAATGGTCTGTGCTGCCATCGCTCGGGAGGATGGCTTTCGGGTGCTGGCGCTGACCATCGACTACAACCAGCGCCACCGTGTCGAGCTGGAGGCGGCGCGGCGCATCGCGGCCGACCTTGCTGACGAGCACATCGTTCTGCCGCTCGACCTTCGCGCGTTCGGCGGCTCGGCGTTGACGAGCCACTCGGCCGTTCCAAAGTCCGGGGTTCAGGACGGCATTCCCGTGACCTACGTGCCCGCGCGCAATACGATCTTTCTCAGTCTGGCGCTCGGCTGGGCGGAAGCGGCGGGCGCGCGCGACCTGTATGTGGGGGTGAACGCGCTGGACTATTCGGGCTATCCCGATTGCCGGCCGGAATTCATCGCTGCCTTCGAAGCACTCGCCAATCGCGCCACCCGAGCCGGCGTCGAAGGCGAGGGCTTCACCATCCGCGCACCACTCCAGCATATGAGCAAGGCGGACATCGCTCGCGAGGCGGCTCGGCTGGGTCTCGATGCCGGGCTGAGCCACAGCTGCTACGATCCGGCGGCGGACGGCGGCGCTTGCGGTGAATGCGATGCTTGCCGGTTGCGGGCCAAGGGGTTCGCTGAAGCGAAGCTGGCCGATCCGACCCGCTATGCGGCGCTGCGATGAGCTACGCCGTTAAGGAATGCTTCCTCACCCTCCAAGGCGAGGGGGTGCAGGCCGGCAGCCGGGCGGTGTTCCTGCGCTTCGCCGGCTGCAACCTCTGGTCCGGCCGAGAGGCTGACCGGGCACAGGCGCAATGCCGCTTCTGCGACACGGACTTTGTCGGCACAGACGGTGAGGGCGGGGGAAAGTTCGCCGATGCCGCTCAGCTTGCCGGTCGGGTTGAGGCGATCTGGGGCGGAGGGACTGAACGCCGGCTGGTGGTAATCACCGGCGGCGAACCGATGTTGCAGCTCGACGACGCCCTGATCGTTGCACTGCACGAACGCGGCTTCCGGATCGCGGCTGAGAGCAATGGCACCTTACCCGCGCTGACCGACCTCGACTGGCTGTGCATTAGCCCCAAGGCTGGTACGCAAGTGGTGCAGCGGTCCGGAGATGAGCTGAAGCTGGTGTGGCCACAGGAGGGCATCGATCCCATCGAACTGGAAGAATGGGACTTTGCCAACTTTCTGGTGCAGCCGATGGACGGCGCGAACGCGGCTGCGGCGGTTCAGGCGGCGATCACGCTGGTGATGGAGCGGCCCAGGTGGCGGCTCAGCCTGCAAGCCCACAAGCTGGTCGGCCTGCCCTGATTATTCCTAATCCGCGGCGATGTTCGCCGGGAGGTTGCCGTCGATCTCGTTGCCAAGATCGTCGAGCGCCAGATTGGCTTCGGCGTCCGCGGCCATGCCGGCGGCGTCCGCGGTCGCGGCATCGATGGCGGTGAGATCATTGGCGGAGCTGTTCTCGACGGAGAAGCCCTGCTCGGAAGCGATGCCGTTGCCGGCGTCCTGCTGCCGATCACCACAACCGGCAAGTCCGATCGCCACGGCGGTGGCAATTACGAATTTAGAGCGCATTCCAATTTGATCCTGTTCGCCCATGTGAAAGAGGCTGCCGACTCTCGCCGGCAGCCCCCTCGAAAGCAAAACGCCTCTCACTGGAGGCGTTCTGAACCATTACATGCCGTTGGCGACGTTGGTGTCCGGCGTGTTGGTCATCATGTCGTTCATTTCCATGCTGTTCATGGTCGTGTTCGACGTCATGTTGGCGTCCATGCCGTTCATGGTCATGTTGGCGTCCATGGTGTTCATGTCCATCGCGTTCATGTCGGTGGTCATGTTCATGTCGGTCGCCATCAGGTTCTCGTCAACGGCGGTGTTGTTGGCGGCTTCGTTGCTGCTGCAAGCAGAAACCGCGAGGGCCGCACCAGCGACCAGGATCAGAGCACGCATTCAAAACTCCCTTTGAAAAGTAGATCTGGCGCGGTTTGCCCGCGTCGCAAATCGGGCGCACAATAGTGTGCCAAGCACTCGCCCTCAAGGGGCATTGTCTCCGACGTCCAATTGGTGGAGGAAATCGGAGCAGTTGCGCTTCAACGCCTCGTCAAGCTCGGCTGTTCCCGCCGCTGATCTCAGCTTGCGCAGGCTGGTGACCCCAAAGTCGCTGATCCCGCACGGAACAATGCCGTCGAAGTGGGTAAGATCCGGGTCCACGTTGATCGAGAAGCCATGCAGCGTGACCCATCGGCGGACGCGAACGCCAAGTGCCCCGATCTTCGCTTCGCCGGAGCCTTCGTCCACCCAGATGCCAATCCGCCCCGTTGCGCGATGCGCGGTGATGCCGAGAGCGGCCAAGGCGGAGATCATCCATCCTTCCAGCGCACAAACAAACGCGCGGATGTCGCGCCCGCGACGGTCAAGGTCGAGCATCAGGTAGCCCACCCGCTGACCTGGACCATGGTAGGTATATCGCCCGCCACGTCCGGCCTTGAACACCGGAAATCCCTTCGGGTTGAACAACTCGGATGCTTCGGCGCTGGTCCCGGCGGTAAACAGAGGCGGATGTTCGAGCAACCAGATGCACTCGGGCGCCGTGCCAGCCCGGATGGCAGCGGCGCGCTCCTCCATGAAGGCGAGCGCCTCAGGATAGGGAACAAGGCCGTCGCTCACCCGCCATTCGATGCCGTCGATCTTCATCACCCGTGCAGATGGCGTGGCAAGCGACAGCGGGCAAGGCGATTGCCTTGCGGCAAGGCGGTCCGCATAAGTGAGCCTGTTACAGGCAGCAGGGCGGTAAGCAGTGGCGCGACTTTCGATTGGCCGGGCGTGGGATGAGACAAAGGCTGTGCTCGGCCGCGATCGCGGGCTGATCGCGACTGTCGCGCTGGCGTTGATGGTGCTGCCCGGCGCGATTGGCGAAGTGGTTGTTCCAGCGTCAACTTCCGGCAGTTCACCCGACCTCGGGTGGTCATCCGTCACCCTGCTCATTTTGCTGGTCACGATATTGGGGCAGTTGACGATCGCTCGCATCGCGCTCGGGCGGCGGCAGTCGGTGGGCGAGGCGATGGCTCATGGGGTGCGCCGCAGCCCGTCCTTTCTCCTCGCCACCATCTTGTGGCTGCTCCCATTCGTCCTGCTTGCCGCGCCCTTTGCCGTGCAGGTGCAGGCTAATCCGCAGGCCCCTCCACCGGGTGCATTGCTGCCTCTCTTCGCAATCACGCTGGTGTTTCTATTCGTGGCGGTTCGGATGATCTTCTCGACCGCCGTTTCCGTGGCCGAGAACGTCGGCCCGCTCGCGATCCTGCGGCGCAGTTGGGCGCTGACCGCTGGCAGCTGGTGGAGGCTGTTCGGCTTCCTGATGCTATTCATGATCACTGCGGTGATCGCGCTGGGAGCCGTCACGGCTGTTGTGGGAGTGGTGGTCGGGCTGATCTCGGGAGAACCAGAGCGGCTGAGCGTCGGCAGCTTGGTCAATGCCCTGGTTGGCCAGACGGTCGCCGCGATCATAACGGTCCTTCTGACGGTGATGCTGACCCGCCTCTACCTGCAGGTGGCTGAACCGGCTGACGAGCCGGTCAGCGTCCCGCACGCACCCTAAGGCGGGCGCTCAACTCCAGCGGGCTAGGGGCGGCAGGCTCATCAGGATGGCATCCGTGTTGCCGCCGGTCTTCAGTCCGAACAGCGTGCCGCGATCGTAAAGCAGGTTGAACTCTACGTACCGCCCGCGGAAGTCGAGCAGGCGGTCCATGTCGGCGTCCGTGTAACGAGTTCCCATGCGACGGCGAACGATGGGCGGGAACGCCGTCAGGAATGCCTCTCCTACCGCCCGGGTGAAGGCAAAGTCCGCGTCGAAGTCGCCTTCAAGCCGGTCGTAGAAGATACCGCCGACGCCGCGCGCAACATTGCGGTGCGGCAGCCAGAAATACTCCTCGGCCCACTTGGCGTAACGCTCATAATAGTCCGCGCCGTGCGCGTCGCATGCCCGGCGGAGTTCCGCATGAAAGCCTCGAGTGTCTTCATCATAGGGGATGGCCGGGTTCAAATCCGCGCCACCGCCGAACCAGCGCTTGCCGGTGGTTAGGAACCGCGTGTTCATGTGCACGGCCGGAACGTGCGGATTGGCCATGTGCGCGACCAGGCTGATGCCGGTCGCGAAGAAGCTTGGGTCTTCCTCGGTGCCGGGGATGGAGGCGGCGAACTCAGGGCTGAACCGACCACCGACGGTTGAGACGTTGACCCCGACCTTTTCGAATACTTGGCCGGTCATCAGCCCGCGGACACCGCCGCCTCCAGGCGCGCCGCCGTGATCCGGCCGCTCCCACGGCAGGTACTGGAAGACCGCGTCCGAACCAGCCTCGCGTTCGATTTGCTCAAAGGCGGCGCAGATCCGGTCGCGCAGGCTTTCGAACCACAGGCGAGCGGCGGATTGCTGGTGATCGAGCGGCTTCATGGCTCCGTCGCATAGGCAATGCGCCAGACGGGGGAAAGCGACTATTGCGAACCGCTCGCAGCGTAACAATCGGCCTTGGCAAAGCCAACCTCGCCCGGCTATCAGCGCGCCAATCCGCTCCCGGCTCCCGGAGGGCGGCTCTCGTTACGGGCGCTTCCGCTTACTCCGGTGCGCTCACACAAGAAGACAGCGCGTCAAAGGTTAAGCATGGCCACAGTCGATCAGACCTCCCAGCCGTTCATGCCGGGGGAACCGGTTGCCGAAGCGAACGGCGGGGAAGGCGTGCGTCGCCGCGACTTCATCAATGTGGCGGCGGTCAGCTTTGCCGGTGTCGGCGCAGTGGCGGCGGTTGCGCCCTTGCTGATTCAGTTCAGCCCGTCGGACGACGTGCTCGCCTTGTCCTCGACAGAGGTCGACATCTCCAAGATCCAGCCGGGGCAAGGGATCAAGACCGTTTGGCGCAAGCAGCCGGTGTTCATCCGCAACCTGACGCCGCAGGATATCGCCGCCGCCAACCAGGTCGACGTGGGCTCCCTGCGCGATCCGCAGACGCTGGCCGACCGGACCAAGCCGGGCAAGCAGAACTGGTTGGTGACCTTGGGCGTCTGCACGCACCTCGGTTGCGTTCCGCTCGGCATCGGCGAGGGTGAAGCCAAGGGTGAGTATGGCGGCTATTTCTGCCCCTGCCACGGATCGCATTACGACACCGCCGGCCGGATCCGCAAAGGCCCGGCGCCGCTCAATCTGGTGGTGCCGGAATACAGCTTTGCGTCGGACACGGTCGTTCAGATCGGTTGAGGAACTAAAACTGCCATGAGCTTTGCCTGGGCCAAGCCCTACGAACCCAAGTCGACCTTCATGAAGTATCTGGACGAGCGGCTGCCCCTGCCCCGGCTCGTCTATGGTGCGATCGGCGGCGGCTATCCGGTGCCTCGCAACCTCAACTATTTCTGGAACTTCGGTGTTCTGGCCGGCCTCGCGCTGATGATCCAGATCATCACGGGCATCGTGCTGGCAATGCACTATTACAGCTACGCCGGCGGCGCCTTCGACAGCGTCGAGCGCATCATGCGCGACGTCAATGCCGGCTGGGTGCTGCGCTACGTTCACCAGAACGGTGCCAGCTTCTTCTTCGCGGTGGTCTACATCCACATCTTCCGGGGCCTCTACTACGGCTCCTACAAGGCGCCGCGCGAGATGGTGTGGATGCTTGGCTTGGTCATCTACCTGCTGATGATGGCCACTGCCTTCATGGGTTATGTCCTGCCCTGGGGCCAGATGAGCTATTGGGGTGCGCAGGTCATCACCGGCTTCTTTTCGGCCATTCCGTTGATCGGCGAGCCGCTGCGCATCTTCCTGCTCGGCGGATACGCGCCGGACCAGGCCGCGCTGACCCGCTTCTTCTCGCTTCACTATTTGCTGCCGTTCGTGATTGCGGGCGTGACCATCCTGAAAATCTGGTCTCTGCACATTCCGGGCTCGTCCAATCCGACGGGCGTGGACGTGAAGAACGAACGGGACACGCTGCCCTTCCATCCGTTCTATACGGCCAAGGACGGCTTCGGCATCGGCGTCGCACTGATCGTCTTCTCGATCTTCGTCTTCTTCCTGCCGTACAGCCTCGGGCATCCGGACAACTACATCGAGGCGAACCCGCTGGTGACCCCGGCGCACATCGTGCCCGAATGGTATTTCTGGCCGTTCTACGCGATTCTGCGCGCCTTCACGGTGGACTTCATCCTGCCCGCCAAGCTGTGGGGCGTGATCGCCATGTTCGCGTCGATCCTGCTGCTGTTCTTCCTGACGGCACTGGACCGCTCACCCATCCGCTCCACCAGTTATCGGCCGGTCTACAAGATCTTCTTCTGGATCCTGGTCGCCGACATCATGGTGCTGGGCTATGCGGGACAGGCGCACATCACTCCGCTGACGCTGGCAATGAGCCAGCTAGCCGCGGCCTATTACTTCGCGCACTTCCTCATCATCCTGCCGCTGGTTTCCAAGTTCGAGAAACCGCTGCCGCTGCCCAACTCGATCAGTGAAAGCGTGCTGCATGGTGAAAAGCAGGAAAGCGCGCCGTTCGGGCTGGCCAAGACCGGCGGCACCACGGCCGCCGTGCCGGCGCCGGCCGAATAAGGGAAACAGGGCAACATGGTCCGCATCATCGGTTTTTTCGTCGGGCTCGGCTTTGTCGGCGTCCTGCTCATCTCCCTGATCGTCAACGGGCTGGACTCCATCCAGAACCCGCCGGTGCCGACCGCGGAGGAAGAGTTCCATCAGGACCCGAAGGACGTGGCGTTCACGTCCGACGGCGTGTTCGGGAAGTTCGACCGCCAGCAGCTGCAGCGCGGCTTCCAGGTGTACAAGGAGGTTTGCGCCGCCTGTCACAGTCTGAAGTTCGTCAGCTTCTACCAGCTTTCGGATCTGGGCTATAACGAGGCTGAGGTGAAGGCGATCGCCAACCAGTGGGCGATCGAGGTGCCGGCGGTGAATCCGGAAACGGGCGAGGCATCGACCCGCAAGGCGCTGATCTCCGACCGCTTCCCGAGCCCCTACGCCAATGAGACTGCGGCTCGGGCGGCCAACAACAATGCACTTCCGCCCGATCTCAGCCTGATGACCGAGGCTCGGGGCAACGGCACTGCGTACGTCTACTCGCTGCTGACGGGTTACCAGAAGCAACAGCCGGCCGAATTGCTGCGCCAGTTCCCGGATTCCAAGACGGGCGCCGGGCTGCATTACAATCCGTATTTCGCGAACCTCAACATCGCCATGCCGCCGCCGCTCGTGTCCGACGGGCAGGTGACCTACGCGGACGGAACCAAGGCGACGGTCGATCAGATGGCCAAGGACGTCGCTGCCTTCATGGTGTGGACGGCTGAGCCGACATTGGAGAACCGTCATCGCGCCGGGTGGGCAGTGATGATCTTCCTGCTGATCGCCACCGTGCTGGCCTATCTTGCCTATCGCAACCTGTGGGCCAACGCGAAGCGCGAGGTCTCGATTCGCGGACCGCTGGAACCAGCCTTCCGCGAACGGATGGACGAGCAAAAGGCGGAGCGCGGAATCGCGGGGTGATCCGTCGCCCCGGCCTTGAGCCAGGGTTCGCCTTCCTGGTCGCAGGGCAAAGGCAAGGAGAAACAGGCGGATGCCGCGTCGAGCCCGGCGTGACGTGCATGGCCTGATCGCATGAGCAACGACGACCTTCGCGCGCTGGTCCGCACCATCCCTGATCACCCCAAGCCGGGGATCCAGTTCCGCGACATAACCACCCTGCTGCTGGAAGGGGACGGATTCGCTAAGACGATCGAGCGATTGGCGGAAACGGTGACCGACAAGCCTGACCTGATCGCCGGAATCGAAGCACGCGGCTTTGCCATCGGTGCTGCCCTTGCGTTTCGGCTCGGCTGCGGGCTGCTGCTGCTCCGCAAGGACGGCAAGCTGCCTGGCGAGACAATCGCGGAGGACTATGCGCTGGAGTATGGCACCGACCGGCTCACCGTGCATGTCGATGCCTGCGCGGCAGGGGCGAAGGTGCTGGTCGTCGATGACCTGCTGGCAACTGGCGGGACGGCGCTGGCGGCGGCTCGGCTGGTGCGGCGGGCCGGCGGCGTGGTGACTGGT
Source organism: Sphingomicrobium sp. (assembly GCA_035537335.1). Lineage (GTDB taxonomy): Bacteria > Pseudomonadota > Alphaproteobacteria > Sphingomonadales > Sphingomonadaceae > Sphingomicrobium. The sequence continues at coordinate 39,483 of DATLMM010000045.1, read as the reverse complement.
GCGCGGTTCGTGATCGACTTGCCGGAGCTTGGCGGCACGGCGGCGCTGCGGAGCGAGGGCATCGAGACGGTCAGCCTGATCGAGTACGCCGGCTCATAGCTTCGTGCAGCGACAAGGCGTCCGGCAATGCAGCCGAACTCGCCGTGTTGTCTAAGATGCACCAGCTAGCGGAGGCAATGTGGTCTTCGGCAATCCGATTTGCGTAATGGTCGATCCGATCGGAGTAGCTTGATCGGTACATGATTGGGGACCCGTGCAGGCGCCAGTAGGACAAACCTTGCCAGCCGCCGGAGTCGGCTGCGGCCGGAACTCGTGCCGGGTCCGCCGCGACCCGCGCAACTTGCCACTCGGCGAGCATGCAGTCCGCCGGTTGGTCGAACCAGGTCGGATGGCGCGGCTCGCAGGTGATGGGCACCGCAGTTCGCGAGCGCAGATCGGCGAAGAAGGCGCTCGCTACCTTGCTGGCGAAGGCGAGGCTGGGTGGAAGCTGCACCAGCAATACGCCCAGCTTGTCGCCAAGTCCGTTTGCTTCTTTCAGGAAGGCGACCAGCGGTTCGGTGCAATCCAGCAGACGATGCTGGTGCGTGATGGTCTTCGGCAGCTTCACCGAGAAGCGGAAGTCATCGGGTACGCTGTCGCGCCAGCGTTGCCAGGTGGAAGCGCGATGGGGCCGGTGGAAGCTGCTGTTGATCTCGGCGCAGGTTAGCGTCTGCGAGTAGCGTTCGAGCGTCGTGCCGTCGGGGGGAAAGCGATCCCCGACTTCTCGCGGGATGGTCCAGCCAGCAGTCCCGATCCGCAGTTCGGGCACGGGTTCGTCAGGCGTTCGGGCGGCGGCGGATCAGGACGATGCTGACGAAGCGCATGACCGGCTCGCCATCCTGATTGGTGACGATCGTCTCCGTCCGGAAGCTGCCAAGGTCGGGCTTGGAGCGGCTCGGCGTTTTCTCGAGCAAAGTGCTGGTGACGGTCAGCACGTCGCCGGGATAGACGGGTTTTAACCAGCGCAGCTCGTCGACACCCGGCGAGCCAAGTCCGGCCTGCGGGTGCTTGCCAAGATAATCGACGATCACGCCCATGGTCATGGCGCAGGTATGCCAGCCGCTGGCGGCAATGCGGCCGAAGTGGGTCTTGGCAGCTTCCTCATCGCTGAGGTGAAAGGGCTGCGGATCGTAGCGGCCGGCGAACGCCAGCACTTCCTCCCGAGTCACCTCGACAGAGCCGTAGGTCTGCGTGGAGCCGATTTCGAGGTCTTCGAAGTAGATCATGAGATCGCTCTAGCGTGGAGGCCGACGCAGAGTAAATCCGCGTGTTCGGTCCTGTCAGCTGCGCTGCAGGCCGTCCGCGGCTCGCTGTTTCTCACGCAAGCTGCGCTCGCTTCGCTCCGTTTTTCTTGTGCTCGGCGGCTCACACGTTGAACTTGAAGTGCAGCACGTCGCCGTCCTGCACGACATACTCCTTGCCCTCCTGGCGTAGCTTGCCCCCGTCGCGCGCGCCTGCTTCGCCGTTCAGGGCGACATAGTCGTCGTAGGCGATCGTCTCGGCCCGGATGAAACCGCGCTCGAAGTCGGTATGAATGACTCCGGCCGCCTGCGGAGCTTTGGCACCCTTCTCCACCGTCCACGCGCGCGCTTCCTTGGGGCCGACCGTGAAGAAGGTGATGAGGTGGAGGAGATCGTAACCGGCGCGGATGACGCGGGCGAGGCCGGTTTCATGGAGACCCATTTCCTCCAGGAAGGCGAGCCGCTCGTCCATCTCCATGCCAACGAGCTCGGACTCGATCGCGGCGGACACGACCACCGCGTTGGCGTTTTCGGCCAGGGCCTTGGCGAAGACCTGTTGCGACAACGCATTGCCGTTCGCAGCGTCTTCTTCGTTGACGTTGCAGACGTAGAGGATCGGCTTGGCGGTGATCAGCTGCGCCTGGGCAAAGACGCGCGCTTCCTCTTCGTCCTTGGGCTGGGTGAGCCGGGCCGGCTTGCCTTCGCGCAGAAGCTCCAGCGCCTGGCCGAGAACGGACGCGGCGATCTTGGACTCCTTATCGCCCTGCTGCCCGCGCTTGATCAGGTTGGGGACGCGCTTCTCCAGGCTTTCCAGGTCGGCGAGGAGAAGCTCCGTTTCGACTACTTCGGCATCGGCCAGCGGGTCGACCTTATTGGCGACGTGCTGGATGTCGTCGTTCTCGAAGCAGCGCAGCACGTGGACGATGGCGTCCACTTCCCGGATGTTGCCGAGGAACTGGTTGCCGAGGCCCTCGCCCTGGCTGGCGCCCTTCACCAGGCCGGCGATATCGACGAAGCCGAGCTGGGTAGCGATGATCTTGGCCGAGCCGGCGATGGCGGCGAGCTTGTCGAGGCGCGGATCGGGGACCGCGACCTGGCCGACGTTCGGCTCGATGGTGCAAAAGGGGTAGTTGGCCGCTTGCGCCGCCTGCGTTTCGGTAAGCGCATTAAAGAGGGTGGACTTGCCGACGTTCGGCAGGCCCACGATGCCGCATTTGAAGCCCATGGTGGTGTCCGTTGAGGAAGGATGTTCGGGCTGTCCTTAGCCGCGACCAGCCAAGTTCGCCAGTTTCCATCCGCAACGGACCATTTGGTAACTCCGCGCTACGGAGCGGGCCTTAGTTAGGGCCTATGGTTCGACACATGTGGCTGCGAAGTCTGGTTTTCCTGCTGTTGGCCTATGGCGTGGCGGGAGCAGCTGCGCTGATCTTCACGCGGTTCGATGGCGGGGTGGCCTTTCTGTGGATCGCCACCGCCATCCTGATTGCAGCCTTGATGCGCACCGCCACTCGCCGATGGCCGCTCACTCTTGCCCCGTGCGGCACGATCAGCGCCCTCAACACGGGACTACTCGGCCTGGGATGGGCCGCCGCAGTTCCGTTTGCAGTTGTCAACCTCTTGGAGGCAACCGTTGCCGTACTGCTGCTGCGCAGGTGGGCCCAGTCGAGCGAAACCCTGCGATCGTTGAGCTGGTTCGCCCGCTATGTCGTCGCGCTGGCGCTGGTAGCACCATTGTTGGCGACGGGCATGGCCGGGCTGGCGTTGGCCGCTCTTGGGCGATTTACCGGCGAGTCCATGCTGCATTATGTCAGCGGTTACGCCCTCGGCAATCTGAGCATCACTCCGATCGCAATGATGCTGACGGACAGCAGGCTCGCCGGGAGACTTGGACGGTGCTGCGGAACCGGCGAGCCGACGCGATAACCGTTCTGCCATTGGTGCTTGCCGTGGCCGTCGGGGTGTTCAGCCAGTCGAGCCTTCCTCTCCTGTTCCTGCCCGTCATGGCCGTCGTGCTGTTCACCTTCCGCATGGGCCGCGTTGGTGCGGCTTTGGCGATCGTAATGCTGGCCTTTGTAGGCGCGACCATGACGGCTGCCGGCTATGGCCCCATTCAGCTGATCGGCCCGGGCGAGCCGGGCACGCAGATGCAGTTCTTCCAATTCTATCTGGCCGCCACGGTGCTGACGATCTTGCCGATCAGCGCCGACCTGCACAATCGCAAGAAGCTGCTTCAGCGGGTGCGTCTGAGCGAGGAACGCTTTCGACTGATGGCCGAGCATAGTTCGGACCTGATGCTCCATATCTCCGCTGCGGGCCGGTTTCTGTACGTCTCGCCATCCATGCTACAAATCGCAGGGTACGATCCGGCCGACCTGATCGGTACCCCCAGCAGCCGCCTGATCGCGCCAGAGTTCCTGGACGAAGTACGACACGAGCATCTAAACGTGTTCAACCAGCCCGGCTCGACGAGGCGTTACGAATATCAGGGGATCATGGCTGACGGATCACGTCGATGGTTCGAGACGCACAGCCGTGCGCTGGTCGACGAGGACGGGCAAGTCGATGGCGTGCTGTCGATCGTCCGCGACATCACCGACAACAAGGACCGCGAGCGACAGCTGTCCACCGCTGCGCTGACCGACTTGCTGCCTGGATTGCCCAAATCGCCGAGCCTTGCTGAACCATGGCGAGCGGCGTATCAAGGCGGGGTCGGGTGATTGTCTGGCCCTCCTGGACATCGATCACTTCAAGCAGGTTAACGATCTTCACGGTCACGATGCCGGGGATGAAGTGCTCACCGGCTTTGCAGCGCTGATGCGAGGAATGTTACGCGCGGGCGATATGCCGGCGCGGATCGGGCGTGAGGAGTTCGTCATCCTGTTCGCTGACACGACTCCCGAGCAGGCGCTTTTGATCTGCGATCGAATGCGGGAGCAAGTTGCTCGGACCCCCATCCGCACCTCGCGCGGATCGATCCGGATCACCGTCAGCAGAGGGGTGGCCGCGCTTGGCCCGGCCGGGATGGAAGCGACACTCCGGACGGCCGACGTCGCGTTGTACAAGGCCAAGCATTGCGGGCGTGACCAGTTCCGCCTGGCCGCCTGAGCCGGCCGCACGTCTCAGCTTAGATTAAAGCTGATCGACAGCCGCTCGCCGCGGCCCGTTGATGGTCGGACTTCGTGCCGGAGCCAGCTCTCCCACAGCAACAGCAGGCCCGGGCGGGGCTGCACCGTCACGAATGATCGCAGGGGCTCCGGCGCGTCGTCCCGGCGAACGGGTGCCGCCATCATCATCGGCAGCCGGGGATCCTCGAAGCGGATGGCGCCACTGCCGGACGGAACCTCGACATAGAAGGTGCCGGACAGGATCGAATGCGGGTGAATGTGTCCCGCATGAGCCCCGCCGCCCCGCAGGAGATTGACCCACAGGCTGTCGACTTTGAGTTTCCGCTGTAGGTCAAAGGCAAGCTCGTCGGCAAACTTGGCCGCATGGCTGACCAGCTGCCCCGCCAAAGCGCCGATAACCGGGTCGCGGCGTGGCAGGTCGTCAAGGGAAGCGTAGCTGGTATAGCCCTTGTAGGACTTGTCCCGGCACCAGCGCTGCCCGGCGCGATCATCCGCCGCCAGTGAGCGAACCGAATGGGCAAGCTCAGCCAGTTGCTCGGGGTCGCCGAGTTCGGCTTCGTACAATCGAGTGACGAAAAGGTCGCGAGCCATGCCAGGCAGCCGTAGCGGCGCGACTACTTCACTGCCAGAGCGCGCTTCGCAATCGAGAGCTAGCCGTCCTGCTGAAGACGGCGCGCGACCTCGCGCATGAAGCGCACCTCGTCACCGTCCGCCAGCCATTCGGCTTCCGCAGCGATCGCGCCAAGCAGGTCTGACAGGGGCTCCATCTCGGACTTGGCGTAATTGCCGAGCACATGCGGCGTGACCCGATCCTTGTGCCCGGGATGGCCGATGCCGATCCGCACGCGGCGGAAGTCGGGGCCGAGCGAGGCGTTGATCGAACGCAGGCCATTGTGGCCGGCCAGCCCACCGCCGACGCGTGCCTTGACCTTGAACGGGGCAAGATCGAGTTCGTCGTGAAAGACGGTCAGGGCGTCCTCGTCCAGCTTGTAGAAGTTGAGCGCCTGTTGGACCGCGTCGCCGCTCTCGTTCATGAACGTTTGCGGCTTGATGAAGATCACGCGGTTGCGGCCGATCCGGCCTTCGGCCACCAGGCTGCGGAACTTCTTCTGCCAGGGCGCGAAGTTATGGATGGCCGCGATCGCGTCGGCGGCCATGAAGCCGACATTGTGGCGGTGCAGCGCGTACTGCGCGCCCGGATTGCCGAGGCCGGCCCAGATTTGCATTGGCGCTGTCCTAGCGGGGGAGGGAGACAAAAAGAAACCGCCCACCCGCAGGCGAGCGGTTCCTGATTTTCGCGCGCGAGAAGCTTAAGCTTCTGCGGCAGCCTCGCCGGCGTCAGTCTCGGCCTCGGTCTGGCTGTCGCCTTCCTCGCTCTTCAGCGCGGAAGGGGCAACGACCGTGGCGATGGTGAAGTCGCGGTCGGTGATCGCGCTCTCAACACCCTGCGGAAGCTTGACCGACGAGATGTGGATGCTGTCACCAACGTCCACGCCCGACAGATCGATGTGGATCTCGTCCGGAATCTCCGACGCATCGCAGATCAGCTCCAGCTCGTGGCGAACGACGTTGAGCACGCCGCCACGCTTCAGGCCTGGGCTTTCTTCCTCGCCGTCGAAGCGGACGGGAACGTTGACGGTAACCTTGCTGTGCTCACTGATGCGCAGAAAGTCGACGTGGCTCGGCCGGCTGGTCACCGGATGGAACTGCACATCCTTGGGCAGGGTTCGGATCTGCTGGCCACCAGCGTCGATCATCACGACGGTGTTCATGAAGTGGCCAGTCGACATCAGCTTGGTGAGGAGCTTTTCCTCGACATGGATGCCGATGGGATCCTGCTTGGCGCCGTAGACAACGGCGGGTACCCGGCCATCTCGACGAAGCGCCCGGGAGGCTCCCTTGCCGGCCCGGTCGCGCGTCTCGGCGGGCAGCGTCAGCTGTTCGCTCATGCGTGCTTGTTCCTTGAAAAGAGTTTTTGCTGCGCTCCGTCACGCCTCCAGGGATGACCATGAGGAGCGCCGCGCGCCTTAGCGAAGGGCGAGCGGGTTGGCAAATGCCACTCCCTTGCGCGAGTGGCCTTACATTCTTCGCGCTTACTGCAAGCGGGTGACCTTGAGCCCGCGGCGCTGCAACAGGTCCTGAACGGAAGCTTCGCCCGCGAGGTGACCGGCGCCGACCGCAACCATCACCGTTCCCGGCTGTGCCATCCGCTTTTCGATCCAGCCGGCCCAATTGGCGTTGCGGCGGCGAAGGAGCGCATCCATCAGCTCGGGCGAGCCGGCCATGTCCGTGTTGAAGGTCTTGGCGATCGAGTCGACATCGCCGCGTGTCCACGCCGCCAGCATGCCGTCGAACTGCGCCTTGGCCGAAGCCGGCTGGTCGAGAGCGGCCACCAGCAATTCGCGCTGAGCAGCCTCGGGTAGCGCATCGAAGAAGCCAAGTTGCTCGGCATTGGTTTCCAGCTGACCGATCGGCTTGCCGGCCAAGCTGAAGCTGGACTTGAGCGTGGTTTCGACGCCGGCCTCGGCCTGCAACCCGAGCGCTCGGAACTGAGTGCCAATCAGGGTGAACGCCGCCGCCCACGTCTCCATGCGATCAAGCGCAGCCATCGGGATGCCACTGGCCTTCACCGCGGCCTGCAGCGCCGCCCGTTTTTCGACCGGTACCCGGCTGAGGAGCGAAGGAACTGACGGGTTGAGGCCGAGCCGCATCATCACGCCGGCAAGCTCGGTCGGGTTCTTTGTGTCGATGATGGTCTCAACCACCAGCCCGTTAGCGCTACTCACGGCCTGATCAATGCGCGGCGTGCGCCATTTGTAGCCTTCGGGCAGCAGGTGGATGGTCCCGAACAGGTAAATGGTCGTGTCCTTGTCCGCGACCTGCCACAGGGCGGGTTTGGCGACGGCAGCGCCGACTGCAGGAGTGGTCGCGGCCGAACTGCACCCGGCGGCGGCGGTGGCGATGCCAAGGGCGGCGAGGCCGCGCTTTACCCAGTTGATCAGTGTCATGCTCTCTCCTGTGGCGCCGCGGCGCTTAACAGATGATGTAAGGCAGCCTTGCCCGTTGCCCAAGCTCCTGCCAAAGCCCGCGCCCGTGAGCACCACTCCCTTGAGCTTCCAGGACTTGATCCTGACCCTGCATCGCTACTGGTCAGACCAGGGCTGTCTGATCCTGCAGCCTTATGACATGGAGATGGGGGCGGGGACCTTCCATCCGGCGACCGTGCTGCGTGCGCTAGGACCCGATCCGTGGAAGTGCGCTTATGTTCAGCCATGCCGGCGACCGACCGACGGGCGCTATGGCGAGAACCCCAATCGCCTGGGGCATTACTATCAGTATCAAGTTATGCTCAAGCCGAGTCCGGCGAACCTGCAGCAGCTCTATCTCGACAGTCTCCAAGCAATCGGTATCGACTTGACGGCGCATGATATCCGCTTCGTCGAGGACGACTGGGAGAGCCCGACGCTGGGGGCCTGGGGCCTTGGCTGGGAGGTCTGGTGCGACGGGATGGAGGTGACCCAGTTCACTTATTTCCAGCAGGTCGGCGGCTTCGACTGCAAGCCAGTCGCGGGCGAGCTGACCTATGGGCTCGAGCGGCTGGCCATGTACATACAGGGTGTCGACAATGTGTTCGACCTTCGCTTCAACATTGAGGGTGTGAGCTACGGCGACGTGTTCCTCGACAATGAGAGGCAAATGTCGGAGTGGCACTTCGAGCGTGCCGACACCGACGCGCTGTTTGATCTGTTCCGGAAGGCGGCGGCGGAGGCAGAGAACGCGCTCGGCGCCAAGCTGCCGATTGCGGCTTACGAGCAGGCGATCAAGGCGAGTCATATCTTCAACATGCTGCAAGCGCGCGGAGTTATCTCGGTGGCCGAGCGACAGGCCTACATCGGCCGCGTGCGCGACTTGGCGAAGGGCGCGTGCGGCGCGTGGATGGAGTATAAGGGATATGCGGCGTGACAAGTTGCCGCGACCCGTCGTCCCGTATGGCTGAGCTTGTCGAAGCCTTGTTCTCTCGATCCGAATACGCAGAAAAAGTGCAGGCTTTCGACAAGCTCAGGGCAGCGGAGGGCGCAAATGACTTCCGCTGATTTCCTGCTCGAGCTCCTCTCCGAGGAGATCCCCGCACGGATGCAGGCGCGGGCGCGCAATGACTTGGCGCAGATGTTCGCGGAGGAGCTGAACAAGGCCGGGCTGGCAGCGGAAGCGATCGAGACCTTCGCGACGCCGCGGCGGCTGGCGCTGATCGCGCGCGGGCTGCCGCTGGCGACCGCGGCGGTGTCGGAGGACATCAAGGGTCCGCGTTCGTCGGCTCCGCCGCAAGCGCTTGAGGGCTTCTTGCGCAAGACCGGGCTGACGCGTGAGGCGTTGGTCGAGCGTGACGACGTGTTCTTCGCGGTGATCGACCGGCCGGGACAAGCCACGGCGAGCGTTCTTGGGCCTGCGATCGAGCGGATCGTAGCCGGCTTCCCGTGGCCCAAGTCGATGCGCTGGGGCGCGGCGTCGGCGACAATGGCGAGCCTGCGCTGGGTACGACCGCTACAGGGGATCGTGGCGCTCCTTGGCGACGAGATCGTCGCGGTGGATGTGGATGGGATGACGAGCGGCGCGACTACTGTGGGGCACCGCTTTCACCATCCCGGGCCCATCACGCTTGGCGGAGCATCGGACTATGCCGAAAAGCTGCGCGCCTGCCACGTGATCGTCGACCAGGATGAACGCGCGACAATCATCCGAGAGGGCGCCGCTTCGCTCGCGGCCAAGGCCGGACTGGAGCTGGTCGAGGACGAGGGGCTGGTGGCAGAGAATGCGGGGCTGACGGAGTGGCCGGTGCCGCTGCTTGGACGGTTCGACCCCGACTATCTCGACGTGCCGGCCGAAGTGATCCAGCTGACCGCCCGGACCAACCAGAAGTACTTCGTGCTCCGTGGGGAAGAAGGCGCGCTGGCCAATGCGTTCATCTGCACCGCGAACGTGGTGCCGAGTGACAGTGGCGCGGCGATCGTCGCTGGCAATGAGCGTGTCCTGGCCGCTCGGCTAAGCGACGCCCGCTTCTTCTGGGAGCAAGATCTCAAGGTTCCGCTGGAGGAGCAGGCGAAGAAGCTGTCGCAGATCGTGTTTCACGAGAAGCTCGGCACGGTTGCGGACAAGGTCGAGCGGGTGGCGAAGCTCGCCCGCTGGCTAATCGAAGAGGGGGTCGTCACCCCCAGGAGCATCAACGTCACCCCCGCGCAGGCGGGGGTCCATCTCCTAAATGTCGAGCAGGTGGAAGGGTCGGAGATGGATTCCCGCCTGCGGAGGAATGACGGGGATGTGGCGCGATTGGCTGATCAGGCTGAACGCGCAGCGCGGCTCAGCAAGGCCGATCTCGTGACGGGCATGGTCGGCGAGTTCCCGGAGCTGCAAGGGCTGATTGGCGGGTATCTTGCCGCCGCGGAAGGCGAGCCGAAGGCGATCGCCGCTGCGGTGCGAGACCACTACAAGCCGGTCGGGCAGGGGGATGAAGTGCCGACCGCTCGGGTGACGGTGGCGGTCGCGCTGGCGGATAAGTTGGATACGCTTGCCCGCTTCTTCGCCGCAAACATGCCTCCCACCGGATCGAAGGATCCGTTTGCACTTCGTCGCGCTGGGCTCGGATTTCTGGCTTTGGTCATCGACAATGGTCTGCGTTGTTCCTTCCGCAATATGCTCGACGCGACAGGTGCAGCCGCGAATTACGGCAACTTGGAAGAGTTTCTTGTCGATCGGCTCAAGGTTCAGCAACGTGAGACTGGCGTCCGGCACGACCTTATCGATGCGGTGTTTGCGCTCGGTGGTGAAGACGACCTCGTTCGCTTGCTCGCCCGGGTGCAGGCGCTGCAGGGATTTGTCGAGACGCCGGACGGCGCCAACCTGCTCGCCGGCTACAAGCGGACCGCGAACATCCTGAAGAAGGAAGAGGGTAGCTGGACTGCGGATCAGGCCCGGGGTGACGATCTGCCAGAGGAAGAGACGGCGCTGCTTGCGGCGCTGAACGAGGCCGAGCCAGAGGCCCAACAAGCCATCGAGGCCGAGGACTTTCGCGTCGCGATGAGCGCGCTGGCTTCCCTGCGCCAGCCGATCGACGCGTTCTTCGACAAGGTGACGGTGAACGATGCCGACGAAGGCGTGCGCGCGCGCCGGCTCAACCTGCTCGCGCGCTTCCGCGATGCGGTGCACCGGGTGGCGGATTTCTCGAAAATAGAGGGGTAGAGCTGTCCCGCGCGGGCGGCAGCCCAGGCCTTCAGACAGAATCCGTGCAGCAGCACCCGGCGCGTTGCGCCTGTCCGGGCTCCCGCTTGCGCGGGAGCACAGCCGTCACCGCCGTCGATCAGCCGGGTGCGGGTCGCCGCGATTGGGGATGCCATCACCGTCGATGTCGCCCGGCCGGCGGTTGCCGGCCGATGGGCGGTCACGGTAGCCGTCGCCATCGCGATCCGTCAGTGGGCGCTCGCGGTAACCATCGTCATCGCGATCGGCCAGCGGGCGGTCGGGGTAGCCATCCCGGTCGCGATCTACGACGGGACCACGCTCCCGGGCGGCGCCGCGCAGACTGTCCTGCTCACGCCATTCCTTCTCGCGGCTGGCCCAATGCGCCTCGCGCTCTCCCTGCGACTTCTCCAGCGAACGACGCTTGTCCAGCTCTTCGGTGTAGCGGGCTTTCCACTTTCGGCGTCCACCACTGGTCATCCACATGCCGACCAGCAGGCCGAGCACAAACACCAGGCCCAGAATGATCCATTGGTCGGGGGTAAAGCTCGTCATCTGCCCAATGCTCCTCGTCGCGTCTGCGTAACGACCTAAGCGCGAAGAGGGCGACGAAGTTCCCGCGAGGCGCCGCTAAGAACGCCTCGCGGGAAATGGGTGCCGTTACGGTGCCCGATTGATGAAGTTGTCGCTGATCGAACAGGCTGCCGGGCCAAGGATCACGATGAACAGCGTCGGCAGGATGAACAGGATCAGCGGGACGGTCATGATCGCCGGTAGTCGGGCCGCTTTTTCCTCGGCGCGCATCATGCGCTCGTTGCGGAACTCGGCCGAGAGCACCCGCAGGGCGGAGGCCAGCGGTGTACCGTACTTCTCCGTCTGAATCATGGTGGTGACCACGCCGCGCACGGCCTCCAGATCCACCCGGCCGGCGAGATTCTCGAATGCCAAACGTCGTTCGTTGAGGAAGCCAAGTTCGATCGCGGTCAGGCCGAACTCGTCGCCGAGTTCCGGATAGGCCTTGCCCAACTCCTTAGCGACCCGGCCGAACGCAGCGTCAACCGTCAGGCCCGCTTCCGCGCAGATGACCAGCAGGTCGAGCGCATCGGGGAGCCCTTTGCGCACGGCGTCGCTGCGCTTCTTGACCTTGTTGCCGAGCCACAGGTCGGGCGACTTGTAGCTGAGCACCAGGGTGCCGGCGACCAGCCCGTACTTCTTGAGTGCGCCCCATTCGGGAAAGTAATCGAACACATAGACCATCAGGATGGCGACCGTGCCGAGCACGACGGGCAGGAGAAAGCGCGCCAGGATGACGAAGAATGCCAGGTCCTTGGCGCGGATGCCGGCCTGCATCAGCTTCTGCTGTGTGATCTTGAGCTGATCGTCCTGAATCATCTTGAAGCTGTCCAGGATGCCGCGAACCTTGTCGGCCGCCGCGTTCTTGTTGTTCAGCTTCTTGCGCTTGTTGGTGGAGGCGACGATGCCGGCCTTGAGCTGCTCGCGACGTTCGTTCAGCGCCTTGACTCGGCGCGCCATCGGATCGCGCACGGTTGTCGCGGCGTAGATCGCCGTCAGCACCGCCATGGTCGCGACGCCAGACAGGATCGTCGCAATCCAGATGACGTCGAAGCCGAGCAGGGTCGGGCCGGTCGCAGGCTGCATGTTACTCGAAGCCCCCTTAGATCTCGAAGTTGATCATCTTGGCCATGATGAACACGCCCATGCTCATCCAGACCATCGCGCCAAGACCGGCGATGATCAGGCGGTCGTCGCTGAAGAAACCGCCCATGTATTTGGGGTTCATCATATAGACGAGGCCGAAGACGATGAACGGCAACGCCCCGATGATCATCGCCGAAGCCTTCGATTCCGAACTCATCGCCCGGATCTTGAGCTTCATCTGGGCGCGCTTGCGCAGCACGTCGGCAAGGTTCGACAGGGTCTCGGCGAGGTTGCCGCCGGTTTCGCGCTGGATGTTCAGGGTGATGACAAAGAACTGGAACTCCGGCGTGCCCATCCGGTCGGCGGTTTCCTGCAGCGCGGCATCCATGGTCCGGCCGATCTTCATCTTGTCAGCAACCGCGCGAAACTCGATGCCCACGGGGCCGGGGATTTCCGAGGCGACAATGCCGAGCGTCTCCGTGATCGGCAGGCCCGAACGCAGACCACGGACCATCAGCTCGATGGCGTCTGGAAAGTTCGAGTTGAACTTGGTCAGCCGCTTCTTGATGAGAAAGCCGATGACCATGTGCGGCAGGCCCATGCTGACCATGAGACCGAGCATCAGCGACAGGACGACCGGCATCCCGCTGCCGAGCAGCGCAGATGAAACGACGACCAGTAGGCCGGCCGTCGCCATGCCATATTGACCAAGCGACCAGCTCTTGCCGGTCTGTTCCAGCCGGCGGCGAAGCAGGGCGGGCTTGGGCATCAGGGTGGACGCCCAGTTCTCGACCCGGCTGTTGCGTTGAGCAAACAGCTTGCGAATTTGGGCGTTGGCGGTGGCCGCCAGCACGCTCTCGCCGTGTCGTTCCTTGATGAGCTCGACCCGCCGCTTCAACGCCTTGTTCGGCGACGGACCGTTGAAGGCAAGCGCAAGCATGAGCAGCGTCAGCATCGCGGCGCCGGCCATCATCAGAAGCATCATCATCGCTTATGTTGCCTTCAGCTTGCGGGTGGGCTTGGTTGCAGTTGAAGTGCGGGACACGGACAAAAGCCAGCGTCCAGCATCTTCAGGCCGCGACCTTGGGCTTGGACAGCTTGCTCAGGATGCCGTCGACCAGCGATTTGCCGGCAGCGCCCTTCACCTCGGCTGCGGCTCCGTCTTCCGTGGCATGGCTCAGCACCATGTTGCACAGGGTCAGGTAAGGGGCGCCGGCCTTGCCGCTGGCGAGCTCCGCCACCGGCTTGCCAAGCTTGGCTGCTTGCGCCGACAGCTTGCCGTCCTCGCTGATCATGATGTCCACCGATCGCTCGATCGACTGTTCAAAGTCCTTGCGGCTGATCTCCAGCGCGCCGCCCGACGGGACCCGGTTGGCGACCACGATCACCTTGGTCTGCGGAGCGTTGGCCTTCAGCCAGGCCAGGATGCGGATCGTGTCACGCGTCGCCGCCAGGGTGAGTTCGCTGGTCACTACCGCGACATGGGCGTCGTGGACGAGGTGGGGAAACTGGATCAGCATGTGGCGGGGCAGGTCGAGCACCGTCGATTCGAATGCGTTGCGCATCTCTTCCTGCAGCTGGAAGAAGGCGGCCCCGTCCGTCATCAGCGGAGTGGTGATCGGCGCCTCGGCCGACAGCACCGATAGCCGTTCGTTGGCGCGAACCATTGCACGCTCGATAAACAGGCCATCGATACGGCTCGGATTTTCGATTGCGTCCGTCAGGCCGCGGCCTGGCTCCAGGTCCAAGGCCAGAGCGCCAGTGCCGAAGTGGATGTCGAGATCCAGCAGCGCCGTGGAACGATGTGCTTTGTCCCCAAGCAGCCACGCCAGCGATGTCGCGATGGTTGAAGCTCCGACACCGCCCCGCACGCCAATCACGGTCGCCATGACATGCGGCCGATCGACCTGCGCTTCGCTGCGAGGACCAGACAGGATCGATTGGGCGTGCGCGAACGTGTCGCGGATCTGGTCGACGCTGAACGGCTTCAGCAGATAGTCGTGGATACCACTGGCGACGAGATCGCGATACAGGCGGACATCGTTGACCTGACCGCAAGCGATCACGATCGTGCCGGGCTCGCATACTTCGGCCAGCGCGTTGATGTCGTTGAGCGGATCGGCCGATTCCGCCAGGTCCACGAACAGGATGTTGGGGCTGGCCGAAACGGACAAAGATTGTACCGCATTCCGCAGGCCGCCCTTGTTGACCTTCTCCGGGCTCCAGCCATGCTCGACCGCGATTGGGCGAAGCATGTCGGCCGTGGCGTCGTCACAGACATAGGCCTGAAACGGATCGCGGATTCCCGCCCGAGCGTTGAATGGAGCGTTCATCACTTGCCTCCTGTGGAAACGGCCTTCAGGGGGCCTTTGCCGGTCGGAGCAGTAGACCGGTAAACATCCACGGCGCGGTTAGACGTCGTGGGATCGTTGATGCCGGTACCCTCGCGGCCGTAGACGAGGTCTTGCGGGTTCGCGATCATGGCTGCGATGTTGCTGTTCACGCTGCAGCCGTAGTTCGAGATCATCCGATTGTTGTAGTTCGGCGCCCCTTCCTCGCTCCAGTTGGGGCAGCCTGGAACGCTGGCGCGAGTCCGGCTGACGACCACGCGGACAGCCCCGTCGGGAATGGCTCCAACCGTGACCGGTGCTGCGGCAGATACCAGCAGGCCATAGCGACCGGCGACGCGAGCGATATCGGCGCGTGCCATGTCGGCCATCGACCCATCAATCGTGATGGTGTCGCCATAGCCGAGCTGAAGTCCGCTGAACCAGGCGTCCAGGCGAGCTTCTTCTGAGGACGGGAGCGAGCCGCCGGGAGCGGCCAGGTCAAAGCTGTAGTCGGCCCGGCTGACCACCGGGACGTTTACCGCCGCAACGCCGCGCTCAAGGGCGGGTTCGCCGGGCGTGTAGCTGCAGGCGCCGGCCGCGACCGAGGAAAGCAACAGGAAGGCAATCTTATGACGCATGGCGCATGTCCTCTCGTGTGCCCGGTGGCTCAAAGCTTGAAGCCGGGGCTGGCAGTGGCGGCAGCACCGCCGGCAGTGACGCTCATTCCGGGCACCGGCGCTGCGTTCGCGGCAGGACGCGGACCCGAGACGCCCCGGAAGAGCTTGCCTTCCAGGTTGATCTCCGGGTCAGTGGGGGCGCGGTGGCCGTCGGTCGGCAGCGCCAACTGGCCGGAGACTGGGCGTACCAGATAGGGGGTGACGATAATCACCAACTCCGTTTCCTGCCGGCGGAACTGTGTCGAGCGGAACAGGGTACCAAGAATAGGCAGATCGCCGAGGAAAGGTGCCTTGTTGATGTCGTTCGAGGTGGTATTGCGAAGCAAGCCGGCCAGCATAAATGACTGTCCAGAGCCGAGTTCCACCGTTGTTTCCGCTCGGCGGGTGGTCAGGGCGGGAATGGTGAACTCACCGATTTTGACAGAGCCCTCAGTGCTGAGTTCGCTAACCTCGGGACGGACGCGCATGGAGATACGGCCGTCGGCAAGCACGATCGGCGTGAAGGCGAGGCCCACACCATATTGCTTGAACTCAACCGTGACTGCGCCCTGTGCTTGCGAGACCGGGATCGGAAACTCGCCGCCGGCTAGGAAGCTGGCCGTTTCACCGGAAAGGGCCGTCAGGTTCGGCTCAGCAAGTATGCTGATCAGACCATCCTTGGCAGCAAGGTCAATCGAGGAAACGAAATCCAGGCCAAGCAGCTTTCCAACGCCTCCGAGAGTGGTTCCGGTAGCACTTCTGATGATGTCGCCGGTTCCGGTAGGATTGTCGGAGCCCACAGGCGGCAGGTATATGCCGTTGCCTTGCAGGATCTTAAAGTTGTCGCCGATCGCAAAAAGGTTGATGCCGACGTTCTTCAATGCGGTACGATTTATTTCCGCGAACCTGACCTTGAGCATGACCTGCAGCGGTGTGGCTGAGCGCAGGCGGCTGACCACCTGGGTGCCTTCGCCGATATAGGCCTGAGTCAGGCGAGCTGCCTCCGCGGCGTCCTCCGGCGAGGCCACGGTGCCGGTCAGCAGGACGAGATTGTTCATCGGGGTTGCCTGGACCTGCGCTTCCGGCATCGCCATGCGCAGCATCTCCTCGACCGAACCGACATTGGTGCCGACCCGAACATTGGCGGAGTAGACCACCCGGCCGGCCTTGTTGGTGGCGTAGATGGTCGTTTCACCGCGGCCCTTGCCGAAGATATAAAGCTGGTTAGCCGAGCGGACCTGAACGTCAGCGACGCTGTCGTTGGCGATGAACAGGTCGCTCATCGGGGTCGACAGGCGCACCAGCGTTCCCGTGCCTTGCGACAGGTTCAGCGTCTCCGAAGGCCGGGCGGCGCCGGACTGGGCCAGGGCGGGGGCAGGCATCGTGACCGTTCCCAGGGTGAGCGCCAGGGCAGCGGCGGCAACGCCGATGCGCGACTGGCGACGGATCTTCGAACTGGTCATCTTAACGAGCCCCCACTGGAACGTAGCTGACACTATTGCCGCGCGAGATGCGGACCACCGGGCCCGACGAGCGAGCGGGGCCCGTCCCGTTCGGACCAACCCCGGCCGAGGCAGGCGCCGGGGCGTAAGCCACAACGTTGGCACTGGAGCTCGGCGCGCGGGCCGGAACCGTGCGGCGTTGGAAACGCGATACGTCGCCGCCCGTGGTGAACGTCGAACCGGTGTCTATCGGCTGACTGGCGATGGCGAGCAGCATCTTGCGCTCCTCGGCCGGGCTGACCCCTTGCGGCAGCTTGATCTGGCCCGCCGCGACCGCCCGTTCGAGCTCGGCCGTGGTGTCGGTAAGCGAGCGCAGCGAGAAGGAGATCGACCCCAACGTCTGTGCGACAGCAATCTTTTCCGCGATGCGAGGGGTCGCCTCAACCGTCACCGTGTCCGGCTTGATGATCTGGATCTGGCCTTCCTTGTTCTTCATGTCGACCCGCTGGTCGAGGGCAAGGACGCGCAGATTGCGGACGATGGTCTCCGAGACCTTGAGCGCAGGACCATCGCCGCCCCCTTCAACGGTCTGGGTCAGGACCACATCCACCCGGTCCCCCGGAAAGATGAATCCGCCTACGCCGCCCGTCTTTTGCGGGATCGGGATGGTGACCGCGCGAAGGCCCGGGCCGAGCGCCGCGGCCAGGAAGCCGCGATCCTGAGGACCAACCAGGTTGCCGCGGGTCAGCGGCTGACCGGCGGTGACCGGGTTGCGGACGACGGTGCCGAGCAGCTGGTTGAGGTTCGCGTCCGGCTGGCCATCCTGGTAGTAGGCGTTCTGGATCAGGTCCTTGGGCCAAGGCTGAAAGGTGAGGCTTTCCGCGTCGATGATCGTCCCGACAGGCAGCGCTTTTTTGGCCACCAGGATCTTCGGACCCTGGGGCGCCGCCGCAGCCTTCGCCTCTGGCGCAGACGCGCCAGTGAACATGTTCTTGGCCATCACGGCGGTCACCACCGCGATCAGCAGCGCTCCAACAAGCAGCGCAATCTTCTTCACATCCATGGCGAACCCGCCTCCACTGTGAGGGACCCCTCAATCATCTCAAACATCAGGCAAAATGGTTAAGATATCGTTCGGCGAGAATGGCCCACGCACCCGCCGCAATCGCCACGCCGTAAGGGACCTGCGGCCGCCCCGCGGGCTTGCGGCGGCGATGTCTCATCAGCACGAACAGGGTCAGAACGCCGCCGGCCAGGGACATGATCACGACCAGGTTCAGCATGGCCGTTGGCGCGAACCAGAGCGCCAGCGCTGCGGCGAGCTTGACGTCGCCACCACCCATCAGGCCGGCGGCAAACAGCAGCGCGAACAGCGCGAACACCGTCAGCGCCAGGCCGACCTGCATGGCAACATCCGGCCACACGGGCAGTCCGATCGACCACCAGTAGAGCGGCGCAAGCGCGGCGATCGCCAGATTGAGACGGTTAGAGATGGTGTAGGAACGAAGGTCGGTCACAACCACCCGGACCAGCAACAGCGCCAACAGGAGCATCAGTGCCCAAGGCAACCCGTTGGTGAATTCACTGTTCATCATGAACGACAGACCTAGACGGCCGACCTTATCAAACCGTAACCGCAGCATGTGACTCAAGCATGCGACGTCCTGATTATCGGCGGAGGAATCGCGGGAGCCAGTCTTGGTGCGGCGCTTGCGCCTCATCGTGCAGTGATCGTGGCGGAGGCAGAGGATCAGCCCGGCTTCCACGCGACCGGGCGTTCTGCGGCCTTCTGGCACGAGGGCTATGGCGGATCGCTAGTCGCCCCGTTGAGCCGGGCGAGCCGCCCCGCCCTGGCGCAAGCGGGCCTGCTCGCGCCGCGCGGAGCCATCCACCTAGGCACGCGCGCGGACGAGTTCGATATCGTGGAGGGCTGCGCAGTGGAGCCGCTCGACCGTGCGGCGCTGGAGCAGCAGCTCCCGGGGCTTCGGTCGCGCTGGACACATGGGTTCTGGGAGCCAGCATTGGCCGACATCGACGTGGCCGCCCTGCATGGTGCGCAGCTGGCGACGCTGCGCCGATCGGGCGGAGAAGTTCGGACGTCGGCTCGGCTGATGGCTGCCGAGCGGACGTCCAACCACTGGGTAGTGCGTTTCGAGAACGGCGGGTCCCTGAACGCAGCGCTGGTGGTCAACGCAGGGGGAGCCTGGGCCGACCAGGTGGCCGAGCGCTGCGGCGTCAAGCCGATCGGGATCGCACCCAAGCGCCGCACCATGGTTCAACTACGGGTAGGCCGAAGCGGTCTGAAGCAGCTGCCGCTAGTGATCGGCGCCGCCGGGGATTTCTACTTCAAGGGCGAGGGCGACCGTTCGATCTGGCTCAGCCCGCATGACGAGATCGACACGTCACCGTGCGATGCGGCGCCGGACGAGTTGGACATCGCCACGGCAATTGAACGCTTCCAGGCCGTGGTGGACTGGCCGGTCGAGCGGGTGGAGCGGAGTTGGGCCGGGCTGCGCAGCTTCGCACCTGATCGCGTCCCGATCTTCGGCTTCGACCTGCGTGAGCCGACCTTTTTTTGGTGCGCGGGGCAAGGCGGGTTTGGCATTCAGACCGCTCCGGCCGCGGCCGCGGTCTGCGAGGCGTTGATCCTAAGGAACGTGGAGCCGCCGGTCGATGCCTCTCCCTATGATCCCAAGCGGTTCGGCTAGGCGGCCTTCATCGCATCGGCCGCGGCGCAGGCGAGCACGTCGACCCGCTCATTCTCCGGATGCCCGGCATGACCGCGAACCCATTTCCATTCCACGCGGTGCGGCTCGGACGCGGTGCACAGTTCCTGCCATAACTCGGCGTTCTTCACTGGTTTCTTGTCCGACGTTCGCCAGCCGTTGCGGCGCCAGTTGTGGACCCACTTGGTGATCCCATCGCGGACGTACATGCTGTCGGTGTGCAGCGCGACGCGGCAGGGACGCTTCAATGCTTCCAGCCCGCGAATGGCGGCGAGCAGTTCCATCCGGTTGTTGGTGGTCAGCGGCTCCCCGCCGGACAGCTCCTTTTCGCGCGCGCCCATGCGGATCAGCACGCCCCAGCCGCCCGGTCCCGGATTGCCGCGGCAAGCGCCATCAGTGAACATCTCGACCATCGGCGATTCGGTCATAGGTTGGTCAGGCGACCAGTTCGCGCGGCAGCTTGAAGGTCAGATCCTCCGGAATGTGCGCCGCTTCTTCGACGGAAAGAGTGAAGCGTCCGGCCAAGGCGTCCAAGACCTCCTGCACCAGAACCTCCGGCGCGGAAGCGCCCGCAGTGAGGCCGACCACGGCAGGATTGCCAAGCCAGGCCCATTCAATCTCCCCCGCGCGTTGGATCAGGCGAGCGGGCACGCCCTCGCGCTCCGACACTTCGACCAGGCGAAGCGAGTTGCTGCTGTTGGGAGCGCCGATCACCAACATCCGATCGCATCGCTTCGAAATCTGCTTGACCGCGCTTTGTCGGTTGGAGGTTGCGTAGCAGATGTCCTCTCCTCGCGGCGCACGAATTGCAGGAAAGCGAGCCTGCAATGCGGCAACCACTGCGGCGGTGTCATCGACCGACAGTGTGGTCTGCGTGAGAAATGCCAGATTGTCGGGGTCGGCTGGCGTAACCAGCGCCACGTCCTCTACCGTCTCGACCAGGGTCATGCCTCCTGGCGGGACCTGACCAAAGGTGCCGATCACCTCCGGATGACCCGCATGGCCGATGAACAGGATGTGCCGACCCGCCTCGACCAGCCGCTGCGCTTGGCGGTGAACCTTGCTGACGAGGGGGCAGGTGGCGTCGAGGTAGTCGAGACCGCGTCCCTGCGCCTCGAGCGGCACCGACTGGGGCACGCCATGAGCGGAGAAGACCACCGGAACACCGTCCGGCACCTCGTCAAGCTCCTCGACGAACACGGCCCCGAGTGAGCGCAGCCGGTCGACCACGAACTTGTTGTGGACGATCTCGTGGCGGACATAGACGGGCGCGCCATAGCGCTCGATCGCCAGTTCAACGATCTTGATGGCCCGGTCTACGCCAGCGCAGAAGCCGCGCGGGGCGGCGATGATGACATGAAGCGGGGCAAGGGCGTTGGGCATGGGGGTGATGTAAGGCATCGCTTGCGAGCTTGAAAGGCGCTTCCTATGAGACGGCACGCACCGCCTGAAGGGAAACGCTTCGTGAAGCTTGCACTCGTATCGCTCGTTCTTGCCCTGGCGCTCTCCGCCTGCTCGCGTGAGCGCCAGCTGGTTCCCGGCGGTGTGTACCTGACGCGCACGGGCTGCCCTCAGGTGGCGATCCCGGGCGCGACCGGCGATATCACTCTGTTCAGCCCCACCGGTCGTACGGATTCGGCGGCAATCGACGTGGTCGCTACCATCACCAATCTCCGCTCGACCTGTTCGGAGGACGCGGCCAACGTCGTTTCCACCGCCACGTTCGACGTGGTTGCCTCCCGGCGGGACGCAAGCGAGGCGCGCCAGGTCGTGCTGCCCTTCTATTCGGTGG
This sequence comes from Sphingomicrobium sp., assembly GCA_035537335.1. Lineage (GTDB taxonomy): Bacteria > Pseudomonadota > Alphaproteobacteria > Sphingomonadales > Sphingomonadaceae > Sphingomicrobium. The sequence goes on along the minus strand of DATLMM010000045.1, from coordinate 18,242 downwards.
CGGTTCAGGGCGGGTCCGACGTGGTCGCCAAGAAGGTCGGGGCGGTCGCACTGAACTTCCCGGCTGGGGGCGTTCGTGCTCAGACGAACAGCCAGTCGATCGTTCGCGTTGCCCGCGGCGCGGTCGCTCTGCCAGAGGACGTTCGCCGGGAGCTGCAGCGGGAGCGCAAGCCCGGAGACGCCGACGCCGCAATCGATCCCTTGTCGGACCCGAAGATCCGCGAGGCAGTGGCCCGTGCGACCTTTGAGCATCTGGTCGGATTTCAGCTTTCGCCCGATCAGCTCCGCTACAACGCCACTCGCTAAGCTGAGCGGTTCGCCGCACACGACCCGCTTCCGCGTTGACTCACGCAGTTGGGCTCGCCAAGGCTGGCAAGGTCTTCCGGAGGGCTTGCCCAATGGAGGCCAAGCGCGGGAGAGTCCGGCGAGAGCCGGCGCCGAAGGAGCAACCGCCCCCGGAATCTCTCAGGCACAAAGGACCGCGCAGGGCCGGACAGTCTGGAAAGTGTTCATCGCCGCACGATCGCGGGGATGCGCCGCCGAAGGGGTAACCCGGGCCTCGCGCCGGGGGAAAGCTCTCAGGTTTCAAGCGACAGACGGGGGTTCGCAAGAGGAGGGCACTGGTGCCGCCTCGAACGGACTCATAATCCGGAGTGCTTGAACAATGCCCGAAGCTCCCGACGCGACCACGCTGACCCTGCCGCTAGACAGCTGGCATCGCGCTCGCGGCGGTCGGATGGTGCCGTTCGCCGGATATGAGATGCCGGTGCAATATGAGGGCATCATTGCCGAGCACCTGTGGACGCGGGAGAATGCCGGCCTGTTCGACGTCAGTCACATGGGGCAGCTGATGCTGACCGGAACGGGTGTGGCAGAGGCTCTTGAGCGGCTACTGCCAGGCGACATCGGGGGATTGAAGCCGGGCCGGATCCGCTATTCGCTGCTGTTGAACGACGCCGGCGGGATCATCGATGATCTGATGGTGACCAACGTGTCGCGGGGGTCGGATGAGGCCTATTACATGGTGGTCAACGGCGCCACCAAGCATGGCGACATCGCGAGCTTGCGAGCACGGCTGCCCGACACGGTTAAGCTCGAGCATCTAGAAGAACAGGCCTTGCTCGCACTTCAGGGACCGCTCGCGCGTGAGGTGCTCGAGCGCGTTCTGCCTGGCGTTCCTGACAGCCTGAGCTTCATGCAAGGTACCGGCGTAGAGTGGCAAGGTGTCATGCTGGGCGTCGGCTGCTCTGGCTATACCGGCGAAGACGGTTTCGAATTGTCGGTGCCCAATAGCCATGCCGAGCGGCTGGCCGAAGCGCTGCTGGCTGACGACCGGGTGCAGCCAATCGGCCTTGGTGCCCGCGACTCGCTGCGGCTGGAAGCGGGATTGCCGCTGTACGGCCACGACCTCGACGAGCAGACCACGCCCGTCATGGCCGACCTGGGCTTCGCAATCAGCAAGCGTCGCCGCGTGGAAGGCGGTTTTGCCGGTGCCGAGCGCATCCTCGCCGAACTAGCGGACGGGCCCGTGCAGAAGCGCGTCGGCTTCACCGTCGAAGGCCGCCAGCCGGTGCGCGAAGGCGGCCGCATCCTGGACGGCGAAGGCAATGAGGTCGGCCGAGTGACCAGCGGCGGCTTTTCGCCCAGCCTGCAGCGGCCGATCGGGATGGGCTATGTCGCAGGTGCGCTTGCCTCGCCGGGCACGCGCCTGACCCTGGAACAGCGCGGCAAGCTCTTCGCAGCCGAAGTCGCGCCAACCCCGTTCGTCCCCCATCGCTACCATCGGAAGGGAGCCTGAAGACCGATGAGCCTTTATTTCACCAAGGAACATGAGTGGATCCGAGTGGAGGGTGACACGGCCACCGTCGGCATCTCGCAACATGCGCAGAACGCCCTGGGCGACATCGTGTTCGCCGAAGCGCCGCAGCCCGGCCGCCGGCTCAGAAAGGGCGAGGAGGCCGCGGTAGTCGAGTCGGTCAAGGCCGCGAGCGACGTGTACTCGCCCGTCAGCGGCGAGGTGATTGAAGGCAATCAGGCGATTGCTGACGAGCCGGCATTGATCAACACCGATCCGGAAGGCGAAGGCTGGTTCTTCAAGGTGCGGCTCGAGGATCAGGGTGAACTGGACGGCTTGATGGACGAAGACAGCTATCGCGAGTGGTCGTCCAAGCTTTGATCGATACGCTCGCCTCGACCTCCTTTTGGGACGCGGCAGATTACGCGCGGGTTGGGGGGTTCGTGCCAGCGCTTGGGCTCGCGGCGCTGGACCTGCTCGATCCGCAACCGGGCGAGACGATCCTCGACGTTGGCTGCGGCGACGGCACCCTCACCTTGCAAATCAAGGAGCGCGGGGCCGAGGTGGTGGGCATCGACAACAGCCTGTCGATGGTCGCCGCAGCCAAGGCCAAGGGCCTCGACGCGCGGCTGATGGACGCGGCCGAGCTCAAGTTCGGGGAAGCGTTCGACGCGGCCTTCTCGAACGCGACGCTCCATTGGGTGCTCGACAAGGAGCGCGCCGCACGGGCGATCTGGTTCGCACTGCGCAACGGCGGCCGCTTCGCCGGAGAGTTCGGCGGTGCCGGCAACCTCCAGCAGCTGCGCCGGGCACTCGACGCGGAGTTGGTTGCCCGAGCCTATCAACCGCCGGTCGAGCAAGCCAACTGGTATCCCGAGCCAGAGGAGTTCACCGCCCTCTACCAAGCGGCCGGGTTCCAAGACGTCGAGGCAGAGCTCCTCGATCGACCCACCCAGCTGGAGCATGGTGTCGAGGGCTGGGTGACGGTGTTTCGCGCCGGCTGGCTCGATGCCGCTGGAGTGCCCGCTGAAGAGCGGGCCGAGATCGCCGCCGCGGTCGCTCGCCGGCACGGCAGCGGTGTGGCCAATTATGTTCGACTTCGCTTCATCATGAGGAAGCCTAAGTGATGCGTTACCTGCCCCTGTCCGACGCCGACCGCAGCGAGATGCTGGGCGTCATCGGTGCATCCTCAGTAGATGAACTGTTCCGCGACGTGCCCGAGAACGCAAGGCTCGACGGACCCATCGAAGGCCTGCCCATGCATGCGCCGGAGTTGGCGGTGGAGCGGCACATGACCGCTCTGGCCCGCAAGAACGTGGCGGCGGGCGAGGTTCCGTTCTTCCTCGGCTGCGGAGCCTACAAGCACCATGTGCCGGCGAGCGTCGATCACCTGATTCAGCGCGGCGAGTTCCTGACCGCCTACACGCCGTATCAGCCGGAAATCGCGCAAGGCACGCTGCAGGTATTGTTCGAGTTCCAGACCCAGGTCGCGAGGCTGCTGGGCTGCGAGGTGGCGAATGCGTCGATGTACGACGGGTCGACCGCCTGCTGGGAAGCGATCGGCATGGCGCGGCGGATCACCCGGCGGTCGAAGGCGATCGTCTCGTCGGGGCTGCACCCGCACTATGTGGCGGTGGGCAAGACCATGGCGAAGTTTACCGGGGACACGCTGGAGACCAGCCTGCCCGAACTGAGCGCAGCGACGGACGCCGAGCATCTGATCACAGCAATTGACGACGCTACCAGTGCCGTGGTGGTGCAATATCCCGACATCCTCGGCCGGGTCACGGACTTGCAGCCCATTGCCGACGCCGCCCATGCCAAGGGAGCATTGCTGATCGCTGTCGTGACCGAACCGGTCGCGTTGGGGCTGCTCAAGGCGCCTGGAGAGATGGGTGCCGATATCGTTGTCGGCGAGGGTCAGTCGATCGGAGTCGGGCTGCAGTTCGGTGGCCCGTACGTGGGCCTGTTCGCCTGCCGCGAGAAGCACATCCGCCAGATGCCGGGCCGGCTTGCAGGGGAGACGGTCGATGCGGAGGGTAAGCGCGGTTTCGTACTAACCCTTTCCACCCGCGAGCAGCATATCCGGCGGGAGAAGGCGACCAGCAACATCTGCACCAACTCAGGGCTGTGTGCGCTGGCCTTCTCGATCCACCTGACCCTGCTCGGCGAGACGGGACTGCGGCAGCTTGCCCGGCTCAACCATGCGCGCGCCGTGCAGGTCGCGGAACGCCTGGCCGCAGTGCCGGGCGTACGGCTGGTCAACGACAGCTTCTTCAACGAGTTCACGCTCGAGCTGCCGGTGGAGGCGCGGCCGGCGGTGCACGCAATGGTGGAGAAGGGAGTGCTCGGCGGAGTGTCGCTAGGCCGGCTCTACCCTGGCGTGGAGACGCTCAAGACGGGGCTCGTCGTCGCGGTGACCGAAATAGTGACCGACGCAGACATCGATGCGCTGGAAGATACCCTCAAGGAGGTAGCCAAGTGACCATCAACCAGAGCGGATGGAAGCCGGCCGTACCGGTCAGGGGCCCGGGCGATACCGGCACGATCACCGGCAATCGCGCGCTGATGCTGGAAGAGCCGCTGATCTTCGAGCTGGACGCCGCAAACAGCACGGGCGTCGACATCGAGGAAGCGCCGGTGGTGAGCCAGCGCCTCGGAGGCCTCGCTCGTGATGAGGCGATCGGCCTCCCGGGACTAAGCGAGCCGGAGACGGTGCGGCATTACACGCGCCTGTCGCGCCAGAACTACGGCATCGATCTTGGCCTGTTCCCGCTCGGTTCGTGCACCATGAAGCATAATCCGCGCTTGAACGAGAAGATGGCGCGGCTGCCCGGCTTTGCCGACATCCACCCGCTGGCACCGCGGGAGACGGTCCAGGGTGCGCTGGAAGTCATGAACGAGCTCGCCTTCTGGCTGGTCGACCTGACCGGCATGCATGGGGTCGCGATGAGCCCCAAGGCGGGCGCCCACGGCGAGTTGTGCGGACTGCTCTGCATCCGGGCGGCGCTGGAAGCGCGGGGCGACGCCCGCGAGGTGGTGCTGGTGCCTGAAAGTGCACACGGGACCAATCCCGCAACTGCGGCCTTTTGTGGCTATCGGGTCGAGAACATCCCCGCGACCGATGCCGGGCGAGTGGACCTCGAAGCGCTGAAGGGTCGGCTTGGCCCGGACGTCGCCGCGGTGATGATCACCAATCCCAACACCTGCGGCCTGTTCGAGCCGCAGATGAAGGAGATCAGCGACGCGGTCCATGCGGCGGGCGGGTTCGTCTACTGCGACGGCGCCAACTTCAACGCCATCGTCGGCAAGGTGCGGCCGGGCGACCTCGGCGTGGATGCCATGCACATCAACCTCCACAAGACCTTCTCCACCCCGCACGGCGGTGGCGGTCCGGGTTCCGGACCCGTGGTGCTGTCCGAGGCGCTGTCGGCTTTCGCGCCGTTGCCCTACACAGCGCGAACCGCTGATGGCGTGGTACATCTGGTCGAAGAGGAGCAGGCCGAGGAGTTCTCCCGCACCCACTTCGATGGTGCGGTGCAGAGCTTTGGCCGCATGACGGCCTTTCACGGCCAGATGGGCATGTTCACCCGGGCACTGACCTATATCCTCAGCCACGGTGCGGATGGATTGAAGCAGGTCGCCGAGGATGCGGTGCTCAACGCCAACTACATCCTGCGCAGTCTGGAGGATGTGCTGGACGCTCCCTTCGCACACTCTGGTCCGTGCATGCACGAGGCGATCTTCTCCGACAGGGGCTTTGCCGACGGGTTCAGCACGCTGGATCTGGCCAAAGCTCTGATCGACGAGGGCTTTCACCCGATGACGATGTACTTCCCGCTGGTGGTGCACGGCGCGATGCTAGTGGAGCCGACTGAGACGGAGTCGAAGGCAGCGCTCGATCAGTTCATTGCCGCCTTGCGCCATGAGGCGGAACGGGCACGAGCTGGAGATGAAGCGCTCAAGGCCGCGCCGGTCCATGCCCCGCGGCGGCGGCTCGACGAAACGCTCGCCGCTCGCAAGCCAGTCGTTGCCTACAAGCAGCCTGCGCCTGATGGTGCGGGCCTTCCCACCCCGTCCGAAGTCGGGGATCGCTGACGTGTCCTCATCCGGGCTGATGATGACCGTCATCGGCCCGCTGCTGACATTGGCCGTGATCCTCGCCATTCGCCTTCGGCGCACCAGTTGGGAGCGACCGATATCGCTCAGGTCGATGTGGATCGCGCCGGGGCTGTACCTGCTCGCCGTGACAGCTGTGATCGTCAAGAGCCCGCCGACGCCACTCGGCTGGACCGCGGCATTGTTCGCCCTGCTGCTTGGCGGAGCGCTGGGCTGGCAGAGAGGTCGCTTGTTCGATCTTCGGCTGGACTCCAGTACGGGCACGCTGCTGAAGCGCCGACCGCCAGCCGCAGTGCTGCTGTTGGGAGGTGTGATCGCCTTGCGCTTCATCGCCGGTGGGCTGCTTGGAGTTGTGCCGGCGTCACTCTCGCCTGGCTCAACGGCCATGCTGCTCACCGACGTGACCATGGGCTTCCTGCTAGGACTGCTTGGCTTCACGCGAGTCGAACTTTACGTCCGGGCGCGGCGGCTGCTCTCGGCGGGTGGTTGAGCCAGGAGCCGAGCGGGCCTAAGCCGTCGATGATGAGCTGGGCTGGACTGTTTTCCCTCACCAATCTGGTGGCCGTGCTCGGCTGGATCGCGCTGCTGTTTCTGCCGCGGCGCCCGCTTGTGCTTTCGACCATCCTCTACGCCTGCGTCGGCCTTCTTTGCCTCGCCTACCTTGCCATGTTCGCGGCAACCTTTGGCGGACTGGTCGACGCCGGCCGAGTGGCGGGAACTGCGCCCCCCGACCTTTCAAACTACAGTATCCAGGGAATCCGATCCCTGTTCATGAGCGATGGCGGGATTGTCATCGGCTGGACCCATTATCTGGCATTCGACTTGTTCGTGGGGCTGTGGATCGCCCGCGACGGCGATGCGAAAGGCATCTCGCGCTGGATCCAATCGCCGATTCTGCTCGTGACCTTCCTCGCCGGACCCATCGGCCTCCTTGCCTGGCTGATCGTACGGGGCTGGAGGTCGCAGCCCCGGTGAAGCTGCGCTCACCGGCCGTTGCTCGCAATACCCGCCCGATTGCCGACGTGCTGGCGGAATGGCTTCCGGTCGAGGGGACGCTCCTTGAGGTGGCGAGCGGCAGCGGGGAGCACGCGGTCGTCTTTGCTCGCGAGTTTTCCAACCGCCTTTGGCAGCCGTCAGATCCGGACAGTGCGGCGCTCGCATCGATCGAAATCTGGCGCGTGGAGGAGGGCAGTCCGAACTTGCTTGCTCCGTTCAGGCTCGACGCAAGCGCTCCCGAGTGGTCCGTGACCCGTGCGGATGCGGTGGTCGCGATCAACCTGGTTCACATCAGTCCCTGGAAGACCTCCCTCGGGCTGCTTGACGGGGCTGCCCGAATCTTGCCTGCCGGTGGTCCGCTGATCCTCTATGGCCCCTGGCGCAGTGCCGGACAGCCTCTGGAGCCTTCCAACTTGGCGTTCGACCAGTCGTTGAAAGCCCGCGATCCGGAGTGGGGAATTCGCGAAGTAGAAGTCTTTTCCCAGGCCGCGCGTGAGCGTGGGCTTCAGCTGATCGAGCAGCGTGCCATGCCGGCCAACAACCGGATGCTGTTGTTTAGGCGCTCTCAGGTCGCCGACTGACGGACGCCCACAGCAGCACCCAAAGAATGCCAAACGCCCATCCGCCGATCACATCCGTCGGCCAGTGAACGCCGAGCACGGGCCGCGTCGTTCCGATCGCCAGGGCCAGTGCCAGCGCTGCCGCAAGACCCTGCGGGCGCCAGCGTTCCGGCAGTGCGAACAGGGCAAGGGCAAGGTAGGTGACCATCGAATTGCCGGCATGGCCGCTCGGGAAGCTCTGGCTGCTGACGTACACAGGGTAAGGGTCAAGCGAGGGGCGGGGCCGGTCGATCAGCAGTTTGAGAAACTCGACCATGGCCCTTCCGCTCATGGTCGTGGCCAGCAGCAGCAGAGCATCCCGCCGTGCACCGCTAAGCCACAACCAACCGGCCACGATGAGAGCCAATGGCACGAGCACAAAGCTGCCGCCCAAATGGGTCACCAAGATTAGCAAGCCGGCGGGTTCAGGATGGCCGATACGCCACAAGCCGGCGTGCGCGACAGCTTGGTTGTCGAAGGGCAAAGTCGACCCGCCGATAATTCCGGCGATCAGGATCAGCGCGAGGAGCGGCATGTAAAGGAAAGCACGGGGACGCATGGCTCGTTAAACGAAGTTTTACCTAGGTTGGCTAGGGCCATTCTCATGGACGAGGGTATGAGCGTGCAGAACCGGCGCCAGCGGCGCTCAAATGTGCTGATGGCGGCTGCGCTGGAATTGTCGGGCGCTTCCCTGCCGGTCAAGCTGCGCAACCTGTCGGCCGACGGTGCGCTGGTCGAGGGCGACAAGCTGCCAGTGGAAGGTGCGGAGATCGTCTTCCGGCGACAGGAACTCAGCGTTGCGGCCAAGGTGGTTTGGGTCCGGACAGGTCGCTGCGGCCTGTCGTTCAAGGAGTCCCTCGCGCCCGAAACGGTGCTTCGCCACATTCCAACACCTCGTCCGCGTGTCCTGCCCGAATTCCGCCGGCCGGGATTGGCTGCAAGGTCCTTGTCCTCCGAGGAGCGCCGTGCTGCCGCCGATTGGGCGTGGCGGCCGTTCTACGACAAGCCCGGCGAGTAGCCGTCAGGCCGCGCGAGCGCTGTCTCGCTGCTGCTGAAGCCAGGCGACGAGGTCGGCGAGCGGGATCAGGCGGTTGAAGGAGACACCGATGGTGCCGCCCTCCACCCAGCGAACGACGCCCGGCTGGGGCGGAAGCCGGATGAGTGATAACACGATCGCCGCATCCAGCGGGATCTCTGTCTGGCATTCAAGCTTGGCGCCGCCCTGGCTGATGTCGCAGGTCCGCAGGCGATAGCTGTTGGCGCCCTCGCGCAGCGTCGCCCAGGCATTGGCCTCGATCCGCGGCATGCGCGGGCGCGGACCGCTGTCGTTCTGGGCCAGGATCGCGACCACGTCGATCGGGCAGGTGAAGGCCAAACCCACTTGCCCGTCAGCCGCCCAGCTTACCGTCGCGGCCAGCGGCTGGCCGGTCTTGAGCTCCACCGCGACCGGCTGTCCCGGACGCACCGAGCAGTAGGCGCGCAACAGCATTCCGCCGGCCGAGATGTTCTTGATCAGGCAGAGTTCGCGGCGATTATCGATCAGAAGGGCGCCGACGCGAAACAGCGTCAGATGACGTTCCCCGCCTTGCCGTCGCTCCGGTTGAGCCGGACATTCCTCGCTCAACGAGTAAAGCGTCGTTTCCACCGGTAGTTTGTTCACCCGCGAACTCCGTCTGCCGACCCATGGATGGGCGGTCCGAACGAGAGTTCTAGCTGGTCCTTCGTTTATCAATGGTTAGGCTTCTGGCGAGACCGGTGGTGAAAAATCGGCGAACGTAGTAGGGTCCGATGCCAAGGAGTGCCTCCGCGATGCGGCATGTTGCAGCCATCCTGATCTTCGCCGGCATGTCCGCAGCCGCCCAAACCGTCACCCAGGTCGAGACAGTCGGCGAGACCGCGACAGTAGATGCGGTGACGCAGACTCAGGACGTCCGCTTCAAGACGGACAACGCCGACCGGATGACGGTGCCTGTCACCTTGGGCGGCCGGGGACCATTCCGCTTCCTGGTCGACACCGGCGCCGACCGCACCGTTGTTTCACGGCAAGTGGCGGGACGGCTCAGGTTCGATCCCGGTCCCTCGGCTACCATGCACAGCATCTCGGGCGCAAGCAGCGTGCCTACTGCAAGGCTCCCCCAGCTCAGCTTCAGCAAGCGTCAGGTCGACGGCCTTCGCGCGGTGCTGCTGGACGGCAATCATGTCGGTGCCGATGGCGTCCTTGGCACTGACAGCTTGCGCAGCCAGCGCATCCTGTTCGACTTCAAGCGCCAGCTGCTCTCCATCACGCCAACTACTCGCGAGCTGGTTCGCGAGGAACGGGGCACCATCGTGGTTCGCGCAAAGGAGCGCGAAGGCAGGCTGATCGTCACAGATGCGTTCGCTAATGGGGCCAGGGTTCGGGTCATCATCGACACGGGATCGCAGTTCACGATCGGCAATACCGCGTTGCGAAGGGCCATGCTGGGAACGAAGGTCTCGAAGGACAGCATCCCGGTAGTAGTCCAGTCGGTCACCGGTGCAACTCTGCCCGGCGAAGTGAACGAGATTGCCGAATTGCAGCTCGGCGAGGTGAAACTGGCGAAGCTCAAGATCGTCTATGCCGATGCGCACACCTTTCGGCAGCTCGGAATGGATGATCGGCCGGCATTGCTGCTTGGCATGAATGCCCTACGCGCCTTTCAACTGGTGTCGATCGACTTCGCGAAGCGGCGATTGCGGGTCCTGCTACCGGGCAAAGGAAGCTCGATGGATCAGGATCAGCTTGCCGCTGCACACTCGACACGGCGGCGCGCTGGCGGCTGAGCAGATCCATCAGGCGGGACTCAAATAGGTGGTGAGCCGTGCTGGGTTCGAACCAGCGACCTACTGATTAAAAGTCTTATGGCGACCGCCGAAACTACCAAGGGCGCGCCCATTAAATCATGCTTTTTTCTGTGATTTGACTTTGGCAGCCAATGGCACATGCTGCTGCTCACACGCACTATCTGTCGGACATGGATCGGACATGAGCAAACGAAGCACGCAATCGCTCACACCTGACTTCTGCAAGAGAGTGGAGCGGCCGCGAAAAGGCCACAAGCTCGATCGCTGCGCTAAGACACGCGGCCTCGCGCTCCGCGTGACGTCCGCTGGGCACCGAGCTTTCCTTTTCTGTTACTCGGCACCTGATCGCTGTGAGCGGCGGATGACGATCGGTGAGGTGGGCCTTGGTCCTTGGCTGGGTGCTCGGCTGAGGATTCAGGAACTTCGACGCACACTGGACCAGGGACGAGATCCCTTAGCTGAGAGGGTGGGGCTTGGAACTGCGCCGGATTTGCAGGCCCTATGGGATTGGTATTCAGCGACCGTGCTTCACAAGCTCGGTGATGCAAGCCAGAGACACATCGCAAGAGCCTGGGAGCAGAGCCTAGGTCCAATTCTTGGCCCTAGATTGAAGTTGAAAGATCTCCGCCGGGCAGATGTCCAACGATTGGTGGACAAGGTTGCTGAGCAGCGTGGCCCCACCACAGCCAACCGCAGCCACAGCTATCTTCGGCGGATGTTGAACTTGGCTGTCGCCGACGGCTGGATCGAGGCCAACGTGGCTACGAGGCAGATCCAGCGACACCAAGAGCACGGCCGTCAGCGCTACTTGAGCGAAGCCGAGATAGGACGCCTACGAACGGCCATAGACATGCACGAGGGGTCGCACGCTGTGGCTGCGATCAAGATCCTTCTTCTAACCGGCGCACGGCGGAGCGAGGTGCTCGGCATGCGCTGGTCGGAGCTAGATCTGGCAAAGAGGGTTTGGACTAAGCCGCCTTCGCGCACGAAACAGCGGCGAATCCACGCCGTGCCGATTACCGACGAGGTCGTGGAAACGCTTGCGGCGCTCAAGTCCGGGGCGAAAAGCGGATTTGTGTTCCCGGGGCCGGGCCGACTGGGGCACCTGACGGATGTGAAGAAAGTTTGGACGAGCTTGTGCGAGACCGCCCAGATTAGCAGCTGTCGCATCCACGACTTGCGCCATTCGTTTGCCAGTGTCTTGGTGTCGAACGGGGTAGGGCTCCCCGTGATTGGAAGCCTGCTCGGGCATTCCCAGCCATCTACGACAATGCGTTACGCGCACCTGTTCGATGGACCGCAGCGTGCAGCTGCGGAGTTCGTTGCTAAAGCTGGTCTCTCCGAAACCTAATTACTCCCAGTGCAGTTGATTGCAGTCACGGCCCCGCTAGATCGCATCTTGGAAGCACGGTTTGGCTCCTGCATGTTGGCTGCGACTTGCAGCTTATCTCAGTCGTGCTAAACTGGTAAGCGTAGTCCAGGGAAGGAGATGCTGCGGCAGGCTCCTCCTATGCACCTGCTGATGCATCTCCACGACAGTTGGAGATGAGCAGGTGAAATCACAGCTTCTTACTAGATCGCAAGCCGCCGAATACCTCGGCGTTCTTCCCGCATTCAAGGTCGCGGAATTTGCCCAGTTTGAATGCCTGATCCAACAATGCCCGCCCGGCCTGTCCGAGCAGATCATCGGGCTTCTCCATCCCAATCCCAAGAAATTATAACCGGATTGCGCTCAGGATTGAAATGTTCATCTTCAATGAAGTCTGAGGTGGCCTTCCAGAACCAGAGAGCGGGAAGACTAGGTGCCAGCAGAAATCGCGAATCAGACTAGTGGCTCCTGTGCCCGGGCACCGGCAAAACGGGTGTTTGGTGAGATTTGGCAGGAAGCAGAACGACGGCTTCTGGCAGATCGGTAAGCCGAAGCGGACGCTCCTGATGCTCGACGCGCAGGGCGGGGCTCATCCTCAGCGCATATGATTGCGCATTTCAAGCCTAGCATTCTCGATATACAAGCCATGAAGGAAGCTGTTCCGTGCCTGGAGTTCTTCAGCGCTTACCCGGCCCTGACGGAGCTCGCGCTCGTCCTGCTCGCGAGCAAGCTGCTTCTCCCGAATACGCTCTTCAGGATCGAAGTACCGATTAGCCATTCCAGCAATGTTATCTCTCGAAGGCCACTCTGCCAGCCGACTGGCCGAAATTGGCCGTTAGCGGACATTCTGCTTTGCACTGACGGAGTCTTTAAAACCGACCTCACTCAAAGCTCACTTAGGCTTTGCGCTAAATCTTTAATCCGGAAAGGCTTCGTCAACCGAGGCAGGTCCACGGCGATGCCTTCAACGTCGGCATACCCAGAGATCAGAAGTACCTTCGATTGAGGGTGCACTTCGCGCACCTTACGGGCAAGGTCTGCTCCCGACATGCCTGGCATAAGGTGATCGGTCACGATCACCTCCGGCTCATAGCCACTGGCAAGGAGTCGCAAGGCTTCTTCGGCAGAACAGGCTTCCTGCACTGCATAGCCTAAGTCGTTCAGCATGTCCGAGGTGCTGGCACGGACGAGGTCCTCGTCATCCACAAGCAAGACCTTACCCTTTCCTCTCGGGACCGACACTTGCGGCGCTGCCGCTGCATCCAACTGCGCCCGCTCACTTTCAGGCAGCCAGAGTTCGATGTTCGTGCCGACTCCTGGCGTGCTTCGAATGGTGAGGGCGCCACCAAGCTGCAAGGCTAATCCGTGCACCATCGAAAGGCCCAGGCCGGTTCCCCGACCGATCCCTTTAGTTGAGAAGAATGGTTCTACGGCGCGCGCACGCGTGGCCTCGTCCATCCCAATGCCATTGTCAGCGATGGATAGGTGCAGATAGCGGCCGGGTTGCAGGCCAGACTGATGGTTCGGACCTACAGTTGCGGCATCCGCTGATATGCGAAGTCTTCCTCCGTCGGGCATGGCGTCTCTGGCATTAACTGCGAGGTTCAGAAGTGCCATCTCGAGCTGGTTGGGATCAGCCCTAGCCGGGGGCAGGTCTTCGGCCACCTCAACGGTGACCTTGATCTGCGGCCCTATGGTGCTGACTATCAGGTCAGCCATCCCTTGCACCAGCTGACCAACGTCTACGGGGGTGGGTTGCAGGGGCTGTCGACGAGCGAATGCGAGCAGCCGCTGAACCAACGTTCTGGCTCGCTCAGCCGATTGCGCCGCTCCTTCGATAAGCCTTTGCTCGCGCTCGCCCCCGAGCCCCTGCCGCTGCAGCATGTCGAGCGCGCCTATGATGGGAGTGAGCAGGTTGTTGAAGTCGTGGGCAACGCCGCCGGTAAGCTGGCCCATCGCTTCCATCTTCTGACTCTGCCGGAGTTGCTCCTCAGCCGCAATCTGGTTGGTCAGATCTCTACTTGAACCAATCAGCCGGACGGTAGTCCCACGTTCGTCTCGCACAGGTACCAAGACCGTGTCCCAAAAAGTTCTCCGACCGTGTAGCTCGAAGAACTCCCGATACTGGTGGACGCCGTCCGAAGCGATCGCCGCTCGGTAATGCTCGATGACGGGCTCTGCCAACACTGCGGGCAGCACGCTGTCGATGCGCTTGCCTTGGACCTGAGCAAGTGGCAGCCCGATACTCGACTGATGGGCCGGGTTGAGGTCTTCGATGGCGAAGCCGCCGTCCTCAAGCACGTTGACTACGAACAGGGCTTCCGCCGTGTTCTCGAAGTAAGCGCGATAGAGTGCATCCGCCTTACGCCGGGCAGCTTCCAAAATGGCGAGTTCCTTGGCTCGCTCCTTCTCGGCCGTAACGTCGCGACCTGCGCAGTAGATCAGCTCGCCGGCAGGCTCGATTGACCACGAAATCCAGCGCCAAGACCCATCCCGGTGGCGGTAGCGATCCTCGAAGCCGTCAATAGGCATACCGGCAGCAAGTTGAGCTAAGCCGGCTTGGGTGCGCTCCTCGTCATCAGGGTGCTTTATCTCTGCGGCCACGCGCCCGACGAGATCCTCCTCGGACCAACCAAGTTTGCGCTCCCAAGCTGGATTGACGCTGAGCAGCGTTCCATCTGTGCGCGCCACACAGAGCAGATCCCGAGAAGCCCGCCACATGCGATCGCGCTCAGCTGTGCGTTGCTCGATACTGGCTTCGAGATCTTGGTTGAGTTCGCGTAACTTCTGCTCAGCGACCTTGCGCTCGTGGATATCGGTAGATGTGCCAAACCAGCGGAGGATCTGCCCGTTGGCATCTCGCTGCGGCTCGGCCCTGGCGATGTACCAGCGGTAAGCGCCATCATGACGACGGTATCTGCACTCAACCTCGTAGCTAGTGCCGTTAGCGAGCGCTGAGCTCCAGACCTCGCCAGTGAGAACTGCGTCCTCCTGATGCAAGGTCAGCGCCCAGCCATCCGGCAGCGCTTCCTCCGGCGTCTGACCCGTATATTCATACCATCGCTCGTTCAGGAAGTTCAGCTTGCCGTCCGGGCTCGCGAACCACACGAAAGCAGGCACCACATTTGCAAGCGTGATGAGTTGAAGCTGTTGTTCGAGAGCGACTGCCTCAGCTGCACGCGCCGCTTCTTCCGCTAGTACTACCTCAGTGACATCCGCCACCACGCCGATGGATCTGCGGCTACCACTTCGCGCTGTCGGAAAGGCGCCATGGCATCGCAGCCAACGAGTTTCCCCATTATCAGCTCGGACGACGCGGTAAGTTGCTTGCCACGGTCCACCCCGTCCTTCTGCTTCGGCATGCTGACGGGCAAGCTCCTCTTTGTCATCCGGATGGACTCGCTCATTCCAGTCCGAGAAGCTGGCCGTACCGGAAGGGGAAGGCTGAAGCCCGAGCACTTCGAAGGCCCGCTTCGACCAGGTCCCGACACCAGTTGCGAGATCAAGATCATAGGTCCCAAGGCCGGAACCCTCTGTGGCTAGAAGCAGCCTTTCTTCGCTGAGGCGGAGCTCCTGCTCCACTTCTTTCTGCTTGGTGAGGTCAAGGGCGATGCTGGCTACTTCACCGCTGGGAAGCAGGAACTTGTGGGTTAGAAAGGAGAGCTGCTGACCCTGGTAGCTGAATTGCTCTTCGAAGCGCATGGGCTGGCGCGATGATCGAACGCTGTCGTCCTCAGCTGCAAAGCTATTTGCCAATTCGCGTGGAAAGAGGTCAAAGTCTGACTTCCCAATGATCTCCTCCTTTGCACGTCCAGCGAGCGCCGTGAAACTCGCGCTGACGTAAGTGTAGCGCCCCTGAGCATCCTTGATGAAGATCGCGCCGGGTGAGTGCTCCAGCAGCCCGAAGAGCCGCTCGACCGTTTCCTCGTCCCGAACGATGGCTTTAGGCACGCTGAACCTCTTGTCTAAGATGTGACTGCTGGATCCCACGTGGCGTGCGTTGCCTACTTGCCTTCGTCAAGATCGTTACTCCTCCGGCTTGACGATCGCGTCACCTACGCAAGCAGAGCGCCACAGAGCAGGGCTCCCGGTGAAGTAGGCAACACCGTCTTGGACCAGACCGCGTCCGCTCCAGCTGCGTACTTACGTACTTACCTAGCAGAATGTCCGCTAACGGCTTTCGGTGCGCGTGGGTGGAGCGTCCGCATCGGGCGCTTAGCCGCCATCGAGCTTATGTCCGTTTGGGTCCAGAGCAGACATTCTCCAGAGGGGCAGGTGGAGCCTCCGGTAGTTCAAACTTGCAGCACAGGATCGCTCTCGCCTGTGCTTTGGCCCAGCGAAGAGCCTTGTGCAGTCAACTGCACTGCCACCGCAGACCGTGTGGTTGCTTTCCCCTTGCCTCTCGCACGTCATCAAAGACGATTTCACAGGTAAACCACCCTTTACCTGCGAAATCCAATGACAGAGTACGTCTCGTACCTACGAGTGAGTACCCAACGGCAGGGGCAATCCGGACTCGGGGTTGAAGCCCAGCGCGTCGTCGTAGCTGACTTCGTAGCGCGCTGCGGAGGCACTCTCCGGAAGGAGTTCGTCGAGGTTGAAAGCGGGTCGGCAGAAGCGCGTCCGATCTTAGTGCAGTCAATTTCACTAAGTAGAAGCTCCGGCGCTACGCTGCTCATAGCCAAGCTGGACCGGTTAGCCAGGAACGTGGCGTTTGTCTCGTCGCTCATGGAAGCG
This sequence comes from Sphingomicrobium sp., assembly GCA_035537335.1. Taxonomy (GTDB): domain Bacteria; phylum Pseudomonadota; class Alphaproteobacteria; order Sphingomonadales; family Sphingomonadaceae; genus Sphingomicrobium. The sequence continues at coordinate 1,805 of DATLMM010000045.1, read as the reverse complement.
GCGTCGACTTCGTTGCGGCGGATACGCCTTACGCCAACCGATTGATGATCCACATCTTGGCCGCTTTTGCCGAGCACGAGCGTTCCATGATCTCTGAGCGCACCAAAGCTGCATTGCTTGCTGCTAAGAGCCGGGGAGTGCGACTAGGAGCAAACGGCGTTGTTCTCGCTGCCGCTAGCAAGGCAGCAGCTTTGGAGTATGCGGAAGGCCTCAGGAGCGTTGTGCAGAGTGCTCAGCTAAGGGGCGCTAGAACTCTCGAGGATTTTTCCCGCGAGCTCAACGGGGCAGGGGTTCGTACACGACAGGGGCAGCCCTGGTCAGCTTCCACCGTGCACCGGCTGCTGCGCAGGTTGGAACTCACATCATAGCGCACTTGAGAAGTCTGTTGCCGGTGCTTCCCTCGGAATCGTCTGCTTAGCGCCCTTGTCGGTGGTTCATGGCCTTTCGGCACTCGCCAGTAAGCAGACGTTCGTTCAACTAAGAGGCTTATACCCGCTTTCCGCCGCAGCTTGCCTCCAGCGGCACTGAAGGCCAAGGTTCGCTGGATGACCTACGACATCGATCGCATTCGGGCAGGCTTTCCGGCGCTTCAACGCGAGCTGAACGACCACCTGATAGTCTTCTTCGACAATCCGGCCGGGACTCAGGTCCCGCGCTCGGTTGTGGATAGAATGAACGAAGCGATGTTCTACAGGAACGCTAACCTCGGCGGCTCTTTCGCGACCTCCCTGGCTGCGCAGCAGCTGGTTGATGATGCGCATCGCGCCGGCGAGCTATTCGTTAATGCGCCTCATGCCGGAGAAGTGTTCTTCGGCCAAAGCATGACGACGCTGACCTTCGGCATGTCGCGGACCATCTGCGCCGACTTCAGGCCGGGCGACGAGATCATCCTAACCCGAATGGATCACGACGCGAACATCGCTCCGTGGCTGCTGGCCGCCGAAGACCATCAGCTAGTCGTTCGCTGGCTCGACTTCTCAGAGGAGACGTTCGAGTTCAACCTCGACGATCTCAGGGAATTGGTGAGTGAGCGGACTCGGCTGATTGCCTTCAATTACGCCAGCAACGTCACGGGTACGATCAACGATGTTGCCGGAGCTGCACGAATTGCTCGTGAGTGCGGTGCGCAGCTGTTCGTCGACGCCGTGCAGTATGCGCCGCACGGCCTGATCGATGTTGCGGCCCTGGATAGCGACTACCTCGTCTGCTCGGCCTACAAGTTCTTCGGACCGCACTACGGCATGCTTTGGGGACGCCGCGATCGATTGCAGGCCCTGCGCGCCTACAAGGTCCGCGCCGTCTCTGACGAGCTCCCTGGACGCTTCACGACCGGCACGACCAACCGAGAGCAACTCGCAGGTGTGCACGCGGCTATCGACTACCTCGCGGAGCTTGGAGAGGGCCACGGCCAACCCGCTGGTCCGGACCTCCGTTCCCGGCTCGCAGCGGGCTATGAAGCGATGAAGGTGTATGAGGACAAGCTGACCGAGCGGCTGATCGATGGATTGCTCAGCATGCCAGGCATACGAGTGCTCGGCATTACGGATCCTGCCGACTTCTCCCGGCGGGTCTCGACCGTCAGCTTCGTTGCTGATGGAGTTCCGGCGGCGGAGATCGCATCCAGACTGTCGGGTGAGGGCATTCAGGTGTGGCACGGGCACAATTACGCGCTTGAGATCTACCGTAAGCTGGACCTGCTTGAAGTAGGCGGCGTCCGCATCGGGCCAGTTCACTACAACACCGTGGAGGAGGTTGACCGTACTCTCGCGCAACTAGAGCAGGTAATCCGCCGCTGGGGGCTCCGC
>DATLMM010000044.1:0-72981 GCA_035537335.1 Sphingomicrobium sp. | reverse complement strand
GCCCAGCATGATCACCGGATGAAAAGAGGTCAGCCGCTCGAGGAGCTCGTGCTGCCCGGCTTCGTTGGCGCTCCACGTCTCGAGATCCATGTCGAGCGCACCGCGCGTCCGGCGGGCCGCGTCCTTTTCGGGCGTGCCCTGCTCCGGCCTTTCGTCCTGCCGTTCGAAATCCGTCAGCGGCTTCTTGGCGCCCTTGATGGTGATGAGTGCCGGAAGCGCAATGCGCTCGAACAGTTCGGGCCCGAGGATCGGGGTCGAGGAGACGACGAGGTTGAACGTGACGCCCGAGCGCGGGTCCTTGGGCACCTGCTCCTCGAGCGTATCCCCAAGTAGCTGCGAGGGCCCATAGAGCATGCCGTCGAACGTCCGGCGGGTCCGGCTGTCGAGCACCAGCACATCGTAGAGCCCGCACTGGAGGCGATAGTGAAACGACAGGCGCTTGTCGGGGTCGCTCGACCCGCTTTCGGGAAACCCGAACAATGTATCGAGTTTCTTCGCCTCGGCACGCGGACGGTTGCGCGGGGTGGCCAGATATTTCGTGGCAGCGTCCAGGAATTCATAATCGGCGCGGTCGATCGGCTGCTGCGCAATCTCGATCGCCTCGTTCGAGGTCGGATGCTTCTCGAACTTCCGCGGCATGGCGCGGAGCGCCTCCGCCTTCGAATATTGGCGAACATCATTGCCGATGCCCTGGAAGGCGAGATAGGCGGTTAGCGCCTCGCGCACGACCATCCGCCCCATCGGCCGCGCATAGACGCGCTGCATGAAGACGGCATTGATGTTCCAGTCGTCGGTCACATCATGGTCGTCGAAGATCATGTAGGTCGGCGTGTTGGCAAGCAGCCGCGCAACCTTGCCGACAGTCGCGGCATAGACCTTGATCCGCTGCCGCTCGCCTTCCAGCGCCTGGCCGAACCGGCGGTCGAGCGCGGCACGCAACGTCGGTTCGCTCGTTTCCTGCTCGATCATCGTACTGAGATCGAACTGGCTGAACGGGGATTCCGAGGCCTCCGCATGCTCGAACACGCGATCGTCGTCCGCCGGCAGTTTCCAGACGCGCGGGCTCCAGGCGAGCAGGTAGAGCGCGGCATATTCGGCGAACGTCATCAGGTGATTGGTTGCGCCCGTGCTGGTGAACCCGGCGTCGCGGCGGATGATCTTCGACCGGCGCAAGGGGCCGGCCGATTGCATGGTCACATTGCCCATGATGCCGGCTGCCCCGGAAAAATATTGGACGACCGTGGCATCCTTCTTGGGGAGCTCTTCCATCCCCGTGGCAAGATGGTCGGGCGTATCGGCGCCAGCATGATCCTCAAGGTTCAACTGCACTGCGAGATCGTGGATCACAGGCAGGATCGTCGCTCCGACGTCATCTGCGTAGATCTGGTCCCCAGTGAGAAAGAGCTGCTGAACGCGCTTCCCCGGATCGTCGATATGCTCTTCGACTTCGGCATCGAGAAAGCTCATCGCGTCCGTTCCTGGCCCGTGGATCTTCCGGCAGCTCGCATGCGCGAGGCAGATCTTGTCGACCTCGGCCGCGGGGACCACGAAGCTTGGCAGGATCTTGTCGGCATAGCCGAGAGCGAGGTGTCGGGGGGCAGCCTTGTCGACACCCGCCAGGCTCCGCGTCGTCGACGCCCCGGCCGGATCATCGGCAAGGAGGCCCAGGGCAAGCAGGCCCTTGGCCTCGCCGTCGCGAGTAATGACGACGTCGTAGCAATGGAATGCCCCCGGCTGAAGCGGTGCCGGCGCGGGCCCGACGACCACGGCCGGTCTCGCCGCATCGTTGGTCCATTCGACGCCCCGTCCGTCAATGTCCACGCCGCCGGCTTCGGCCGGCATCGACGCTTCGACGACCGCGATGTGCAGGCGTTCCCCGAACCCCCAGGTCGGAACGCCCGTGCGGCTGAGGATTGGCTCGGCATGGGCGATCGTGCCGGGTCCGGTCGATTCCTCGCGACCTTCAAAAATATGAAGCGAGACGTCCGCCGGGGCGCTGAGCGCGATCCATACGGTGACCCGTCCGGGCTCGACACGCCGCAGGATCGGACCGGCCAGAACGAGCGGTAACGCGGCCACGGGTACCCCCCTCGACTCGCAAATGCTTCTGGAAACGCGGTGATAGTCTCACGTGATGTTTATTTGAGTCAAACGGTAGAGCTAAGCACATGGCTTATCTCAATAAGTTGATTTACTTTGGTTTTACCGACACGCGATTAAGTCTGATCTTTCTGACGCCGGCTGTAACTGCCGCCAGTGCCACGAAGGTATCCAGCCGGTCTATTTAGTGATCCCGAGCTTTTTCGCGAGCTTGACGAGCTTCGCCGGCCGATCGAACCATGCAGGGTAAGCCGCCCACTGCGGACGTCCAACAGACGAAACGAGGGACCTCCTAACGAGGCTCAGCGCAGCGAAGCTCGTCAGGCTTGAACCGCCGCGGAGCAGTCGGCCTTTTGATGTCTCACCGCTCGCCGTCAAAAGGCAGGCATCAGCAACCCGTGAACCCTATTGCTGTTTGTTACATCAAATTGTAACTGTAGCGGCTGTAGCAGGGTACAAAGGTCATGGATGATCAATAGCTTAGGCGGCGCAGTTACGTTCCCCCTCGGCTCCACCATTCGTCAAAAAGCCCGCGTAATCCGCGGGCTTTTTAGCGTCTGCCGCAGTGAAGAATTGGTCAACCGCGAGCTTGGTCGACGGTAGGCAATGACGGCAGTCAACAAGAAATCGCCGGCCACAAAAAGGAAGCGGCGACGCCTTTCGACGCCGCCGCTCCATCTTAAGCGCGAAGGCTTGCCTCTTACGAGGTCTGAGCGTTCGCGAGCTCGTCGGCGACACCGTTGAAGGTGTTGTCCAGCTGGGTGCCGACGGCGCCCAGGGCACCAATGGCGGCGACGGCGATCAGGGCGGCGATCAGGCCGTACTCGATCGCGGTGGCACCCTCTTCGTTCTTGATCAGCTTCTTGAAGAAATTCGACATGTCCGGTCTCCTAGTTCCACAATCCGGGGCGGGCCCCGCACCGGCGGCTCACAAGAGGCCCGTCGGTCACCTGCAGTTCTAAGAGACGAGGGTTGAAAACTTCTTAAAGCGCTTCCTTAACGGAGCTTCATCAATCCGCATCGGTCATAGCTGATCGAGCAGCCGGCCGACTTCCCGAACCACATCGTCCACCCACGGCGGAGTGTCCTCTGTCCAGTCCACCGGTAGCGGCGTGCGGCGCTCCGTTGGCGGCGGTAGCCGGCGAGGCGGCTGATAGTCTTTCGGCAGGCTGGTTGCGGTGCGGCCATCGATGCTGAGCGCAGGCGCCATGAAAGCCCGCCAGATCTGCGCCGGTGTCGTGCCGCCACTGACTGATTTGCCCAGGCTCTTGTTGTCGTCACGCCCAACCCAAACCCCCACTACTAGGTCACCGGCAAAGCCAATGAACAGCGCGTCTCGATTGTCCTGGCTTGTCCCGGTCTTGCCAAAGGTGGGTGTCAGCAGCGCCGCGCGCTTGCCCGTGCCTTCGTTGGCCGAGGCCCATAGAAGGTCAAGCATCGGCCGCCAGTCTCGCCGACGGTCCAGCCGCCCGCCTCGACTGAAGAGCGCGGTGGTCAGCTTGTCATCGGTAAGCCGGTCGCCTGCCGGCAGGCCACTGGCCTTGACGGGATAGCGGCCGCTAGCGACCGCCGCATAGGCGCCGGTCAGTTCGAGCAGGCTGACTCCGGCCGTGCCCAGCGCCACACTCGGGCTGTCGGGCAGCGGGGTAGTGATGCCAAGCTCGCGTGCCGTTCGAAGGACACTGTCCCGACCTACCGCCTCCGACAAGCGAACAGCCGCCGCGTTGCTCGACCTGGCGAAAGCCTCCTTGAGCGGGATGTCGCCGCGGTAGACGCCGTCGTTGTTGGCCGGGCTCCAGCCGTCGACGGTGACTGGCGTATCCGAGATGCGGCTGTTGGGCGTCCACCCGGCCCGCAGGGCGGCAAGATAGACGAACAGCTTAAAGGCTGATCCTGGCTGGCGGCGGGCCTGGGTTGCGCGGTTGAACGGCGAGCTCTTGTAGCTTCGTCCACCAACCATCGCGACCACTCGCCCATCCGGTCGCATCGCCACCAGTGCCGCCTGCGCATCACCGATGGCGGCATTGCTGATGGCCCGCACCGCTATCCTTTGCAGATCGGCACTAAGAGTCGTGCGCACCTTCATCTGCCCAAAATCGCTTTCGAAGGCGGCGGCCGCGGCCGGCGCGACCCAGTCGGCGAAGTATGTTCCGGTCGGCACCTTCTTTCCGGTCGAGATCGGTCTCGCGAGCGTCGCTGACCGAGCACGGGACGGCGTAATCACCCCCGTGTCCGCCATTGCCGCCAGCACCAGCTTTGACCGCTTCTGCGCGCCTGCGAGGTTGCGGGTCGGAGCGAGCCGCGATGGCGCCTGGACCATGCCCGCAAGCATGGCCGATTGCGCCAACGAAAGGTTCTCGGGGGTTCGCCCGAAATAATGCTTGGCCGCTGCCCGCAAGCCGTAGACCCCGTCGCCGAAGTAAACGGAGGACAGGTAGCGCGCCAGGATCTCGTCCTTGGTCAACCATCCTTCCAGCCAGAAGGCGATGATCACCTCTTGAGCCTTGCGCTTTAGGCTCCGATCGCTCGACAGGAAGCTGGTTTTTGCCAGTTGCTGGGTGATGGTGCTTCCGCCCTGGCGCACGCCGCCGGCGCGCATGTTGGTGACCATGGCGCGGCCGATCGCTCGCGGATCAATGCCCCAATGGCGGTAGAACCGCCGGTCCTCGATCGCCACAAAGGCCTGCGGAGTGATCGGATTAAGCCGCGACACCTCCACCGGCGCTTCCTTGATCGCGCCCCGCCGCGCAATAGGGCGACCTTCCGCCGACAGCAGCAACATCGCCGGGTCCGGCAGAGGTTCAAGCGCCCGGCTCAACGGTGCCGTGATGACCAGCCACAGGATGATGACGAGCAGTAATCCGAAAAACGCGGTGAAGCCGATCCGCCACCAGCGGCGGCGTGGCTTCGCGGGCACATCCTCCACGTCCGCATACGGTGGCGGCGCAAATGGATCGGGCAGCTCTTCAACATAGGCCCCGTCGGCACGCTGCCAGGGTGAGTCGCGGTCGGCCATCGGTCTGCGGGGTCGTCCTTACGCTAGTGCCTTGTGGCCCTAATACAGTTGATCGACGCTGGCTAGAGGCTTGGGTCCAGGGCTTGGCGCGGTTAGAGCAAGCGCCATGACGGTTCCTAGACCGACCCGCGCCCTCTTCGCCGCCGCCCTGATCCTGCTTGCTGCCAGTGGTTGTGAGCGGTCGGAAACGGGTGCGGTTACCGTGACCGTCATCGGCACCGCGCCCAAGCTCGTCGATCCCTCATCGGGAACCCTCGACCCACCGGAAGCGGTGCTGCTCGAGAACGCCGCCCAGGGTCTCGTCCGCTTCGATCGGCAGGGGAATATCGAGGCTGGTCTGGCCGAACGCTGGAACGTGTCTAACGATGGGCTCAGCTATATCTTCCGCCTTCGGTCCGGCGAATGGCCGTCCGGGCGAAAGATCAGCGCGTTTGACGTTGCCCGAATTCTACGCCGGCAGTTGGCCGACCGCAGCCGCAATTCGCTTAAGGATACCTTTGGTGCGGTGGCGCAGGTGGTCGGCATGACCGATCGCGTGCTTGCAATCGAACTACGGGCGCCCCGCCCACATTTGCTCCAGTTGCTGGCTCAGCCGGAGTTTGCGTTGGTCCGAGAGGGTCAGGGCAGCGGACCTTTTGCCGTTGGGGATCCGCTGGAGGGCGGGAGCTTGCTGCTCACCCGCGAGTTGGCCGGAACGGATGCACAGGCCGAAGCGGCTCGCGAACGTGTCCACCTGCAGGCCGCCACTGCGGAGGCGGCCGTGCGAGCCTTCAAGCAAGGCACGACGGACCTGGTTCTGGGTGGCGATTTCGCCAATCTAAGCCTGGCGATAGGAGGGAACACGCTTCGGGGCACCTTGCGGTTCGACCCGGTCGCCGGTCTCTTCGGACTGGTGCCCGCCCGCCGCACCGGCTTGGCCGGCGACCCGGAGATACGCTCCCTACTCGACCGGTCGATCGACCGGCTGGCGCTGGTTGCTGCCCTTGGTGTTCCCGACCTGGAAGCCCGTGCGACAATCCTGCAACCAGGGTTGGACGGGGGGGTTACACCAGCCGCACCGCCGTGGACTGCCATCCCCCTACCCGACCGCCGCCCGACGCTGTTGGCCGAGGCTCGACGCCTGTTCGCGACGAAGGAAGGCGAAACGGCGCCGACCATCCGCATCGCCCTGCCCGATGGACCTGGCGCCGCGATCATGCTGGCTCGCCTTCGCTCCGATTGGACTCCGCTACGACTAACGGTTGAGCTTGCGGGCAAGGGCCGGCCGGCCGACTTCCGCCTGATCGATGCTGTTGCTCCGTCCGTGTCGCCCGCTTGGTTCCTGCGCGCCTTCCGCTGCGGCGAAGCACCCGTTTGTTCGAAAGAGATCGACGAGTTGCTCGATGCCGCCCGCGTGGTACCGGTCGCAGCCCAGCGCAGCGCGCTCCTGGCCGAGGCCGAACGGCGGATGCGCGAGGAAGTTCTGTTCATTCCCATCGCGGCACCGGTGCGCTGGTCGCTGGTGGCGCGCGGCATCCCGGGTTTTGTCGAGAACCGGTTCGGGCGTCACCCGCTGTCGGACTTGCGCAATTAGCAGGAACGTGAACGGTAAGAGCATGGCCATCCAACCCGAACCGCTCCGATCATCCGCCCGCGTGCCTATGGGCCGCGATCCCGAATCGATCCGGCAGCGGATCGAGGCTCTTGAACAGCTGCTTGAAGGCCTTGTTCCTATTCCCGGGACCAGCAAACGCGTCGGCCTGGATGTAATCCTGGACTTGGTCCCCGGCGTGGGGCCGACAGTCGCGGCGGGACTCGGCGCCTACCTCGCGTGGGAAGCCCGCAACCTTGGCATGAGCCGGTGGCAGATCAGCCGCATGGGCGGCAACATCGGGGTCGACTGGCTGCTCGGATTGATCCCGTTCGTCGGCGCGATCCCCGATTACTTCTTCCGCTCCAACACCCGCAATCTCCGGATCATCAAGCGGCACCTCGACAAGCATCATCCAGGCACCAAGATCATCGATGCGGCACCTCAGGCGTCACGCTCGCGCTAGCAGCCCGACTCCCAATCACTAACGCTACCAGCAACGTCACCGCACAAGGGACAAGCCAGTCAAGCCACGGGTCAAGGCTTTGCCATACCCGCAGGTCGAGGCCGCCCCACCAGGGCATGTTGGCTCGCCGTCCATTTCCGAACTGTTCGATCCAGCGGTACTCGGCCTGCGTGATCTCCCGCGAGATGGCCCATGTCCAAGCCGCGGCGGCCCCGCCCCACCACCTACCGGTGAGCCGGGCAACCAAGAATTGAACGCCAAACGCGACTAACAGGTGAGCAATCATCAGGAGTCCTTGCCAAATCGAAGCGCCACAATCGATTGGCAGCCTTGCTGCTCAGTCATAAGGAGCAGCGGCATGCTTGCCAGTCGTTCCGTCGCACCCAGCCCGCATCGTCAGTTGCTTGCCAAGTGGTGGCGAGCGCCGTGGTGGCTGTTGTCGTTGGCAACAGGCGCCAAGAGTTTCGCGGACAATCCCATTCTTGGTTCGCGCAGGTTGAACAGGGCCGGTCTCCACCTAATGCGCGTGCGCGCCGCCCATGCCCTGGCTCGGCGCCGCCGAGCAAGCATTGCGTCCTCGGTCCAGCCCGAGCTTCGCGCGCAGTTCGATCGCGACGGCTTTATCGTCATTCGCGACCTGTTGCCGAGCGACCAATTCGAACAGCTGACACGCTCGGTAGTCGATCTGACATTGGAGTGCCGAGAGCAACTGCAGGGAGATACGATCACCTGCCGGGTCCCGATTGGACCCGAACTGCTCCGCCAAGTGCCGTTGCTGGCCGAACTGGTCGAAGACGATCGCTGGAAGGCAGCGATGGCCTACGTCGCCAGCACCAGGAGCGAACCGCTCTATTACTTGCAGGCGATCGCGGGCGGGGTCGTGGCCGGCCCGCCCGATCCACAACTCGAACTGCATGCCGATACGTTTCATCCCTCCATGAAGGCGTGGCTGTTCCTGACCGACGTTGGCGAGGATGATCGACCCTTGACGTATGTGGCAGGATCTCACCGTCTGACTGCGGAGCGGGCGGTATGGGAACGTGATCGCAGCACCGCTGTCCTGACCGACGGCGATCGCTTGTCGCAGCGCGGATCGTTACGAATTGCGGTGGAAGAGCTTGCCGACTTAGCCCTGCCGCAGCCGACGCGCTTCTGTGTCCCGGCAAACACCCTGGTCATCGCGGACACGAGCGGCTTCCATGCTCGCGCCGATTCAAGCCGGCCCACGCTACGGATCGAGCTATGGGCCTATTGCCGCCGATCGCCCTTCCTTCCGTGGACGCGTGGTGACCTGCTGTCCGCGCGACCCTTTGCCAAGCACCGGGCGGGATGGGCACTCAAGCTCGTCGATTGGCTCGAAGCACGCGGGTGGATGAAGCAGCATTGGCGGCCGGCGGGACCGTGGCGCGACAGCCGGGCCTTGTCGCTGCGGCGCTAATCCCCGCTTACCGGGCTCGCGATTACCGGCCGGCCGACATCGCCCTGACCGACCGTTCGCCCGGCCATTTCCAGCATGCGTTCCAGCGGAATGCGGGCCTTGTCCATGATCTCCGGGGCGAGCTCGATCCGCGGCTGCAAGTCGCGCAGCGCAACGTAGAGCTTCTCGAGCGTGTTGAGCGCCATGTACGGGCACATGTTGCAGTTGCAGTTGCCGTCGCCGCCCGGCACGCCGATGAACAGCTTGTCCGGTGCGGCTTTCTCCATTTGATGGATGATGTGCGGCTCCGTCGCTACCAGGATCGTCTGGCTGGGCGAGTGGGTTGCGAAATCCAGGATCGAGCGGGTGCTGCCGACGTGGTCGGCATGGTCGATGATGTGCGGGGGGCACTCTGGATGCGCGGCAACCGGCGCGCCCGGATGCTCGGCCTTGAGCTTCAACAGCTCCGTCTCGGAAAATGCCTGGTGAACGATGCATATTCCGGGCCACAGCAACATGTCGCGCCCGGTCTTGCGGGCGAGATACCCCCCGAGGTGCCGGTCCGGACCGAAGATGATCTTCTGATCCTTGGGAATCTGCGACAGGATGATGTCCGCGCTGCTGCTTGTCACGATGATGTTGGACAGCGCCTTCACCGCGGCTGAACAGTTGATGTAAGTAAGCGCAATATGGTCCGGGTGCGCGGCGCGGAACGCTGCGAACTGATCCGGCGGGCAACTGTCCTCGAGAGAGCAGCCGGCATCCATGTCCGGCAGTATCACCGTCTTCTGGGGTGAGAGGATCTTGGCCGTTTCCGCCATGAATCGCACGCCGCAAAAGGCGATCACATCCGCATCGGTAGCCGCCGCCTTGCGCGACAGGTCGAGGCTGTCGCCAACGAAATCGGCAAGGTCCTGGATCTCCGGTTTCTGATAATAGTGCGCCAGAATAACGGCGTTGCGCTCGGTCTTCAGCCGCTTGATCTCGGCCAGCAGATCGACGCCCTTCAGGTTCTGTGTCGGTGCGCTCATGAGTGGCTATATGCGCATCAGGCTGGGCAAGCGAAAGCCCTAACGTCCGGCACGGCGGGCAAGAACGTCGGCGATGGACGGACTGACGTCCCATTGCTCACCGCTCTGCCGCCCCTCGGCCGGCGATCGAACCACGACCGTCACGTCACCCCGGCCGGCGGCCGCCAGCGGCGCGCGGAGGTTGCGGGCGATCGCTGCCTTGGCAGCTTCGTTGGCGGCGAGAAGATTATCCGGCTTGGCCGCTTCTGCTGCTGCCTGCTGGCGCGCACCGTTGGCCACCTGCGCCCGCAGCTTGGTCTGCATGTCGCGGGTGATGAACGGACCCTGGTAGCCCACCACTTGCCGGCTTTCATCGATGTTGGGCGGGTCGGGGGTAGCCGCCGGCGGCCGAACGGTCAGCGTACGAGTCGCCGGATCCCACCGGTAGTCGTCGAGCGAAAGCTTTCCCATGTCAGCGAAGTAGGTGACCGACCAGGGCTGCCGCACCGTCATCTCGCCGCGCAGGAGGTCCGCCGGTCCACCGGTCACCGCTCGCCGGGTGGTTACCGTTCCGGACAGGCGGCGAACCTCCAGTCGATTGCGGTTCTCGCGTAGTGCAACGACGATGGCGTCAAGCTGGGTCGCGGCGACCTCTTCGCGTTCCTGCTTCTCAAGGTGCCTGGCCAGCAGGAACCCTGCCCCGACCAGCACTATGATAAGAAACAAGGCGCCAAGCGCCCGCCGCACATCCTTCACGTCAGATTGCCCTCAAACCTGTTTGAGCAGCCAATGCCCGTTTGCTTCCCAAACAATCCCACGCTGCTCAAGGTCCACCAAGTGCGCCCAAACGCTCGCTCCCGCCGCGGGCACCAGCCGCGGATCGAGCGCGGGGTAGGCTGCAGAAACGATCTCCTTGATCGTCCTGTCGCCCTGCTCGAGCCGGCGGACGATCTGCCGCTCCCGCTGAAGGCGATGATTGATCATCCCGCGCACCAGCCGCTGCGGGTCCATGACCGGCTCGCCATGCGCGGGGTAGTAGATGCGGTCGCTGCGGCCACGCAGCTTGTCCAGACTGCGGAGATAGTCTCCCATGCTGCCATCGGGCGGGATGATGACGCTGGTCGACCAGCCCATCACATGGTCACCGCTGAACAGCGCGCCGCTCGCCTCGTCGGCAAAGCACAGGTGGTTGGAGGTGTGTCCCGGCGTGTGCAGCGCGATCATTCGTCGACCGTCTATCTCAACGAATTCGCCGTCATTAAGAACGCGGTCTGGCGCATAGGCAGCATCGAACGCCTCCGCTCCCTCGCCAAGGCCCTCAAGGGCAAGTGGCGTGCAGCCGATCACCGGCGCGCCGGTCGCCGCGCGGAGCGGATTGGCTGCGGGCGAGTGATCCCGATGGGTATGCGTGATCAGGATGGCCGCAACCGGCCGCTCGTCGATCGCACGCAGCAAGGCCGCCACATGCGCCGGATCATCCGGACCGGGATCGAGAATCGCCAGCTCACGGGTGCCGATCAGGTGAACCTGCGTGCCAGTGGCCGTGTAGGGGCTCGGATTCGATGCCAGCAACCGGGCAATGCCCGGTTCGCACTCCAACAACTGACCGTAGGGCGCTTCCACAGCTCAGGCGCGAGCAAGCGTCGATGCCGAGGGCAGATCGGCCCCACGAGCCCTCGCCCGCCGAGCAAGCGCAGCCGGGACGATTTCCCCGAACAGCACGTCCATGCTGTGGGCCCAGCTGAACTCACCCGCGACATGGGCGCGGCCGCGCTGGCCCATGTCGCGGTGATCGCCGTTCCAGACTGCCAGGATGTTGGCTGACATGGCATCAGCATCGCCAACTGGGCCCAGGAATCCCATGCCTGGCTTGACCCGCTCCGTCATCGCTCCGCCCGCAACCCCGACCACCGGCAGACCCGAGGCTTGCGCCTCGATCACCGACACGCCGAAGGTCTCGTTCGCCATGGCCGAGACGTAGAGGTCGCTGCTCGCCAGCCAGCGGGCCAGCTGTTGGCGATCGGTGACGAAGCCGGGCGTGACGATCCGCGGGTCGGCTTCCTTCTCGAACTGCTCCTTTATTGGCCCCTGGCCCAGTAGCACCAGGCGAGCGCCGAGCTGTGCGGGGAGCTTGCGAAAGGCCTCCACCACGATGTCCGGGCGCTTTTCCATATCCATCCGCCCGACGTAGATCAGCAGCGGCTCGCCCGGTGAGACCCCGAGTTCCCGGCGCAGGCTCTCATCGCGGTGTTGCGGACCGAAGGCGTCCAGCTCGACGCCGAGCGGCAGAACATGAACCGGATCGACGCCGAGCTCTCTCAACCGGTTGCCTCCACCATGGTTGGACAAGGCATAAACCGCATCGAACTGGCGATAGAGCCGGCCGCAGTAGTCGTAGCACGTGCGACCGGCCCAGCGACCCACCGCTTCCCCAAACGCCTTGGAGAAGGGACGCTCCGCATAGACGGTCGGGAAGTCCGTCATGTAGCCAGCCACCAAAGCGGTTTCAGGGTGGCGCTTGCGATGAGCCAATGCCGCCCAAGGCAGGTTGTACGCGTCCTGGCATTCGATCACGTCGGGCGCGAACCGCTTAAGCGCCTCTCGAACCGCGCCGTTGCGGACCAGTAGCCGGTAATGCGGACTGAACGGAACGTGCGGCGACCCAATCCAGGCGATCACGGCCCGGCCGCAAGCGCTCTGCTCGACCCCATCGCTGGCGCCGGGCAAGATCATCAGATGGCGGTCCGATGTATTCTCCAGCAAATGCGCTCGCTTTGCGCGCAGATAGGTACCGACCCCGCCCCCAACATCCGACCAGCTTTGTGTAAGGTCGCAGAACAGGCGCGGCTCGCCGGCATGGAGAGGGAGAGGCTGGTCCATCAGAGACCAAAGGCCTTGCCCCCGCGCGGCAGGCTCTGCCAGCCCTGTCGGAATATTTGACAAACAGTATTCGCCAAAATGACGAGTGAAGAGATAAAAATGGCAGAAATCTGCGTTGTTGCTTTAGCTGGCACAGCTGTTGCACCGCTAGAGCCGTCCACATTGGTTCCACGCCAATCCGAAGGGACGGTGATGACGGTTCTCTGGTCCCGCATCACCGTCCCTTCTCCACGTCGGGCATCTGTCCGCGAGCGGTGATCAGGCCTCGGCCTTGACCAATTGCTGAAGCTCGCCGCTTTCGAACATCTCCATCATGATGTCCGATCCGCCGACGAACTCGCCCTTCACATACAATTGCGGAATGGTCGGCCATTCCGAATAGTCCTTGATCCCGTTCCGGATCTCCTGATCCTGCAGAACATCGACCGTCCGGTAATCGGCGTCCAGATGGTTGAGGATCGCCACCGCGCGGCTCGAAAAACCGCACTGGGGGAACAGCTCGGTGCCTTTCATGAAAAGCACGATGTCGTCCGCGTTCACGATCGCTTCGATCCGGTCTCTTACGTCATTCATCTCTTAGTCTCCGTTCGGCACCGCGGTTTCAAGCTGCAGTGCATGAAGCTCACCCCCCATGCGCCCCCCGAGCGCGGCATAGACCCGCTGATGCTGCCGCACCCGCGACAGACCGGCGAAGCTCGCCGACACCACGCGCGCGGCATAATGATCGCCATCACCGGCGAGGTCGCGGATGGTCACCTCGGCGTCGGGGATGGCGCCGCGGATCAGTTCCTCGATCTCGTCTGCAGCCATCGCCATCGAAGCTTACAAGGCCTCCATCAACTGGCGCTTGGCCTCGATCGTCAGGCCGGCAAGCTGCTCGCGGATGATGCTGTCGTCGCTGTCCTTGCCCGCGGAGGTGAGGTCGCCGAGCACCTTGCGGATAACGTCCTCATCGCCTGCTTCCTCGAAATCGGCGCGGACCACGTCCTTGGCATAGGCGTCCGCCTCGGCCTCGCTCAGACCCATCTCCCGCGCGGCCCACATGCCGAGCAGCTTGTTGCGGCGCGCAATGACGCGGAACTTCATATCCTCGTCATGGGCGAACTTGGTCTCGAAAGCGCGCTCGCGGTCGTCAAAGGTGGTCATCGGCTCCACTCCCCCAATCTGTCTTGGCTGCAGATAGGCTCGCCCGGCGGCGGACTCAACCGAAGCGCGCCTCTTCTCAGCTGGGGATGAAGCTCAACGCCAGGCCGTTCATGCAGAAGCGCTTGCCGGTCGGCTTGGGTCCGTCATCGAAGACATGGCCTAGGTGCCCGCCGCAGCGCGCGCACAGCACTTCGGTGCGTGACATCAGCAGGCTGCGGTCGGTGCGGGTCACGACTGCGTTCGGCAGAGCGCGAAAGAAGCTCGGCCACCCCGTGCCGCTGTCGAACTTCGCTGCCGAACTGAACAAGCGCTGCTTGCACCCCGCGCAAGCAAAGGCACCGCGGCGGCTCTCGGTATTCAGCGGGCTCGTGAAGGGACGCTCAGTCCCCGCCTCGCGCAGGACATGGTAGCGCTTCGGCCCAAGCCGCCGCTTCCACTCGGCAGGGGGAAGCCGAACCGGAAAGTCTGGGCTTGCCGCTTGCGCTTCGCCCGCCCCGCCGCGCCAAAGCAGCGCCGCGCCTCCGCCCAGCCCCAGCAATCCCAGCAACCCGCGCCGTGAGTGTTGTTCAACCATTGCGCCGAATTCCGCACTTTCGATTGAATGGGGTGTGAACCCTATCTCGTGAGTAGTGGCGGGATGTCGAAATGGAGAACGTCCTCGCGCACGCCTAGCTTGCTGTAGAGCGCCACTGCTGGAGTGTCCGGTGGGTCGGCCTGGACATAGACGACCCAGGCGCCAATTTCGGCCGCGTGCCCCCGCAGCCAGTCGATCAGGGCCGTCGCGACACCCTGGCGCCGCGCACTCGCGACCACCCCCAAGTCATAGATATAGAGTTCGCTTCGTTCCTGCTCAGGCTTGCGCAGCCGGTATGCCGTAAGTGCGCCGACGATGCGGTCATCGGACAGCGCCACCAGCGCGACGAAGCTGCTGTCGGCAAGCAGCTCCGCGACGTATCTCGGGCCCGGACTGGCAGACAGGTAGGTCTCCCGATCCTCGAAGACATCGGCGAAAAGCTCGTTCATGCCGCGGAAGAGGCGCTCGTCCTCTGACCCGAGGCGATGAACCCGGGCGATCATCCGACCTCTACCACCAGCTTGCCGATCACCTGGCGGCTGCTGAGCGCGGCAATCGCCTCTCCAGCCCGTTCGAGCGGATAGGTGGCGCTGACCCGCGGACTGATCTTTCCCTCATCCCACAAGCGAAAAAGTTCTTCGACATGGGCAGCGTTGGCCTTGGGATCGCGCATGGCGAAAGCGCCCCAGAACACACCGCATACGTCGCAGCTTTTCAGCAGAGTGAGGTTGAGCGGCAGCTTCGGAATGCCGGCAGGAAAGCCGACCACCAGGTAGCGGCCCTCCCAGGCGATGCTGCGCAGGGCTGGCTCGGCATAGTCGCCGCCGACCGGATCGTAGATGACATCCGCGCCCGCTGGGCCAACCGCCCTCTTGAACAGGTCGGCCATCGCCTTCTGACCATCGCGATCGAACGGCCCGCGCGGGTAGACGACCGCCTCGTCCGCCCCGGCTTCGCGTGCGGCCTGTGCCTTGTCCTCGCTCGACACCGCGGCAATCACCCTGGCGCCGCGCGCTTTGCCGAGTTCCACGGCGGCAAGCCCGACCCCGCCGGCAGCTCCGAGCACCAGCAGTGTCTGTCCTGCTCGAAGGCGGCCGCGATCCCACAGGGCGTGGATCGAAGTGGCGTAGGTCAGCAGCAGGGCGGCTCCGTCGATGAAGCTGCGGCCTTCAGGCAGGCGGAAAGCAGTGGCGGCCGAAATCACGATCTGCTCGACCAGTCCGCCAAAGCCGGGCACCGCTAGCAGCCGGTCGCCCTCGCGCCAGCCTTCGACATTGTCGCCGACGCCGATTACCTCCCCGGCGATCTCGCCGCCCGGCGCAAAAGGCCGGGGAGGTTTGAGCTGATACTTGTCCTCGATGATCAGCGTGTCGGGGAAGTTGATCGCCGCGGCGCGCACCCTGACGAGCAGCTCACCCGGACCCGGAGTTGGCGAGGGGAGTTCCGTTAGCTGGAGAGTGTCCGGGCCACCGGGAGCGTGGGAAAGTAAGGCGCGCATCGTCTCTCCGTCATTGCGAGCGCAGCGAAGCAATCCAGTTCACTTGGCGCGGGGATCACTGGATTGCCGCGTCGCTTCGCTCCCCGCAATGACGAAATCACCTCTCCCGCGTTCGATAGTCGGCCACCACCTCGAGTCCCGTCATCCCATCGAAGCTCAATCGCCTAAGCGCGGCCGGATCGTCCGCACCGAACCGCCGGGTCGGGGCGGCTGCCAGCGCCCGGTCGAACGCAAGGCGATCCGCCACCGGCACATCGCTCCGCGCCAGTTCCGCGGTCCGGGCGAATGCAGCTTCCGTGCGTCCGTCGATGACGGTGGGTTCAGGCGCACCACATGCCGTCAGCAGCAACGCCGCCAAAGGCGCCAACCATCTCACACCTCGTAGCGTGCGCTCGTCTTCTCGCGCACTTCCTCCGGCGTCACGCCCGGAGCGACCTCCAGCAGCCGGAAGGGGCTTCCGTGGTCGGCCCGCTGGAACACGGCCAGATCGGTGATGATCATGTCGACCACGTTCTTGCCGGTCAGCGGCAGGGTGCATTCCGGAATGAACTTGGGGCTGCCGTCCTTGGCGGTGTGCTCCATCACCACGATGATCTTCTTGACGCCGGCGACCAGGTCCATCGCGCCGCCCATGCCCTTGATCATCTTGCCCGGAATCATCCAGTTGGCGATGTCGCCGCCTTCGCTCACCTCCATCGCGCCGAGCACGGTCAGATCTATGTGCCCGCCGCGGATCATCGCGAAACTGTCGGCCGAGCTGAAATAGCTCGACGAAGGAAGCTCGCTGATGGTCTGCTTGCCCGCATTGATCAGGTCCGGATCGACCTGGTCCTCATAAGGGTACGGTCCGATGCCGAGCATGCCGTTCTCGGACTGCAGCGTCACCTCGATGCCGGATGGAATGTTGTTCGCCACCAGCGTGGGGATGCCAATGCCGAGATTAACGTAGTAGCCGTCGCGGAGCTCCTTGGCGGCGCGCGCCGCCATCTGGTTGCGGTCCCAAGACATCAGGGGCGTCCTTTCAGTTCAAGCATATGGTCGCGGGCTGCAGTCAGGAGATCGCGGACGGCCGACCCGTGAGCCGTGGCGACGCTATCGACCTTCAGGTGCCGCAAGCGCTTGCCGGCTCCCTCCAGGCGGCCGCCAGGGTCCGGCAGGTCGGTGCCGCGGAAAAAACCCAGGTTCACGTGTGCACGATGACCAATGAGGTAAGCGTATCCGTCTGTCATCTTGCCCCGGCCAAGCGTGATGTACACGCCTCTTTCCGTGGGCGTGGCGACAAGGGTACTCTCCGGATCGATCTCGTCGGCCACGTCCAGCAGCGCCTCGAAAACAGGAAGCAGCTTCGGCTCGATCGCCGCACGAACATCGTCGAGCGTCCCCAGCCGTTCGTCATGCCTCACGCCGCTTCCCTTTGACGCACAGTCCGGAACTCGATCTTTTTGTCGTAAGGCGCGCCGAGGATCAGGCGCTTCACGTAGATGCTCGGCAGGTGGATGCAGTCGGAATCGAGCGACCCGACCGGCACGATCTCCTCCACTTCCGCGACGCAAACCTTGCCGCAGGTCGCCGCCGGTTGGTTGAAGTTGCGCGCCGTCTTGCGGAACATGAGGTTGCCGGCCTCGTCGGCCTTCCAGCCCTTGACGATCGACAGGTCGGCACGGATGCCGCGTTCAAGGATGTATTCCTCGCCGTCAAAGCTTTTCACTTCCTTGCCCTCGGCGACCTTCGTGCCGACACCCGTCCTGGTGTAAAAGCCCGGGATCCCAGCCCCGCCGGCGCGCATCCGCTCGGCGAGCGTGCCCTGAGGGCAGAACTCCACCTCCAGCTCGCCGGCCAGATACTGCCGCTCGAACTCCTTGTTCTCACCGACATAGCTTGAGATCATCTTGGCGATCTGCCGCGTTCGGAGCAGCTTGCCGAGGCCTTCATTGTCGATCCCGGCGTTGTTGGAGGCGACCGTCAAACCCGTCACCCCGGATGCAACAATCGCGTCGATCAGCCGCTCAGGAATGCCGCACAGGCCAAAGCCGCCGGCAGCAATGGTCATGCCGTCGTGCAGCAAGCCGTCGAGGGCGGCGGTGGCGTCGGGGTAGATCTTGTTGGACATTTGGTCTCCTTAGTCCCTCTCCCTTCAAGGGAGATGGAGGGGCCGCGCCACGGGCGTGGGAGGGTGAGGGATGTAGGGGGCAATGCACGCCCCCTCACCCTTCCGCTGCCTTCGGCAGCTCCCTCCCTCTCCCGTTGGCGGGAGAGGGCAAGCCTAGCGCAATTTCGCCAGCACGCCTTGCAGCTGCATGGCGTTGCTCATGTCGCCCTCGACCTTGAGCTTGCCGGTCATGAACGCGGTCATGCCGTCAAGCTGGCCGCCCGCCATCTGCTGCCAGTCGTCCCAGCTGACCTTGATCGTCGTGTCGGCCGCGCCGTCCTCTTCGCTGACCTGATTGGACTGGCCGTCGAGCATGATCGCGCCCTCGCCGCCGAAGTCGAGCTTGATCCGCTTGCCCGGCAGCACCGCGCCAGTTTCCTGCATCTTCTGCACTAGTTCCTGCTTGGTCATGAGGGCTCTCCAATCAGCATTGCGAAACTCACCGGCGCGTAGCTTGGCGGCGCGGGGGCGGCAAGGGGCTGTTCGCGCGGGCGCGATGGGGTAGGTTTGGAGCCATGACGAACACGTCTCGCGCTCGCATCACGACCATCTGCGCCTGGTTGATCATCGCCTTGGGAGCGGCCGCGGCACTGCTCCCACTCGACGATCACCTGCGCGGACCGGTGCTGATTGGATGGCTGCTGATCGCGGCCGGTACGCTGGAAACCATCGCTGGAACACAGCGCCGCGCCGCCCGCATTCCGGCCGTCTTCGCGGGGCTCGCGACCGCAGGCATTGGCGCGCTGTTCGTGGCTGGCGGATCGCGCGGGCTGCTGGCGGCGGCGACACTGGTCATCGTATGGCTGCTGCTGCGAAGCATTGTGCTGGTGCTTGTCACGGTTGCGGCCGGAAGTTCTTCCGTGCGCAAATGGACCCTGATCGCCGCAGCGACCGACTTCCTGCTCGGCGCCTTGCTGCTGCTCGGCGTTTCGATCTCCAGCCTGGTCTACAATCTCTTCGGGCCGACCGAGCAGCTGATCGCCAGCTTCGCCTGGGTATTCGCGCTGAGCTTCATCGCGACCGGCACAATGCTGCTGGAAGTCGCGAATTGCGAACGCGAAGGCGCTCCCTAGGCTTGGTGGATTGCCTTGGTCACCTGGTAGCTTTGCAGACCCTCGATGCCACCTTCGGAACCGAAGCCTGAATCCTTGACCCCGCCGAAGGGTGCATCCGCGACGGAGATGGCGAAGCTGTTGATGCCGACCATGCCGGCCTCGATTGCATCGCCAAGGATGTTGGCGCGGCGACCATTCTCCGTGAACACGAAAGCGGCCAGACCGTAGGGCAAGCGATTGGCTTGCTCGATCGCCTCGTCGTCGGAGCCGAACGACCGGATCAACGCCAGCGGGCCGAATGGCTCATTGTTCATGACCTCGGCCTCTAGGGGCACGTCGGCCAACACGGTTGGTTCGAAGAAGAATCCGCCTGCCCCCTGCCCGCCGCCGGCAAGAACCTTGGCACCCTTGGCTCGTGCGTCCTCGACCAGTCCGGCGATCGCGGGAATACGGCGGCTATTGGCGAGCGGCCCCATTCGCGTGTCCGGCTCCAGGCCGTTACCGACCTTCAGCGCCTTGGTCCGCTCTGCGAAGCCCGCTGCGAACCGATCGTAGATGCCCTGCTGCACATAGAAGCGCGTGGGCGAGACACAGACCTGACCGGCGTTCCTGAATTTCTGGGGGACCAGTACGTCCAGCGTCTTGTCGAGGTCGCAATCATCGAACACCAGCACCGGCGCGTGTCCGCCCAGCTCCATGGTGATCCGCTTCATGCCGTCGGCGGCAAGCTTCATCAGATGCTTGCCGACCGGAATGGACCCGGTGAAGCTGACCTTGCGGATTACCCGGCTGTCGATCAGGTGCCGTGAGACCGTGTCCGGCACGCCGTGCACCAGCTGGAACACGCCGGTTGGGATGCCAGCGTCGGCCAGCGCCCTCCCGAGAGCGCCGGTCGAGCCGGGCGTTTCCTCCGGTGGCTTGCTGATCACCGTACACCCGGCCGCCAGTGCTGCCGCGACTTTCTTGGCAAGCAGGTAGATCGGGAAATTCCACGGCGTAAAGGTCGCCGTCGGACCGACCGGCTGCGGAATGACGATGGAACGCTGGCCGGTTGGACGCACCAGCACGCGGCCATAGGCTCGCTTGGCTTCTTCGGCAAAGAAGTCGAACATCTGCGCCGAGCCGTGGACCTCGCCCACCGCCTCGGCGATCGGCTTGCCCTGCTCCTGGGTGAGCAGCGACCCGATGTCCTTTGCCCGTTCGCGCAGGAGGTCGGCCGTCTTGTGCAGGATCGCACCCCGAGCCTCAACGTCTAGCGCTCGCCAAGCAGGCCAAGCCCGCTCCGCAGCGTTCAGCGCCTCGTCGAGGTCGCCCGTGCTGGCGAGCGGCACTTCGGCGATGGTGTCGCCGGTTGCCGGGTTCACCACCGGAAAGCTGTCGCGGTCCTCGCCGGAACGCCAGGCACCATTGATGAAGAGCTGAAGATCGGGGGCGTAGCTGCTGTCGGTCATGGGAGGACACTTAGGCGGCTGCCCTCCCCCTCACAACCTTGACTTACTGGCCCTGGTCAGTAGAGGGCACCGGCAGCGGCGGGGCCATGTGCCTCGCCTTTGTCTTTGGGGTTTGGGCCGCACCCCGTTTCGCGGCCTGGCTGGGATTACCTCGCACGGATCCCCGACGAACGAAAGGATCGACCCATGCGCCATCGTGTTGGCCATCGTAAGCTTCAGCGCACCTCCAGCCACCGCGCGGCCATGTTCCGCAACATGGCGGCTGCCCTCATCAAGCATGAGCAGATCACCACCACCCTCGCCAAGGCCAAGGAACTTCGCCCTTACACGGAGAAGCTGGTCACGCTGGCGAAGAAGGGTGGCCTCAGCAATCGCCGTCTGGCGCACAGCCGGCTGCTGGACGACACTCAGCTGGTGAAGCTGTTCGACGTCATCGGCCCGCGATATGCGGAGCGCCAAGGCGGCTACATCCGCGTGGTCAAGGCAGGCATCCGCATGTCGGACGCAGCATCCATGGCGATCATCGAGTTCGTTGACCGCGACGTTACGGCCAAGGGCCAGGACTCCGGTCCGGTCACCAACGAGGACGAGCTGGAAGCGGCCTGAGCATTTTGCCGGGTCCGAGTTTCTGAATGGCCGTCCTCAAAGGGGGGCGGCCCATTCTTGATCAGGCCGCTTCGGCGGTCTCCGGATGCGGCCGCTGCTGCGCGGCGAACTCCCGTTCCACCTCGGGCAGGGAAAATGGCATCGGAGCGCCAAGCTGCGCTAGCCGTTCGAGATAAAGCCTCACGAAATGCTGGTGTCGCTCCCGCGCTGCTGGAGTGACCGATCGTCGGGCAGCCGAGAGCTCGTCAACCGCGCGCCGCCAGAAATACCGCGAATCAATGTCCATCGAAACACCCCCCAGAGTGTTCGCGATCGGCCCACGTCCCGAGTCGCTAACGGCAGCTTAACGTAAAGTTTTCCACAGCGGGAGTCCGCCTGCCGCCTGGGTCAGCGCACTGTATTGGAAGTGTTCGACCAATGCGACAAGTCGCGGCCGAGCAGCCGGCCGAGGTGAGCAACGTCATCGGAAAATGCCGCCCGAAGCTCGTCCTGCATCCTGAGAGTTAAGTTGATCGGAGGGGACGGCGCCTTGTTCCAGCGGAGCACCGCCTTGCGCGCCTCAAGCAGCTTGCGAGCGGGAAACGAGGGCGGCCGCTTGGGCTTGTCCACGACGCGCCGGCGGAACTTCTCTCCGGCCAGCACGGAGGTCGCCACGGGCGGGCGCTTCAGCAAACGCTGAAGCCAACCGAGCCGATATCCTTGCGCCGCCCGTTTTGCACCGAACTTGGTGCGTCCGTCGTGCGGAAGTCCAAGGAAGGCGAGCAGTTCCGCATAAACCCGGCCAGGGTCGGCGACGAGATCGTCGTGCACCACTACATGGCAGCGTTCCCGTCCAACGGCCGCGAAGAAGCGCTCGACCTGTTCGCCTAGCCGCCCGGCCACGTCGTAACGCAGCAAGCGCGGGTCCAGGCAACTACGTGGGATCTTCCGTCCGGCCGCCCGTTCCCCGATCAGCGCCCAAGCTCGCTCGAAGCTTTCCTCCGCCTCGTCGCCCGTCACAAGGTAGCGTTGGTGCAGGGAGGGCACGAGCTTCATCGGATCGCGGACGGCAATGACGAACCGGGCGTCCGGCCACAGCTCCAGGATCGGCCTCATCTGCTCTGCGCCGTAGAGATAGCTGACCGAACCCTCAGCGAGGTAGCGAGCATCCGGCCGATAGTCGGGAAAGAAGCGCTCCAGATATCCTCGGCCAACGGTCCGGCGCAGTTCCTCGCCATGCACTCCTGTCAGGTCATGGATAGTGAAATAATGCGGTTCCTTGGGGAGGGAGAACACCACGTCCGGGTGCTTGCGCAGAAAGTCCGCCAGGCTGGTGGTGCCGCAGCGCGGAGCGCCGACGATCGCCACCAGCGGCGGCCAGGGATGCGGAGGAGCGGGCATGGCGGCACGCCTAGCAGCCGGACTTGCGCGCGCAAGTCTGGCCCGTTGTGCTGGCCGACTGGACTGCTAGAGGAAGCGTTCACCTGACCAAACCGGGGCAACCATGCGCAAGAGTTTGCTTTTGATGACCATTCCCGTCGTTTCCGCCTGCGCCACCGCAAACATGCCGGCGGCCGAAGTGCCCACCCCGGGAAATCTCGTGACGCAGGACGGATTGCCGCCCGCTGCTGCCCTCTCCTACCCTCAAACTCGTCGGGAAACAGTTACCGAAGCCCTGTTCGGGCAGCAGGTCGCCGACCCCTATCGCTGGTTGGAGACGGACGTTCGTCAGGCGCCGGAAGTGCGCGGCTGGGTCGAGGCGCAGAACCGAGTCACCGACGCATATCTCGACACCCTGCCGGGCCGCGACGCGCTGAAGAGCCGAATGACCGAACTCTACAATTACGAGCGTGTCGGCACCCCTGCCAAGAAGGGCGGCCGTTACTTCTATCAGCGCAACACCGGGCTGCAGAACCAGTCTCCTCTTTACGTCCGCGATAGCGTCAACGGTCCCGAGCGACTGCTGATCGAGCCCAACCAGTGGTCGGCGGACGGCGCCACCGCCTTGGCAGAATGGGTGCCGAGCGAAGACGGCAAGCACGTTCTCTACACCGTTCAGGATGGCGGCAGCGACTGGCGCACCGTTCGAGTGCTCGATGTCGCCACCGGTCAGCCCGTCGCCGATGAGATCAAGTGGGTGAAGTTCTCCGGCCTGTCCTGGGCCAAGGACGGCAGCGGCTTCTTCTACTCGCGCTTTCCCGAAACCGCGGGCGGGCAGGACTTCCAGTCGCTCAACAAGAACCAGATGGTTTACTTCCATCGCCTCGGCACCCAGCAGGGCGCCGACCGGCTGATGTATGCGACGCCGAGCAAACCCGATCTGAGCCACGGGGCGACGGTGAGCGACGACGGTTCAACCCTGGTGATCACGTCCTCGAGCGGGACCGACGACCGTTATGAAGTCACCCTGCTCGATTGGAAGAAGCCGCTGGCCAAGCCGCGGACGTTGATCCCCGGCTTTACCAACAACTACAGCTACATCGGCAATCGCGGCTCGACCTACTACTTCATCACGAACGACGGCGCGCCGAAGCTCAAGATCGTTTCGATGGACATCCGCCAGACCCGGCCAGCAGCACGCGAAGTGATCCCTGAAGACTCCGCGACACTCGACGGCGCCAACCTGGTCGGCGGCAAGCTCGTCGCTTCCTACCTCAAGGATGCCAGTACAGAGGTGCGGGTCTACTCGACAGCGGGTGCGCGCGAGCGGGTGGTCGAGTTGCCCGGTCTGGGAACCGCCGGCGGCTTTACTGGCGATTTCGACGATCCGGAGACGTTCTTCGCCTTCACCAGCTTCAACCGGCCGACCACCGTTTACCGCTACGACCTGGCCTCGAATGGCTCCTCGGCCTGGTTCACTCCGGCGCTGAAGTTCAACCCGGACGACTACAACGTCGAGCAACGCTTCTTTGCTTCCAAGGATGGCACCAGCGTGCCGATGTTTATCGTGCGCAAGAAGGGCTCGAATGGCCCCTCGCCGACCCTGCTCTACGGCTATGGCGGGTTCAACGTCTCGCTGACGCCCAGCTTCTCGGCCACCCGCATGGCCTGGCTGGAAAATGGGGGCACCTGGGTGCTGGCCAACATTCGCGGCGGCGGTGAATATGGCAAGGCGTGGCACGACGCCGGCCGCCTCGCCAACAAGCAGAACGTGTTCGACGACTTCATTGGAGCCGGCGAGTATCTCTTCGCCAACGGCATCACCGGCAAAGGCCAGCTCGCCATCCAGGGCGGCTCAAACGGCGGCCTGCTGGTCGGCGCAGTGGTCAATCAGCGGCCCGACCTGTTCGCCGCCGCCAATCCGTCGGTCGGCGTGATGGACATGCTGCGATTCGACCGCTTCACCGCCGGCCGCTACTGGGTCGACGATTACGGCTATCCCAACAAGGAAGCCGACTTCCGCACCCTGCTGGCCTACTCGCCTTATCACAACATCAAACCGGGCGTAGCTTATCCCCCGGTACTGGTGACCACCGCGGACACCGACGACCGCGTCGTTCCGGGGCATAGCTTCAAGTACATCGCAGCGCTCCAGCAGGCCGATCCGACCGGCCAGCCGCACCTAATCCGGATCGAGACCCGCGCGGGCCATGGCTCAGGCAAGCCGACCGACAAGATCATCGAGGAAGCATCGGACGTCGTCGCCTTCTTCGCCCGTCACACTGGTCTGAAGATCAACTAAGGTCGGGGTCGTCACCCCGACGGAGCAGTGGCATGCTCCGCCTCCTTCATGAGAGGAGGGGGGAGCATGCTCGCTGAGTTCCGCACGTTCATCGCCCGCGGCAATGTTCTGGACCTGGCCGTCGCCGTGATCGTCGGCGCCGCCTTTGCGGCCATCGTCAGTTCGCTGACGGACGACCTGATCATGCCGGTCATCGGCACCGTCTTCGGCGGGCTCGATTTCTCCAGCTACTTCCTGCGGCTTGGCGAGGTGCCGGCTGGCTACACCGGCTCACCGTCCGACTATGCCGCGCTGAAGAAAGCCGGCGTTCCGCTGCTCGGATACGGCGCCTTCCTGACTGCCGTGATCAAGTTCCTAATTCTTGCCTTCATCATCTTCCTGCTGGTCAAGGCTGCCAACCGGGCCATGGGCAAGCGGGTAGAGGCGGTCGGGGTGGCCGAGGAGATCATGCTGCTTCGCGAGATTCGCGACTCGTTAAAGCGCTAGATCGGCCCGCAATCGGTGGGTGCGCGTGCGCCGGCAAAGCGAGCTTCGATCCATTGCAGCGTCTCCGGCGCGCTCTGCCTTGCCGTGGTGGCGTGGTCCTTGCCACGCAGATCGATCCACCGCACCGGCACACGATTGGCGCACAGCCGACGTGCGAATTGCCGGGTAACTGCGGGCGCCACCAGCGGGTCAGCCCGGGCCTGGGCGATGAGAACGGGGACCTGGGACACCGGCGAAGCGCTGTTTGCCGCGACGTAACTCGACCAGGGTGCGGTCGCAGGAAAGTCGACCCGGCGCAGATCCTGCCGGAGCGCGAGTATCCCTAGCAGCGCTCCAAGCCTGGGTGTGGAATCCACCGATACGCAGTTGCGCGCCATTCGCTGCATGATGCCGGGTGTCCTCCGCGCCCCGAGCCGTAGCGGCACCCCGTAGTAGCGCGACCAGCTATCCGCCGCGAGCGCGGTCAGGAACGCCTTGGCGTTGGCATTGCCGGCCTGCCGGAAGTTGCCGGCAAGGTCCGTCGGGGGAGCGCCGGCGGCCACCCCCACGAGCTGCAGCCCAGCACCATCCACCCTCGCCAGCTGTCCGGTCCATAGCGCAGCATGTCCACCCTGGCTTTCGCCCCAGACTGCAAAGCGGCGCCCGGCGGCAGCCCCCGGGATGGCGCCTGCCGCGCGCACGGCATCCAGGACCGAGCGCGCAGTGACCGTTCCGACCAGATAGGGGTGCATTCCGCCGCTGCCGAGCCCTGGGTAATCTTGCGCAACCACGACATAGCCGCGGCGAACGGCATCCAGTGCCGGCGTGAGCTCAAAGAAGCGCGGGCTCAGCGAGGGCGCGCACTGCTGCGCGGTGCCCCAGGTTCATGCGTCCAGGCGAGAACCGGTCTGGCCTGCCTGGGCACTGCTTCGCGCGGCGCCACCACCATGCCGGTGACCTCGCTCGAGCGACCCCGATCATCGGTGGTAAGGTAGCGCACCCGCCAGGCCTGCATTCCTGCGGGCGTTTCCACTACTGGATCGGCCGCGATCAGCCTGCCGGCCGGTTGGGCCGATGCGGGATCGGCGAGGATCGCCAGGAGCGAGATCAGCAGCACAGTCGAGCGCATCAGCACCTCCGGCCATTGTCCGCACTGAACGGTCACCTAATGCGGTCGTTCCAGAAGCTGAACGAATGGCGACAATCGCATTCAGCCGCAATGCAGCCCAAAGTCCGCATAGAGCGTTTATTCGGCGGGAGGGCCCGCTCGAGCTTATAGGAGAAGGGCCATGAAGGCTGTTCGTAAGTTCCTCATCGGCGGCGCAGCGGCTGCTGCCACGGCCGTTGGCTTTGCGGCTCCTGCCGCGGCACAATATTACCCCGGTGGCGGCTATGGCGGCGGCGAGGTCCTGGTCGGCGCAATCCTCAACAGCATCCTTCGCGGTGGTGTCGGAGGCAACTACGGCGGCGGATATGGCGGTTACGGTGGCTATGGCGGCTATGGTTATAACTACGCCAACGAGCGGGCCGCGGTCGACCAGTGCGCCCGGGCTACGGAGGCTCGCCTGAACGGTGGTGGTTACGGCAACTATGGTTACCGTAACTACGGCTACAACAGCGGCGTTCGCGTTAATCAGATCGAGCGTGTCGAACGCACCCGCAACGGCAATTTCCGTGTGGTTGGCTATGCCGGCAGTGCGGGTTGGCAGGGCAACTATGGTGGCTACGGTGCGCCTTACGGCGGCTATTACGGCCAGCAGGCACAGGCTCCGCAGATCCGTTTCAGCTGCAAGGTCGATCGTCGCAGCGGCCGGATCACCGACCTCGATCTGAACCGCCAGCGTTACGGCTACGGCTACGGCTACTAACTGCTGACGTTCGATGGACAGAGGAGTGCGCGGGTCCTAGTGGCTCGCGCACTTTCTTTTTGTCTCCCAGCGGGTGCCCGATGACCGTCCAGCCGGCCGAAACCATCCTGATCGTCGACTTTGGCAGCCAGGTCACCCAGCTGATCGCCCGCCGCGTCCGCGAGGCCGGCGTCTACTGCGAAATCGCACCGTTCAACGCCGCTGAGGAAGCCTTTGCCAAGCTGAACCCGAAAGGCATTATCTTTTCCGGAGGACCCTCTTCGGTCACGCACCAGGACAGCCCCCGCGCGCCGCAACTGCTATTCGACAGCGGACTGCCCTTGCTCGGCATCTGCTACGGCCAACAGACGTTGCACCAGCAATTAGGCGGTAAGGTTGTGACGTCCGATCAGAAGGAATTCGGCCGCGCCTTCATCGACGTTGTGGCGCCGTCCGCGCTGTTCGACGGGCTGTGGCAGGTCGGTGAAAAGCACCAGGTGTGGATGAGCCACGGCGACCGGGTGGAGAGCCTCGCGGAAGGCTTCACCATCGTTGCCCGCTCTGAGGGCGCTCCCTACGCAATCGCCACCAACGAGGCCGCCAAGCGCTACAGCCTGATGTTCCACCCGGAGGTGGTGCACACCCCCGACGGTGGCAAGTTGCTGGCCAACTTCGCTCGACACATCTGCGGCTGTTCCGGCAGCTGGAGCATGGACAAGTTCCGCGAGGCGAAGATTGCCGACATCCGGACCCAAGTCGGCGACGGAAAGGTCATCTGCGGCCTGTCCGGTGGCGTAGATAGCGCGGTCGCGGCGGTCCTGATCCACGAAGCCGTCGGCGACCAGCTGACCTGCGTGTTCGTCGATCACGGACTGATGCGCAGCAGTGAAGCCGAGCAAGTCGTCTCCTTGTTTCGCGGCCACTACAACATACCGCTGGTCCATGTGGACGCGAGTGCCGACTTCCTCGGCGGTCTCGATGGCGTTTCTGACCCGGAGGCCAAGCGCAAGTTCATCGGCGCCGAATTCATCAACGTGTTCGAGGCCGAAGCGACGAAGATCGGCGGCGCCGACTTCCTCGCGCAGGGAACGCTCTATCCCGACGTGATCGAAAGCGTGTCGTTCACTGGCGGCCCGAGCGTCACCATCAAGAGCCACCACAACGTCGGCGGCCTGCCCGAGCGCATGAACATGAAGCTGGTCGAGCCGCTGCGCGAGCTGTTCAAGGACGAGGTGCGCGAACTCGGCCGCGAGCTTGGCCTGCCGCCCGCCTTTGTTGGGCGCCACCCGTTTCCGGGCCCCGGCCTCGCCATCCGCATCCCGGGTGCAGTCACCCAAGAGAGATGCGACATCCTGCGCAAGGCGGACGCCATCTACCTGGAAGAGATCCGCAACGCCGGTCTCTATGACGCGATCTGGCAGGCGTTCGCCGTGCTGCTGCCCGTCCGCACCGTCGGCGTCATGGGCGACGCGCGCACCTACGATTATGTTTGCGCCCTGCGCGCCGTGACCAGCGTCGACGGCATGACCGCCGACGTCTACCCGTTCAGCAGCGAGTTCCTCAGCCGTGTTGCCACCCGCATCGTCAATGAAGTCGCGGGCATCAACCGGGTGGTCTACGACTATACCTCCAAGCCGCCCGGCACAATCGAGTGGGAGTGAGGGGAAGCCTGTGCTATAGCTTCTCCTGACAGGGAGGCTCACTGATGGCCAGCTCCGACACCAGCTTCGGGGGCTCGATCCCCGCGATCTACGATCGGCACCTCGCCCCATATCTGTTCGTCCCCTACGCCGACGAGGTCGCCCGGCGAGCCGCAGCCCTGGCACCTAGCCGAATTCTGGAGACGGCAGCTGGAACAGGCCTCGCCACCGCTGCTCTTGCCCGAACTTGCCCTTCGGCCGAGATTGTTGCGACCGACCTCAACCAGGCGATGCTGGACGTGGCGGCGCAGCGGGTTCTATCGGACAAGGTCAGCTTCGTGGCGGCGGACGGACAGTCCCTACCGTTCGAGGATAGCGAGTTCGACCTGGTTGTTTGCCAGTTCGGCGTCATGTTTTATCCCGACAAGATCAAGGGCAATGCCGAGGCCCGTCGGGTCCTGCGCAACGGCGGTCGCTACATGGTCGTGATCTGGGACCGGCTTGAAAACAATCCGGCGTCACTTGCCATCCACCAGGCAATGCTGGCCGCCTTTCCCGATGATCCGCCGGGGTTCCTTGCCCGCACGCCATGGGGCTATGGCGACCCGGCCGGCATCGAGCATGACCTGCTCGCCGCCGGTTTCACCGACATCGAATTCGAAACAGTACCGTTGCGCAGCGAACCTAGTGCAACTGCGGAAGATGCCGCGGTCGGACTGACGCAAGGCAGCCCATTGCGCGCCGAAATCGAGCAGCGAGGCGAAGGCGCCCTGAAACGCGCGACACAAGCCGCTCGCGAGACCCTCGAAGCGATGGGGAGCGAGTTCGACGGGCGGCTGTCCGCTCACATTGTGACCGCGGTCAGATAAGTCCCGCCAGTGGGCTCGACGGATCGGCGTAGCGCCGTTTTGCCATGCGCCCTGCGCGATAGGCGAGCCGCCCCCCTTCCACCGCCGCCTTCATTGCTCCAGCCATCAGCACCGGGTCCTTGGCCTCCGCGATGGCCGTGTTCATCAGCACGCCGTCGCAGCCCAGCTCCATTGCGGCCGCGGCGTCACTGGCCGTGCCGACACCGGCATCCACCAGCACCGGCACCTTGGCGCCTTCCACAATCAGGCGGATGGTGACCGGGTTCTGTACGCCCAGCCCGGACCCGATCGGCGCGCCAAGCGGCATCACCGCCACCGCGCCCGCGTCCTCACAGCGCTTGGCCATGATCGGATCGTCGGTGCAGTAGACCATCACCTCGAAGCCCTCCTTCGACAGCAACTCGGTCGCGCGCACCGTCTCGAACATGTCGGGGTAGAGCGTCTTGGCTTCCGCCAGCACTTCAAGTTTGATCAACTTCCACCCTCCTGCTTCGCGCGCCAAGCGCAGGGTGCGGATGGCCTCTTCGGCGGTGAAACATCCCGCGGTGTTGGGCAGGTAGAGGACCTTCTGCGGATCGATGTAGTCGGTGAGCATCGGCGCCTTTGGATCGCTGACGTTCACCCGCCGGACGGCAACCGTGACGATCTCCGCACCAGAGGCCGCGACCGTCGCCGCATTCTCTTGCAGGCTCTTATACTTGCCCGTGCCGACGATCAGCCGCGAGGTGAAGGTGCGTCCTGCGACCGTCCAACTGTCAACACTGATGTGGCCCTGCGCGTTCACCTCAACCTCCTCCGACAACATAGACGATCTCGTAATCGTCGCCATCCTCCACCTGCACCTCCGCCAAGCTCGACCGTGGCACCACTTCGAGATTCCGTTCCACCGCAACCCGGCCGGGATCCAGCCCAAGCTCCTGCACCAGACCGGCGATGGTGGTTCCCGCATCGACTCGGCGGTGTTCGCCGTTGACGGAGATGCTGTGGGTTTCGATCTCGCTCATTGACTAGGGCATCTAGGTGGCGGAAGGCACGCCCGCAATGCGCAAGGTCCTTGTTCTGAACGGTCCCAGCCTTAACCTGCTCGGAACGCGGGAGCCGGAAGTCTACGGCACCCAGACGCTCGACGACATTGCGGCGGACCTGCACGAGCAGGCTGGCGCGCTCGGGCTCCAAGTCGACATTCGTCAATCCAATCACGAAGGCCATCTGATCGACTGGCTGCATGAGGCTGCCGCCACCGGGGCGCAAGCGGTTGTGCTAAACGCCGGCGGCTTCACGCACACGTCCGTTGCCCTGCGCGATGCGATCGCCTCCGTCTCAACGCCCGTTATCGAGGTGCATCTAAGTAACCCACAGGCTCGCGAGAGCTTCCGGCGGCAAAGCCTGATTTCGGGCGTTTGCGTCGGCACCATCAGTGGCTTCGGGTCGAGGTCCTACCGGCTGGCACTGGACGCAGCGGCGCGGCTCTGACAAGGGCGGCGACTTCTCATGAGCAGGAAATGGTAATGGCCGACGAGAACGGCGAAACTCCGAATGGCAATCAGATGCGGGTCGACAGCGCGCTGGTGCGCGAACTGGCCGAGCTCCTGTCCGCCAACGAGCTGTCGGAAATCGAGGTAGAAGACGGTGACCGCAAGATCCGCGTCCGCCGCGAGCTGACCGTTGCCGCCGCGCCCGCCACCTACGCCGCCGCGCCCGTTGCGGCAGCGCTGGTAGCAGCTCCGGCTGCAGCCGCGCCTGAGCCCGCCGACGATGCCTTGCCTGCCGGAGACCTCGTCCGCTCGCCGATGGTCGGCACCGCCTACCTGTCGGCCGAGCCCGGCTCCAAACCGTTCGTTTCGCCCGGACAAACAGTCAAAGAAGGCGACACGTTGCTGATCGTCGAAGCAATGAAGGTGATGAACCCGATCCTCTCCACGCGAGCGGGCACGATCAAGCAGCTGCTGGTGTCGAATGCTCAGCCGGTCGAGTTCGATCAGCCGCTGGCCGTGATCGAGTAAACATGCCCAAGATCACCAAGCTGCTGATCGCCAATCGCGGTGAGATCGCGCTCCGCGTCCACCGCGCGGCGCATGAGATGGGAATCAAGACGGTGGCGGTGCATTCGACCGCCGATGCCGACGCGATGCATGTCCGCTTGGCCGACGAAACCGTTTGCATCGGTCCGCCGTCAGCGGCCGACAGCTACCTCAACATACCCAACATCATCTCGGCAGCGGAGATCGTCCACGCCGACGCCATCCACCCCGGCTACGGCTTTCTGTCCGAGAACGCTCAGTTCGCCGAGATCGTCGAGCTGCACAACATTATCTGGGTCGGCCCCAAGCCCGAGCACATCCGAGTGATGGGCGACAAGGTCGAAGCCAAGCGCACCGCCGCCAAGCTCGGCTTGCCGCTCGTTCCGGGCTCACCCGGTCCGCTAGAGACGATCGAAGAGGCGCACGCAATCGCTGCCGAGATCGGCTACCCCGTGCTGATCAAGGCAGCGTCGGGCGGCGGCGGTCGCGGCATGAAGGTGGTACCTGACGAGGATCAACTGGAAAGCCTGATGATGCAGGCGGCGTCCGAAGCGCGCTCGGCGTTTGGCAACGACACCGTCTACATGGAGAAGTACCTCGGCGACCCGCGGCATATCGAGTTCCAAGTGTTCGGCGACGGCATCGGCCACGCCATCCACCTTGGTGAGCGCGACTGCTCCATCCAGCGCCGCCACCAGAAGGTAATCGAGGAAGCGCCGTCACCGGTGATCTCGGCCGAGCAGCGCGCCGAGATGGGTGAACGTGTCGCCAATGCCATGGCCGACATGGGCTATCGCGGCGCCGGTACCATCGAGTTCCTTTACGAAAACGGCGAATTCTACTTCATCGAGATGAACACCCGGCTGCAGGTCGAGCATCCGGTGACCGAGATGATTAGCGGCATCGACCTGGTGCGCGAGCAAATTCGTGTCGCGCAGGGCGACGGGCTGACCTGCCGGCAGGAGGACATCAAGCTCCACGGCCACGCCATCGAATGCCGCATCAATGCGGAGGACCCGGAGACCTTCGCCCCTTCGCCCGGCCTGGTGAAGAACTATGTCGCGCCTGGCGGCATGCACGTCCGGGTCGATAGCGGCCTCTACACCGGCTATCGCGTGCCGCCTTATTACGACAGCATGATCGGCAAGCTGATCGTCTACGGCACGACCCGCGAGCGCTGCATCATGCGGCTCAAACGCGCCTTGGAGGAGTTCGTGGTCGAGGGCATGAAGACCACAATCCCCCTCCACCAGCGAGTCATCCGCGACGAGGCTTTCCTGTCGGGCGATTACACCATCAAATGGCTGGAACGCTGGCTGGAAGAACAGCGCGGCTGATACGCCAGCATCGGCGTGAGGAGATAGCGTGAAAGCGACGATCTATCACAATCCCGCGTGCGGCACTTCCCGCAAGACCCTGGCGATCCTCCAGGACGCCGGCGCCGAGGTCGAGATGGTGGAATATCTGAAACAGCCGCCAAGCCGCGCCGAGCTGGTCAGGCTGTACGACCGAGCCGGCATCAGCCCTCGTGAAGGGCTGCGAGCCAAGGAGCCGCTTGCCGGCGAGCTTGGGCTCCACGACGCGACCGTTTCGGACGACCGCATCCTCGATGCGATGGTGCAGCATCCTATCCTGATCAACCGGCCTATCGTGGAGACCAGCAAGGGCGTGAAGCTGTGCCGTCCACAAGAGCAGGTCCGCGATCTGCTCTAACGGCAGCGCACGCCCTTCGCTAAGTTGCTTCGGGTGAAGCCACTCGACTCCCGCCTATTGCTGCAAGGCTATGCCGCCGGCATCTTCCCGATGGCCGAAAGCCGGCAAGCGCCCGACCTGTTCTGGGTCGAGCCGCGCCAGCGCGCAATCCTCCCGATCGAAGGGTTCCACCTGTCGCGGTCACTCGCCAAGCGGCTGCGCTCGGGACGTTTCTC
This sequence comes from Sphingomicrobium sp., assembly GCA_035537335.1. GTDB lineage: Bacteria > Pseudomonadota > Alphaproteobacteria > Sphingomonadales > Sphingomonadaceae > Sphingomicrobium. The sequence continues at coordinate 39,612 of DATLMM010000044.1, read as the reverse complement.
CGTCACTTGCGACCGTGATTTCAGAGGCGTGCTGCTGGGCTGCGCTGACCGGCCGGAGACGTGGATCAACGCGACGATCGAGCAGGCCATGCTCGAACTTCACGAACTCGGCTTCGCGCATTCGGTCGAAGTCTGGCGAGCCGGCAAGCTGGTCGGTGGCATCTATGGGGTGAAGCTGGGCCGGGCGTTCTTCGGCGAAAGCATGTTCAGCCGGGAAACCGACGCATCCAAGGTGTCGCTGGCCTGGTTGGTAGCCCGGCTCAAGGTTGGCGAGTTCACCTTGCTCGACTGCCAGTTCATGACCGATCACCTCGCCTCGCTCGGCGCAGTGACGGTCAGCCGTCGGCGCTATGTGACGTTGCTGGCAGCGGCGCTGGGTTCAACTGCCGGCTCGGTAGCGGCCGGTTCGGTAACGCCGGCTTCTGAGTTGCGCGGGGTAGACCGGCGCGAACCTCCGGAATTCGACGCACTCGACCGGGTGCTGGACGAGGCGGGTTCGGCTGGCGACGACGGCGCTTCGGGGAAGTTCATCACGCAGCTTTTGGGCCATACGTCGTAAACGGCATGCTCGACGACGTTGAGCGACGGCGACTCCTTGTACAGCCAGCCGGAGAAGGCCCGCTTCCACCCGCCGCCCGGCTGCTGCACGTCCAGCTGCACGAACGCGCCCGTCAGTCGGTCGAACTCCCACGGTGGAGTTGTCTCGCACGCGCGCAGGCGGACGATCGCATCCTTGATGCGCAGCGATTGGCCCGGCTTCAACGTGATGTCACGGGCGATACCGTTCCGCTTGTTGAGGAAGCCCAGTACCGCCACGCGCTCACCGAGCGGCGTTGCGCCAGCCGCTGGGGCCGAAGCCGGGCGCTGCTGCTGCGGCACAGCAGTCGTTTGCGGTCCGGCAGGCTGCTCCCGCTGCTGCAGCCGGTCGCAGCCGGTCAACGCCGAGCATGCGGCGAGAGGCAGGAGAAAAGCGCGCACTCTTATTCCGGAGTCCAGGCCTGGTAGTCGCCGGTCGCGGCCGGGCGCTGACCACCGCGCGACAGGCTTCCGGCCGGGCGATAAGTGTCGCCGGTACCGGACAGGTTGGGCTGCGGCGGCTTCTCGAAGGCGCGCCGCGCTGGCATGGCCTTGCTCGGGACATCGTCGATCTGCCCGCGCAACCAGCTCGTCCAGTTCGGCGGTACCCGGCTAGCGTCGTTGCTGCCGGAGTAGATCACCCACCGGCGGCGCGGGTCCTTCTTGTGCAGCAGATAGATATTGCCCAACTCGTCGCGACCAACCTCGCGGCCGTGCCGCCCAGAAAACAGCCTGGTGCCCAGCGTCGCGCCGTTCCACCAGGTGAATATGCTGCCGAGAAGTCCCATGGCGGCGAGCCTCTGCCTTGTCGCGGGCGGCAGCGCAAGCGACGAAGCCGCGCGGCCGCTTCGCTACCCTACCACTGCACCCGATCGCCCGGCTTGATCCCGAGCTCGGCCGCACGCCCGCCGGCGATCTCGAGCACCGCCCCGACCGGCTCCAGGCTCGGTACCGGTTCTAGGCTGAGCGGCACCGTTTCTGCCTCGATCCGGGCAATCGTGCGGTCCGGACGGATGAAGATGATATCCAGCGGGATAAGGGTGTTCTTCATCCAAAAGCTGGCGTTGCGCGGCGGCTGATAGGGGAAGATCATGCCGCGGTCAGGCGCCAAATTCTGGCGGTTCATCAATCCGGTAGCCTGCTCTTCCGCCGTCCGCGCCACCTCCACGGTGAAGCGGTGCGAGCGGCCGTTCGCGGACAAGACGGTGAGCGGCAGCTGCTCAAGCCCGGACGGAGCCCGCTCCAGGCTCGGCTGTCCGGCCGAAGGCTGGCATCCGGCTGCGCCCAGGGTGAGCGGGAGCAGCAAAGCCGCCGCGGCATAGCTCAGGCGGAATCGCGCAGGGCGACCGCGGTGAGGCCCTTCTTGCCGCTGGCGACCCGCGCTTCCACTGCTTGACCCGGTTCCAAGTCGAGGATGCCCGACCGGCGCACCGTTTCCATGTGCAGGAAGATGTCGGCAGGATCGTTCGGCCGATTGACGAACCCATAGCCTTTGACGCGATTGAACCACTTGACCTCCACCGGTTCGAACGGACCCGCTTCGTCGAGCAGCGCCTGCCGGTCGGCCCGGTCGGCCGGATTGCTCGACGGGGTTGACCGAACGATCGCTGCCTGGCTCAGGTCGATGGACAGGACGCGGCTCGCCTGAAGGCCGCGGTTCTGCCGCACGACATCCACTTCCACAAGCGCTCCTTCGGGAAGGCTGCGGCGATCATGTTCCTTGAGCACGCTGAAGTGCAGCAGGATATCGCCCTCCACGTCGTCCGAGATGACGAAGCCGAAACCGCGGGTAGCATCGAACCATTTCACCCGCCCGGTGCAGCGGGCAGCGGTCGAACCGGCGGAGGAGTCATCTTCCGTAGACATCTGTGGCCGATCTGACGCCAACTCAGGTTGCACGCTGCAACCATAGCACGATTAACGCGGCGTTAAACCCGTTACGGACCTATCACGAGCGTCAGCTCAGAAGATCGCTCGCCAAGGGCTCCGAGCCTGGCTCCGCGTCAACCAACCTCTTGGAAATGGTGAAACTATGACCGGCGCGGATCATGGCGGCGAGCGCCTTTTGCCGGGTGGCGAGATCCGTCCGCTCCTTGGCAAACGGTCCAAGTCTGCGGCGGCGGGCGAACACCAGGGCCGCTTCGGCCGCCTGTGCTGCGGCCGAGTCGCGGGCTTCTTCACCGTCGTCGTCGCTGACACCCGCGATCTTCAGTGCCTGGCGGACCCGTCCCTCCCCATAACCGCGCAAGGTGAGTGAATGGGCCTTGTTGAGCGCAAAGGCCGCGTCGTCTACGTAGCCAAGCTCGGCCAGGCGCTCCACGAGCCCATCGATGTCAGCGGGTTCTTGGCTGGCCCAGCCGCGTTCGCGAAGCTTGCGGCGAAGATAATCGGACAGCTTGGCCCTCGTAGTCGCGAAGCGTCCGACGTAGCGCAGGGCAAGCTCTCTCAGCCGCTCACCGTCGATCGGCGGAAGCTCTCGCCGAGGCCGATCACGGCCGTTCCGGTTCGCTTCACCCCTGCTCACGCCTTGATTGTGCCACACTGTCCTTCAAGAGTGAACGGCAATGGTGGGCTGTGTACGGCCCGGCAACAAAAGACCGATTACAAGGCAGGAAAACGGCGTGCTCGACCGCAATGTACAGGCCACGGCCGACCTCGCGCCGCCAGGAGCCACTCCCACCCTCGATGCGCAACCACGCCGGACGGCCGATTTCCGGAACCTAGGCGAAGCGCTCGACTATGCCGCTGCCGGAACGCGCGGCATGAACTTTCACGATCCGCGCGGCAAGCTGTCGCGTGCTTACCCCTATGCGGAGTTGCGGGCCGACGCGCTCCTCAACGCCCGCCGCTTCCTGGCCCTGGGTCTCACCAAGGGCGACCGGCTCGCTCTGGTGGCCGAAACCGGCCCTGAGTTCGCCGCTGCCTTCTTCGGCGCGGTTTATGCCGGTCTTTGGCCGGTGCCACTCCCGCTGCCGACCAGCTTTGGTGGACGCGATGCCTATGTCGACCAGCTCAAGGTAATGCTGCAAAGCTCCGACCCGAAGCTGTTCCTCTACCCGGCCGAGCTGGCGCCCTTCTGCGACGATGCCGCCACCCAGCAGGGCGCCGCCGGACGTGCCTGGGAGACGCTCGGGGAGATCGCACCGGCAGCGGGAGACCTCCCGTCCGCCGATGGCCAGGAAATCGCTTATCTGCAGTACAGCAGCGGCTCCACCCGCTTCCCGCATGGCGTGGCGGTCACTCACCATGCGTTGCTCGACAATCTGCGCGGTCACGCTCTCGGCTTGCTGATGCAGGACAGCGATCGGGTGATCAGCTGGCTGCCCTGGTACCACGACATGGGCTTGGTCGGTTGCATGCTCTCGCCGCTCGCCAATCAGCTCAGCGTCGATTATCTGAAGACGGAGGACTTCGCCCGCCGCCCGCTCGCCTGGCTCGACCTCATCAGCCGCAATCCCGGCACCACCCTCTCCTACTCACCCACTTTTGGCTACGACATCTGCGCACGTCGCATGTCGAGCCATTTGAAGGCCGGCGACCGCTTCGATCTTTCGCGCTGGCGGATCGCCGGCAACGGCGCCGACATGATCCGCCCCGACGTCATGCAGGCCTTTGTCGACGCCTTCGCCGCCTCCGGCTTCAAGGCGGCTTCCTTCTGCCCCAGCTACGGCTTGGCCGAAGCCACACTGGCGGTCTCGCTGATGCCGCCAGGCGAAGGCATCCGAGTGGAGCTGGTCGAAGAAAGCGAACTGTCCGGGGTCGGCACCCCTGCCCAGGAACGTCCGCGTCGGTATCGGGCCATCGTCAACTGCGGCAAGGCTGTGGAAGGGATGGAGATCGAAGTTCGCGACGTCGACGGAGAGGTCCTCCCTGACCGGCAGATCGGCAAGGTCTGGGTCCGCGGCGCCAGCGTCATGGTAGGGTATTTCCGGGACACGGCATCGACTGACGCATGCATGAAGGGCGGTTGGCTCGATACCGGCGACATGGGATACCTGTCCGGCGGCTACATCTTCATCGTGGGCCGCGCCAAGGACATGATCATCATCAATGGCCGTAACCACTGGCCGCAGGACATCGAGTGGGCGGTGGAGCAGCTGCCTGGCTTCAAGTCCGGCGACATTGCCGCCTTTGCGGTCACCGGACCGACGGGCGAAGAGCAGCCGGCCGTTCTGGTCCACTGCCGCGTGTCGGACCCGGAAGAGCGCGGCCGCCTGCGCGACGACATCAAGGAACGGGTCCGGGCGATCACCGGCATCTCACCGGTCGTCGAACTGATTCCGCCCCGCACCCTGCCTCGCACCTCTTCCGGCAAGCTGTCCCGGACCAAGGCTCGCAACCTCTACCTGTCGGGCGAGATCCAGCCATTCGATGTGGCCGCCTGAGTCTTGCGCGGACCGCGTCGGGCGGCTACCTCGCGACGCGCGCCGATAGGGGTATAGCTCAGTTGGTAGAGCATCGGTCTCCAAAACCGAGGGTCGTGGGTTCGAGTCCCCCTGCCCCTGCGCGCCGGAGGCAGACGCCTAAGGGCGCCAGGAACTAGTCGCCGGACGCAAGCCGAACGGTTGGCCAGCCTGAGCGCAAGCAGCAGGACTGACATCACGGGATTTTCTCCGGTGACGGCTCTTCCGAGGCCATGCTTGAAGCGCACCGCGTACCGCGCTACATCGCGCCCGTACCGAGGTCCGGCGGAGATATCCGCGGACCTCGTTTTTCTATCTCCAAGAGGTGATCAAAGCCCGTGGCCAAGACTACTCCCGGCGAATTCATCCGCCAGGTTCGCGCCGAAGGCCGCAAGGTCGTGTGGCCGACAGCCAAGGAAACCTGGGTTACGGCCATCATGGTGTTCATCATGACCAGCTTGCTGGCCCTGTTCTTCTTCGGCGTCGACAGTGCCTTCGCCGCCATCGTCCAGTTCCTCCTCGGCCTGCTCGGCTGAGCCCACCACAAGGTCCATCCATGTCCCGTTGGTACATCATCCACGCCTATTCCGGGTTCGAGAACAAGGTTCGCGAGTCGATCCTGTCTGAAGCCAAGCGCCTCGGTCTCGAGCAGCTGGTCGAGTCGGTGGAGGTTCCGACCGAAAAGGTGACGGAGATCCGCCGCGGCAAGAAGGTCACGTCCGACCGCAAGTTCTTCCCTGGCTATGTGCTGGCCAAGCTGGGCATGAACGACGATGTCTACCACCTCGTGAAGAATACGCCCAAGGTGACCGGCTTCCTGGGTCCCAACGGCAAGCCGCAGGCGATCAGCGAGGCAGAAGCCGCGCGGATCCTCAACACCAAGGAAGAGGCCGCGGCCGCCGCTCCCAAAGCCAAGATCAACGTCGATTACGAGATTGGCGATGCGGTCAAGGTGCTCGACGGCCCGTTCGCGAGCTTCAACGGTGTCGTGGAGGAGCTCGACTTCGACCGCGGCCGGGTCAAGGTCGGCGTCTCCATTTTCGGCCGCGCAACGCCGGTTGAGCTGGAATTCGAGCAGGTCGAGAGGGTCAAATAGACTAGCCCATTGCAGTTAAGGTAAGGAAGGCCGTCCGCGACCCGGGCGGCCTTTTCTACGTCGAAGAAGGGTGCTTTTCTCATGCCTCATGAGCGCTTCGAACGTCATCGCCAGCCGTGGAAGCCGGACGAGATCCAGAAGTTGCATCAGCTCGCCGCCAAGGGAATGCCGCTGAAAGCCATGGCCAAGGCGCTTACTCGCAGCGAGGAGTCGATCAAGGAACGGGCCAAGACCGACGGGTTGAAGATCACCAAGCTTCGCTGAGCCGGCGCTGCAATCTGGACGCCAAGCACTTATCCCTGGCGGCATCGCGGCGGGGGTTGTTGACACCGTCGCCCCTGCCAGCCATTGGCGCCCCGCACCTCGTGGAGAGGTGGCCGAGTGGTTAAAGGCAGCAGACTGTAAATCTGCCCGCGCAAGCGTACGCTGGTTCGAATCCAGCCCTCTCCACCATCTACGAGCGGCCCAGCCGCCATTGCTCCGCATCTCGCACGGGGCTCAATCCGCAACGAATTGCAGATCGGACCTTTTACCTGTTTAAGCCGGTGAGGAATCGGCGCGTAACGGCAGGTTAGAGGATCTCCATGGGAATATGCGTGGAAGATCGCCCGAAAGAGGTGGTGACCGACACGGTGCAGGCTGACGCCGCGGCCAGAGTCGCACGCCTCAACCAGGGTCAGCGCGATGTGCTTCGCCTGGTCGACCAGCATATGAGCAGCAAGGAGATCGGGGCCAAGCTCGGCATCTCGCCCCACACCGTCGACCAGCGCATCCGCACGGCCATCCGGCTGCTGGACGTCAGCCGTCGCCAGTAAGCAGCCCGGTTGGTGGCGACCGCAGACCCATATCAACGCTTGATACATCAATTGCCGCACCTCGACGCTCACCATCCCGGAGACGATGACGACGGGGCGGTCAGCTTTCAGATTCGGCACGCTGATCGTCAGGAGGAGGCCGGGGCTAGTGTCGGCCTCGATACCGAGCAGGGGACGGTTCCGTCCCGGTCTCCTCTTGCTCCGTGGTCGACCCAAAGCCATCCGCGGAATGAGATGAGCGTCGGACAGCGGCTGTTGTGGATCGCAGTGATCGCAATGGGCGCGAGTTTTTCCGCCGGCATGTACCTAGCGGGGCTTGAGAGTCTGGCGCGTCTCGCCGGGCGCTGAGCCCCCGGTATTCCCTCATCCTTTCCGCAGCCAACCATCCGGCACGCCTCGCTGCGGCCGGCAAGGAGTAGTCATGCGCAAACAGATGATCGAGCAATCCGCCCACGAAGTCGCAACCTAGGCTCGCACCGTGGAAGACAGCATTGAAGCGGCCTTGGCCGAATTGGCCGAGTTGCAGAGCCGCATGATCCGCGCCCGTGCGGTGGCAGGCGTCGGCATCGCCACCGGCCACGAAGCTCTTGCACAGGTCGCATCCGCGCTACAGGGCCTGGTTGCCGCTCGTGGCGGGATGGCCAACGCCCACGCCGAATTGGTGGAAGCCAAGAACCTCGTTCCTGGCCTGCGTACCGTGAGCTTCGGCGACGGCGGAGATTGCCCGCCGATCGCAACCCGAGTGCGCGCGGTGAGCTGAGCTTAAACAATAACGACGCGGAGCTCCGGCTCCGCGTCTTACCGCACACAGGCCCGATGATACGAGTCGCGATATACTGGACGCTCCTGGCAATCGTGGTCGTCATCGCGTTCCGGCGTGGCGACCGTGAGTCGCGTTATGCGGCGCTGGTCTGCCTGGGCGCGACCATCCTGACCGTTTTCTTCCTGACGCCGTTTCGCCGCGAGTTCACGCAAGTCGAGACCTTCGTCGCGGCCATCGACATCGCCGTGCTGCTGTCCTTTGTTGCGATCGCGCTACGCTCCGTGCGGTTCTGGCCTTTATGGGTCAGTGGCTTGCAGCTCACGACCGTGATGGCCCATGTGCTGCGCCTTCTTCGACCCGACCTGGTCGACCTGGCTTATGCGGCTGCCATGCGCTTCTGGAGCTATCCCATTCTGCTGATCCTGGTGGTGGCGGCGCTGCGCAGCCGAAATCATCCCGCTACCCTCGCTTCGCCGATCTAGTTGCTTCACCGCTTCGGCTCGCTACACCCGCCGGGCGATGACGTCCCCTCCGCCTCTGCTTAGCGCCGTGCTGGACGCCATGGAGGAAGCGGCGCTGCTGGTCGAAGGCGAACGCACGGTGGCGGCCAACGCCGCCGCTCGCCGGCTGCTCGGGCAAGGCATCGTGGGCCGCGACATCCGGCTCGCTATTCGTCAGCCGCAAGCCTTGAGCGCGATCCTCGCCGGGCGCTCGGCCGAGCTGGAGGTGACCGGGATCGGCAGCGTTGGGCGAAGCTGGGGGTTGCTGATCAGGCCGCTGGAAGGCGGCCTTCGCCTGATCCGCCTGGCCGATCGCTCGGCAATCCGTGCAGCCGAGAAGATGCGCGTCGATTTTGTCGCGAACGCCAGTCACGAATTGCGGACGCCCCTGTCGACGATCATCGGCTATGCCGAGACGTTGGCGGAGGACGGCGAGTTGCCGACCGAGCTCAGACGGCAGTTCGGAAGCTCGATCCACGGTGAAGCGCGGCGCATGCTGCGCATCGTCGAGGACCTGATGAGCCTGTCGCGGATCGAGGCCGAGCGCTTCATGGAGCCGTCCGAGCGGATCAACCTCGGCGAGATTGCCCGTATTGCGGCCGAAAACGGGCGACCCTTGGCCGATAGTCGCGGTTGCCGGATCGAAGTCGAGATCGATGCCAACGTGCCGGAGATCACCGGCGACTTTGCTCAACTGCTCCAACTCCTGGACAATCTGGTGTCCAATGCGGTGCGCTACGGCTGTGCCGACAAGGCCAGCCCGATAGACATCACCGTGCGTCGAGACGGGCCGGAGGCGCTACTCAACGTCCGCGATCATGGTGACGGTGTCGCTCCAGCCCACCTGCCGCGGCTTACCGAGCGTTTCTATCGCGTGGATGCGGCGCGTAGCCGGGACTCCGGCGGCACCGGCCTCGGCCTTGCGATCGTGAAACACATCGTTGAACGCCACCGCGGCACGCTGGAGATCACCAGCCAGTCCGGGAAGGGCACGAACGTCCAGGTACGCCTGCCGCTCGCGCTGTCATAAAACTGCAACCCTGCCGTCACAGAAGACGAGCCAAGCCGGCGCTAGTGGACGGCACGGCAACGGGCCGCAGGGGTGGCCCGTCACGGAGATTGCTGAACCATGAAGAAGACCATCCTCACGCTGCCGCTGGCGGCGATCTTGGCCGCCTGCGGCGGTGCTGGCGGGGGCGGCAACACGCCTGGCGCGCAACTTAAGATCGTCGGCTCGTCGACCGTGTATCCGTTCACGACGGCTGTCGCTGAAACATTCCAGCGCGCCAATCCGGGTACCAGCGTGATCGTCGAGTCGACCGGAACGGGGTCGGGCATCAAGCTGTTCTGCGGCGGCGTGGGTGAGCAGTACCCGGACATGGTCAATGCCTCGCGGCCGATGAAGAAGTCTGAATATGAAGCATGCGCTACAGCCGGCGCGCGCAACGTCATCGAGCTTCCGATCGGAATCGACGGCCTGACGTTGATCGAGTCGAACAAGGCGGCTCCGCTCGAATTGACGGTGGCCGACATCTACAAGGCGGTCGCCGCCAATCCGTTCGGCCAGGGTCCGAACAAGGCGCAGACCTGGCGCGATGTGAACCCGAGCCTGCCGCCGGTGAAGATCCGTGTCCTCGGGCCGCCGCCGACGTCGGGCACCCGCGACAGCCTGGCCGAGCTGATCCTCACCAAGGGGTGCGAAAGCAATTCGGCGATGAAGGAACTGAAGAAGACCGACGAAGACCGGCACAAGGACGTCTGCACCAAAATTCGTGAAGACGGCGTGTTCGTCGAAGCCGGCGAGAACGACAATCTGCTGGTGCAAAAGGTCGAAGCCGACCCGGGCACGGTCGGCGTGCTCGGCTACAGCTTCCTTGCCGAGAACGCCGACCGGGTCCGCCCGGTGGAGATCGGCGGCATCCTGCCGACCGAGGCCACCATCCAGAACCTGAGCTATCCAGGCGCGCGCAAGCTCTTCTTGTACATCAAGGGCGAGCATCTCACCGCCAAACCAGCCATCAAAAACTTCCTGGCCGAATATGCCAAGCAGTGGGCCAGCGGTGGCGCGCTGCAGAAGCGTGGGCTTGTTCCGTTTGGCGGAGCGGAGGCTCAGGCGGCGACGGCCCAGGCAAGCGCACTGAAGCCGCTCGACACGGCAAACCTGAAGTAAGCAGCAGGCGGCGAGCGCCATGACCCTGACCCTGGCGCTCGTCGCCGTTCTGCTGATTGCGGCGGCCGCGGGCTACCTTGGGCGCTCGCGCGCTCGTGGGCTGCGGCAGGGCAGCGATCGGCTGAACAGTTTGCCCAACTACCATGGGCTTTACTGCTTCCTGTGGGCCGCACTTCCTGCCCTGTTGTTCCTGGCGATCTGGTCACCGCTTCAGGGCCAGCTGATCGAGCAGGCCGTTTTGGCAAGTCCCGCCGGGCAGCAATTGCCTGATTTCGACATGGCCCGCGATGCCATCACCAGCGAAGCCTATGAGATTGCCACCGGTCAGCGTGACGCCGGCTTCAATCCGGAGTCGAGTGCGCTCGCTCCGGTCTATGATCAGTACATCTCCCGCTATGCCGGGATCGGCGGCGGCTTCGCCATTCTGCTCGCCCTGGCCGGCGCCGCGTGGGGGCTAACCCGGATCAAGGCGAGCTTTCGTGCTCGCACGGGGGTCGAGCGCTGGCTGATGGGCTTGCTGGTCGCGGCATCCCTGATCGCGATCCTGACGACCTTGGGGATTGTTCTGTCGCTATTGTTCGAATCGCTTCGGTTCTTTTCCATGGTGCCGGCAAGCGAATTCCTGTTCGGCACGCAGTGGTCGCCGCAGATGGCGATCCGAGCCGACCAGGCCGGCTCTTCTGGCGCGTTCGGCTCCATTCCGCTGTTCTGGGGCACCATCTTCATCGGCGCTATCATCGCCATGATCGTCGCCATCCCGCTTGGCCTGATGAGTGCCATCTACCTCACCCAATATGCCGATCCGCGGGTCCGGTCGGTGCTGAAGCCCGTACTGGAGATTCTAGCCGGCGTGCCGACGGTCGTTTACGGCTACTTCGCGGCGCTTACCGTCGCGCCTGCCGTGCGCGATCTTGGCCTTTCCCTCGGCATCGGCTCGGCCAGCAGCGAAAGCGCGCTCGCCGCCGGTCTGGTGATGGGCATCATGATCATACCGTTCGTCAGTTCCATGGCCGACGACAGCATCGCCGCCGTGCCGCAGGCAATGCTCGACGGCAGCCTGGCGATGGGCGCCACCCGGTCCGAGACCATTCGGAAGGTTGTCCTTCCCGCAGCCTTGCCCGGGGTAGTCGGCGGCGTGCTGCTGGCGGTCAGCCGGGCGATAGGGGAGACCATGATCGTGGTCATGGCCGCGGGCCTGGCTGCCAACCTGACCGCCAACCCGTTCGACAGCGTGACCACCGTCACCACCCAGATTGTGCAGCTGCTGACCGGCGATCAGGAGTTCGACAGCCCCAAGACGCTGGCGGCTTTCGCGCTCGGACTTGCCCTGTTCATTATCACCCTGATCCTCAACTTGATCGCGCTGACCGTCGTCCGGCGCTACCGGGAAGCATATGAGTAATCGGCTCGGCACCTTGCCCGGGGAGCGCTGGTCAGGCGACACGATGAAGAAGCGTGTCGCCAAACGCTATGCCGCGGAGCGCCGCTTCAAGCTGCTTGGCTTCTCGGCCGTGGCGCTGTCCGTCCTGTTCCTCGCCTTTTTGCTGTTCACCATGGCCGCCAAGGGCATTGGCGGTTTCAGCCGGCATGACGCCAAGCTGGTAATCGACTTCCCACGCTCCGACCTGATGGTCGATCCCGCCGCGCTGGCCGGTCCGCAAGGGCAGGAAGCCGTGGCGGCGGCAGGGCTCGAGAATGTGATCGGAACTGCGGCCATGACGACCTACGGGCCGGACGCCGCTGAAATGTTCGGACAGGCGGCGGTCACGTCGCTTGGGCAACAACTGATCAAGGACCCGGAACTGCTCAGCCGCCGGGCAGAGCTATGGCTGCCAGTCTCCTCAGATCTGGACGTGGCGGCGAAGGGCCAAGGCGAAGCCGCGTCCGAGAAGCTCGTCTCCACGCTGCGGGAACGCGGCGCGCTCAAGCGGACCTACAACGGCGACTTCCTGTCGATGTCCGATGCCACCGATCCGGGGATGGTCGGCGTGTGGGGAGCGCTCAAAGGCAGCTTCCTCACCATCTTGGTCACCATGCTTCTGGCCTTTCCGATCGGCGTGCTGACGGCGGTCTACCTGGAGGAGTTCGCCCGGCGGAACCGCTGGAACGATCTGGTCGAAGTCAGCATCAACAACCTTGCCGCCGTTCCGTCGATTATCTTCGGCCTGCTTGGGCTGGCCGTGTTCCTGAACGTCATGCACCTGCCGCGCTCGGCGCCGCTGGTCGGCGGGCTGACGCTGGCTTTGATGACCATGCCGGTGATCGTCATAGCGGGGCGCAACGCGATCAAGGCGGTGCCCCCCTCGATCCGAGATGCTGCGCTGGGCGTCGGCGCAAGCAAAATGCAGGTCGTCTTTCACCACGTCCTGCCGCTCGCCCTTCCCGGCATTCTTACCGGTACCATCATCGGCATGGCCCGTGCGCTCGGTGAAACTGCCCCGCTGCTGATGATCGGCATGCGCGCGTTCATCGCCTCGCCCCCATCCGGCATCGTCGAGCCGGCAACAGTGCTGCCGGTGCAGATCTTCCTTTGGTCGGACGAGGTCGATCGCGGATTCGTCGAGAAAACCAGTGCCGCCATCATCGTGCTGCTCATCTTCATGCTGATGATGAACGGTCTCGCCATCTATCTCCGCAACCGCTTCGAGCGCCGCTGGTAGGCCCCAAAGATCATGACCAAAGAAAAACAGCCGATCACGACCAACTCGACGGTCCCCTTTCCTTCCACCGCGGTAGCGGCGGAGGCGGCCCGCGACCACGCTGGTCTCGCCAAGGAGGACACGGCGTTCAACGATCAGCTCGAACGCGCGTCACACAGCACTACGCCAATCACTGTAGAGACGCCGGCCCCCGAGCCGCAGGACACGGCCGAAGCCCCGTCCGGTCCGCCCAAGATGCAGGCCGACCGGGTCAGTGTGTCCTATGGGGAGAAGCAAGCGCTCAAGGATGTTTCGATCGAGGTGCACGACGACCGGGTCACCGCGTTCATCGGCCCGTCGGGCTGCGGCAAGTCGACCTTCCTGCGCTGCCTCAATCGCATGAACGACACCATCGCGGGCGCCCGCGTGACCGGTGAAATCAAGCTGGATGGGCAGGACATCAACTCGCCCGACATGGATGTCGTGCAGCTCCGCGCTCGCGTCGGCATGGTCTTTCAGAAGCCCAACCCGTTTCCCAAGTCGATCTACGAGAACGTCGCCTACGGACCGCGCATCCACGGGCTTGCCCAGGGCAAGAGCGAGATGGACGCCATCGTCGAAAAGTCTCTTCGCCGCGCTGGGCTCTGGGATGAAGCCAAGGACCGGCTGCAGGAAAGCGGCACCGCCCTTTCCGGTGGCCAGCAGCAGCGGCTGTGCATTGCCCGCGCCATCGCGGTCGATCCCGAGGTTATCCTGATGGACGAGCCCTGCTCGGCGCTTGACCCGATCGCGACCGCCAAGATCGAGGAGCTGATCCACGAACTGCGCGGCCGCTACGCCATTGCCATCGTCACCCACAACATGCAGCAGGCCGCTCGCGTGTCGCAGCGGACCGCCTTCTTCCACCTTGGTGAGCTGATCGAATACGGCAAGACCAAGGAGATCTTCACCAATCCGCGCGAGCAGCGCACCCAGGACTACATCACCGGCCGCTACGGCTGAGTTGGAGCATTCGCATGGCTAGCCAAGGACATACGCTGAAAGCGTTCGACGAGGATCTCGACCGGCTTAGGGCGCTCATCTCGGAGATGGGGGGGCTGGCCGAGCACGCCATTGGCGAGTCGATGCGCTGCCTGACCGAACGCGATCTGGACGGCGCGCACCAAGTGATCGAGGACGACAAGAAACTCGACGCGCTTGAGATCGAGACCGAGCGGCGGGTCATCCAACTGATCGCGCTTCGGGCTCCGATGGCAGGCGATCTTCGCGACGTCGTGGCCGCGCTCAAGATCTCGGGCGTGGTGGAGCGGATCGGCGACTATGCCAAGAACATCGCGAAGCGTGTGCCCCTGCTGGAGGATGCCGGCAAGATCGAGCCTCTGTCCCTGCTGCCCGAAATGGCCCGCATCGCAACCGGCATGGTTCACGATGTGCTCAACGCCTTCGTCAATCGCGATGCCGAGACCGCTGTCCGGGTCTGCGAGCGGGACAAGGCTGTCGATGATTTCTACGACAGCATCTTCCGCACGCTGTTGACGCACATGATGCAGAACCCGCACAACATCGGCCAGGCTGCGCACCTGCTGTTCGTCGCCAAGAACATCGAGCGGGTGGGCGACCATGCGACCAACATCGCCGAGATGGTCTACTACGCCGCCACCGGGCATCACATGGAACAGCGCCCCAAGGGCGGCGATACGACGGGAGCGCGCTAGATCATGAGCGCCAAGCGACTGTTGCTGGTGGAGGACGACAAGTCGCTGGCAGAGCTGATCGGCTACCACTTCGGCCGCGCGGGGTACGACGTCACCCGCACCGGCGATGGAGAGGAAGCGTTGATCCTGGTCGACGAGGTCAAGCCGGACCTGGTGGTGCTCGATTGGATGATCGAAGGGATCAGCGGGATCGAAGTTTGTCGCCGCCTGCGCCGCCGCGGCACCACGGCCAACCTGCCCATCCTGATGCTCACCGCTCGCGGCGAAGAAGACGATCGAGTCCGCGGGCTGGAAACCGGCGCGGACGATTACATCACCAAGCCATTCAGCCCCAAGGAACTGGTCGCACGGGCCAGTGCCGTGCTGCGCCGGGTTCGGCCCGCACTCGCGGCCGAGATGCTGGAATATGCCGGCCTGGAGATGGACCTGGCGGCGCATCGAGTGCGCCGCGACGGCGAGCCGATCCAGCTTGGGCCGACGGAATACCGGCTCCTGCGCCACTTCCTCGAGAACCCGGGCCGGGTGTTCTCCCGCCAGCAGCTGCTGGAAACCGTCTGGCCGCACAGCGAGGAGATCGAGCTGCGCACGGTGGACGTCCACATCCGCCGCCTACGTCTTGCGCTCGGCGAGCCCGACCTGATCCGCACCGTTCGCAGCGCCGGCTATGCCCTGGACAGCGAAGATGTGGCCTAGCCGTTGATCCGTGGCGGGCCGGGATGACGCCGGCTCCCTGCTCGGCTAAGCGGCCTCCATGTCGCGCCGCAAGAAATCGCACCAGAGTCACGGCTCTGCCAATCGCCCTCGTTTCTGGGGCAAGCACGCCGTCGCGGCCGCGCTCGACAATCCGGAACGGCGGGTGCTCAAAGCTTGGGCGACACGCGAGGCAGCGGGCTTCATGAACTTCCCGCCGGAGGTTCCCGTCACCTTTGCCGACGTCGCCGACCTTGCGCGCATGGTTCCCAACGACGCACCGCATCAGGGTGTGGTGGTCGAGGTTGAGCCGCTCGAAGACATCTGGTTGGCCGATCTGCTCGCCGAGGTGGCGGACAAGGCCACCTTATTGGTGCTCGACCAGGTCACCGATCCGCACAATGTCGGAGCCATCCTCCGCTCCGCCGCGGCGTTCGGCGCCGTCGGGATCGTCACCCAGGATCGCCACTCGCCGATCGAGGGCGGCGTGCTCGCCAAGGCCGCATCGGGTGCCTTGGAAGGGGTGTCGTGGGCGCGAGTGGTGAACCTGGCACGGGCGCTGGAGGAGATTGCCGAAGCCGGTTTCTGGCGCATCGGCCTGGCTGGCGACGCGCCGATGGACCTCAAGGAGGCGCTCGGCCCGCAGCAGGTCGCACTTGTGCTTGGCGCCGAAGGTCCAGGACTGCGCCAGAACACGCGCGAGCATTGCGATGCGCTCGCACGGCTGCCGATCAGCGACGCCGTAGAGAGCCTCAACGTCTCCAACGCCGCAGCCGTGGCGCTCTACGCCGCCTTCGTCGCCTGATGGTCCGGACCCGCGAAAGCCTCGACGCCGGCCTCGACCATCTTGTCGCCGCCGAGCCGGCCTTTGCCGATGTGGTCCAGCGGCTTGGCCGGCCGGACCCGCGCATCAACCAGCCCGGAGTGACGACCCTGATGCGGACGATCGTCGGCCAGCAGGTCAGCGTCGCCGCGGCCCGGTCGATGTGGAACAAGCTGGAAGCTAGTTTCGGCAGCCCGCCCGACCTGCAACGCTTGCTGGACGCCAGTGACGAAGAACTGCGCGCCGTCGGGCAGTCGCGGCAGAAAGCCGGATATCTGCGCAGCCTTGCCGGGCTGGTGCTGTCCGGTGAACTCGACCTCGACGACCTTCCGGCCGACAACGAAGAGGCCATTGCTCACCTCACGCGCATCAAAGGCATCGGTCGCTGGTCGGCGGAGATCTACCTGCTGTTCGCCGAAGGTCGGCCCGACGCGTTCCCGGCCGGTGACCTTGCCGTGCAGATCGAGATTGGCCGCCTGCTGGGTCACGAAGCGCGCCCGAGCGAGAAGCTGCTGCGCGAACTGGCCGAGGCCTGGCGTCCCTATCGCGGCACCGCGGCCGTGCTCGCCTGGCACAGCTACAACAGCCAGGTCCTTTAGGTCTCTCCCAGAACGACCCAGGTCGGTGCATGGTCGCTGGCCTTTTCCTCGCCCCGAACCCAACGATCCACGCCCGCTGCCCGCAGCCGGTCCGTCGCTGTTGGCGACAGCAGCAGATGGTCGATGCGAAAGCCCGCATCGCGTTGCCAGCAGCCCGCCGTATAGTCCCAGAAGGTGTAAAGCTTGTCTTCGCGCGGGTGCAGCGCGCGCAGCGCGTCGGTCCACCCCTGATAAAGGATGCGCCGCCACTGCGCCCTGGTCTCCGGCTGCAGCAGCGCGTCATTGCGCGCGGCTTGCGCGGAGAAGACGTCGCGATCCTCGGGCAGCACGTTCCAGTCGCCCGCCAGCACAACCGGGCGCTCGTCGACCAGCAGTCCGGCGGCATGCTCGCCCAGTCGCTCCATCCACCGAAGCTTGTAGTCGAACTTCTCGGTGCCGACCGGATTGCCGTTGGGCAGGTAGAGCGAGGCGACCACCACCCCATTCACATTGGCCTCGATGTAGCGCGAGTGACTGTCGTCCGGATCGCCGGGCAAGCCGATACGGCGCAGGTCGGGCGACTGGTCGCGAGTAAGGATCGCTACTCCGTTGAAGCCCTTCTGCCCGTGCCACACCGCGCCGTAACCAGCTGCCTCGATGTCACCGAGCGGCAGGGACTCGTCGGCGCACTTCAGCTCCTGCAAGCAGGCTACGTCCGGCTGCTCGCGTTCCAGCCATTCGAGCAGGCGCGGCAGGCGGGCGCGGATGCCGTTAATGTTGAATGAGGCGATCTTCATGCGGTGCGAGGCTTAGCGGTCTTGCCGGAGGTCGTCATGCTGAAGTTGTTTCAGCCTCCATCCGCCCGCGTGACCAAGCCTCTCGCAGAGAAGTGACCCTGCACCAAGTTGTGAATTGCGGTGCTTTAAACCGAAAAGCTGGACCCGCAGCCGCAGCCACTCGCCGCATTGGGGTTGGTTACCTTGAAGGCTGCTCCGCCGAGGTCCTCGACATAGTCGACCTGCGATCCGTCGAGCAGGTCGAGGCTGACCGGATCGACCACCAGCTTCACTCCCCCGGTTTCCGCCACGGCGTCGCCCGCCTCGACGGATTCGGCGAGCGCGAACTTGTACGAGAAGCCGGCACAGCCCCCGCCAGCCACAGCCAGTCGCAGCATGGCCGGCTTGCCTTGCCTGGCCGCAATGGCGGCAACGCGAGAGGCAGCAGAGGGTGAAAGCGTCAGCATGTGGTGGAGATAAGGACCGCCGCCCGTGGCAGCAAGCTTACTTGGGTCGGTTGGTCGTCGGGCCGCCCAGCGCAACGGCGTCCATTGACGCGCTACCCGAACGATGGCGCAGCGCCAGAATGTAGTCGGTCGACTTCATGAACGGGATCGGGTTCACGGCGCGGCCATCGATGCGCACTTCATAGTGGAGGTGGCTGCCCGTGGAGCGGCCGGTCGAACCCATCTTGCCGATCAGGTCGCCGCGCTTGACGCGCTGGCCGGGACGAACGGTGAGAGATGACAAGTGAGCGTAGCGCGTCTCGATGCCTCGGCCGTGGTCGAGCTTGACCAGATTGCCATAGCCACCGTTGTGCCAGCCGGCGTTGCTGACCATGCCATCCGCGGTGGCGTAGATCGGGGTGCCGACCGGTCCTGACAGGTCGATGCCGGCATGCATGGCAGCGCGACCCTGGAACGGGTCGGAGCGAACACCATAGCTGGAGGTAAAGGCCGCAGTCTTGACCGGCTTGTCGGAAGGAACAGCCACCACGCCGTCCTGCAGCGTGTCCAGCTTCTTCCAGCTGTTGAACAGCGCCTTGAACGTCGGGTCGGCCGCTTTGGTCAACGGCTCAAGCGGACCACCGATGCCGCCGACCTTTGACGGGGTCAGACCCAGCTTCTTCAACTCCTGCGCCGTGACCTCGTAACGTGCTTCCAGGGCGCGAGCGACGAGCGCCGCATGTTCAACCTGATGCGCCTCCAGCTTGGCAAAGGGCCCGGTTGCCGCTGCGCCCGCACCCTTTGCAGCAGCAGCGAGCAGCTCCGGATCGACGTCTTCGCCGATCAACATGGACTCAATCACCGCCTGGCGTTGCTCGATGCGGAGAGCGCGCTCTGCCAAAGCGTCGGGCGAGGAGGTCACCACGGCCAACTTGGCCGGAGCCGCCGGCGTACCAGCAATGAACCGAGCAGCAGCGAACAGCGACCAGCCAACCAGCAGCAGGGTAAGAGCAAAGAACGCAGCCTGAACCGGGGCCGACAGGCGGATGCGACGCAGCTTGGCGCCGTCATGCACGAACAGATCGCGGCTGCGAAAGAGTCCGGTCGGGGTGGTCAGTGCGTGAGCCATAAGAGGTCGTCGCTCCAAAAATCTCTCATCGGATCGTGCAGTCGCACCAGCCAAGGGTGACCGCCTGTCCGTTTTCATGTCCGGAGCTCCCCAGCCCCGCCGCACGTCCGAATTGCCCCTCGGTCGCGCTGGCTGAGGAGAAAAGACCTTGGTTGGTTAATGAATTCAACTCCTTCAGCCGTTCGCCGGGATGAATCGCGTTGCGAAAGCGATGAAGTGAGCCGACCTGCTGATTTTCGGTGGGGTGAAGGTGGAACAAAAACCGAGGTTACCGGCAGAATCGTGGCTGGATAGAACCTTAGACTTGCGTTCATCCGAGCGGACCTTAGAGCCGGCCTTGGGCCACGCCGTCCCAACGCGGCGCGTGCTCTCTGGGAGGAGAGTTGATGATTGCCAAGCCTCGTGCGCGTCCTGCACGCCCGTTCTTTTCGTCGGGCCCATGCGCCAAGCCGCCAGGCTGGTCATCCGACAAGCTCAAGCTGGACAGTCTCGGCCGCTCGCACCGTTCCAAGCTCGGCAAGGGGCGCTTGCAGCACTGCATCGACCTCATGCGCGCCGCCCTTGAGCTGCCTGACACGCACCGCATCGGCATCGTTCCGGCTTCCGACACCGGCGCCTTTGAGCTTGCGATGTGGGCGATGCTCGGCGCCCGCCCGGTAACCGCATTGGCGTGGGAAAGTTTCGGCGAGGGTTGGGTGACCGATGCGGTCAAGCAGCTCAAGCTTCATCCCACCGTGCTGCGCGCGCCCTACGGCGAGCTGCCGGACCTGGAGCAGGTCGACTGGAGCCAAGATGTGCTGTTCACCTGGAACGGGACAACATCGGGAGTGCGGGTCCCTAGCGGCGACTGGATCGCCCCTGATCGTGGAGGATTGAGCTTCGCCGACGCGACCAGCGCCGTCTTCGCCTACGCCCTTCCCTGGGACAGGATCGATGTGGCGACCTTCTCCTGGCAGAAGGTACTTGGTGGGGAAGGAGCGCACGGCGTGCTCATCCTGGGGCCGCGTGCAGTCGAGCGGCTGGAAAGCCACACTCCGGCCTGGCCCCTGCCCAAACTTTTCCGCTTGATGAATGGCGGGAAGCTCAACGAAGGCGTCTTCAAGGGCGAGACGATCAACACGCCATCGATGCTGGCTGTCGAAGATGCAATCTTCGCATTGGAGTGGGCGCAAGGGCTCGGCGGGTCTGAAGGCCTCATCGCCCGATCCGACGCCAATGCCGCCGCGCTCGACCGTCTGGTCGAGGAGCGGCCGTGGCTGACCCACCTTGCGGCCGATCCGGCGATCCGCTCCCGCACAAGCGTCTGCTTGACGGCAGACGGCGCGGATGAGGCTCGCATCAAGAAGATGGCGGCACTGCTCGAGCAAGAAGGCGCCGCATTCGACATCGCCGGCTACCGCGACGCGCCGCCCGGCCTGCGCATCTGGTGTGGCGCGACCGTCGACACCGCCGACATCGAGGCCCTCGGGCCATGGCTCGACTGGGCTTGGGAAGAAAGCGCCGGCCCATCCTGAACCGATCGCCTTGAGCCTGTCGAAGGGCTGCTTTCTTCAAGCAGCAGAGACAAGGACAGGGCATCGACAAGCTCAGCCCAGCGGGAATTCTGAATGACCCAACCTAAAGTGCTTATTTCCGACAAGATGGACCGCAAGGCGGCCGCCATCTTCCAAGAACGCGGAATTGCGGTGGACGAAATCACCGGCAAGACGCCCGATGAGCTCGCTGCCATTATCGGCGACTATCATGGTCTCGCCATCCGCTCCTCGACCAAGGTCACTGCCAAATTGCTGGAGCACGCCTCCAGGCTGAAGGTCGTCGGCCGCGCCGGCATCGGGGTCGACAATGTCGACATCCCCGCCGCCACCGCGCGCGGGGTGGTTGTGATGAACACGCCATTCGGCAACTCCATCACCACCGCCGAACACGCCATCGCCCTGATGTTCGCTCTCGCTCGCCAGTTGCCAGAGGCCGACGCGTCCACCCAGGCCGGCAAGTGGGAAAAGAACCGGTTCATGGGCGTGGAGCTTACGGCCAAGACGCTCGGCCTGATCGGAGCGGGAAATATCGGCTCGATCGTCGCCAGCCGCGCCCTCGGTCTGAAGATGAAGGTTGTCGCCTTTGATCCCTTTCTCACGCCAGAACGGGCATTGGAGCTTGGAGTGGAAAAGGTCGAGCTTGAGGAGCTCCTCCGCCGCTCCGACTTCATCACCTTGCACACGCCATTGACCGACCAGACCCGCGGCATTCTGTCGCGCGAGAACCTCGGCAGAACCAAGAAGGGCGTCCGCATCATTAATTGCGCACGCGGTGGGCTGATCGACGAAGTGGCGCTCAAGGATGCACTCGACAGTGGTCAGGTCGCCGGGGCAGCCCTGGACGTGTTCGAAGCGGAACCAGCCACCGCCTCGCCCCTGTTCGGCACGCCGGGCTTCATCTCCACCCCGCACCTTGGCGCGTCGACCAGCGAAGCGCAGGTCAATGTCGCCATCCAGGTCGCCGAGCAAATGAGCGACTTTCTGCTGCTTGGCGGCGTCACCAACGCCATCAACATGCCCTCCCTCTCGGGCGAGGAGGCGCCGCGCCTCAAGCCCTACATGGCGTTGGCGGAGAAGCTCGGCCGGCTGCTCGGGCAAATCCTTGGCGAAGAGGTGCGCTCCGTCGCGATCGAGGTCGAAGGCGCCGCCGCCGAGCTCAACCCCAAGCCGATCACGGGCGCGGTGCTGGCCGGCCTGATGGGCACTTATTCGCAGACGGTGAATATGGTAAACGCCCCCTTCCTGGCGAGGGAACGTGGCCTCGACGTGCGGGAGGTTCGGCACGATCGGGAGGGCGACTACCACACGCTGGTGCGCGTAACCGCCGGAACGGACGCAGGCGAGCGCTCAATCGCCGGCACGCTGTTCGGCAACAAGGCGCCGCGACTGGTCGACATCTTCGGCGTGCCGGTGGAGGCGGACCTTGCCGGGGCGATGCTCTACATCGTCAACAATGATGCGCCGGGCTTCATCGGCAAGCTCGGCAACACTTTGGGGAACGCCGGCCTCAACATCGCCACCTTCAACCTTGGCCGCCGCGTGGCGGGGGGAGAAGCCGTCGCCTTGGTAGCGGTTGACGATCCAGTCGGAGCGGAAGTAGTCCGCCAGCTGTGCACACTTGAGGGCGTGCGGGAGGTGGTTCCGCTGACTTTCTAGCTGCCCTCGCGCGGGTCGCTGAAAGTGGCAAGCACCTCGTCCCCGCACATCAGCGTCACCCGCCCGAGTGGGCGAGTGTAAGTCACCGTCGTCTCAATAGGCCGCTGCTCCAGCATGTCGATCGTCGGCTCCGGTGGGTGTTCGACACGCAGGTGCGCGCGACGCTGAACCGGATCGCTTTCACTTACCAGCGGGTCAAGCGCAACGGTGACCTTGGCGCTCGGCTTCACGCCGACGGTGCCAAGCAGCACCAAGTCGCGCATGGCATCCACTCGGTCGCGGATCAGCGCCCGCCATGGCCCCGACTTCACGATCGCGCACCCACGCGTCGCCGGATAGGTGCGGCGGTCCATTCAACCGCAGCGTCGGCTTCGACGAGACGGTGCGGACCCGTCAATGATGGGGGCAGGGGCGGTGGCGGAGGCTGGCTGGTGCAGGCGGAGAGCAACAAGACTGGGAGCAACGTTGAACAAATCGCGCGCGCTCTGCTGACCCCCGGCCTTTCTTAGAACGACATAGTCTGAGCGAACAACGCGATCAGCGCCAGCATGGCCGCACCAACCCACCCGCGCGACAACCCCGAAGATGGCTGAACTGGACGCATCATCCCCTTGCCAATAGGAGCCGCTGCTGAATCGCGGATGACCGCGTCGTTCAGGAAGGAAGCGTCGTGGGCAACGTCACCGTGATCGGGGCGCAGTGGGGCGATGAAGGCAAGGGCAAGATCGTCGACTGGCTCGCCAGCCGCGCCGACACTGTGGTGCGCTTTCAGGGCGGCCATAATGCGGGCCACACGCTTGTAGTCGGCGGCGAGGTCTACAAGCTCAGCCTGCTGCCAAGCGGCATCGTGCGCGGCACGCCCTCCATCATCGGCAACGGCGTGGTGCTCGACCCCTGGGCCCTCAAGGACGAAGTCGACCGCATCCGCGGCCAGGGCGTAGAAGTCACCCCGGAGGTGCTGCGCGTGGCCGAGACCTGCCCACTGATCCTGCCCATTCACCGCGACCTCGATGCACTGCGCGAGGACGCCAGCGGCGCGGGCAAGATTGGTACCACCCGGCGCGGCATCGGTCCCGCCTATGAGGACAAGGTTGGCCGCCGCGCCATCCGCGTCTGCGACCTGGCGCACTTGGATGAGCTCGACCCTCTGCTCGACCGCCTTTGCGCCCACCACGACGCGCTGCGGGCCGGCTTCAGCCATCCGCCGGTTGATCGCGAGCGCCTCAAGAACGACCTGGCCGAAATCGCCGAGTTCGTTCTGCAGTTCGCCCGGCCGGTGTGGGTCGACCTTGACGAAGCGCTTCAAGCCGGCAAGCGGATTCTGTTCGAAGGCGCGCAAGGCGTGTTGCTGGATGTGGACCACGGCACTTATCCGTTCGTCACATCTTCCAACACTGTTGCCGGCACCACCGGCAGCGGCAGTGGCACCGGGCCTGGCGCGGCTGGCTTCGTGCTCGGCATCGTCAAGGCTTACACCACCCGCGTCGGCTCCGGCCCGTTTCCGACCGAGTTGCACGATGGCATCGGCCAGCGACTGGGTGAGCGTGGCCGCGAGTTTGGTACCGTCACCGGCCGCCAGCGCCGCTGCGGGTGGTTCGACGCCGTGCTGGTCCGCCAAGCGGTCGCTGTGAGCGGCGTTACCGGCATCGCGCTGACCAAGATCGACGTGCTCGATGGACTGGAAACGGTGATGGTCTGCACCGGCTACCGCGTCGATGGCCGCCACTTCAGCTACCTCCCCCCGCACACCGCCGACCAGAGGCGGGTCGAGCCGATCTATGAGGAAATGGAAGG
The DNA here is from genome assembly GCA_035537335.1 of Sphingomicrobium sp. Lineage (GTDB taxonomy): Bacteria > Pseudomonadota > Alphaproteobacteria > Sphingomonadales > Sphingomonadaceae > Sphingomicrobium. Next base: position 15,508 of record DATLMM010000044.1, on the reverse strand, counting down.
CTGGAGCGGCACAACCGCCGGCGCGCGCAGCTGGGCCGACCTTCCCGCGCAAGCGATCAAGTACATCCGCCGCGTGGAAGAACTGATCCGCTGCCCGGTCGCCCTGGTCAGCACCTCACCTGAGCGTGACGACACCATCCTGGTGCGGGATCCGTTTGCGGGCTGAATGATGCCCAAGATGGTGCAAAGGGCAACCTGCCGACCAAGGTGCGCGACGCATGCCACTGGCCGTTCACCTGGCAAGATGAATGAGCACGCAATTTGGAAGGGGGAAAGTATTGTTCGAATGTTGCTGCCGGTCGGCAAGAATTAGCGCCTAACCTCGAAGCTGTTCGCTCCGATTCGCTCAGCCGGCTCACTGGCCAGGTGAGCCACCTTCGCGGCAGGCGGCCCGCCTTGCAAGTTAGTTACCAAAGCTTCAACGGCATCTTCCTCGCCTTCCAGATGCGCCTCGACCGACCCGTCAGGGCAGTTGCGCACCCAGCCACCGACGCCGAACGCCCGCGCCTGCTCGGCCGTCCATTGGCGAAAGAACACGCCTTGGACCCGGCCGGTCACGCGCACCTGGCGAGCGACGATCATGCGAGTGCTCCGAACGCTGGCGCATCTTCGGCCGAGCCGGCCTGCGGCGGCGCGAACGCCTCGGCAAGCGCCAAAGCCTGCCCGATGAGAGCGGTGCCGATCCCCTCCGTGTGCCGATCCGGCGTGATCGCAAAAGGAGCCAGCCCGACAGCGGCCACAGGTCGACCATCGGCTGTGACGGTCATGCGGCTCAACAGGACGTGAACGACCGCCCCGTCCTCCTCGTGAATCAGCGACAGCGCTGCGTCACGATCCCCCCCCAAACGCTCGACGAGATCTGCTTCGGCTAGGGTCGGAAAGGCCGCCTCATGCACTCTTCGGATGGCCGGAGCGTCGGCACTCGTGGCGGGGCACACACCGATCACACCGTCGCAATGTCCGGCGCGTCCTCCGCCTTCATTCCGACGACATGATAGCCCGCATCGACATGGTGCGTCTCACCCGTGACTCCCGACGCGAGCTCGCTCAACAGGTACAGCCCCGCCCCACCGACATCGTCGATCGTCACGTTCCGCCTCAAGGGCGAGTTATACTCGTTCCACTTCATGATGTAGCGGAAGTCGCCGATGCCGCTTGCCGCCAGCGTCTTGATCGGTCCGGCGCTGATCGCGTTTACGCGCACGCCATTGGGGCCAAGGTCGGCCGCCAGATACTTGACCGACGTCTCCAGCGCCGCCTTGGCCACGCCCATGACGTTGTAGTGAGGAATGACCTTCTCGGCGCCATAGTAGCTCAGCGTCAGCATCGCGCCACCCGGCTGCATCATCCTTGCCGCGCGCTGGGCGCACGCGACGAAGCTGTAGACCGAGATGTTCATGGTCAGGAGGAAGTTGTCGAGGCTTGTATCGACGAACTTCCCGCGCAGCTCGTTCTTGTCAGAAAAACCGATGGCGTGAACCAGGAAGTCCAGTCCGCCCCAGCGCTCGTCCAGCTCCGCAAATGTACGATCAAGCGCGGCCATGTCCGAAACGTCGCAGTCCAGCAGCAGGTTCGACCCCAGCTGCTCCGCCAGCGGACGCACCCGCTTCTCAAGCGCGTCGCCCTGGTAGGAAAAGGCCAGCTCGGCGCCAGCTCCACCCAGTGTTTGCGCGATTCCCCACGCCAGCGAACGGTCGTTGGCCAGACCCATGATCAGCCCGCGCTTGCCCTGCATCAGCCCCGTCATAACGTGACGCTTCCCCCTTGGTCCGGCTTGGTGTCTTCGCCGGGTCGCGCTTCCTCGACTCTGACCGTGTCGCTGAACGGCCCTTCGAACACCTCGCCCCTTAGCGCGACCGGGTCGGTCTCCGCCAGCGCAGCGTTCAGTTCTGCCCCCATGACCACGCCGAGGCCGACCACGAAGAAAAACAGCAGGGCGATCATAACGCCCGCCAGGCTGCCGTAGGTGAGGTCGTAACCGCCGGCCAGGCTGATCGCCTCGGGCAGCAGTTCGGCCGTGCCTAACCACCATAGCGTCACCAGCAGAGCGCCCGGCCACTTGCGACATGTCTTCTTGCGATAACGAGAGGGCGTCAGCACCACGAAGATGGAGTAGATGGTCCCGTACAGCGCCATCGCCGGCACCAGCTTGTAGAGCTGGATGAGCCCCGCCACTTCGCCGAACCGCGGTATGCGACTGACGATCAGCGCCTCGACCGAAGACATCATCACCGACGCGGCAAAGGCGATCATCAGCAGCAGAACCGCCCCGACGATGAAGGCAATGGAGATCAGCCGATATTCCCAGAATGGCGCGCTGTATTTCACGCCATAGGCCCGGCGCAGAATGTCGCGGATGGTTTCCACAAAGCTGGTCGCCGTCCACAGCCCGACCAGCGCCCCGAACCACAGCAGCGGCCCGGTGCGTGCGGTCAGCACTTCCTTAACCGGCTCGCGGAGCACGTCGGCAACGTCCGGCGGAACCTGCGCCAGGATGGTTGCAACTGTCCGCACGCTGTCTTCGCCGCGCCCGAACAATTGGGCCAACGCCGCCGCAGTAATGAAGAATGGGAACATCGACAGCAGCGACAGGTAGGCAAGGTTGCCGGCGTGGATGAAACCGTCGTTGTAGACACCGACGGCGACCCGCTTGACCACCTCGAACGGCTTGGTCCCGGGCCGCACCCGGGCGACCACCTGCTCGCCAAAGCGCGCCTTGAGCTTGGCAAGCTGCTTGCGCCGGGCTTCCGGCGAATGAGGCGACAGACCCTGCATGGGCTCCCTAGACGCCCATTCCCACGCGAGGGTTGCCGCCGCCGCTCCACTCGCTCGCGAACGCTTCCAGCGCCGCGTCGCCCGAAGGCAGCTCCACGGCCAGCGTCACCAGCTGGTCTCCCCGGTCCGCACCCTTGGCGGAAAACCCCCGCCCCTTTATCCGCAGCACCTTGCCCGAGGAGGAGCCCTTGGGCACCGTCAGCATGACCGGGCCATCCGGCGTCGGCACCCTGATCTTTGCGCCCAGCACCGCTTCTTTCAACGTGACCGGCAACGTCAACCGCACATCCTTGCCGTCGCGGGTGAAGTACCGGTGGGGGTCGATCGCGATGGTGATGATGGCATCCCCGGTCCCGCCGGGACCCTGCTCGCCCCGGCCGGCGAGGCGGATCTTGGTGCCGTCCTCCACTCCGGGCGGAAGCTTGAGGTCGATCGTCTTGCCGTCGGCCAGAGTCACGCGCTGCGGCGCGGAGGTAGCAGCATCGATGAACGGCACCGTAAGCCGGTAGACCACGTCGGCGCCCTTGGCCGGAGGCGCCTGACGCCGGCCGAACGGACTCTGGCCCCGGCCGCCACCGCCGCGGGTGAAGAGGCCTTCGAACAAGTCCGATAGATCAGGCGTGTCCGCACTGAAGCCGCCGGGATAGCCTTCAAAGCCGCCACTGCCCGAGTTGCCTCCGCCCGGCCGCGCTCCGCCATAGCTGCCGCCGCCGCCAAAACCGCCGCCGAAGGGCATCTTGGGATTACCCTCCTCGTCGATCTCGCCGCGGTCATAGCGGGCGCGCTTGTCCTTGTCGGACAGGAGGTCGTAGGCGTTCGTCACTTGCGCAAAGCGCTCGGCCGCCTTGGGGTTGTCCTGGTTCCTGTCGGGGTGCAGCTGCTTGGCGAGGCTGCGATACGCCTTCTTGATCTCGGCGTCGTCCGCTCCACGCTTGACCCCGAGCCGTGCATACAAATCCATGGTTTGGGCTCTTAGGGCAGAAATCGTTTCTCGCGCTAGGTAGTTTGCCTTGCCACCGTGCCAAGCCTAGTGCGTGGCCATGGCCGACGATCCCTTCACCCTGTTCGCCGCATGGTTTGCCGAGGCGCAGGCCTCCGAGCTCAACGACCCGGATGCGATGGCGATCGCCACATCGACCCCCGACGGCCATCCGTCCATGCGCATAGTCCTGATGCGCCGGCACGGACCCGAGGGCTTCGGCTTCTTCACCAATCTCCAGAGCCGCAAAGGTGACGAGATCGCGGCCAACCCATGGGGAGCGCTCTGCATCCACTGGAAGTCACTCCGCCGCCAAGTGCGGGCCGAAGGCCGGCTCGAGCGCGTCGATGACGAGGCAGCGGATGAGTATTTCGAGAGTCGCTCGCGCGACAGTCGCATCGGCAGTTGGGCAAGCGATCAGTCCCGCCCGCTGGAGAGTCGCGAGCTGTTCGAAGCCCGTGTGGCCCAGATGCAGGAGAAGTTCGCCGATGGGGACGTCCCCCGGCCGCCCCATTGGTCGGGCTTCCGCCTGATCCCGGACCGCATCGAATTCTGGGCTGACCGCGAGTTCCGGCTGCACGAGCGGCGGCTGTTCACCCGAATAAGCGACGGCACCTGGTCCGAGGGTCTGCTTTACCCATGAGGGTCACGGGCGCAGAACGCGCACGGCTGTCTCGCAACGCTGCACTGGCCAGCGTCGCCATGGCGCTGACCCTACTGATCGCCAAGGCGTGGGGCGCGATCGTCACCGATTCCACGGCGATGCTGGGGAGCTTGGCCGACACTGCGCTCGACCTGGTCGCCAGCATCGTGACCTTGGCCGGCGTTCGTATCGCCGCGCTCCCGGCCGATCATGATCATCGCTTCGGCCATGGCAAGGCCGAGGCATTGGTCGCCCTTGGCCAGGTGGTCCTGATCGCCGCCTCCGCGCTTGGTATCGGCTGGCGCGCGGTGGATCGACTGCTCAACGGAGCGCCGACGGCCAACGCAGAGTTCGGTATCGGCGTCAGCATCGCCGCCCTGCTCGGCACCCTGCTGCTGCTGACTTACCAGCGGCGGGTGATCGCCAGAACCGGCAGCCTGGCAATTCGCACCGACAACATCCACTATCAGTCCGACCTGTTCCTGAACGGCGCGGTCATTGCCGCCCTGGTCATCGATCAATGGTTGCGCGTACGCGGTGCGGACGCCGCATTCGGTATCGCTATCGCAATCTGGCTGCTGTGGGGTGCGTGGCGAGCAGCAGGGGAGTCGGTCAAGCAACTGATGGATGCCGAATGGCCGGCCGACAAACGCGAGGCCTTTCTTGCCGCCTGCGCCGGCTACCCGGAGCTCCGGGGCATTCACGACGTCCGCACCCGATCAAGTGGTGCGCATGACTTCATTCAGTTTCATTGCTGGGTGCCGGAGGAATGGACCGTCAAGGAAGCGCATGATCGAATGGACGCGGTCGAAGAGGACCTCCAGCGCCGCTTCCCGGGCGTCGAGATCTTCTTGCACCTCGATCCGGAGGGGCACACCGATCGTGAAGGCTTGTTGCCGCACGAGATCACGGAGACACGATGATCCTGCCCTTCTTCCAGGTCGACGCATTCGCGCCGCGCCCCCTGACCGGCAACCCTGCCGCCGTCATGCCACTTGAGGAGTGGCTGCCCGACGAGCAACTGCAGGCGATCGCTGCGGAGAACAACCTCAGCGAAACGGCCTTCACCGTTCCGCTCGACGGTGCAGAAGCGGAGTACCATCTGCGCTGGTTCACGCCGACCGTGGAAGTCGACATGTGCGGCCATGCGACGCTTGCGGCCGGACATATACTGCTCACCGGTGAGCAGGTCCGCTTTCGAACGCGGTCGGGCGTTCTGACTGTGGGCCGCCACAGCGATCAACTGCGACTCAGCTTACCGGCATCGGCGCTGGTACGGGCTGACGCGCCAGAGGTGCTGGCAGCGTTGGGCGTCAACGGTGAGGTTCATCGCGGCCAAGGAGGTAACGGCGCGATCATCGTAACTCTGCCCGACGAAGAGGCAGTACGCGCTGTCCAGCCGGACTTCTCGGCTTTGCGCCAGATCGACGCGCTGGTCATGGTCACGGCGCCTGGCCGTGACACGGACATCGCAAGCCGGGTGTTCGCCGCCTATCATGGCATCGACGAGGACCCGGTGACTGGATCCGCCCATGCGGCGCTTGTTCCGCTGTGGGCGGGGCGGCTGGGTCGCACTCGTTTATCCGCCGCGCAGGTCGGGCGGCGCGGCGGTCTGCTCGAGTGCGAACTTGCCGGTGATCGGGTGCTGCTGTCGGGGCACTGCTTCACCCTGATCGAGGGTAGCTTCCAGCTTTAGCGCGCCAGCTGCTGCTCGAGCGCGTCCAGCATCGGCAGCTGACTGGTCAGCATCAGCCGGCGCGCCTCCCCAATGGTCAGCCAGCGTGCCGCCTCCACCTCCGGGAAGCGCTGCCGCTCTCCACTCTTCGGCGGCCATTCCATCTCGAAGTCGACGCTGTGCACCGCTTGTGGGTCGAGATCGCCTTCTACTGCAAAGGCTTCCACGGTCTTGCCGCCCGCCTGACGTACCCGGCACAGCGGCGAGGGAACGCTGGTCAGCCTAGTGCCCGTTTCCTCGGTGAACTCCCGCACCGCCGCTTCGGCGGGCGTTTCGCCGGGCTCGACCATGCCCTTGGGGATCATCCATGCGCCCACGTCCTTGCCGCGCCAGAATGGACCGCCGGGCTTCACCAGCAGAACCTCGATCTCCTCGCGCCGGCGGAAGAGCAGGATGCCGGCGCTGACCGGCGTTGCCATCAGGCGGCCGTGGCGAGCGTAAGGTCGGCTGGCGAAGTCTCGGCGATCCAGCCGCCGCCAAGCAGTCGCTCGCCGTCGTAGATCACGGCCGCCTGGCCCGGCGCCACCCCGTATTCAGGTGCTGCGAACAGGACCCGGTCACCTTCGAGCAGCGCCGGCACCGCCTGGGCAAGCGAGCGCACCTTGACCGTTACCTCACGCTGACCCTCACCGATCCAGTTCAGCTGTTCGACCCGAGCCTCCGATACTGCCAGTGCCCGTCGCGGTCCGACCACCAGCCGCCGCGCTTCCGGCTCGATCCGGACCACATACAGCGGCTCCTTCTGTCCCCCGATCGTGATCCCGCGCCGCTGGCCGACGGTGAAGTGGACCACTCCCGGGTGCTCTCCGAGCTTCTGACCGCTGAGATCCACGATCTCGCCCGGAGCCGCGGTTTCGGGACGCAGGTGCTTGACCAAACCGGCATAGTCGCCGTCCGGCACGAAGCAGATATCCTGACTGTCCGGTTTGCCCGCGACCTCCAGACCTTCCGCTTGTGCCAGCCGTCGCACCTCCGCCTTGGGCAGACCGCCAAGCGGAAAACGGAGAAAGCCAAGCTGGTCGGCCGTCGTGCCGTAAAGAAAGTAGCTCTGATCTCGAGCTGGATCAGCGCCACGGTGAAGCTCGGTCCGGCCATTCCGAATCTCTCTTCGGACATAGTGTCCAGTTGCGAGACAATCGGCGCCAAGTTCGCGGGCAAACTCGATCAGGTCGGTAAACTTAACTCCCTGGTTGCACAACGAGCACGGCACGGGCGTCCGCCCATGCGCATAGTCATCGGCAAACCGTTCGATCACGCCGGTCCGGAACCGACTTTCGTAATCCAGCACATAATGAGGAATGCCGAGCCGATCGCAGACGGATCGGGCATCGTAGATATCCTGTCCGGCGCAGCAGGAGCCGGAGCGCTTCACCGCCTCCCCATGGTCATACAGTTGCAGGGTCACGCCGATCACTTCCGCACCGGTCCTGGCAGCCAGCGCGGCCACCACCGAGCTGTCGACCCCGCCCGACATGGCGACAACGATCCGCGCCTCCGCGGGCGGGCGATCAAGTCCGAGATCAAGGAGCATGGGCAAGCTCTTTACCCGAAGTTCACCCTCCGCGGCTAGGTGGGACGGAGAAGAGAGGATGCGATTGGCCAGGCACGATCAGGATTGGGAGCCCGCGCGGCAAGTTCACGAGGCGGATGTCTTACGGAACTCGGCTGCCCGCGAGCGTAGCGCCTTTGTCCGCTTCCTGGCGGGAGGCAAGGGTTGGCAGCAGGCGTCGCGAGAACTGAGCGGTGCCTTCGCCGAGCCTCCTGCCCGATCGCTCACGGGCGGGCCCAAGGAGTGAAGCGTCTGTTAACCTCCGCGTTTCAGCTTTCCTTCAACGCGGGACCGGTAAACGGCTCTTGCGACCAGGCCATTCACCTTCTTTTGAGGAACTGATGCTCGAGAACCAGAAATTCCGTCCCCACCAGGTGATCGGCCCGCTTGGCGAGCCACTTACCCTGGACTCACTCCCGCCGGCGACCACGACCCGCTGGGTGGTGCGCCGCAAGGCGGAAGTGGTTGCCGCGGTGGCCGGAGGACTGCTGACCGTGGACGAGGTCTGCCAGCGCTACAGCCTGACCCTTGAGGAATTCGCCAGCTGGCAGCGGGCAGTCGATCGCAGCGGCATGCCCGGCCTCCGCGTCACCCGCATTCAGCATTACCGGCAAGTCTATGATCGGCAGCAACGCTACTGATTTCCAGGCAGCGACAGTGCGGCGAAGATTTCGTTTCGGAAGCGATCCTGCACGTGTATGTTCCTGTGGCGGAACAAGATGTGCCAGCGTGCGTCTTGTGCCCCGTAAGGTTGGCGCTTTCAACGCACCGGCCAACTAACAGGAGGGAACGCATGCTTACCTGGATTCTTATCATCATCGTTGGCGGTATCTTGGGCTGGCTCGCCAGCATCGTGATGCGCACCGACGGGCAGCAGGGCATCCTGCTGAACATCGTCGTTGGTATCGTCGGCGCGATCCTCGGCGGTCTGCTGCTTGCTCCGCTGCTTGGTGGCGGTTCGATCACCACCGGCGACTTCTCGCTCCCGAACCTGCTGATCTCGCTGCTGGGTGCGATCATCCTTCTGGCGATCGTCAACCTGCTGCGTCGCGGCCGGGTGCGCTAAGCTCCCCTTCGACCAACTCGAATTGGAGGGTCGCCCGGGAAACCGGGCGGCCCTTTCTTATTGCAGCTCGAAGCTCATCTGCAGGGTCACGACAAGCTGCTGTTCGCCAGGCACGATCTCCGTCTTGGCAACTGCATCGGCAGCCTGGGCCCGCATGCCGGTCACCGCGATCTCCGGCCCGCGCATTCCGCCCGTCTCGCTGACAGCCACCAGCCGGACGACCCGCATCCCGAGCGAGCGTGCATACAGCTCCGCCCGCGCCCGACCGACAGCAAGGGCACGGCCTCGCGCCTCGTCGAGCGCCGTCTCCGGCTTGTCGATCGTCAGGCTGGGCCCATTGATCTGGTTCGCGCCTTCCGCCACTAGCGCATCCAGGATCCGACCCGAGTTGCGGATGTCCCGAAAACGAATGTTGAGCTGGTTGCTGGCCTGGTAGCCGCTCAATCGCGGCGGCTGCCGTTCTTCGTAGACGTAGTCGGGATTGAGGCTCACGGAACTGGTCTGGATATCGCGCTCAGCGATGCCGGCTCGCGCCAGCGCCGCCCGCACCCGCTCGATCCGGGTGGCGTTCTGGCTGATCGCCTGGGTCGCCGTCGCGCCGCGCGTAACCACGCCAGCCGAGATGATCGCGATATCGGGCACTCGCGACACCTCGCCGGTGGCACTGATGTCGAGCCGTGTTCCCGAGAGCGGCGCTTGCACGACTATTGTCTGCGCGGCCGCTTGCGCGGGAATGGTTGCGCCGGCGAGCGCCAGCGTGGCAAAGGTAAATCTGAGCATGTTGTAGCTCCTGCGCATGTTCAGCGAAGAAGGCTGCACCCTCCCCGCTGGCCATTGGATGAACGGCGCTAAGGCCGCCGACGCCGGCTTACCACCGCCCGATAGATGAACAGGATGATGAAGGCGCCAACGATCGCAGCCAGGAACCCGGCCGCTTCGCCCTGATCATACCAGCCGACCGACTTGCCGATGAAGCCGGCCAGCAGTGCCCCCGCAATCCCCAACAGGATGGTAATGATGCAGCCGCCCGGGTCCTTGCCGGGCATCAGCAGTTTGGCGATCCCTCCTGCCAGAAGGCCGATCACGATCCACCCGATCACCCCGTAACTTTCGATCATTCCAGACGCTCCTGTTGCATGGCGGGACGAGCCTACCATTTGCTGACATAGCGGGTAATCGGCATTAGCGGCAGCCTCCGCGTCATTGGTCGAAAAAGCATTGCGCTTGACCGACGTTCGCGGCCCAGTTGCCCCTACTGCCTTATTCACGTAATACAGCCGCCGCACCTCGGGGAAGGGTGCACCGGTACAGGACGAAAGATGCTGCACATGAATCGGGAAACGCGTTTGGAGCGCTCGGATACGCTGGTGGTGGTGGACCGATCACGCCGCAACCGCAATCTTCTGATCGCTACGGCGCTGACCATTGCCGTGTTGATCGGTGCCTTCTTCCTGATGCGCTCGAATGAGCCTGCCCCAGGTGCCGCCGCGACAGGGAGCGGCGTGGGCGGCGGCGCTCGTGGCGGGCAGGTCCCGACCGTCAGCGTGGTCGTGCCGGGACGCAGTCAGGTTGCCCGAGTGATCACCGCCAGCGGTGCATTGGCCGCTCGTCGCGACCAGCCGGTCGGCGCGGCCGGCGCGGGCGGACGAGTCAACGCCGTCCTGGTCGATGCGGGCAGCTGGGTTCGCGCTGGTCAGACGCTGGCCACCGTCGATCGGTCGGTACAGGTGCAGCAAACCGCGCAGCTGGCGGCCGCAGTTGAATCAGCACGCGCTTCTGCCGCGCTTACCCAAAGCGAGTATGACCGTAGCGCCGCGCTGGTCGGACGCGGCTTCGTCTCCAAGGCTGATCTCGATCGCAAGCGGTCGGCGCGCGATCAGGCGCTGGCTCAGGTCCGCGTTGCCCAGGCGCAGCTCGGCGCTACCCGCGCGGGCGTTGGCCTGCTCGACATCAAGGCGCCTACAGCCGGGCTGGTACTGCAGCGCAACCTGGAGGTTGGGCAAGTCATCGGTGCGGGCAGTCAGGGACTGTTCCGGATCGCCCGTGGCGGCGAGATGGAAATGCGGGCGCAGATGTCGCAGCAGGACCTCGCTGCGATCCGGACCGGCATGGCGGCGACCGTGACGCCGCTGGGAGCGGACAAGACCATTGCTGGCTCCGTCTGGCAGGTTGCTCCGGTCATTGATCCGACCAGCCGCCTTGGCGAGGTCCGCATCGCAGTACCCTATGATCCGTCCGTTCGGCCGGGTGGCTTCGCCGAGGCGAAGATCACCTCCGGAGCGACCACGGCACCCCTGCTTCCGCAAAGCGCGGTACTGTCGGACGCCGACGGCAACTTCGTTTATGTGATAAACGGCAAGAACGAGGTTGAGCGGCGCTCGGTCAAGATCGGCGCGGTGGATGAAAACGGCGTCACTGTGGTGGAAGGGCTGAGTGGCCAGGAAGCCGTGGTGCTTTCGGCCGGTCCGTTCCTCAACCCGGGCCAGAAGGTCAATCCGCGGCGTCAGGCCGCGCGTTGACCGACACATGATCGAAGGACGGCGATAAGGCCATGAGTTTCCGCAATATCTCCGCCTGGTGCATCCGCAACCCGGTGCCTCCGATCGTGCTGTTCGTGGCATTGCTGCTCGGCGGGCTGGTCACGTTCATGCGGATGGACGTCAATAACAACCCTGACATCGACTTCCCCGCGGCGAACGTCGTCATCTCTCAACCCGGAGCGGCGCCGGCAGAGATGGAAAACCAGATCACGCAGAAGGTTGAAGCGGCCATTCGCAGCGTCAACGGCGTGGATGAGATCAACTCCACGGTCCGCGAAGGCAACAGCAACACCTTTGTCCAGTTCGAGATCGGCACCCCGACCGACCAGGCGGTGAACGACATCCGGGACGCGATCAGCCAGATCCGCGGGGACCTGCCGGAGGGTATTCTGGAGCCGCAAGTGTCCCGCGTCGACATCGCTGGCGACCCCATCCTGTTCGTCGCGGCGGAAACCACCGACATGACGCTGGAACAGCTCAGCTGGTATGTCGACAACACGGTCAACCGCCGCCTACTCGGGGTTGAAGGCGTCGCCGCCGTCAGCCGTGAAGGCGGAGTGGACCGCGAGATCCGGGTCATCCTCGATCCCTCGGCGTTGCAGGCGCAGGGCATCACCGCCGCTCAGGTCAACACGCAGCTACGCCAGACCAACCTCAACGCGACCGGCGGCCGGGCAGAGATTGCTGGTTCCGAGCAGTCGGTGCGCGTGCTGGGCAACGCTCGCACTGCTTACGATTTGTCGCAGACCCAAATCGTGGTGCCCGGTGGGCGAACGGTCCGGCTGGCGGACCTCGGCGAGGTCAAGGACTCCTATTCCGAACAGCGGACCCTGGCCAAGCTTGATGGTCGTCAGGTCATCAGTTTCAACGTCCAGCGCTCCAAGGGCGCGTCGGAGGTCACCGCCTATGACGACGCCTGGACCGAATTGCGCGAGATTGAAAAGGACGACCCGCGGATCAAGTTCGTGGAAATCGTCAACCAGGTCCAATACACCAAGGATCAGTATAGCTCTGCGATGAAGGGCCTGGTCGAAGGCGCAGTCCTGGCCGTGCTGGTGGTCCTGCTGTTCTTGCGCGACATCCGTGCCACGCTGATCTCCGCCCTCGCCATCCCGCTTTCGGCCATCCCCGCCTTCTGGTTCATGGACCTGATGGGGATCACCCTGAACGGGCTGTCGCTCCTGGCGTTGAGCCTGGTCGCAGGCGTGTTGGTCGATGATGCCATCGTGGAGATCGAGAACATCGTCCGCCACATGCGGATGGGCAAATCGGCCTACCAGGCTTCGATTGATGCTGCAGACGAGATCGGCCTTGCCGTTCTGGCGACCACCATGGCGATCGTCGCGGTGTTCCTGCCGGTTGCGTTGATGCCCGGCATCTCGGGCCAGTTCTTCAAGAGCTTCGGCTACACGGTGGTAATTGCCGTGCTGATGAGTTTGCTTGTCGCGCGAATGATCACGCCGCTGATCGCGGCCTACTTCCTGAAGTCGCACGGCGAGGCTCCGCACGCCTCGGGCAAGTTCATGGAGCGCTATCTGAACGCGCTTCGCTGGAGCATCGACGATCGCAAGGCGCGGGCCTATCGCGCCCGCCATCCCGGCTTCTTCAACAAGGTGAAGTCACTCATCTGGGATCACCGGCTCTACATGGTCGGGGCCGGCATCGGCTCGCTAGTGTTGACCGGTCTGCTCTTTTCCATGCTGTCCTTCACCTTTCAGCCGACGGTGAACGTGGACTACAGCCGCGTGCGGATCGGAATGCCGCCGGGAACGACGCTGGCGCAGACAGAAGACGTGATCGGGCGCGTCGCGGACATCGTCGAGCAGGACCCGAACGTCGAAAGAACGTTTGAGCGGATCTTCACCGGCTCTGGCTTCGTCAACATCGTGCTCAAGAAGGATCGCGAGGTCACTTCGGTCGAATTCGAGCGCGCGCTGACCCCCAAGCTGGCGCAGATCGCGGATGCCCGGGTGAACTTCCAGAGTCAGAGCGGCGGCGGCCCCGACGGCGGCGGTGGCGGCGGCCGCGACATTATGCTGTTCCTGGGTAGCGACAACCCGGAGCTCCTCTCCACAACCGCGAACAAGATCGTCAAGGAAATGGAAGGAATGCCTGAGCTGCGCGCCCCGCGTGCCCTGGGCGATCTCAGTCGGCCGGAAATCGTGGTCAAGCCGCGCTTCGACTTGGCGGCTGACCTTGGCGTTACGACTGCGGCGCTGAGCCAGACCATCCGCATCGCCACCATCGGCGACATCGCGCAGAACAGCGCCAAGTTCAGTTTGGCCGACCGTCAGGTGCCGATCCGCGTCTCCATCTCGGAAAATGAGCGGCGTGACCTGTCGGTGCTCGAGAACCTGCCCGTTCCGACGGCCAGCGGCGGCTCCGTGCCGCTGAAATCGGTAGCGGAGATCGGCTTCGGCGCCGGCCCGACCTCAGTCAGCCGAACGGATCAGGTCCGCCGGCTTGCGGTCGGCGCCGACCTCGCCCCGGGTCTGGTCAGTGGCGACGTGTGGCCGAAGATCAACGCACTTCCTTCGGTCAAGAACCTGCCGGAAGGCGTTCAGCAACTCCAGCTTGGCGACCAGAAGTGGCAGGCGGAGCTGATGTTCTACTTTGCGATCGCGCTAGCTTCGGGCGTGCTGCTGGTGTTCGCGGTCCTGGTGCTGCTCTACCGCCGCTTCCTGGCCCCGTTTGTGAACATGGGTTCGTTGCTGCTGGCGCCGCTTGGCGCAGCCGTTGCGCTAGTGGTGACCGGCAATCCGGTTTCCCTTCCCGTGCTGATCGGCATCCTGATGCTGTTTGGGATCGTTGCCAAGAACTCGATCCTCCTGGTCGATTTCGCGGTAGAAATGATGAATCACGGTATGCCCAAGGACGAGGCGATCATCGAGGCCGGTCATAAGCGTGCCCAGCCGATTCTGATGACGACCGTGGCGATGGTCGCCGGCATGATTCCCATCGCGACGTCTGTGGAGGGTGACGCCAGCTGGCGGGCACCGATGGGCGTGGTGGTGATTGGCGGCCTGATCTTCTCGACCATCCTCACCCTCGTGCTGGTGCCGGCCTATTACTCGATTGCGATCAGCATCGAGAGCCGGATCGGACGGGTGTTCAAGCGGTTCGTCGGCAATAGCGCCCATGAGATGCCGACGGGTCAACGTCCGTCCGAGCCACAGCCGCAACCGGCGGAGTGAAATCCCGGCGCGGCTCGTCTACTGACGAGGCGATGAACCGCGCCGACCCACCCGCACGAGCCTCCTTGACCCGGTTCAATCCCGTGCAGCCCGGCGCCGCAGGGATGAAGATCGCCGCGACCGGCCTGCTGGTGCTGATGGCGGCCGTATTCTTCACCGCCCGTGCGCTGGAGCCCGCCTACCCCTGGCTCGGGTTCGTCAAGGCGTTTGCCGAAGCAGCCATGGTCGGCGGCCTAGCCGACTGGTTCGCGGTGACCGCCCTCTTCCGCCATCCGCTCGGCTTGCCGATCCCGCATACCGCCATCATTCCGCGCAACAAGGACCGGATCGGCGACACCCTGGCCTCGTTCCTGAGGGAGAATTTTCTCACCCCCTCCGTCGTCGCCCGGCGAATGCGGCATCTGGATCTGGCTGGAGCCGTCGGGCGCTTCCTTGCTCATCCTCCGCGCGAAGGCCGGCTTCGCGAAGGCGGGTCGCGCCTTCTGGCAAGCATCCTCGAAGCGCTGGACGAGGAAAAACTGGGCGGGATGGTCAAGAGCGCCGCGGCGGCGCGGATGCGCTCGATCGACATCGCGCCCTTGCTCGGCCAGACCATGGCCGCCGCGATCACCGAGGAACGGCACGTTCCGATCGTCGATTCGCTCGTCACCTGGGCGGGGCGCACGCTCGATGCCAATGAGGATATCATCCGCAACATGGTCCATCAGCGGGCCGGCTGGATCCTTCGCATCGCCGGCCTTGACGAAAAGCTCGCCGAGGCGATCATCGACGGACTTCGCCGGCTCAGCATCGACATGGCAGTCGACCCCCACCACCCGCTTCGCTCCAAGGCCGAGGAAGGCCTGGCAAGGCTCGCCTTCAACCTCCAGAACGATCCCGAGACCCAGGCCAAAGTGGAAGCCTGGAAGGACGAGATGATCGCCAATGAAGCGGTCGGCCAGTGGATCGGCGGGATCTGGGAAAACAGCCGCGCCGGCCTGTTGCGGGCGGCGCGCGATCCAGACGCCGCTTTGGCCGGCAAGTTCGG
>DATLMM010000043.1:0-47601 GCA_035537335.1 Sphingomicrobium sp. | reverse complement strand
GCTGGATGGTCGAGGCTGACGGATCCGGAATGTGCGTCGACCGACCACGTCGATGCCGATCGCCGCCGCTAGTCCTGCCGCTTCGTCTAGCCGAGCCTCCGAAGTGCGCGCGTTGGCGTCACTATTCCGATCGGGGAGGACAAGCAGGGCGCGTGCGCCGCGGGAGATGCCATCATCGCTCGCTCGCCCGAAACCACTCATTTGCCGTTCCCGCCGTCGTCGTTGTCGCCGAGCGGAAGCGGCTTTGATGGCTGCATGGTGGACACCGCATGCTTGTACACAAGTTGCATCTGCCCTCGCCTGCCGAGCAGCATGGAAAAGCGGTTAAACGCCAGCACCTCGCCCTGCAGCATGACGCCATTTACCAGAAAGACGGTCATTGCCTCACTCTCGCGAATGGCAGCGTTGAGGAACCGGTCCTGCAATGTGGCTGGGCCCCGTCCTTCGCGCAGCCCCTGAAATCCGGTAAGATCCAGGTCGTCCGGCGGGTCTGTCGGCATGATCGTCGACATTGCGTGCTTGTAGATGAGTTGGCTGATGCCGTCGCGTCGCAGGAGAAGGGAGAAAGCGTCGAACCAGGTGATGACGCCTTGAAGCTTGACACCCTTGACGAGGAAGATGGTGACGGTGGTGCGGGACCGGCGCAGGCTGTTGAGAAAGTGGTCCTGTAAACTCAATGGTTTGTCGGGCAAGTTATAGGCCTTCTTATTCTTCGCCGGGGTGTCCCTTGTCGCCGAGGCCCAAAGCCTTGAGCTTCCGGTGCAGAGCGGACCGCTCCATCCCGATGAACGATGCCGTGCGCGAGATGTTGCCGGAAAATCGCCTGATCTGAACGCGAAGATACTCACGCTCGAAGCTTTCGCGAGCTTCGCGAAGGGGTGAGCCCATGATTGACAGGGTCGCGCTGTTGATCCCGCTCGAGCCGCCGCCGTCCAGCACCTCGGGTGGAAGCAGATCGACATCAATCCGGCCCAGGCGCTCAGTGGGCGCAAGGATCATGGTGCGCTCCATGATGTTGCGCAACTGGCGGACGTTGCCCGGCCAGTCGTGTGCCTGAAGTGCGGCGAGTGCCTCGTCGGACAGGCCGGGTGCCAGGACGCGGCGGTCGGAAGCGAAGCGGGCCAGGAAGTGGCTGGCGATCTCAGGGATGTCTTCACGTCGCTCGCGGAGAGGTGGAATGCGGACCGGCACGACGTTCAATCTGTAGTAAAGGTCTTCCCGGAAGCGGCCGTTGGCAATCTCCTCCTGCAGATGGCGGGCGGTGGCAGACAGTACCCGCACGTCCACCTTAACCGGGCGAGAGCCCCCGACACGAGTGAAGCTCTGGTCGGTGAGGACGCGCAAGATCTTGCCCTGAGTGGTAAGCGGCATGTCCGCGATCTCATCCAGGAACAAAGTGCCGCCATGCGCCTGTTCGAGGAGGCCAGGGCGCGCCACGCCGTCCGCTTCGCTGCCGAACAGCTCTTCCTCGACCCGCTCTGGTTCCATCATGGCGGCCGAGACAACGATGAACGGCGAGCCAGCGCGTGTGCTCCAGCCGTGGATCGTGCGAGCCGCAATCTCCTTGCCAACACCTGCGGGGCCGGTGATCATGACCCGGCTGCCGGTCGGCGCCACGCGCTTCAGCGTCGCCCGCACGGTGTTGATCGCCACCGATGAACCATTCAACTGCTCGTCGTGCCCCGCACGTTCCCGCAAGGTAGCATTCTCGCGCCGCAGGCGGTCGGTCTCGGTCGCCCGACCAACCAGGTGAAGCAGTCGCTCTGCCTCGAAGGGCTTCTCGATGAAGTCGATCGCGCCCTCGCGGATCGCAGCGACGGCCGTGTCGAGATTGCCGTGGCCCGAGATCATCAGCACCGGCAAACTGGGGTCGCGGCGCTTGACCTCTTCGAGCAATTGCAAGCCATCCAGGCGCGAGCCTTGCAGCCACACGTCGAGCAGGACCAGGCTCGGGCGGCGTTCCTCGATCGCCTCTAGGGCGTCGCTGCTGTTGGCGGCCGAGCGAACGGCGTAGCCTTCGTCTTCGAGCACGCCCGCGACCAACTCGCGAATGTCCGCTTCATCGTCGACCACCAGCACTTCCAACGCCATACGCTCTGGCTCCTCGTTCTTGTCAGCTCGATTGATGGTCAGGATCGTCGACGCGCCGCTGAAGCATGCCAAGATCATCGGATGGTTCATGGATAGTATCCGATGCCGCCGCCAGCAGCTGGAGCCGCGCCTTGTCAAACGCGATGCGGACGTGGGTGCCGCCGCCTTGACGGTCCAGGAAGGCGATCTCGCCGCCATGTTCCTCGACGATCTTCTTGACGATGGCGAGCCCAAGCCCGGTGCCGCGCACCCGCGTAGTCATGTACGGTTCGGTCAGACGGTCTCGCTCCTCCGGCAGGCCGATGCCGGTATCGGTGACCTCGATCACCAGCTGAGACTCGCTGTCACGGATGGAGAGCGCCACCTTATCACCATCGAAATGATGCTCGGACCGGTTATGACGTGCTTCGATCGCTTCGACCGCGTTCTTGACCACGTTGGTCAGCGCCTGTGACAACTGCCGTCGGTCACAGACCATGCGGATGTCGCCGGCCGGTGGATCCAGGCTAAACACGACGTCGGGATGCGCGACCTCGTGCAGGAACAAGGAGGTGCGCGCGATGTCATGGATGTTTTCCTCGCGGAACACCGGCTTGGGCATCCGCGCAAAATTGGAGAACTCGTCGACCATCTTGCGGAGGTCGCCGACTTGCCGGACGATGGTCTCCGTCAACCGGCCGAAGGTCACGGGATCAGACTGGATTTCCTTGCCGTAGCGCCGCTGGAGGCGCTCGGCGGCAAGCTGGATTGGCGTCAGCGGGTTCTTGATTTCGTGCGCGATGCGGCGGGCGATGTCCGACCAGGCGGCCCGGCGCTGGTCAGCCAGCTGATCGGTGATGTCGTCGAAGGTCAGCACCACGCCGTCGGAATAGCGCACGCGCTTCACGGCCAGGGTGCGCTGGCCATGCTCGGACTGGACCAAGACGTCGGCCTCGCGCTTCTCGCCGCACAAGAATTCCTCAAGCTCTGGGTTGACGTCGCCCAGCGCACGTCCCTCCGGGCTTTCCTCGCCATGCTGAAGCAGGGCGCTGGCCGAGCGATTGATCAGCAGGATACGCCGGTCTGTGTCGAGGGCGACAACGCCGGCCGTCACGCTGCCCAGTACCGCCTCTATAAAGGCTCGGCGGGTATCGAGCTGGGTGTTGGCCGAGCGCAAAGCGCCAGTCTGCTCCTCCAGCCGCCCCGTCATGCGATTGAAGGCGGCAGCCAAGACGCCGATCTCATCGTCAGACTTTTCGATCGGAACCCGGGTAGAAAAATCGCCCTCCTCCACCCGACCTGCCGCGTTGACCAGTTCCCCGACGGGTCGAACCAGACGGTCGGCGATCCGCAGGGCGACAAAGATAGCCACGCCGACGATCACCAGCGCACCGAGCAATAACGCCGCGTTGAATCGGAGTTGATTGAGACGGCTTCGGGTGATCAGGTCCTGGTAATCGTTGAGGACGTCGTCTGCCCGGGCCATCTGCTCACGAAATTCGGGATCGAACACGCGCGCGGCGTAAAGGTAAGTGTTCGGGCCGTAGTTCAGGCGGGTCAGCGCACCAACCCGATCAGGGCTGGAAACTTCGACCACCGGCTTGCCGCTGTTCAACTCGGCCAGTTTTGGTGGGGTGACCACCTTTTCAAGGTCACGGTCGTAGGGGTTCACCAGCACCTGAGTGCGAATGACGCCGTCATCGCCGACAGTGAAGATGATCCCTTCGCTCAGTTCGCGCGGCAGCACCTGATAGCGGGCAAATGCGTCGGCCAATCGGGGGTCGGTAAGCGGAAGCAGTGGTAGGTACTTTTCCGACAGGTCCGACGCCATGGTGGTGGTTTCCAGCGCGACCCGCTGCACTTCCTGATCGTATGTGCCGCGCGCGAGCTGAACGCTGTTCTCCAGCATCCCCCTTGCCTTGTCGGAGAACCAGAAGCTCAGCGCCGACTGGAACAGCAAGGAAGCGAAGATCGCGACCAGCACGGTCGGCACCGCCGCAATGACGGAGAACAGTGCAACCAGCCGCGTGTGGAGCATGCCTGTTCCCAGCCCTCCCCGCTCGGCCCGGCGCATGGCGACGCGGCGGCTGAGCAAGACCATCAGCACGATGGCGGGAATGAGGTTCGAGACCAGCAGCAAGGCAATCAACGGTGGCGAGAGCATGGAGCTCGGATCGCCGCCCTTCAGGAGCGACAGGCTGCTGATCAGCATTGCGAGCAGGATGCCGCCGGTAACCAGTTCGGCAACGCGGTAGAAGCGCCCGTTCTCCCGTTCCCGCGCCAGCCAACGTCTCAGGCTGGGCGGTTGATCAGGCAGGGCTGAACCGGCGGTGCGGGCGTCCATCGAAGCGTGCTCTAGCACGGCTCAGTTGCACAAAGAACACAGTTGTTGCGGTCGGCCTTACTTTTTCACGCGGCGGCTTGGGCCAGCCAGGGCGCATAGAACTCGCGCAGCATGGCGACGACCACCTTGGGATCGTCCTGCGTATTCACCTTGTTGCGGAACTCGGCCGACCCGGTGAGACCCTTGGTGTACCAGCCGATATGCTTGCGGGCGAGATTGACGCCGGTCTGCGTGCCGTACAGCGACTGCATGGCGTCATATTGCTCAAGGATGATCGCGAGCTGCTCATCCATGCTCGGGTCCGGGCGGGCACCACCAGCCTGATCGGCCATCACCTGACCAAGCAGCCATGGCCTACCGTATGCGCCGCGGCCGATCATGACCCCGTCCGCGCCGGACTGCGCCAGCGCAACGTGTGCATCAGCCAGACTGTTGATGTCGCCGTTGACGATCACCGGTAGGCTCACGGCGTCCTTGACCCTCCGCACGAAGCTCCAGTCGGCCGAGCCCTTGTACATCTGGTTTCGGGTGCGGCCATGAACGGTGATCATCCGCGCGCCGAGGTCCTGGGCGATGCGAGCAAGCTCCGGTGCGTTGAGGCTGCCATGATCCCAGCCCATGCGCATCTTTACGGTAATGGGCACCGAAACGGCTTTCACCGTCGCCTCGATGATCGAGGCCGCCAGCGGCAGGTCGCGCATCAGGGCGGAGCCCGCATCGCCGTTGACGACCTTCTTCACCGGGCAGCCCATGTTGATGTCGATGATCGCGGCCCCGCGCTGCTCGTTGAGCCGGGCAGCTTCAGCCATCTCCAGCGGCGTGCAGCCGGCGAGTTGAAGGCTGACCGGCTCTTCCGCCGGGTCCCAGGCAGCCTTCTGCAAGGACTGGCGCGTTTCGCGGATCATGGCCTGGCTGGCGATCATCTCGCTGACGGTGAGCCCTGCCCCGTAGCGCTTCACCACCTTGCGGAATGGCAGGTCGGTGACGCCCGTCATTGGCGCCAGGATTACTGGCGCGTCGATGCGGACCGGACCGACGGTGATGGGCTTGCAGGGAGTCATGGGAGGCCAATCCTTTACCCAGGATCCTGCCGAGCGACAAGCCGCCTGTCCTGAGCCAATCGGAGGACCGTACTTTCTTTCTCGACACGTGAGACTAAGGACGGCCCTTTGGCAGGCTCAGGGTAGCGGCAAGCAGTTGAACCAGATTACCGCCCTCATCGTCGCCGCGGGCAGCGGAGTCCGGCTGGGCGGCGGCGTACCCAAGCAGTATCGCCTCCTTGGCGGCAAGCCGATGCTGCGCCATGCGGCCGAAGCAATGCTCGGCCACCCCCGGATCGACAAGGTCGTGGCGGTGATCGGCGGCGACCAGGAGGAACTCGCCAAGCAAGTGCTGTCCGGCTTGCCGGTAGCGACCGTTCGCGGCGGGTCGGAGCGGGCCGAGAGCGTTCGCAACGGGCTGGATGCGGTAGGGGACGGCATCGTGTTGGTGCATGACGCGGCTCGCCCCTTCTGCCCGGCCGACGTCATCGACCGTCTCCTCGATGCGCTCGCCAACGCGGATGGCGCGGTGCCGGTGCTCCCCGTGGCGGACACGCTGGCAACCGGAGATCGCGAGTTGCGCGGGACGGTGGAACGGGTCAACCTGCTGCGCGTGCAGACCCCGCAGGCGTTTCACGTCGACGATCTTCGCTTTGCTCTGGACGAAGCCGGAACTCGGCTCGCGACCGATGAATCTTCGGTCATGCAGCTTGCCGGCCTCAAGGTCGCAACGGTAGCCGGATCTGAGATGCTATCGAAGATCACGACGGAAGATGACTGGAATAGAATGGAAAAGCTGCTCGACTCACGTCTGGTAAGCCGTACAGGTCTGGGGTTCGACGTGCATGCCTTCGAAGGACCGGGACCGTTAGTCATGGGTGGCATCACCATCGATCATCCGCAGGGGTTGGCCGGTCATAGCGACGCGGACGTGGTGCTTCACGCGATCACCGACGCCCTGCTTGGGGCAGCGACGGAGGGCGATATCGGGCAGCATTTCCCACCGTCCGATCCCGAGTGGAAGGGTGCCAGTTCGGACCGATTCCTGGCTCATGCGGCAGAGTTGATCCGCCGCAAGGGCGGGATCATCGATCATGTCGACTGCACCGTAATCTGCGAAGTGCCCAAGGTCGGCCCGCATCGTGCCGCCATGCAGGCGCGCGTCGCCGACGTCCTAGCGGTCGCCCCGAGCCAGGTCAGCATCAAGGCAACGACGACCGAGCGTCTGGGGTTTACCGGCCGCGGAGAAGGAATTGCCGCGCAGGCAGTCGCCACCATCAGGATAGAGCCGGAATGACCGACACTCTTTTGCCCACCCCGCTGGTCGACAAGGCCCGCAAGATCATCGATACGAACCGTTCCGCCGGGCGCACGGTCGCCCTGGCGGAAAGCTGCACCGGCGGTCTGGTCAGCGCTGCACTGACGGAGATCGAGGGCTCGTCCGACGTCTTCCTGGCCGGTTATGTAACCTACTCGAACGAAGCCAAGATGAACGCGCTTCGGGTCAACGCGGATGTGGTCGAGACCTTCGGCGCCGTCAGCGTAGCGACGGCCTGGGCGATGGCCCGCGGTGCGCTGGACGCTTCGGGCGCAGACGTTGCGGTTGCCATTACGGGCATTGCCGGGCCGGGCGGCGGAACGGCGTCAAAACCCGTCGGAACCGTGGTGTTCGCGCGCGCCGAGCGTGGCGAGGACCCCGACCGGGTGGTGGCGGACAGCAAACAGTTCGACGCGGCGGCCGGCCGATCAGGCATCCGGTTGGAAGCGGCTCTGTGCGCACTGGAACTGCTGGAGCCTCAGGCGGAGACGCCAACCCCGTAGAGTGTCATCGCGCGGCTTTCAAAAGCCCCGATCATCTTGCGCAGGGCGCGATCGAACATCGCCCCGGCCAGCGCCTCGAAGATGCGGGATTTGAAGGCGAAATCGACCGAAAAGTGGATGTCGGTGCCATCGCCCGCAGTCTCGAACCGCCACTCGTTGTGCAGATATTTGAGCGGACCTTCGACATAGTCGACCACGATCCGTCCCGGCCGTTCCTTGCGCACCCGGCTGGTGAACCGCTCCTTGAAGGCGTTGAAGCCGACGATCAGGTCCGCCACTGTCTCCGCTTCCGACGAGGAACGAACGCGCACCGCCGTGACCCACGGCAGGAACTCGTCATAGCGTTTCACGTCTGCGACGAGGTCGAACAGCTGCTCGGGCGAGTAAGGCAGATGCTTGGTCTCTGTGTGACGCGGCATGGGCAGGACTAACCAGCGCTCCTTGCAAGCTGCTGCGAGCGAGCCGTTTGCATCTTCTTGAAGTCGTCGCCGGCGTGATAGCTCGAGCGGGTCAGCGGCGAGGCCGCGACCAACAGGAAACCCCTGGCGCGAGCGATGGCGGCATAGGCCTTGAACGCGTCGGGGGTAACGAACTCCTCCACCGTGGCGTGACGCGGCGTCGGCTGGAGATACTGGCCCATGGTCAAGAAATCGATTCCCGCCGACCGCATGTCATCCATCACCTGATGCACTTCCAGGCGCTGCTCGCCCAAGCCGACCATGACACCGGACTTCGTAAAGATATGCGGCGCCTGGCGCTTGACGCTCTCGAGCAGCCGCAACGACGCATAGTAGCGCGCGCCCGGACGGATGGTCGGGTAAAGCCTCGGCACGGTTTCGAGATTGTGATTGTAGACGTCGGGTCCGGCCTCGACGATTGCGCTAACCGCCGCTTCCGACTTGTTGCGGAAGTCGGGCGTGAGAATCTCGATGGTCGTGTGCGGGGTCAAGCGGCGCAGGGCCTGGATGACCTTGACGAATTGGGACGCGCCGCCGTCGGGCAGATCGTCCCGGTCGACGGAAGTGACCACGATGTGCTCAAGGCCAAGCTCGGCCGCCGCTGTCGCAACATGCTCCGGCTCCAAGGCATCGACGGCCCGCGGCATGCCGGTCTTGACGTTGCAGAAGGCGCAGGCCCGGGTGCAGGTGTCGCCCAGGATCATCACCGTGGCGTGCTTCTTGGTCCAGCACTCGCCAATGTTGGGGCAAGCCGCCTCCTCGCACACAGTTGCAAGGTTCAAGGAGCGCATCAAGTCGCGCGTTTGGGCGAAGGCCGGCCCGATCGGGGCCTTGACCCGGATCCAGTCTGGCTTGCGCTGCTTGGGGAGAGCGGCCGGTGCGTTCATGCCCGGCCAGATAGCGAGTGGGGGCGGCCAGTGCCACCCCCACCCTTCAACGAATGCCGACTAGCAGCGTGCGTTATAATCGTAGATCGGACGACCGTACTGATCGACATAGTAGCAGCTACCGCGCGTATCGCGGTAGTACTGACGGCCGTTGACCACGGCGCCAAGCACCGCGCCGGCGATGCCGCCCGCAACCGCGCCACCCACCGGCGACACACCTGGCAGGATGGCGCCAAGCGCAGCACCACCAAGCGCGCCAACGGCTGCACCCGTGGCGGCACGGCCGGCCTGGGTCTGGCCACCATTGTAGTAGGGATCATTATATCGGTTGGTCGCGCAACCGCTGACCGACACACCCGTGATCAGCGCCGCCGCCATCAAAGCATTTTTCATCGCCTGAACTCCTCCATTGCCCACCTGCTCTGCCAGCTTTAGCGTCCCAAGCGCGAGTTCGTTCCGTGTCCGTATCCTCGTTGTGCAGCGTTCAGGAAGGTCTGCTTTGCGTACAGCGCGGGAGGGATCGGCAACGTCAAAGGAGATCGTCGAAGAATGTCCGAATATCTTGCCCTGCTACGAGGCTACGGCCGCTTTCGTTCCGACCGGTACGAGTCAGAGCGCCGTCGTTGGGCTTCCCTCGCCGAGGGGCAATCGCCACCGGTGATGATCATTGGCTGTTGCGACAGCCGGGTGGACCCCGCGACCATCTTCGATACCGAACCTGGCCAGGCCTTCATCCTCCGCAATGTCGCCAACCTTGTACCACCTTACGAGCAGGGCGGCGGCCTTCACGGCGTTTCAGCGGCGCTGGAGTTCGCCGTTACAAAGCTCGAGGTTCGCCACATCGTCGTCGTCGGTCACGGCGCCTGTGGCGGCGTCGCCGCTGCGCTCGGTGGACATGGCGACCCGGACCGGAGCTTTATCGACGGCTGGATCGCGCTGCTCGACACGGCCGTCGAGCGGGTGCGAGATGCGGAAAATCCGCAGCGCGCGCTCGAGCTTGAGGGTGTTCGTACCAGCCTTGCAAACCTGCGCACTTTCCCGTTCGTCACCGAGCGTGAGACTGCGGGCGACCTGCAACTGCACGGGTGCTACTTCGCCATCGCCGACGGGCGGCTGTGGGAACTGGATGAGTCCGCCGGTACCTTCCATCAGATTGCCGAAGCAGAAGCAGTCGCCTCATGAGCGACGAGCGGAACATCGCGTTGCTGATTGATGCGGATAACGCCTCGCCCGACCACCTCGACGAGGCGCTGCTGGTGCTGGGCGAGCTCGGCACCATCAACATCCGTCGGGCGTACGGTAACTGGCAGAAACCGGCGCTGAAAGGCTGGGGGAACCTGTCTAACGCGCATTCGATCGTACCCATGCAGCAGTTCGACGTCGTGAAGGGCAAGTCGGCGACGGACATGCGCATGACGATCGACGCCATGGACCTGCTCTATCGGGGCCATGTGGATGGGTTCGGAATCATGTCCTCCGACAGCGACTTTCTTCCGCTTGCGCAGCGCATCCGGGAAGACGGCTTGCCGGTTTACGGCTTCGGCACTGCCAAGACGCCGATCAGCTTTCAGAACAGCTGCACGCGCTTCTTCGATGTGGCTGCCTTGACGCAAAGCGGCGGCGACAGCCTGGAGCCGGCGCAGGATGTGGATGAGGAGTTGATCGACGTGCTGGGCGCGGCTTGGAAAGCCAGCAAGCGCGATGAGGAGGGCTATGCCTCGCTGTCCGAAATGGGCCAGCGGGCGAAAGCGGTGTCGTCCTTTGCGGCTCGAAACTACGGCTTCTCGCGGCTCGGCGACTTGGTTCGCTCACTGCCGAACTTTGATGTCCGGACGACTGCCGAGGGCAAGCAACTCGTCCGCCGGTTACGCTAGCCCAGGGAACCTCCCCTGCCCTTCACCGTTCGGTTTTCAAACGCAATCAACGGAGAAGACCATGGCCGACGCAGAGCGCGAGCAGGAGCTGAAGGAGCTGTTCTGGAAGGAGCTGGCGAGCTCACCATTCGTGATGATCGGCCTGCAGGGAGTCGAAGACAGCCGCACCCGCCCTTGGACTGCGCAGATCGACGCGCCCGATGATGCCGACAAGAAGGATGGGGGTACCATCTACTTCTTTGGTGCGAAGTCGGAGGCGCTGGTCAAAGGGCTGTCCGACAACAATCGTGCCGTCGCCACCTACACGTCCAAGGGCCATGACCTGTTTGCCCATATTCACGGCACGCTGGAGCCGATCGAGGATCGTGCGCTGGTCGAGAAGCTGTGGAACCCGTTCATCGCCAGCTGGTACAAGGAAGGGCAGGACGATCCGGACCTTCAGCTGGTGCGCTTCGACACGTCCAAGGCGGAGATATGGAAGGCTGAAGCGGGCTCTACTTTGGTTGCGGCGGCGCTGAAGATGATCGGCCGCGATCCCGGCAAGGATCACCAGCGAGAGAACCAGGCTGAAGTTGCCCTTTGACACTTCGTTGCAGAACGAACACAGTTCCCGACTTCTTTGTTAAGTCGGGAACACGACTTACTGCTTGGATGTTCTGCTGCTCGAGTGCTTTATGCATGTGAACTGCAAGTGATTGATATTGTGGCTACCAACCCCCAATCTCATATCAACCAGGACGAAGAACTGGACGTCGCGGCGCTCGCCGTGAAGGCTGAGCGTTGCCGCCGCCTTGCTGCCGGGATTTTGGACACGCAGGCGTCGGAAGTCCTCCGATCGATGGCTGATGATTACGAACGCAGCGCGGCCGAGCTGAACCGGTTCAGGGAGTAAGTCGGTCCTGATTGCTGCCGGAGCCGGCGGCGCTCGACACTGCGACGGCTGCTCGCTAGCGCCGAGCCATGGCTCGTCGCTCCTCCCCCGCCGTTCCCGCATACAAGCGCAAGCGAGTGTCTCGCCGGTCCCTGCCAGCGCGGGTGCTGCTGTTCCTCCTCAAGCTGGTGATCGCCTTCCTGATCCTGTCGGTCCTGTGGGTCGTTGCCTATCGCTTCATCAACCCGCCGATCACCGCCACCATGATCGGCGATCTGGTCAGCGGCCGCGGCGCCGAGCGCAACTGGCTGAGCATCGAACGCGTCGATCGGGACATGGTGCGCGCGTCCATCGCTGCGGAGGATAGCAATTTTTGCACTCACTCCGGCTTTGACCTGGAAGCCATCGAAGACGCCATGCAACGCAACGCTTCCGGCGGACGCATTCGCGGCGGTTCGACCATCAGTCAGCAAACGGCCAAGAACGTCTTCCTGTGGCAAGGTGGCGGCTATTTTCGCAAAGGCTTGGAAGCCTGGTTCACCCTGCTGATCGAGCAGATCTGGGGCAAGCGCCGGATCATGGAGATTTACCTGAATGTCGCGGAAACCGGGATCGGCACCTATGGTGTCAATGCGGGCGCACAGCGCTATTACGGTCATGACGCCAGCACGATGACCCGGCAGGAAGCGGCTCGGATCGCGGCCGTGCTGCCGTTGCCCAAGGCGCGCGGCGCCACGTCGCCCAAGGGTTTCACCCGCCGCTACGGCAATATCATCGCCGCCCGCATCGGCATCGTTGCGCGCGACGGGCTCGATGCCTGCATCTATCGTGGCACAACGGCGCCAGTCGACCGGACACCGCCGCCGAGCCGGACGCCGCGGAAATTGCCTGGCGAGGAGTATGAGAGCGCTCGGCCGCTGCCGCCCATCGAGGAAGTCGTGCGCGACTTGCCGGAGGAGACGACAGCGCCGCTGGACGTTCCGCCTCCAGTCGTCGAGGAACCAGTAGAGGAACCGCCGCGGGTCGAAGAGGAGCCGGTTGCTCCCGAACAGCCGGTCGAACCCGAGGTAAATGCTCTGTAGCTGCTAACCGCTCGCAAGAGGAACGCCGACGCCCGGCTGTCCGTTGAGCCGCCGACACCTTCCCACAGGAGAATAGGCATGGCTACACGTACTGAGAATCGTGACCGCAGCCGCTCGTCCGACGATCGTCGCGAGCGCAAGAGCAACAATCGTTCGGGTGAGCGCTCCGCGTTCAACTTTGGTTCGCAGAATGCTGGAGCCGGGCCCCTGCTTGGCGCCCTCGCCGCTGGCGCGGCAATCGGGATCGGCGCCAACTGGGCCCGCAAGTTCCTGATGCAGAAGTCCGAGTCGATGATGGCCGGCAACGAGTGGGACGAGATCCTGAAGCTGGAGCACAAGGCGACGCTCGCCAAGTTCGACCTTCTGCTCGCTACTGAGGAACATGAGACCGCCAAGCGCGCGAGCTTGGTCAAGACCATCCACTTCGCTCTGAACAAGCATGCCCATCAGGAAGAGCAAGTGATCTACCCCGCCCTGCGCCAGGCGAACGAGACGGTCGATGCGGACCACCTCGAGCATGAGCACGGCTATGTGAAGACCTTCCTTTACGAGCTCGAGAACATGCCCAAGGACTCGCCCGAGTTCCTGGTCCGGGTGCGCGAGTTCCGTAACCTGATCGAGGAACATGCCCGAATGGAGGAAGAGCAGGTATTTCCGCGCTTCAAGCAGGTGCTGAGCGAGGAGCAGGATGCCAAGATCACGGCCTTGATGAACAAGGAAGGGATGAAAATGCTCTAAGCGCCACGGCGCGAGAGCATTCCGGCGAGAGCTGGGGTCAATATGAGGCGGGGCAGGCTCGGTGCTTGCTCCGCCTTTTCACTATCCGACCAACCGTAATGGCTCGGCCACGTCGAGCGACACGCTGCCTTCGCCCGTCACGCGCTCCAGCCGGGCGACGAGCTCGGCATCGAGCAGGTAGTTCTTGCCCAGTAGCAGCACTGCTTCGCGCCCATCGGTCAAGCGCGTGATCAGCCGGGCGAGCCCCGTCCCGCCACCTTCCGCCCGAGCTAGTTCGGCGGCCAGCGCCCGAACCAGCCCCGGGTCCTCGCAACGGATGACCAGCTCCAGCCGGCTGCGTTTTGCGAGATCGTCCAACGGTTGGAAGCGCCGAATGGCGACCCGCGGCTGTTCCTCGCCCGGCTTGCGGTCGAGCTCGACCGACAGCAGCCCGCATTGACCCGCCTTGGCAGCTGCTTCGACCGCCGCTGCCGCTTCCTCATCGAACACGGAAGCATCGAATTGGCCGGACGGATCGGAAAATCGGGCCATGAGAAAACGCCTGCCACGCTGAGAGGTGCGCCAGCGCGCTTCTTCGACCAGACCCGCCATGGTCGCGCCCGCACGGCTGCCGTCTGTCGGCAGCGGCACGGCGCCAAGTTGGGCAAACGACCGAACTTTGTGGGCGGCAAGCAGGTGGCGGTGATGATCGACGGGATGGGCGGAGAAGTAGAAGCCGAATGCCTCCCGCTCCTGCGCCATCCGCTCGGCCAAGGTCCAGCGGGCGTCTCGCGGCAGGCGGATCGGGGCAACACCGACATCCCCCGCCCCGCCGAACAGCCCGCCCTGGCCGCTGGTCCGCTGATCGGCGGCGCTGGCGGCGTGAGCGAGGATCGTCTCCGCACCTGCAAATACCGTTGGCCGGTCGGGATTGAGGCCGTCGAACGCGCCGGCGGCGGCCAGGCTCTCCAACTGCCGGCGGTTGAGCAGACGCGGGTCGATTCGTTCAGCGAAGTCGTCAAGTGTCGTGAATGGGCCCTGCGCCTCGCGATCGGCAACAAGGTCGGCCATCGCCTTCTCGCCCACGCCTTTGAGCGCGCCGAGAGCATAGCGGACCTTGCCGCCCTCGACGCTGAAGTCGGCCCGGCTATGGTTCACATCCGGCGGCAGCAGCTCCAGCCCAAGTCGACGCAGATCGTCGACGAACAGGCAGAGCTTGTCCGTGTGGTGCATGTCGTAGCTCATCGATGACGCGTAAAACTCCGCCGGATGATGCGCCTTCAGCCAGGCCGTCTGGTAGGTGATCAGCGCGTAGGCGGCTGCGTGCGACTTGTTGAAGCCGTAACCCGCGAACTTGTCGATCAAGTCGAACAACTCGTTGGCCTTGCGGTCGCCAATGTCGTTGGCGGCGCAACCCTCCACGAACCGCGCGCGCTGGGCATCCATCTCCGCCTGGATCTTCTTGCCCATGGCCCGGCGCAATAGGTCGGCTTCGCCCAGGCTGTAGCCGGCGAGGACCTGCGCGGCCTTCATCACCTGCTCCTGATAAACGAAGATCCCGTAGGTTTCCTTGAGCACATCTTCGAGCAAGGGATGCGGGTACTCGATCGGCACGCGCCCATTTTTCCGGTCGCCGAACAGAGGAATGTTGTCCATCGGGCCAGGTCGATAGAGGGCGCCCAGCGCGATGATGTCCTGGAAGACTGTCGGCCGAACCGCGGACAGCGTGCGGCGCATCCCCTCCGATTCCACCTGGAACACGCCTACCGTGTCGCCCCGCTGGAGCAGTTCGTAGACCTTCGGGTCATCCCAAGCGAGCTCGTCGTAAGCGACTTCGACGCCTCGCTGCCGCAGTAGGCGCTGACCCTCTTTCAGCACGGATAGGGTCTTGAGGCCCAGAAAGTCGAACTTCACGAGGCCTGCCGCCTCGACATATTTCATATCGAATTGCGTCACCGGCATGTCCGAGCGCGGATCGCGGTGCAGCGGAACCAGCTCCTGCAGAGGTCGGTCGCCGATCACCACGCCGGCTGCGTGGGTCGACGCGTGACGCGGCAAGCCCTCCAGCTTCATTGCCAATTCAAACAGGCGCTTGACCGTGGCATCGTCGCGGATCTCGTTGACCAGCTCCGAGACCAGGTCGTGCGGCTTGTCCTTGCGCCTCCCGAGTGCACGATCGAGCGTCCACGGATCGGTCGGATGGCTCGGCACCAACTTGGCCAGCCGGTCGACATGACCATAGCTCATCTGCAGCACCCGGCCGGTATCCTTCAGTACCGCGCGGGCCTTCAGACGACCAAAGGTGATGATCTGCGCTACCCGGTCTCGGCCATATTTCGTTTGCACATACTGGATGACCTTGTCTCGATGCGTTTCGCAAAAGTCGATGTCGAAGTCGGGCATCGACACGCGTTCCGGGTTGAGGAACCGTTCAAACAGCAGGTCGAGCGCGATCGGATCGAGATCGGTAATCGTCAACGCCCAAGCCACGGCCGAACCCGCGCCGGAGCCACGCCCCGGGCCGACCGGGATGTCGTTTGCCTTGGCCCATTTGATGAAGTCGGCGACGATCAGGAAGTAGCCGGAAAACCCCATGCGCGCGATGACGTCGAGCTCGAAGTCGAGCCGTTCACGGTAGAGGGTCCGATCCTCCTCGTTTCGTTCCTCAAGTTTCAGGTCGAGGCCGGCGTGAGCGTCGCGGCGGAGTTGCTCATCCTCGTCGTCGCTGAGGCGGGGCAGGATCGGCTTTCGCGTCGGCGCCGAGACGGCACAGCGCTGGGCTATCACCACGGTGTTCGCTATCGCCTCCGGCAGGTCCGCGAACAGCTCCTCCATTGCACTGGTCGGCTTCAGCCACGCGTCCTTGCTCGATACCGCGCGATCGGCATTGTCGATCTGGCTGCTGCTGGCGATGCACAGTAGGGCGTCATGAGCCTGGTGGAACGACGGATCGGAGTAGGCGGCCGGATTGGTCGCCACCAGCGGCAGGTCCAGATCGTACGCAAGATCGACCAAAGCACCTTCTGCGGTTTCTTCCGCCTGATCGCCGCGGCGGGAGAGCTCGACGTACAGGCACTGCGGAAAGATGCAGGCCAAACGTCGAAGATAGTCGCGTGCGGCTTGGGCCTGCCCGTCGGCCATCAGGCGGACCACGGCCCCCTCTCCTCCCGCCGTCAGCGCGATCAGTCCCGCTGCATGCGCTTCCAGCACTGCCAGCTCGACGTGCGGCGCTTCGTGATCGGGCCGATCCATGTGGGCCGCGGACACCAGCCGGCATAGATTGGCATAGCCAATTCCATCCTTTGCCAACAGGACGATCCAGTCTACCCCAGCGCCCGGCACGTCGGCCGGCCGAGCGACGCCAACGGTGGCGCCGATGATCGGCTGCACGCCCTCGTTCACGCAATATTCGCTGAACGCCATGGCCGCATACAAGCCGTTCCGGTCGGTCAGCCCGACGGCCGGCAAGCCCAGCTTGCGCGCCAGTTTGGCGATATCCTTTGGCTCTATCGCCCCTTCAAGCATGGTGAAGGAGGAGAAGACGCGCAGCGGAACGAAGACCATGCGTCGATTATAGGCACGCTTCGGCTGAGCGGAAGCTGAAGCGCCCCACTTATCCCCAGCTAAGCGGCGCTATTCGCCTCGCCAGCGCCCGTCGACAATGTCGCGGATCTCCGTGATGCGTCCGCGGTAGGCGTCGGCAATGCAGCGGTCGCTGCCGCAGCGATCGCGGAAGGCAAGGAAGCGGCCGCGCGTGCGCTGCAGAGTGGCGCGGGCTTCTGGGTCCGCTCCGCGCAAGGCGGTGTTGAAGAACCCAGCCATCTCGCGGTCGAGGGCGGCAAGTTCCGGGCTTCGGCAGACCGCGACCTCACCGCGGGTCCGGGCACGAGCGCAGTTGAAACTCGGGCTGGCTGCAGGCCGAGGCACCTCGGCGGCCGGTGGTGGTGGGACCCGATCGGGAGCCCGGTTCGCCGGCGGAAAAGCCTGGGGCGGTCGCGGGTTGTCTGTGGTCGCCGGTGCGGGCACGATTGCGCCTGGCGGCACTGGCTCGGGCTGCGGCTGGGGCAAGCCCGTCTGTGAGCCAGTGCGGGCCAGGGTTGCCAGCGGTACGACGATGCCATCGGCGCCACTCAGGGTCACTACGTCGCCGCTGCCGTCGGCGGCCCGCTGAAGCGAATAATCAAGGTTGGCCTGCAGCGTCCGCCGCCCGCCTACCACCCCGACTCCCGGTGGCAGGTCAAGTGCTACGTTGCCGGAGCATACCAAAGTGCCGAGTTCTTCGTCTTCCCGCTTTAGCACGGGCGCTGTCACCCGGATTGCCGCGTAAGGAGAAAGGCGGTCGAAGGCGGCCTGATCGGTACCGCGCGTCTGGGCGGCCTGGCGGAACAGCTGCTGTTTGACCAGGTCGTATGTCCGCTGGCTGCCGCAGCGTTCCTCCGCCGTGGCACTGTCCGTGGCAGCCGTGCTCGAACCCTCGTCGAGCCGGTCCTCGCCGGGACCAGTCCGGGTCAGGCGGTACGCGAACAAGGCGACCAGTAGCAGGCCGATCAGCCCGGCGACCATAGCAAGCGTTCGGCCCCGCGAGCGGCGCGGCGGCGGAGTGCTAAGCGGAGGTGGCGGTGGCGGTGGACCGTCACGGCGCATGCGCGGTCGCTCGCCATAGTCGTATCGAGGATCCAACCGTGGATCATAATCGTGCGCGAACCGGGGGTCGTCGCGCGGTTCGAAGCGTGGATCGTAGCGCGAATCCTGCGGGTCCAGGCGGGGATCGTAAGGCGGTTCGTTGAAACGGTCAGGCATGGGCTCCGTAACGCCTTAAGTGGAAAATGGTCCCACGTCTCAGTCGAGACGCCCCTCGTGTAGCCGGACAACGCGGTCCATCTTGGCCGCCATTCGCTCATTGTGGGTGGCCACCAGTGCAGCGCTGCCTTCGCCACGGACCAAACCCAGGAACTCCGCCAGCACCACGTCCGCGGTCGCCTCGTCGAGGTTGCCGGTCGGCTCGTCCGCCAGGATGAGCGGCGGCCGGTTGGCCAGCGCCCGCGCGACCGCCACCCGCTGCTGCTCACCGCCCGACAGCTTGGCTGGCCGATGATCGAGACGCCCGCCAAGACCAAGGGTCGTCAGCAGCTGCTCGGCACGGCTGCGCGCCTCAGGCGTCGTCGCACCGCGAATCAATTGCGGCAGCATCACGTTTTCGGCCGCGTCAAAGTCCGGCAGCAGATGATGGAATTGATAAACAAAGCCCAGCGCCACGCGGCGAAGTTCCGTTCGGCCATCATTGTCGAGCCTTTCGGCCGCGCGGCCGGCAATGCGGATAGAGCCCTCAAAACCGCCTTCCAGCAAGCCCACGGCCTGCAGCAGGGTGGACTTGCCCGAACCCGATGGGCCCAGCAGCGCGACGATCTCGCCCGGCTGCACGGCCAGATCGACCCCACGCAGCACCTCGATGGTCGTCTCGCCCTGCGTGAAGTTGCGCCGGAGAGCACGCGTTTCGAGAACCGGTTCACTCATAACGCAGCACCTGCACGGGATCGGTTCCTGCAGCCTTGCGCGCCGGGAACAGGGTAGCGGCAAAGGTCAGGACCAGGGTCACCGCGATGATAGCCGCGACTTCCAGCGGATCGGTCCGCGAGGGCAGTTCAGTCAGGAAGCGGATCGACGGATCCCACAGGTTCTGCCCGGTCAGGAGCTGGACAAAGTTCACCACATTCTGCCGAAAGAAGAGAAACAGCGTCGCCAGAAGAATGCCGGTGACAATGCCGATCATCCCGATCGTAACTCCAACCGTGATGAAGATCCGCAGCATCGCTGCGCGGCTCGCACCCATGGTTCGTAGAATGGCAATGTCGCGGGTCTTGGCGCGGACCAGCATGATCAGCGACGAGGCGATGTTGAAGGCGGCGACCAGGATGATGATCGACAGGATGACGAACATCACCACCCGTTCGATCTCCAGCGTCTTGAACAGGGCCTCGTTCATGCTCCGCCAGTCGGTTACGGCGCCGCGGCCCTGGACCAGTGACTGGAGCGCGGGAAGCTGCTCTTCGATCCGGTTGGGATCGCTTACCTCAACCTCCACCATGCCGACTTCATCGCCCAGCATCAGCAAGTTCTGGGCATCCTCCAGCGGCATGATGACGAATGCATTGTCGTAGTCGTAGACGCCGACCTCGAACGTCGCAGCCACCGTGTAGCTGACGATCCGCGGCACCGTGCCAATGGCGGTGGCCCGACCTTCCGGGCTGATCAGGCTGATCTCGCCGCCGGGGTAGGCGCCGAGCGACTCGGCGAGGCGTGTGCCGATGGCAATGCGATTGCTGCCGGGGACGAGCGAGCGGATGTCGCCCGATTTCACGTTTCTGGCAATGGTCGGGTTGTTGCGGATGTCCTCCACTCGCATGCCGCGGACCAGCACCCCTTCCACCCGGCCATTGGCACTCGCCATCAGGGGCTGTTCGATCAGCGGCAGGGCCGCAGTGACGCCGGAGACCTTGCGCGCCCCGGATGCGATCCGCTGCCAGTCAGGCAGGCGGCCGTCATAGCCCTGGACTATGGCATGGCCGTTCAGGCCGACAATCTTGTCGAAAAGCTCGGCGCGAAAGCCGTTCATTACGCTCATCACGATGATCAGCGCCGCGACACCGAGCGCGACTGCGCCGACACTGAAGCCGGCGACTACGAAGATGAATCCTTCGCCCTTGCCGGGAAGCAGGTAGCGCTTGGCAATGGTGCGTTCGTAGCGGCTGAGGATCATGACGGCTCACCCGTCAGTGCCGGAGCGACGCGGCAATCCAGCGACCGCCGCTTGGCAGGAACACTGGCTTCCTTCGCTTCGATCGCAACAACGAGGCCGTTCACGCGGTGAGCCTCGTCAATGCGCTCTCGAGGCTCAGCTCCTGTTTCTCGCCGCTGCGCCGGTCCTTGAGCTCGACCACCCCGCTTGCCAGCCCGCGCGGGCCGATGATCACCTGGATTGGCAAGCCCATCAGATCCATGCCGGCAAGCTTCGCCCCGCCCCGCTCGTCACGGTCATCGTAAAGGGTCTCGACCCCAGCAGCCGTCAGCTTGTCGTAAAGCTCGCCTGCCGCGTGACGGCTCGGCTGATCGTCGCCGCGCATGGTGACGATGCCCACCCGCCATGGCGCCACGGCTTCCGGCCAGACGATCCCCGCCTCGTCGTGGCTCGCCTCGATGATCGCTCCGACCAGCCGGGAGACGCCGATGCCGTAGCTGCCCATGTGCGGCGTCACCATGCTGCCGTCGTGACCGGATACGCGAAGACTCATGGCGTCGCTGTACTTGGTTCCGAAGTAGAAGATGTGCCCGACCTCGATCCCGCGTCCGGTACGTTGGCTTGACGCCGGCACCTCGGCCCATCGCGCCTCGTCATGGGTCTCGTCCGTCGCGGCGTAGGACTTGCCGATGCGATCGAACATGGCCTGCAGCCCGTCAGCATCGACGTACTGAAGGTCCGAACCAGACCAATCCATCTCCTCATAACCGGCGTCGTAAAACACCTCGCTCTCGCCGGTCGGTGCAAGGACGATGAACTCATGGCTGAGGTCGCCGCCGATTGGGCCCGACGCCGCCTTCATCGGCACGGCTCGGATGCCGAGCCGCTCGAACGTCCGCAGGTAAGCGAGCAGTTGCGTGTAGTAGCTCTGCCGAGCGCCTGCCTCGTCCAGATCGAAGCTGTAGGCATCCTTCATCAGGAACTCGCGCCCGCGCATGACTCCAAAGCGGGGCCGAACCTCGTCGCGGAACTTCCATTGGATATGATAAAGTGTGCGCGGGAGGTCGCGATAGGATCGCACGTCGTCGCGAAATAGAGCGGTGAGCATTTCCTCGTTGGTCGGACCATAGAGCATCTCCCGATCGTGCCGGTCGCGGATGCGCAGCATTTCAGGACCGTAAGCATCGTAGCGGCCGCTCTCCCGCCACAAGTCTGCCGACTGCATGGTCGGCATGAGCATCTCGATCGAACCGGCGCGGTCCTGCTCCGCCCGCACGATCTGCTCGATCTTTCTGAGCACTCGCAACCCGAGCGGCAGCCACGCGTAGATGCCGGCGGCTGTCTGGCGGACGAGACCGGCCCGAAGCATCAGCTTGTGGCTCACGATCTGGGCGTCGGATGGACTTTCCTTGAGGACGGGGAGGAATGCTCGGGACAGGCGCATGGTGCGGCGCTCTAGGACGCGCTTCGTGAACGCGCAATGGAAGCCAGCCATGTTGCTCGCCAGCCACAGCCTGTGCCGTTCTGTTGCGAGAACTACGATTGCGGAGTGACAAACCGGAGGATTGCGCCGTAGCTTCTCTCCTACCAAGCGAGTGGGGCCGGCTTCGCCGACCCGCTCGGGAGGGGTGCTTCGGGCGGATCTCAGGGCTGCCAGGGGGCAAGCAACACTCCAAGGGGGCTGACGAGCAATCGTCACGCGGACGCCCGGGTCGAACGGCCCGGGCGTTTGCGCATGGATGCAGCTGCTCTCGGCTGTTCTGCGGGAAGATGACGGTTGAAGGCGCGCGCCAACTCGCGCACCGCTGCACGCATGGCTTCGCCGCCCGTTACCACCGTCACACTCAATCCCACTGTCGACATGTCGAGCGACGCGGAGACCGTCCGACCAACTCACAAGGTCCGAACCCGCAACGAGCGCCTCGATCCGGGTGGCGGTGGGATCAACGTTGCGCGGGTGCTGCAACGTCTCTCGGTCGCCGTGGAGGCAATTTACCTCGCGGGCGGTGCTACCGGTGCCGTGCTGGACGATCTGCTGTCCCGCATCGATCTGCCGCGCCGAAAAGTTCGGATCGACGGCGACACCCGGCTCAGCCTCACCGTGCATGAGCATAGCTCCGGGCTGGAGTATCGCTTCGTACCCGAAGGTCCGTGCGCTTCCGAGAGCGAACTCGACTCCGCCGTGGCAGCCATTTCGCGATGCCGGTCGGAGTGGCTGGTGCTAAGCGGCTCGCTCCCCTCCTGCGCGCCCGCCAACCTGTACGCCCGGATGATTGCTGAAGCTCGATCCGGCGGGGCTCGGATCGCGCTGGATAGCTCGGGCGATGAATTGCGTGCCGCGGTCGAGGGTGGCGGGCTCGAGCTGATCAAGCCAAGCCGGTCGGAACTGGAGGGCTTGGTCGGCGAGCCACTGTCTGATCGCGGCGCAATCGCTGCGGCCGCAAGCAGTTTCGTCCGTTCAGGCCAGGTGCGCCAGCTGGCTGTAACCCTCGGACACGAAGGCGCCCTGCTGGCTAACGCGGACGGGGCCTGGTTTCTGCCGGCGATAGAGGTCGACACCAAGAGTGCGGTCGGCGCGGGCGACAGCTTTCTGGCGGCAATGATCGGAGCGCTTGTGCGGGGCGCCGAGCCGCTCGAAGCCTTTCGCCACGGCACGGCAGCCGGGGCCGCAACCGCCAGCACACCCGGGACCGATCTCTGCCATGCCGACCAGATCGACGCGTTGCTGCCGCTGGTGGGCCAACCACAACCCGTGCCGGTTTGAAATGAGTGGTAGCGGAGGAGGGACTTGAACCCCCGACACGCGGATTATGATTCCGCTGCTCTAACCAGCTGAGCTACTCCGCCCCAAGCAGTCGTCCGTCTTCTCGACTGGCGACCCGAAAATCAGGACAGCACCGTGAGGGCGCGGGCGGGCATATAAGCGGGGGTTCGCCACCGGTCAACGCGGCGGAACCGCCGACGCTCGCTTCGTGTTGAGCGACACAAACAGGAGGAATACATGGACCCGCTTACCCCGCTCGACACACTTTGCCGCATCATCTTGCGGGCGCGGGAATTCGAGGCGAAGACGCCGAGCGATTACGACGAAGGCGAAGCGGCCGACAATGTCGACGATGACGACGAAGGTGCTTTGTCCGTGCTGGACGAGGACATCAACGACGGCGTGGAGGAAGAGCTTCGCGCGGCCTTGGACGATCTTGGCGAAGATCAGCTGGCCGAGATCCTGGCCTTCTGCTGGGTCGGCCAAGGCACCTATGACGCGGGTGACTGGGACGAGGCGATGGGCGAAGCAAATGACGAGGTTCGCACTGGCAGTGCGGTCGACGCATTGCTGGACATGCCGATGTTGGCGTCCGTCATGGAAGCGGGCATGGCGGCGTTTGAACTGACTTGCGAGGGCGTTGGCGACCTTAGCTGACGTCGCCTCCGCTCAGCCTGCGCCACGGAAGCTCCACTGGCCGAGCTTCTCCCAGGGTCCGCCGAGGTAGCGGTGGAGGGCCAAGCCTGCGATCACCAGCGGGCGCGGCTCGAAGGAGATGGTAAGTTCTTTCAGCAAGCTCTTGGCTTGGCTAGAGTCTGCCTTGTTCATGATGGTCACGTGCGGGCGCCAACCTTGCGCATCCTGCGCGCTCAGGTTGCCGTGGAAACGGGATGCGATTTCGGCACGGATCGCGTCGAGTTCCTCCGAAGTTACCCGATAAGCGACGCCCCGACCAAGGTTCATCAGGCCCGCAAGCAACGCTTTGGGCGGAGCAGCGGCGGCAAGCTGCGCCAGCACACGCCGCGCTTCCGCTTCCGCGGAAGGCGGCAACGCATGGAACATGGTCAGGTGAGCACTCAGCTGATTGCGCGCCGGCGGGAAATAGGCACGACGCTGACGGTCCAACCAGGCAAAGTCCTCGGCCCCAAGCTCGGCCGTGACAATCAGCGCGCCGGTCATCTCCCCGGCCAGTTGTCCTTGGCGAGCTCCGGCAGTCGGAACAGGTCCTTGTCGATCATGTCCACCTGCACCGCGCCTTCATGGACACGGGCCTTGTCCCAGTTCAAGCGCCGGAAGGTCTCACCCACTCCGGCCAGCCCGCCGCGAGCAATCACCAGATAGCTCAGGCGCCCGCTGCGGCATCCAAGCATCGCATCAACGCAGCGCCCGAGTTCCCGCCCTTCCAGACCGACCAGCTTGGCCGACGTGAGGGTGGAAGCCGGGAACAGCGTCTCCGTTGCCATCTGCTCGCTCTTT
Source organism: Sphingomicrobium sp. (assembly GCA_035537335.1). Lineage (GTDB taxonomy): Bacteria > Pseudomonadota > Alphaproteobacteria > Sphingomonadales > Sphingomonadaceae > Sphingomicrobium. The sequence continues at coordinate 23,461 of DATLMM010000043.1, read as the reverse complement.
TCTGCAGCCTTCGCCGCTCCGTCCTCAACCTTGGCTTGACGGCCGAGCCAACGCCACACGCCGAATAGGTTCAGGAACGTCATGACGATGTTGGTCCACAGCAGCGCCGGCTGGTCGGTGAGCGCTCCCGTCGCCAGCCACGCGAGCGAAGCGATCGTGAAGACGATGAAGCCATAGCCGGTTATCCGCGACCCCAGGTTCGAGGCGGTCATGCAAGCGGCGATGATGGTTGCCGCGGTGGCGATCCAGGAGGCGAGTTGATCCATGCACGCCCAACCGGTGGGCCGACGCATGGTTCACCGCTATATTTCTACCTGGCTGCCCAACTCGACCACGCGATTGGTCGGCAACTTGAAGAATTCCATCGCGCTCTCGGCGTTCCGCAGCATCCAGCTGAACAGCCTTTCGCGCCAGATCGCCATGCCTGGTCGCGACGAAGCGATCAGCGTCTGCCGGGCTAGGAAGAAGCTGGTGTCCATCATCTTGGCCTTGGGACCGCAATTCTCGAGCCTGCCGAGTTCGACGGGGACGTCGATCTCTTCCATGAAGCCATAGCGCAACATGACCCGGAAGAACCCGGCGCCATATTCCTCGGTCGTCAGCCTTTTGTCGGCGGTGATGAACGGCACGTCCTCGATCCGCACGGTCAGCAGCATCACCCGCTCATGCAGCACCTTGTTGTGCTTAAGGTTGTGGAGCAGCGCGTGCGGCACGCCCTTGGCCGAGCTGGTCATGAACACTGCCGTGCCAGGAACGCGAGTGGCGCTGGAGGCAGCCGACTTGATGAACACCTCCATCGGCAGGCTCGCCTCCGCCATTCGGTCAAGCATCAGCTTGCGACCCTTGGCCCAGGTGGTGAGCAAGGTAAAAGCAATGGCGCCGACCAGCAGCGGGAACCAGCCTCCGTCAGGCACCTTCAGCAGGTTCGACCCCAAGTAGAGCACATCCACGACCATGAACAAGGCGAGCAGCGGCACCGCCTTCCAGGCGGGCCACTTCCACAGAGAAAAAAACACCACGCCCAGCAGGATAGTGTCGATCGCCATGGCTCCCGTCACCGCGATGCCATACGCGGCCGCGAGGTTGGATGAACTCTGGAAGGTGATTACCAGCAGGATCACCATGACCATCAGCGCCCAATTGATCACGGGAATGTAGATCTGTCCGGCGGCAGTCTCACTGGTGTGGGTGATACGCAGGCGCGGGATGAAGCCGAGCTGGATCGCCTGCTGAGTAACCGAAAAGGCGCCAGAGATAACAGCCTGGCTGGCGATAACGGTGGCACAGGTTGCCAGCAGCACCAGCGGCAGTCGCAAGCTCTCCGGCGCGAGGAAGAAGAAGGGGTTCTTGACCCGCTCCGCCGCTTCGGCAGGATCAAGCGATAGCAGCATGGCGCCTTGGCCGAGGTAGTTCAGCAATAGGCAGACCACCACACCGATCCAGGCGTAACGGATCGGGCGGCGGCCGAAATGTCCCATGTCGGCGTAGAGGGCTTCCGCTCCTGTCACGGCCAGCACGACCGAGCCCATGGCGATAAATGCCGGCAAGGGCTCGGCCATGTAGAACGCCAGGGCGTTGCCCGGGTTGAGCATCTGCAGGATGAGGCCGGGCTGCGCGGTAAGATGAATTGCGCCCAGCACTGCCAGCGTGCCGAAGTAGAGCAGCATGACGGGACTGAAGAGATTGCCGACCTTGGCCGTTCCGCGGCTCTGGATCGCAAACAGCCCGATCAGGATGCTGACCGCGAGTGGAATTACGTAAGGTTCGAAGGTCGGATTGACCGTGGTCAGACCTTCCACCGCTGACAGGACGGAGATGGCGGGCGTGATCATGCTGTCGCCGTAGAACAATGCTGTCGCGAACACGCCCAGCATGACGATCCCCGCAGTCCAGCGGCGCCTGTCACTCGTGGTCCGATTGATCAGCGCCAGCAGGGCCAGGCTGCCGCCCTCGCCCTTGTTGTCCGCGCGCATGATGATGGTGACATACTTGAGGCTGACGATGATCATCATCGACCAGAAGATCAGGCTCAGCACGCCGTAGATGTGCAGCTGATCCGGCGCGAGCGTGTGGTGCCCGGCAAAGGTCTCGCGAAAAGCGTAGATGGGCGAGGTGCCGATGTCCCCGAACACGATCCCGACCGCGCCCAGCGCAAGCTTTCCTAGCGAGCCTTGCGGGGCGTGCCCCACGGCGTGCTCGGTGTCCGTCACCCCCTCGTTCGAAGCAGGTACGGCGGCTCCTTGTGCGGTGATGTTCATGAGCGGCGGCGCGCCCTAGCAGGAGCATTGGGCCGCGGCAACCGGCTGGCGCAACCGTGCGCAGCCGGTCTATAGGCGCGCGCAATCCACGGAACTTCAATCACGAAGAAAGCGAACAAACATGCGCGTCGGTGTGCCTAAGGAGATCAAGAACCACGAATACCGTGTCGGCCTGACTCCCGCTTCGGTCAAGGAGCTCGTTGCCGCGGGGCACGAGCTGTTCGTGGAGGCTGGTGCCGGCAGCGGCATCGATTGTCCCGACGCCGCTTACCAGCGGGCCGGTGCGACCATCCTGCCGACCGCGGCCGAGGTGTTTGCCGCGGCCGAGATGATCGTCAAGGTCAAGGAACCGCAAGCGTCCGAAATCGCACTACTCGAGCCCAGCCACCTCCTCTTTACCTCTCTCCACCTCGCCGCCGACAAGCCGCAGGCCGAGGGACTGATGAAGTCGGGCGCGACCTGCATCGCTTACGAGACGGTGACCAGCCGCTCGGGCGCCTTGCCCTTGCTGAAGCCGATGAGCGAGGTCGCCGGTCGGATGAGCGTCCAGGTCGGCGCCCACTACCTCGAAAAGGAACAGGGCGGCCGCGGGGTGCTGCTCGGCGGGGTGCCAGGGGTCGCCCCGGCCAAGGTCGCCATCCTCGGTGGGGGCGTCAGCGGCGTCAATGCGGCGCAGATGGCGGTCGGCATGCGCGCCGACGTCACCATCTACGACATCAGCAACGAACGCCTGGCCGAGCTCGACATGTTCTTCGGCTCGCAGATCAAGACTGCCTACGCCAGCCGGGCGGCTATAGCGGGGGCGGTGGAGGAGGCGGAACTGGTGATTGGCGCCGTGCTGGTGCCGGGCGCCGCCGCACCCAAGCTGGTTTCGCGCGACATGCTGAAGACCATGAAGCGCGGCTCGGTGCTGGTCGACATCGCAATTGACCAAGGCGGCTGCTTCGAGACCAGCCGGGCGACCACTCACGACGATCCGGTGTTCGAAGTCGACGGTGTCATCCACTACTGTGTCGCCAACATGCCCGGCGCCGTCTCACGAACGTCTGCTTTCGCGCTGAACAATGCGACGCTGCCGTTCGCTCTCAAGCTCGCCAATCTGGGCGCGAAGGAAGCGATGCAGCAAGACTCGCATCTCGCCAATGGGCTCAACGTGTCGGGTGGCAAGATCCGGCACGAGGCCGTTGCCGAGGCGCTCGACCTGCCTTTCGAAGCGGCTGCCTAGGGCGGAACAAGGCAGGAACAGACGCGTTGGTGCACCAACTCAAATCATTGAAAAGGTGCACCAATGGCAGATCAACTCGACGCCAACCCGAAGGCTCATCCAACCGGTAACGCGATCAAGGATCCGGACAACTGGACCACCGGTGACGAGCCAATGACCGGGGCGCAGGCTTCCTACCTCCAGACCTTGTCGGAAGAGGCTGACGAGGAGTTTGATCCGGAACTCAACAAGGCCGACGCTTCCAAGAAGATCGACGAACTTCAAGGGAAGACCGGGCGAGGCGAGTAGCTCCGGCTACAGCGCCGGCGGTTCCTGGCTGGGAGCCGCCGGAATGCTAAGGGCCGCGATCCCGCCTTCGATGATCGGGCGATAGCTGGTGCCGGGCGGAGTCAGTGCGAGAGCCTGCCGCCACAGCGAAAGCGCTTCCTGGCGATTGCCAGAACGGGCCATCGCCAGTCCCTCGAAGAACAATGGCGCAGGAAGCTTGGGCGCAAGTTCCCGCGCTCTTGCAAATGCAAGCGTGGCAGCGGGCGTGATCATTCCGGCATGATCTACCAAGGCATTGCCCAGACCAAGATGAAGCCCGGCGTCGTCCGGATGTTCCCGCAAGCCCGCCCGGATGATACCGACAGCATTTAACGTGTCACCGCGCTCGGCAAAGCCGTCGGCGATCGTCAGCCAGCGATCCGACTGGTTGAAGCGGCCCAGCATCGCTTGCCGGGGCTCCGTAAGGGGGACTGGTGCCAAGCGACGACCAGCCTGCTTCGGAGCACCGGCCAAGGTTGGTCGGCCCTGCAGGGCGTAGCCGGCAGCCCCGATCATAAGGGCCGCGAGTGTTAGTTGAAGCGCCGCTCCGCGCAGCCGGCCAGCCCACCATAGGACCAAGGCTGTCCCGGCGACCAGAGCAAGGAGAAGGATCAGGCCCATCACACGCGGTTCCGCGTTAGCCGGCGTGCCGCCAGCAGGGCTCCCGCCAGCAGCAGGAGAGCGGGCGCAGCATAGAGCAGCAGTGTTTCAGGTCCAAAGGTCGGAGCGTAACTTACCCAGCTGCCGTAGCGCTCCACCAGCCAGGTTCGAACCTGATCCGGGCTCTCGCCCGCCTTGATCCGGGACCGAACCAGGTGCCGCATGTCGCCGGCCAGTTCCGCATCGCTGTCGGCGATAGACTGGCCCTGGCAGACGAGGCAACGGAGCTCCTCCATCAGCTCCTTGGCTCGTGCTTCCTGTTGCGGATCGTCGAGCTGCCGGTAAGCGTAAGGCGCCGGTGGTTGCGCGCTATCGGCCAGCGCCGGAACGGAGACCGCAAGCAGAAGTGAGGCAAGCAGCGTCCTCATCGCGCCTTCTCCCACTCGGCCAGGATCATCGGCACGTCCTGAGGCATAATTGGCCCGATATGCTGGTACCGGATTACGCCGCGAGCATCGACGATGAAGCTTTCCGGCACTCCGGATGACCCAAGCGTCATTTGCAACTGGCTTTGCGGATCGGCTCCGATCCGGCGAAATGGATCACCGTGCTTCATCAAGAACTCGGCGACGTCCGCCGACGCATCGCGAATGGCGATGCCATCAATCGGCAAGCCGCGTCGCTTCAGGTCCATCAGCACCGGCGCCTCGGCGAGGCAGGGCACGCACCAACTGGCGAACAGATTGACGAGCCTGGGTCCCCCGTCCTTGAGGTCGGCTGAGACCAGCCCCGCCTTCCCTGGCACGGCTGCTGCCAAGGTGAAGTCGGGAATGGGCTGACCGACCAGCCGCGACTTGACGGTTGGATCGGGCGGGCTCGACAATCGCCAACCCACTGCCAGGAGGAACAGCCCGAAGACGATCAGCGGAAGAGCGAGCCACAGCCGAGGCTTCATCCGAATGCCTCTTCCGCTCGCACCCGTTGACGCCGGTCCCGCAGAAGCCGGCCGATCAGCGCCAGCAGGCCGCCAAGCGCAATCAATGCCCCGCCCAGCCACAGCAGGGTTACCAGCGGCTTCCACCATAGCCGTAACTGCCAGCGCCCGTCCGGCTCTGCACGGCCGAGGACGGTGTAGAGCTGCCCGTCCCACAAAGTGTCGATTGCCGCTTCGTTGGTCTCCGTCTGCGGATCGGAAAAGAACCGGCTTTGCGGGTCGAGCCGAAGCGTGGCGCCGCCGCGAGTGGCGCTCAGGTGCCCTTCAACCGCGGTCCAGTTCGGCCCGGCAACCGGATCGACGCCAAGAAAGAGCACCGACCATGGACCGAGCTGCAGCGTTTCACCTGGTCGTGCCGCCGCCAGACGCTCCTGCGTGAAGGCGGTGTCGGCAGCCGCGCCGGCCATCGTCACTGCGACGCCAAGGTGACTGATTACCATCCCCCAATTGGCAAGCGGCGTTTGACGCAGCTTGCGCCCCACCAACGGCAGGAAGCTTGCCACCGCCAGACCGGCGGCCACCGAAAGCCCAAGGCGCGTTAGCGCGCTCATGGCGGGCTGCAGGGCAAAGCTGGCCACGAACACCCCGGCTGTGACGATCAACGGCAAGGCGATCCGGCGCATGTTCGGTCGACCGTCGCGCCGCCAGTTCAACAGGGGCCCGAGAAAGAGCAGCAGCGCCAAGGCAAGCGTAAGCGGGCCGGTTACGGCGTTGAAGTAAGGCGGGCCGACGGAGATCTTCTCTCCTGTGGCTGCCTCAACGAACAGGGGATAGAGGGTGCCGACGAACACGGTGCCGAGGATCACGCTCAGGATCAGGTTGTTGGCGACCAGCGCGCCCTCGCGGCTGACGAGGTCGAACCGCGCCCCCTCTCGCACCGTCCCGACCCGCAGCGCGAACAGAGCCAGCGCTCCGCCGATGTAGATGGTGAGCAGGGCGAGGATGAAGCTGCCCCGCGTCGGGTCGACAGCAAAGCTGTGAACGGACGTCAGGATGCCGGAACGGACAAGAAAGGTGCCGACCATCGACATGCTGAACGCGACCACCGCCAGCATGATCGTCCAGGTCCGAAGGCCCCCACGCGCCGCCAGCACGTTGATCGAGTGAAGCAATGCCGTCGCCGCGAGCCACGGCATCAGGGAGGCGTTCTCGACCGGATCCCAGAACCACCAGCCCCCCCAGCCGAGTTCGTAGTAGGCCCAGTAGCTACCAGCCACGATGCCGATCGTCAGCAGCACCCAGGCACCCAGCACCCAGGGCCGCATCGCTCGGGCCAGCGCAGGTCCGACATCACGCGTAACCAGCGCGCCAACCGCCAGGCTGAAGGCGACCGACAGGCCGACGTAGCCAATGTACAAAGTCGGTGGATGGAACGCCAGGCCAGGGTCCTGCAACAAGGGATTGAGCCCCTGCCCCTCTGGCGGTGCCGGGTTGAGCCTGGCGAACGGGTTGGAAGCGAGCAGCAGGAAAGCGAAGAAGCCCAGTGCCAGTGCCGACTGCGCACCGAGCGCCGCCTGCAGCGCCTTCTCCGGCAAGCGCCGCTCAAGCATTGCTAAAGCCGCACCGGCCAGTGCCAGCACTGTCACCCACAGCAGCATGGACCCTTCGTGGTTGCCCCAGGTACCGGCCAGCTTGTAGATCCAAGGCTTCTGCGAATGGCTGTTGGCGGCGACCAGCTCGACGCTGAGATCCGTCCGAAGGAACAGCCAGATGAGCATGGAAAAAGCGAACAGGGTCAGCGCGCCCTGCGCGACCGCGACCGGCACCACGATCGCGCGGGCGTCTCCCAGACGCTGGCCAATCAGCGAAGCAGCCAATTGCAACAAGGCAAGCGCCGCTGCCAACCACAGAGCGGCCAGACCGACCTCGGCGATCATCTCAGCACTGTTTCCTTGGTCTTCACCTCGGCCGCTTGATTGCCGAGCTGCGGCGGCATGTAGCGTTCGTCGTGCTTGGCGAGGATCGTGTTGGCGACGAACACCCCGTCGGCGCCAAGTCGACCTTCGGCCACGACGCCGCTGTTCTCCTTGAATAGGTCGGGCACGATCCCGCGATAGCGGACGGGTACGCTGGCCGGCCCATCGGTCACGACGAAGGCGACGCTCACTCCGTCCGGCTGCTTGGCAATTGAGCCGGCCCGCACCATGCCGCCGAGGCGAATGGGCTCGCCCAAGCGAGCGCGCCCGGCAGCGATGTCCTGCGGGGTACGAAAGTAAGCAGCGCGATCGGCCAGTCCCCACATGGCGAGCAGCACCGCGCCGACCAGCGCAGCAACGCCAAGCAGGACCAGCACCAGTCGCTGGCGCTTGGGCGCACGCCTCATCGCCGCTCGCGCAGCCGCTCAGCCGCCGCCTCTGCTCGACGCAGCGCGCTGGAAGACCACAGCAGCAGCCCACCGGTACCGCCAAGGGTCACGACATAAGCCGCGATCACGAACGCCCAATGGTTCATGAGACTACCGGTCTCGAGCTCGTCGACGCGGCCATGCGCTGCAATCGCGCTTCCCTCTTGGTCTCGGCGAGTTCCGTCCGCATCCGCATCAGCACGGCCGCACCGAACAAGGCAGACATGCCAACCAGGGTAAGCGGCAGCGGCCACAGCAGTTCCGGCGCGATCGACGATCCGGTCAGTTCGATGCTCTCGCCCTGGTGAAGGGTGCGCCACCATTGCACGGAGAAGTGGATGATCGGCAGGTTTACGGCCCCGACCAGTCCGTAGATTGCGGCAACCCTGCTCTCCGGCCCCCGTTCCCGTTCGGCCGCGGCGAGTGCGATGTAGCCGAGATATAGGAAGAACAGCACGAGCATGGAGGTCAGCCGTCCGTCCCACTCCCACCAGGTACCCCAGGTTGGACGCCCCCAGATCGACCCGGTGGCGAGGCAGAGAAAAGCAAACACCGTCCCTACCGGAGCAATGGCCCGAGCGGCGACGCCAGAAAGGGGATGCCGCCACACGATGGTGAACAGGCTGGCGACGGCAATTCCGCTCCACCCACCCATGCCGAGCCAGGCGGTGGGCACATGGATGTAGAGAATGCGCACCGTCTCGCCCTGCAAATAGTCGGGCGGCGTCACGAACAGCCCGCCCAGCACGCCGGCCGCCGTGAGCACGAGTCCGATGGCCAGTAGCCAGCTGGTCGCCGGACGAGCGATGCGGAGAAATCGGGCGGGGTTGGCGAAGCGGTGCATGGATGCGCGGGCTATCTAGAGGCTCCGCAGCCGTTTTGAAACTAGCCGCGTCCGATCAGCTTCTGCGCCATGGCGTCCGCAACCGCAGCCGGGTCGCGGCTGGTGGCGGCACTCTTCTGCCAGATGGCCTCCAGCCGATCGGGAATGGCTTCGATCCGGCTGCGGACCACGTTCGCGTCACCGTCCTTCAGATACTCGGTCGAGACGTTGATGATGCCGCCCGCGTTGATGACATAATCGGGCGCGTACAGGATGCCGCGCTCCATCAGGCGCTGGCCGTCCTCCGATGTGGCGAGTTGGTTGTTCGCGCCGCCGGCGACCACCGGCACCTTCAACGCGGCGATCGACTGCTCGGTCAGGATTGCTCCCAGCGCATTGGGACTAAGTACATCCGCTTCCAACGTCATGATTTCATTCGCGTCGACGATTGCTGCGCCGGTTGCATCGGCAAGCTTTCGGAGCCTGTCTTCGGCGACATCGGCGATCGACAGCCGAGCGCCTTCCGCCGCAGCGTGCATGGCGACGCCGGTCGCCACGCTGCCGGCGCCCTGCAGCGCCAGGTGGAGACCCTGGAGGCTATCCTTGCCAAGAGCCCGACGGACCGCGGCCTTGATGCCGAGGAACACGCCCAGGGAAGTATGAGGTCCCGGATCGCCGCCGACCGCGCCACCGCTGACCGGCAGACCGGCGACAAAGCTGGTTTGCCGGCTGACCTCGATCATGTCGGTCACGTTGATGCCCACATCCTCGGCCGTGACGTAGCGTCCGCCCAGACCGTTCACCGCCCGACCAAATGCCGCCAGCATCTCCGGCGTCTTGTTCTTGTCGGCCGGCGCCAGGATCACCGCCTTGCCGCCGCCGAGCGGGAGGCCGGCCATGGCATTCTTGTAGCTCATGCCGCGCGACAGACGGAGTGCGTCCGTCAGCGCCTGCTCATCAGCCGCATACTGCCAGAAGCGGCATCCTCCCGCCGACGGGCCCAGGTGCGTGGAGTGCATGGCAATGATCGCCTTCAAACCAGCTTTGGCATCGGTAATGAAGTGCACTTCTTCGTGCGCGTCGAAGTCGGGCAGGTCCCAGGGAGTGGACATCAAGTCTTCCGGTCTGATCAGGGGAAACGATGGGGCGACCGACGGGACTTGAACCCGCGACCCTCGGTACCACAAACCGATGCTCTAACCAACTGAGCTACGATCGCCATGAGCCCTTGGTGAGGGCGCGCGCGTCCCTTAGAGTCGCCGCCCCCGATAAGCAAGCGAGGCGGCATGGTACACGAGACGCTCGGCAAGTTCGGCTACCCCGAGACCGTCATCCACGAGGGTGAACATTGGGCGCTGATGGTCCGGCCGGCACAGCCGACGCTTGGATCCTTGGTACTCTGCGCGACCTCCGACGCGCGATCTTACGCCGATCTGCCAACGGGCGCCTATGCCGAGCAGCGCGAGATGGTGGCGCTAGCCGAGCGCATCTTGGCTGAGTTCACCTCCTTCGAGCGCATCAACTATCTCATGCTGATGATGGTCGACCCGCACGTCCATTTTCACGTGATCCCGCGCTACGAAGGGCTACGCAAGTTCGACGGCCGATCGTTTCCAGACGCAGGCTGGCCGGGGCTGCCCAACCTGCAGGCGACACAGCCGGCAAGCGCTTCGCTTATCGCCGAACTACGCCGGCTCGCCGCGAGCCGATAATCGGGCGCGTCTTGCCGCCGGCAAAGCTTGTATCAAGCACGAGCAAGCGGGCATGGTGGGCGCGGCAGGGATTGAACCTGCGACCCCACCCGTGTGAAGGGTGTGCTCTACCACTGAGCTACGCGCCCATGCGCCGCGGATGGGGCGGATAGAGGCAACCCTTGGGGCTGTCCACCCCCGTTCGCCCCCCGCCCCCGACCTACTGAACCGCGTCCTTCAACACCTTGCCGGCACGGAACTTCGGTGTTGCACTGGACGCGATCTGGAGCGGCTCCCCCGTGCGCGGATTGCGCCCGACGGACGCCTTGCGCCGGGTCACCGAGAAGTTGCCAAAGCCGACCAGCCGTACCTCATCGCCACGCTTCAGCGAGCCGGTGATCACCTCCAGCATGGTTTCGACGGCTCGGGCCGCATCGTTGCGGTTGAGCCCCGCCCGGTCGGCAACCTGGCTGATCAGTTCCTGCTTGTTCATCCCGTAAGCTCCACTCGGCAAGGGCCGGCCGTAGCGCGACCAACCTTTCCATGCCCTTTACCTCAATGACGCAGTCCGGGTTGTCCGGGCACAGCGTGCGGCAGCGGCGGTTCGGCGGCATGCTCGTCCGCCTCCGTCCACTCGATCGGAACCAGCGGTGCCGCCAGCGCTTCGCTCAGCACCTGGTCGACATGGCTGACCGGCACGATCCGCAGCGCCTCCTTAAGGTTAGCTGGAAGCTCCGCAATGTCCTTTTCGTTCTCGGCTGGAATGAGCACGGTGGTGATCCCGCCGCGCAGCGCCGCAAGGAGCTTCTCCTTCAGGCCACCGATCGGCAGCACTCGCCCACGCAAGGTCACCTCGCCGGTCATTGCGACATCACGCCGGACGGGCAGACCCGTCAGGGTGGAGATCATGGCAGTCACCATGCCGATACCGGCACTCGGACCATCCTTCGGCACCGCGCCTTCGGGCAGGTGGACGTGGATATCCTTGCGCGCAAAGATCGACGGCTTGACCCCAAATGCCGGAGCCCGCGCCTTGACGAAGCTCATCGCGGCCTGGATCGATTCCTGCATGACGTCGCCAAGCTTGCCGGTCGTCTTGATCTGGCCCTTGCCGGGAACGGTAACCGCTTCGATGGTCAGCAGCTCGCCACCGACCTCCGTCCAGGCCAGCCCGGTCACGGCGCCGATCTGATCCTCTTCCTCACCGACCCCATAGCGATAACGGCGTACACCGAGGAAGTCCTGCAGGTTGTCGCCGCTGACAACTGCCCGCTCAATCTTCCCTTCAAGGATCTGGCGCAGCGCCTTGCGCGCAACCTTGGCCAGTTCACGCTCCAAGGTCCGTACGCCAGCTTCCCGCGTGTAGTAGCGCAGGATATCACGCAACCCCTCGTCGGCGAGTTCCAGCTCGCTGCCCTTGAGACCATGCGCTTCCATCTGCTTGGGCAACAGGTGGCGGCGGGCAATCTGGACCTTCTCGTCCTCCGTGTAGCCCTCCAGGCGGATGATCTCCATCCGGTCCAGCAGCGGCTGCGGCATGTCGAGCGAATTTGCGGTGGTGACGAACATGACGTCGGACAGATCGTAGTCAAGCTCCAGATAATGGTCCTGGAACTTGCTGTTCTGCTCGGGGTCGAGCACCTCCAGCAGGGCGGACGCGGGGTCTCCGCGGAAATCCTGACCGAGCTTGTCGATCTCATCGAGCAGGAACAGCGGATTGCTGGTGCCAGCCTTTTTCAGGTTCGAAACGATTTTGCCCGGCAGCGATCCGATGTACGTTCGCCGGTGACCGCGGATCTCGGCCTCGTCGCGGACGCCGCCCAGCGACTGGCGCGCGAACTCACGTCCGGTCGCCTTGGCGATGGAGCGGCCGAGCGAGGTCTTGCCGACGCCGGGCGGTCCGACCAGACATAGGATCGGCCCCTTGAGCTTGTTGGTCCGGGCCTGCACCGCGAGATACTCGACGATCCGGTCCTTGACCTTTTCAAGGCCGTAGTGATCCTCGTCGAGGATGCGCTGCGCCTCCGCAATGTCGTGCTTCAGCTTCGATTTCTTGCCCCACGGCAGGCCAAGCAGCACGTCAAGGTAGTTGCGCGCGACCGTGGCTTCGGCGCTCATCGGCGCCATCGCCTTGAGCTTCTTCAGCTCGGCCGTGGCCTTGTTGCGGGCTTCCTTGCTGAGGCGGGTCTTGCGAATCTTGGCGGCAAGTTCCGCCAGCTCGTCGCCGCCGTCTTCGCTCTCGTTGCCGAGCTCGCGCTGAATCGCCTTCAACTGCTCGTTGAGGTAATATTCGCGCTGGGTCTTCTCCATTTGCCGCTTGACCCGGCTGCGGATCTTCTTCTCGACCTGGAGAACGCCAAGCTCGCCTTCCATGAAGGCGAAGACCATCTCCAGCCGGCGCGCCGGGTTGAGCTCCGACAGGACCGCCTGCTTGTCCGACACCTTGATCGAAAGGTTCGATGCAACCGCATCGGCCAGGGCGGAGGCGTCCTCGATCTCACCCAGCTGAACGCTGGTTTCCGCCGGCAGGCGCTTGTTGAGCTTGGCGTAGTTGTCGAACTGGTCGACCACCGAGCGCATCAGCGCCTGGGTCTCGGTGCCGTCGCCCTCCTCTTCCGGCACTTCCTCGATCTCGGCAGTAAGGAAGCCGTCCGCCTCATGGAGCGCGACCAGGCGAGCTCGGTGAGCGCCCTCCACGAGCACGCGGACCGTGCCGTCGGGCAGCTTCAGCAGTTGCATGGCGGTGGCGACTACACCAAGGTCGTAGACCGCATCCCGATCGGGATCGTCCTCGGCCGGATCAAGCTGTGCGACCAGGAAGATCTGCTTGTCGGCAGCCATGGCCGATTCCAGCGCCGCGACCGACTTCTCGCGGCCGACGAACAGGGGCACGATCCGCTGCGGAAACACGACGATGTCTCGCAACGGCAGGATGGGAAGAATGGACGTCAAGGAAGGCTCCTCTTGCGGGCCAGAAGGCCTGCTTGTTCGCCCGGTATATGGTGCGATCACCCGCGCTTATCAATCAATCCGTCGTCCGGGCGGAACAGCTTGGGTTTCCCGTCGCTTTGCTCTGTGGATGGCACACGGCAGAGGAGCAGAGCATGGCGGACGACCGCGAGAAGATCAGCACCGGCCCGAACGAAAGCGCGATCAACGAAACCATCGCCGGCACGGGGCCCGGCGTCCCCGACGAGGCGCTGGCACCTGGGCAACCAGAACTCCCGCCCCCGCCAAGCGACGAGGAGGTCGCGCGGATCGCCCGCAAACTGGGAGCCCCGATCGGGCAGGACTGACGTGAAGAAATGGGCGCGGAGCCGGTCCGCGCCCCCCAACTAGCTGCCCCCAACTAGCTGCGCCGAGTTCAGCCGCGCTCGCCCGCCGGGCGGGATTGCGGCGCCTGGTTCACCGAGTTGGCCAGCCAGCGCGACGTTGTGCCGCAGCTGCTGGCCGCCGAAATGGGCTGCCCGGCCTGGAAGCTTTGCGCATAAGGGACGCATTCCTGAGCTCCCGCCGCGTTCAAGCAGAGTTGTCCGCCGGTCGCCGACCATGTGGCCGGAACCGCACGTCCAGACGGAGTGAGGATGCTGGCGGTACCGTCGGCGTTGAAGTTCACGGTGTTCACCACGCCGTTTGTCTCAACCTGGACCGACTGGCCGGCGATCTCGGACCCTGGGGACCAGCTTTGAGCAGCGGCTCCACTCGACACGATCAGCAATCCGGCCCCAAGCGCGATATGGATCGACTTCATGTTGAAACTCCGTTGAAAGCCCGAATGGCCGTTCTGGATCGAGGTTAAACCTATTCGGATGTAACGCAAGTTCGCTTACGAGGTTGCAACTGCCGGAGAACCGCTTGCCCAAGCTCGCTTGAGCGCTAAAGCCTGAAGTTGGCTTCGTGCTCGTAAAGGAATAGCCTCTCTGTGACTTCACCGACCGTTGCCGTCGTCGGGCTGGGCTACGTCGGTTTGCCACTGGCTGTTGCTCTCGCGGAACACTTCAAGGTTATTGGGTTCGATATCGATGTCGGCCGGGTCGAGGAACTTGGCCAGGGGCATGACCGAACGCGCGAGGTTCCGGCAAAACGTCTGGCTGAAACGACGCTGCAGCTGACCGCGAATGGGGAAGATTGCCGCGGCGCCGATTTGTTCATCGTTACCGTGCCAACTCCCGTCGATGGGGCCAATCGCCCTGACCTCCTTCCCCTGATGAGCGCCACCCGAACGATCGCCGGCTTGCTGGAAGCGCATCGGCGCACCGTGATCGTGTACGAAAGCACGGTCTATCCGGGCGTTACCGAAGATCTTTGCGCGCCGGAGCTGGAGCGGCTGTCGGGCCTGCGCCGGGGTGAGCATTTCCGCCTCGGTTACAGTCCGGAACGAATCAATCCCGGCGACCAAGAGCACCGGGTGGACACCATCACCAAGGTTGTTTCGGCGGAGGACGATGAGACACTCGACCTGCTCGCGTCGGTTTACGGAGCCGTCAATGGTGGCAACATCTTCCGCGCCGCGTCGATCAAGGCTGCCGAAGCCGCCAAGGTCATCGAGAACGCCCAGCGCGACATCAACATCGCCTTCATGAACGAGCTGGCGCAAATCTTCGCCAAGCTCGACCTGTCGATCTGGGACGTGCTCGCGGCCGCGCGGACGAAGTGGAACTTCCTGCCGTTCGAGCCAGGTTTGGTCGGCGGGCACTGCATCGGCGTCGATCCCTACTATCTTGCTCACAAGGCGCAGGAGGTCGGACACTGGCCGCAGGTGGTCCTGTCCGGGCGAGAGACGAACGACGGCATGGGCGCGTGGATCGCGGATCGGCTGCATGAGCGGCTCCGCGGTACGGATGGTGAGGTCCTGGTCCTCGGCTTGACCTTCAAGGAGAACGTGCCCGACCTGCGCAATAGCCGGGTGATTGATATCGTCCGGCGGCTGCAATGGCTGGGGCACGGGGTCGTTGTCGCCGACCCACTCGCCGACCCTGCCGAGGCACGACATGAGTTCGGGCTCGATCTAGTGCAGCCAGAGGATCGACGGTACGACATGGTGGTCGGCGCCGTCGCCCACGCAGACTATCGGGCGCTGACGCCCGAGAAACTGGCTGCTATGCTGAAGCCGACTGGTATCGTCGCCGATGTGAAACGACTCTGGGACTTCGGCGAGTCACAGCCGCCATTCACAACCTGGACACTGTGACCGACACCATTGCATCATGATGCTGCAGCTAACCCCTCGCGTTGGACAAGCGCGCGGTCGTGGCGGTGTGCTGACCCGGCGTCGGGTTCAGCTACTCTTCGCCGTGGTCATCGCTGCCACGATCCCAGCGCTGGTCCGGTTGATCCTCTCGCCTTCGCTGGTCGATGTTGCGACGTGGAACGCGTTTTTCGCCAATCTCGTCGCGGTCCTGATCGCCTTCTACCTGCGACTCTCCATCGAGCCGTACCCAGGCATCCGCTCTAGCTATGTCATCCTGCCGACAGCGGCTGCCGCTCACGGTCTGGTGCTGGCGTTCTTCTTCTTCTCCCGCCTGCCGTACGACCGTCTCGGCTTCGTCGCCGGGTTCGTGCTCCACGTCTCGTGGTTCTACCTCGTCTACTTTCTGGTGCAGCGGCAGCAGTTGCTACGGATCGGAGTGGTTCCCTTCGGCAGCGTGGGACGGCTGCAGCCGATTGACGGCGTAAGCTGGATTGCTCTTCCCAGCCCGCAAGCGGACCTCCTCTACCGCTGCGATGCGCTAGTTGCGGATTTCAACGCCGATCTGCCACCAGAGTGGGAAAGTTTCCTGGCCGATGCTGCCTTGGCCGGGATCATCGTCTACCAGGTAAAGCCTCTCCAGGAGTCGCTTACCGGCAGGGTCGAAATCGATCACCTATCGGAAAACAGCTTCGGTTCGCTGGTTCCGGCACGAGGTTACTTCCACCTGAAAACGCTAGTCGATTGGCTGTTCGCGCTTGCGGTCTTGCCCGTGGTACTACCGCTCATGGCCGGAGCGGCGCTCGCGATACTGCTGGACGATGGCGGGCCGGTCCTGTTCCGCCAGGCCCGCGTCGGCCACCGGGGTCACGCGTTTCAGGTCCTCAAGTTCCGCACCATGCGAGCTGGACCTCATCATGCTACAGACGCCAGGGCCGCCGCCATGACCGGGGAACTCGATCCTCGTATCACTCGCATCGGTGCTGCTCTTCGCCGCAGTCGAATCGACGAACTACCGCAGATCTTCAACATACTGGCCGGGCAGATGAGCTGGATCGGACCGCGGCCGGAAGCTCAGATCCTCTCGCTGTGGTACGTCGGGGAACTGCCATTCTACCGTTACCGGCACGTGGTGAAACCCGGCATCTCCGGCTGGGCCCAGGTCAACCAGGGGCATGTCGCGGAAGTCGATGATGTCCATCGCAAGCTGCAGTACGACTTCTACTACATTAAATATTTTTCGCCCTGGCTCGACGTGCTGATCCTGTTCAAGACGGTCAAGACCATGCTGAGCGGCTTTGGCGCCCGCTGATGGGCGGTGTAGGGGCGCGCTAATGACACACGACATTCACATCATCGGCGGCGGTCTGGCGGGCTCCGAAGCCGCGTGGCAGCTGGCGCAAGCTGGTCTTCAGGTTCGCCTTAGCGAGATGCGCGGTGGCGGTGACACCACTCCGGCTCACGAGTCCGATCGGCTGGCGGAGATGGTGTGCTCCAACAGCTTCCGATCGGACGATGCCGAGAACAACGCTGTGGGCCTGCTGCACCAGGAAATGCGCCGGCTGGACTCGCTTGTCATGCGGGCGGCGGACAAGCATCGCGTGCCCGCGGGCTCTGCGCTGGCAGTCGACCGGGAGGCGTTTGCCGGCGAGGTGACGAACACTCTGGCAGCCCACCCCCGGGTCGATGTCGTTCGGGAACGGATCGACGCGCTGCCAGATCACCCTACAATCATCGCCACCGGGCCGCTGACCGGCTCGAAGCTGGCGGAGGCCATCGCTGCTGAGACGGGCTCAGACGCCCTCGCCTTCTTCGACGCGATCGCTCCGATCATTCATCGCGACAGCATCGACATGGATATTTGCTGGATGGCAGCGCGGTGGGACAAGGGAGGCAAGGACTACATCAATTGTCCGCTGGACAAGGATCAGTACCAAGCGTTTGTCACCGCGCTGAACGCGGGTGAGAAGACCGACTTCAAGGAGTGGGAGAAGGATACGCCCTACTTCGAAGGCTGCATGCCGATCGAAGTCATGGCCGAACGAGGACCGGAAACGCTTCGCTTCGGCCCGATGAAGGGTGTCGGGCTGGACGATCCGCGTACCGGACGTTGGCCCTACGCCTGCGTACAGCTGCGGCAGGACAATGTGCTCGGCACCTTGTGGAACATGGTTGGCTTCCAAACCAAGCTGAAGCACGCCGAGCAGGTTCGTATCTTCCGCACGATCCCCGGCCTGGAAAACGCGGAGTTCGCCCGGCTGGGTGGGATTCATCGGAACAGCTTCATCCGCTCACCAACCTTGCTCGAAGAACAACTGCGTTTGAAAACCAAGCAGAACATTCGCTTTGCCGGTCAGATCACCGGTTGCGAAGGCTATGTCGAAAGCGCCGCCGTTGGTCTCCTGAGCGCCCGCTTCGCGGCCGCGGAACTTGCCGGGCAGAGTATCGAGCCGCCACCCATGGAAACGGCCATGGGCGCGCTGCTCCGCCACATCACGGGCGGAGCTGAGGCGGACAGCTTTCAGCCAATGAACGTCAACTTCGGGCTGATGCCGCCGATTCCCGGCCGGACGCGGAAGGCTGATCGCAAGAAAATGTACACCGATCGTGCGCGGGACGCCTTTTCCGGTTGGTTGGCGACGGCTCCAGCCATGGAACTGGCCTAGTCGGGCAGCGCCACCGTTCCGGAGATCGCCTGGGTCATTCGGAAGATGCGGTCGCTGACCGGCTGTGGCAACTCGGCCGGCAACGCGACCGCGATCTGCTCGCGCGCTTCATAGTAGCGGCTCTTCACCCGGACCATCTCCATTGCCCAGTCTCCGAACGCCCGCTCATCGACCAGGCGCTCGTCACGAATCTCGATTCCATGGTGCCGGCTGTCGCGGTGAAGCCGGTCGAGCAGATCATCGATAGCGTCTGAAGAACCCTCCACGATCTGAAGGAAATGAGTTCCGTTGAAGATCAGCAGTCCCGTCATGCCTTCCAGCGCGTTAGCCCGTGCCGAGGACTGATGTATCGCAACCACGTCTTCTTCGGTCAGGTCCAGAGCCGCGAGGCTGGTGTAAGTTACCGTTTTCAGATGCAAATGAGCGCTCCAATCGTCACCGCTCGCTTGTGCCGGGCAGTGGAACAACTTGACATGAATGGTGCCGGTAAATCAACGGTCAGCAGCTGCACGCGGCCTTGCGCTTAGGAGGCTTGGGCGCCGTCGTGGCGAACTCGACCGGGTTCAGCCAGCCGGATCGATCCCGGTCAGCACCACCAAACTTCTCCACCGTCTTGACCGCCCACTCGTCGAGGCTGAGCGTTCCGTTGCCGTTCCTGTCGAGCTTCGCGAACGCCTTGCGGCGCGGGGCGAACAGCTCCTCCCGTTCGATGCGGCCGTTCTTGTCCTTGTCGTTGCGGCTGAAGCGCTTTTGCTCCCGAGACTTGGGTGTGGCTTCCGGCGCACGGGCACGAGCCTCCGGTAGCGCCAGCAAGGGCGGTGCGGTTTCCCTCACGGCAGGGGCAACAGGATCCGGGAGAGGTGGCTCCTGCGCACGCCCCTGCCACAACAGGAATGCGCCAGTAAGCATTAGAAAAGCAGCCGCCGCTCCGGCGAAGAAACGTCCCATCGGGATTCTTTCGCTTGTAGTGGATTCGGCGCGCGTCTGATTGCCGGACGGCGAGACGCTGTCAACGACCGGTGAAGCGATGACGCAAGATGGTCCACGATCGTGCCGAAGTGGCCTCACTCTCGAGCGGCACTCCACGACGGGAATCACGCGCAGCGACCGCAGACAGCATGGTCAGTGGTCTGAGCCCGCGAGGGGCGGCAGGGAGGGCTACGACTTTCGGGAGTGGGCGTCCTGTTCTTCGTGCAAGATCGACAGCGGCCCACAGCCGCCCTGCCTCGGGCACCGGCGGAGCTTGTCCAAGCAACTGCGCCGCTAAGGCGAATAGCCGCTCCCCTCTAAGGTCGAGCCGCGTATAGTCGACGGCTGGCTCGAGCAGCGCCGCCCAGCCCTCTTCCAGCCCCGCGAGCGCATGCCCTGCGATACCGCGGGGCAGTAATTCGGCAGCAGCCGCCCTCAGCCGCGGCTCCGCGGGGGCGGGCGCAACGTCGAGCCGCTCCAATGCGTCCCGCCACCAAGCAAGCTTGATCGCGGCAAGCGCAGGTTGGCTGGCAGTAAGCGTGGCGTCGGCCACTGCATCGTCAATCCCGAACAGAGAGTCAAATGCAGGGCGAAGCTGCACCGGCCAGTGCAGCCGGACGAGGTCGCGATCGCGCGTCGGTTCAGCGGTAGCAGACAGCCTTGGCCGCCTTCACCACATCTTCCGGCTTGATCAACGCCAGCTTCTCGAGATTAGCGGCGTAAGGCAGTGGCACGTCCTCGTTGGTCACCCGCAACACCGGCGCATCAAGATCGTCAAATGCCTGTTCCATGCACAGCGCCATGATCTCGGACGCGATCGAGCAGGTCGGCCAGCCTTCTTCGACCACCACCAGGCGGTTCGTCTCGGCGAGCGAGGTCAGCACCGCCTGAGTGTCGAGCGGTCGCAGCGTGCGCAGATCGATCACCTCGGCTTCGATGCCCTCGCTTGCCAGCGCCTCAGCGGCCTCCAGCGCCACGCCAACGCCGATGGAGTAGCTGACCAGCGTCACGTCCTTGCCGGCTCGCATGGTACGAGCCTTTCCGATCGGCAGCACCCAATCGTCGACCTGCGGAACATCGAACTGGGTTCCGTAAAGCAGCTCGTTCTCCAGAAAGACGACCGGGTCTTCGGACCGGATTGCCGCCTTCAGCAGCCCCTTGGCGTCGGCGGCATCGTAAGGTGCGATAACCACCAGGCCGGGCACGCTGGCGTACCAAGGCCCATAATTCTGACTGTGTTGCGCCGCAACCCGGCTCGCCGCGCCGTTGGGTCCGCGGAACACGATGGGGCAGCGCATCTGGCCGCCCGACATGTAGTTGGTCTTGGCCGCCGAGTTGATGATGTGATCGATCGCTTGCATGGCGAAATTGAAGGTCATGAACTCGATGATCGGCTTCAGGCCACCCATTGCCGCCCCGGTGCCGAGGCCGGCGAAACCATATTCGGTGATCGGGGTGTCCACGACGCGCTTGGGCCCGAACTCGTCGAGCAAGCCTTGGGTCACCTTGTAGGCGCCTTGGTACTGAGCAACTTCTTCACCCATCACGAACACGCGCTCGTCGCGGCGCATCTCCTCCGCCATGGCATCCCGCAGAGCTTCGCGGACGGAGGTCGCTTTCGTGGCGGTCCCGGCGGGAACCTCGGGGTCGGCCGGGCGAGGCGAGGCGGTCAGTTGTGCGGTCCCCGTCTCCGGCTGCCGCTGCTGCTTGGGCAGCTCAACCGGCGAGGCCTGGGTCTGCTGGTCGGAGGACGTCGGAGGGGCACTCTGCCGCTGCTCTGAGCTTGTCGAAGGGCTATCCTTCTCTTCCGAGGAGGCCGGCAGAGCTTCGACAGGCTCAGCCTGATCGGAAGCAGAGGAGCTATCCTCCCCACCCATCATCGCAATGGCGGTACCGACCTTCACTCCATCCGTGCCTTCGGGCACCAGGATCTTGCTGATCACGCCCTCATCGACCGCCTCGAACTCCATTGTCGCCTTGTCCGTTTCAATCTCGGCCAGGATGTCGCCCGACTTCACCTGGTCGCCCTCCTTAACCAGCCATTTGGCGAGGGTGCCCTCCTCCATGGTTGGCGACAATGCCGGCATCTTGAGTTCGACGCCCATCAGTAGCGCTCCACTAGGACATCGGTGTGCAGTTCGCCAGCGTCCGGTTCAGGCGCGTCCTCCGCGAACTTGGCTGCGTCAACCACGACGTCCTTGATCTCCTTGTCGATGGCTTTCAGCTGATCCTCGCCAACGCCCAGTGCGGCAAGGTCGGCCGCGGCGCGCGTGATCGGGTCACGGTTCTCCCGATAGTCCTGCACCTCTTCGCGGGTGCGGTACTTGGCCGGGTCGCTCATCGAGTGCCCACGATAGCGATAGGTCTTGAGCTCCAGGATAATCGGCCCCTTGCCGCTGCGAGTCCATTCCAGCGCCTCCCTTGCCGCGCCGCGCACCGCCAGAACATCCATGCCATCGACCTGGATGCCGGGTATCTGGAAGCTCTCGCCGCGCTTGTAGAAGTCGGGCTCCGACGCCGAGCGTTCGACGCTGGTACCCATCGCATAATGGTTGTTCTCGATCGCGTAGATGACCGGCAGCTTCCACAGTTCGGCCATGTTGAAGCTTTCGTATACCTGGCCCTGGTTGGCAGCGCCGTCGCCGAAGTAGCTTAGGCACACGCCGCCATCGCCGCTATACTGGTGTTTGAAGGCCAGACCCGTGCCGAGGCTGACCTGCGCCCCGACGATGCCGTGACCGCCGTAGAAGCCATGCTCGACACTGAACATGTGCATGGAGCCGCCCTTGCCCTTGCTGATCCCGGCGGCGCGGCCGGTCAACTCGGCCATGATCACCTTGGGATCGATGCCGTAAGCAAGCATGTGGCCGTGATCGCGATAGCCGGTGATCACGCTATCCTTGCCGACGGTCATGGCGCTCTGCAGCCCGACTGCAACGGCTTCCTGCCCGATGTAGAGGTGGCAGAAGCCGCCGATCAGCCCAAGGCCATATAGCTGGCCCGCACGCTCCTCGAAGCGGCGGATCAGCAGCATCTGCTTGTAGAAGCCGAGCAACTCGTCGGCAGACGCGGCATAGCGCTCCGGCTGGCGCGGCCGCTCCCGATTGCTCAGCGGCGGGGCAGCTGCGCTCGCGGTATCAGGGGTCGGCTGCGCCGCATCGAATGCGGGCTTGGGTCGAGCGGAACGCGCCACGAACAATACCTCTGGCAAGTGCTGGAACGGGACGGGTCTATAGGAGCGCACGCCCGCAGCGGCAACACGCCGGAGCGGTATTGCGTCAGTCCTCGAGCGGAACGATGACCTCGTCGGGACGGATAAGGCCGAGGTCGCGACGGACCAGCTCGTCGGCCATGTCGGGATCGGCCTTCCTGGGGTCAAGCAAGGTGGACCGGTGCTCCAACCGGTCGCGCTCGCCCTCAAGCTGCGCCAGCTCGACCTTCCGGGTCTGCAGATCGCGATGGTAGCCGCCCAAAGCCAGCAGCCCGTTCGGGCCTGCAACCGCGTGGCCGGCAAAAGTGCCGATGATCACCAGCGCCAGCGCCGGCAGCGCAGCGCGGCGGACCAGCCCAAGGCTCTTCTGCGCTCCCCTTCCCATAACGGCACAGAATCAGAAGGCGGTCGGCTTTGCAAGAGCTTTGCGCGGAAAAGCTGCCTGCGAAGGCAGAAAGAAAAAGGGCCCCGGCAACACGGGATTGCCGAGGCCAGGTTTTCCAAAGGGGTGTCCACCCTCGGAATGGAAAATTCTTGCGTGCTCCGCCAGGATCTCTGCCCGGGGGTGGACCACTTCGTTCTACTCATATGCTGCGGTGCCACAAAGAGGGTGCGACAAATAACATTGATCATGCGAGCGTTTCTGGCGATTGTGCAACATTCTTCCAATCCAAGATGAGATCGAAGCATGGACGCGACCGACGCCAAAATCCTGCAACTGCTGCAGCAGGACGCCGACCGGCCCGTGGCGGAGGTGGCCAGCGCCGTCGGCCTGTCGCCGACTCCCTGTTGGCGCCGCATCCAGAAGCTTCGCGCCGCCGGGGTCATCCAGCGCACGGTCGCGCTGGTGGACCCCAAGGCCGTCGGACTGGACCTCAACGTGTTCGTCGGCATTGAGGCTCGCGATCACAGCCCGGAGTGGCTGCGGCAATTCACGGAAGCGGTGTCAGAGATGGCGGAGGTGATGGAGATCTATCGGATGGCCGGGGAGACTGACTACCTCCTGCGCGTCGCTGTTAGGGACATGGCGCATTTTGACGACTTCTACCGCCGCCTGATCGAGGCCGTGCCGCTGAAGAACGTCACCAGTCACTTCGCGATGGAACGGGTCAAATACACCACCGCCTACTCGGCGACATGATCTGCCAAGCCGAGAGTCTACTCCGCGGCGATCGCGTCTCCGCGC
>DATLMM010000042.1:0-30452 GCA_035537335.1 Sphingomicrobium sp. | reverse complement strand
CCTCCACGAACCTGTTTATTCCTACGCGGCGCTGCGAGGCGAGGGCTTGAGTATCGAAGGCTACGTCGTCGCGCGTGACGGCGACAGCGTCCTACTCTGGTCGCCCGAGACGCGGGCCGTGACCTGGATTCCCCTGCGGCGGGTGGATGCGCTGACCTCCGGCAAGCCGCACAACATCTTCGGACCGCAAAGGATCGCTCGATGAGGAAAAGCACCCGTTCCGGTCGCGTCGCAACGGCGTTGTCGCTGATGGCGGCGGCCTGCCTTGTCGCGTCCTGCGCAACCGCCGATCCCAACACGCCCATTGCAAGGGTGACCGAGGCCCAGGGCGAAGCTTTCATCACCAGGACCAATGGCGCGTCCGAACCCGCCGATCTGGGGGATCTCTTGCTCCCCGGCGACGGGTTCCGCACCGGCGCTGGCACGATGAAGCTGACGGCGATGCGTGGCGGAACGGTCGACGTCTATCCCAATACCGATCCCTTCGTCGAGGAATCGCTCTGCTTTGCGATCAGCTTCTTCAAGAAGGGGAAGATTCGCATCCTGGGGTCCGGGATGTGCGTCAACGGTGTCTATCAGAAGAGTGACGTCGGCTATGAAATGCTTGGGCCCGATACGATGCGCATCTGGGTTCGCGAGGGGGAGGTCCGGCAACTGATCCCGCCGTTCGCGACCATCACGACCGGCAATCGCGGCGACCTTGCCGGCGGGCAGATCGTCAACCGCGCAGCCATCGCCCCGGGCGAATTCGAAAGCCGGTTCCCGCCGCTTCCCGCCGCCAATCCCAACCCCGTAATCCTCTAAGGGAAAGCTTCGAAAAGGTGTCGCAATTGCAAACGACATTGTGCGTGCCTCTCGAGGTCAAGCCGGCAAGCCACAGCCAATTGAACGCGCTCATCAGCACATTCCGGCTGGCCGTCGAAAAAAGCGACGACGATTATGACCTGATCGCCGACCAGGTGCCGGTCCTCCACTTCATGTCGATGAGCGTGTTCGATCACGCCGACTTCGACCCCTTGTTCATCCTCGAAGCCAATTTCGACGGGCCGGCGCCGATCTTCTGGGGCCAGCTCTGCTCGATCTTCGAAGAGGAGCTGCGCGCAATGCTGCGCTGCTGCAAGCGACCCTTGGACGGGGACGGGCCCTTGTACGACGCGGTGACCGAGCCCGGATCGAGAGCGCCCGTGGCGCCTTACTTCGAAACCCGGACGCAGGCGCCGAGCGTGTTCCACCACGGCAATCGCGGCCTGACCCGCCACCGCATCCTCGACGACGAGAAGTTGTTCGTCGCCATGCGCAAGGCGATCGACGTCGAGAAGGGGCCAAGCCCCTATCGCGGCCTCGAACCCGAAGTTGCGCGCCTCAGGCTGCGCAAGGACCTGATCAGCCAATTCCCCTGGCTGGATTTGTCCGCGCCGAAGCGCGTTCCGCTCGCCGAAGGAACGGCCGACGTCGTTAGACTGGCGCTCTTCGCGGTCGTTCTTCTGTGCGTCTTGTCGCTCCCGGGGCTTCTGCTCGCCCCGTTTGTCCGGTGGACGACCTATCTCCTCGTGGTCGCCGGGCTGACCGCGCTCGTGGCCGGGCTGCTATTCGTCAAAAGGCGCGGGCTCGAGGGCACCGAAGTTGCCGGCGGTTTTCCGAAGGTCGTCCTTCGGCCTTACTGGCTGATCCTCTACGCAATCGGCATTGCCGTCTATGTGGTCATTGCAACCGTTTTGCTGCTGTTCATCGCCGACGCCATCAGCCGGTTGCTCGCTGCTCTGGGCGGAGCGCCGCTTTGGGGTGAAAAGGCACCATTCTGGTCGGCAGCGCGGATCGTCGGCCTGGGGCTCCTTGCAGCCCCCTTGTCCCTCGGCCTCATCCTTTTGCGTGTCCGCTATCACGAGAAGAGGGATTCGACGCGCGAAAACCCCGCGCTCGACCTCGAGCGCGTTGCCGAAATGGGCCGGCGCGAGGACTGGATCGCCCAGAACCACATGGGCTCCATCGTCCTCATCAAGCCGGGCGCGCTTCGCACCGCGATCATCCGGGCCGGGCATCTCGGGCTTGGCCTCGTCCTGAGGGTCACCGCGCGGGCCGGTTATCTCGGCAACATGCGCACCGTTCATTTCGCGCATTGGGCCTTCCTCAATAACGGCAGCCGGCTCCTGTTCCTCAGCAACTTCGACCATAGCTGGGGCTCCTATCTCGACGACTTCATCGAGAAGGCCTCGAAGGGACTGACCCTGGCCTGGGGTTCGGGCGTCGGCTTTCCGCCGGCGCGGTTCCTGATCCTCGATGGGGCGGCGCATGGCCGGCTGTTCAAGACATGGGCGCTCGCGTCCCGAAGCGTCAGCCGCTTCTGGTACAGCGCCTATCGCGATCTCACCGTCGACCAGATCGAACGCAATCACCGTCTGGCGAACGGCCTTCGAGCGAGAAGCCTGAGCGATGACGAGGCAAGCGAATGGATGAGGGACCTGTGAGCGACTATGCAAAACTGAACTGGAAGCTCGCGGACCCGATCGATGCACAGACGCAGGCGATCGTCATCAGCGGCTTTGGCGGTCTGGGGACCGGCCGCGCCTTGTTCCTGCAAGTGTCGAACAGCGGCGGGGACTGGCTGACGGCGCTTCGCAAGGTTGCGCCGATCAGCACGGCCGAGCCGCCGACAGAGGCCGAGGCCAAGCGCTCGGCAGCGATTGCGTTCACCTGGAGCGGCCTTCAGGCCATGGGGCTGGATGCGAGAGCGCTCGCCTCCTTCAGCGACCCGTTTCGCGAAGGCATGTTGCAGGAAGACCGGCTCCGCCGGCTTGGCGATCGGCGCAAGGACGAATGGCAGAAGACAGTGGTCGACGGCGGTCCGAAATGGAGCGGCAACTGCATGGCTGGACGACCGGTCGAACGAGCCGAGGGGACCGCCTTCGCAGTCCGCGATCCCGACAAGCATGAAGAGACTTTGCGGACCGAGCTTACGGTCCACGTTCTGCTTCTCCTCTACGCGATCGACGACGCCGAAGCCGACGCCTGGCGCAAGGACGTCGAACAGGTCCTCGCGAAGTTCGGTGTGAGAACCGCCCATCATCTTCCGTTGATGGTCGATCCCAACGGGATCGGCATCAGCAG
Source organism: Sphingomicrobium sp. (assembly GCA_035537335.1). Classification (GTDB taxonomy): domain Bacteria; phylum Pseudomonadota; class Alphaproteobacteria; order Sphingomonadales; family Sphingomonadaceae; genus Sphingomicrobium. The sequence continues at coordinate 27,347 of DATLMM010000042.1, read as the reverse complement.
CGAGCATTTCGGCTTTGCCGATGGCTTGTCGCAGCCCGTGCCGTTCGACGCCGATCCGAAAGCCAAACGCAAGATGGTGACGGCCAACGGGTCGCCGGTCCCCGCCGATCCCATCCACGGCGTCCCTTTGGGCGAAATCCTGTTCGGCTATACGAACGGCCACAACGAGCCGGCGCCGGGGCCCGTCGTCCCCGCCGACGACCGCGGCCGTCCGCAGGCCGCCAAGCTCGAGCCGCATCCGGAAGGCGAAGGCTTTTTCGACTTCGGGAGGAACGGAAGCTATCTCGTCGCGCGCGAACTGCTGCAGGACGTGGCGGCCTTCTGGTGCTCGATGGACGCCAATGCGAAGCATATCCGCGAGCAGGATCCGAGCGCGACCCAGGTGACGTCCTACTGGCTGGCGGAGCGCGTGGTCGGCCGTAACCGCGACGGTCACTTGTTGTGCCCGAAGCCGATGAACCTCCTGAATCCGCTCGCAGGCGGCGGGCCCGACAGCAATTACCGCTTCTACAAGTCGGATCGCCACGGCACCGGCTGTCCGCCGGGCTCGCACGTGCGCCGCGCCAATCCGCGCGATGCCTTGTCGCCCTTTCCCGACGAGGGCGCCCTCAAAGCGGCAATGAAGTCAGCCAACAATCACCGCATCCTGCGTCGCGGCCGCAAGTTCGGCCCGAAGATCGAGGATGAGCGCAAGGACGACAACGTCCCGCGCGGGCTCCTGTTCATGTGCCTCAACACCGACATCGCGCGCCAGTTCGAGTTCGTACAGCAGACCTGGCTGATGAACTCCAACTTCGCGACCCTGCTCGACGAGACGGATCCCCTTATCGGACCGCCCGGGCGGATGACGATCCGCGAGGAACCGCTTCGCCGGACCATCGAGGTCGACACGTTCGTCAAGTTCGCGGGCGGCGAATATTTCTTCCTGCCGAGCTTGCCGGCGCTTGCCTATCTGGAGGCCCTGTGACCGCGCGCGACGACACGGCTGTGCTGCGGCCGAAAAGCCCATTCAAGAAGTGGCTCGGGACCCGGATCTTCGGCCTGTTCCCCTTGGGCTTTGCGGTCCTTCGCCGGTTCGCGCCGATCGTAAAGTCCAAGGGGATGGTGCTCGTCACCTTGCACGACGACGTGCGCGAAGTGTTCGCGAGCGATGCGAGCTTCGGAGTGCCCTATAACCAGAAGCTCCAGGTCATCACGGACGACCAGCCGTTCTTCCTCGGAATGGGCGACACCAAGGAATATCGCGCCGGCCTCAAGGCGATGGAGGCGGTGGTCGTGAAATCGGATCTCTCGACGCTTGCGACCCGCGCCGAGCAGCTTGCTGACGAAGCTGTCGCGCGTGCCAAAGGCGAGATCGAGGTCGTGCAGTTTATCCGCGACGTCACCTTCGCCCTTTACGGGGAATACTTCGGAGTGCCTGCTGACCGGCAGGTGCAGATCTGGGCCACGCGCTTGTTCGAGTTCCAGTTCGCCGACCAGGGCAATGACCCCGGACTTGCCGATGAAGTCGAAGTCATCGCGCCAGCGTTCCGCAATATGATAGACGACTTGATCGCCAGACGAAAACTCTCACCGACCTTGGGGGACGACATCCTCGGCCGATGCCTCGCCCGGCAGGCCGCAGACGAGCCGGGTTACAGCGACAGGGAAATCCGCACCAATCTCCTGTGCATGATGGTGGGCGGACCCCCGCAGCCGCCGATGGTCGTACCGCAAGGCCTCGAGCAATTGCTCCGTCGGCCGGCGGAGCTTGCGAAGGCCCACGTTGCGGCCTCCGCGGGGGACGACGGCCAGCTGCACGACATTCTGTTCGAGGCGATGCGGTTCGATCCCCTGGCGCCGGCCTTACCGCGTATCGCGCTGCGCGACGCCTGGATTGCGAGGGGCACCCGGCGGGAACGTCGGATCGCCAAGGGCGACGCCGTTTACGCCGGTGTGTCGTCGGCGATGATGGACGCAAGCCGATTGCCCGATCCCAAATCGTTCCGGATCGACCGGCGGGCTTATGAATATATGCATTTCGGGCACGGCCTGCACGAATGCTTCGGACGCCACATGAATCACGCGACGCTGCACCGGATGCTGAAGCCTCTGCTCGGTCGGAGTGGACTTGGCCGGGCGAGCGGTGGATCGGGACGCCTGCTCAAGAACGGGCCATTTGCCGAACGCCTGCAGGTCACCTTCCACACGGGGATCGCTCCGGACTAGCGTCGCCAAAGCGTCAGCCGATTGGCGCAGCAGGGTTCCGTTCATTGCTGGACAGCCGCGGCTGGGCGTCAACCAAACCAGTTTATTGTAGCGTGAGATTGTAGCAGTGGCCGTCCCACTCTTTGGCGGCTCGTCGTCCAATCGATAATTAAATTGATGCAACGAGTTGCACGACTAGATCTGGAGGGTGGTGGAGCCGAGGGGGATCGAACCCCTGACCTTCGCAATGCCATTGCGACGCTCTCCCAGCTGAGCTACGGCCCCGTTCCCGCGCGCCTTTAACCGGCTTTTGTCGCGGGTCAAACCCAATCCTTAGATATTCTCCTCATCGTCCGCAGCGGTCTCGACACCCAGGTCGTCATCACCAGTGGACAGATCAACTTCATCGTCCGCGCTAGGCTCTTCATCCTCGTCCGGGATGGCGAGGTCCTCAGCGCCAAGATCCTCGTCTGCTGCCGGCTCCGCCGCAGCAACCACGCCGGCCGCAACCGCAGGAGACTCGAAGGGCATCGGCTGCTTGGACTTGAGCACCGGCTCGGGCACCCAGGCGTTGCCGCACTCGATACAGGTGACCGGATTTTCGTTGGCGAGGTCGTAAAAGCGCGTCGAGCATTTGGGGCAGGTGCGCTTGGTGCCCCATTCGGGCTTCACCATGAAAGAAACTCCAATAGGCAAGAGGGCCACGCGAGCATCGCTCGCGGCCGTTCGGGCGGCGCCTTGCCATACGGGGGGGTGGCTGTCAAAGCCGCCGCCATGTCCCCGAAGTCCGATCTCGTGATTGCCGTCGATGGTCCAGCTGCTAGTGGAAAAGGCACGGTAGCTCGGGCGCTTGCTCGCCACTTTGGACTGCCGCACCTTGACACCGGAACACTCTACCGGGCAGTCGCGCTCAACCTGCTCCGCTGGGGTGGCGACCCCGACAGCGAGTTCGCCGCGCTCAGAGCGTGCGACGGCATTGCCGCCCTGACGGAAGACGAGGAGCTGAGGTCTGAGACGGTGGGCGGGGTCGCCAGCCGTATCTCTGCCTATCCGTCGATCCGCTCGGCCCTGCTCGACCGTCAGCGCGATTTCGCGACGCAGCCTGGCGGGTCGGTGCTGGATGGACGGGATATCGGCACGGTGATCGCTCCGGACGCGCCTGCCAAACTGTTCGTGACCGCACGCCCCGAGATCAGGGCGGAGCGTCGCTTGGCCGAATTGCTCGGGCGGGGCATGACCGTGCACCTGGAGGACGTGCTGACCGACATCCGCGCGCGCGACGAGCGCGACAGCCATCGGGCGGCCGCTCCGCTGGTCAAGGCGGCGGACGCCATGTTGCTGGACACGTCGGAGCTGGACCGAAAAGCGGCAGTGGCCGAGGCGATCCGGCTGGTCGAGGAGCGGCTCGCCGAGTAGAGGACCGCCATGACCGACACGTCCACACTCCGCTCCGGAGGCCGTATCCTGGTCGACCAGCTCCGCATCCAGGGCTGCGACCGGATCTTCACCGTTCCGGGCGAGAGCTTCCTGGCCGTTCTCGATGCGCTGCACGACACGCCGGAGATCGGCGTGGTGGTCTGCCGCCAGGAAGGCGGAGTAGCCTACATGGCTGATGCGGACGGCAAGCTGACCGGGCGTCCGGGAGTAGCGTTCGTCACTCGTGGGCCCGGCGCGACCAACGCTTCGGCGGGCGTGCACGTCGCCTTTCAGGATTCGACTCCGATAATCCTCTTCGTGGGCGATCTCGATCGCGCCGACCGCGACAGGGAGGGGTTTCAGGAAGTCGACATGGCAGCCTTCTTCGCACCCATCGCCAAGTGGGCGGCGCGGATCGACGATGCCCGCCGCATTCCCGAATATGTCGCGCGGGCCTGGCGGGTCGCCACGGCCGGGCGGCCCGGACCCGTGGTGCTGGCTATCCCGGAGGACATGCTGCGCGACGAGGTGGAGGCGCTTGATCGACCGCCGGTTCCAGCCGTGTGCGAGAGCCCCGACCCGGGCGCGATCGGGGCCTTGTTCGAACTGCTCAAGGACGCTGCGGCGCCGGTTGCGATCGTCGGTGGAGCTGACTGGAACCCGTGTGCAGCGCACCACTTCGCCAGCTTTGCGACAAGGGTCGGGATTCCGGTTGCCGCCGCTTTCCGCCGCCAGGACGCGGTCGCCAACGACTGCCCGGTTTATGCAGGCAACACCGGCTATGGCCCCAATCCGAAGCTGACGGAGCGGATCAAGGCGGCCGACCTTCTGCTGGTCATCGGTGCCCGCCTGGGCGAGTCGACCACCGACGGTTACAAGCTCGTCACTCCCGATCATCCCGGCCAGACGCTGGTCCACGTGCATCCGGATCCGAACGAGCTCGGCCGCGTGTACCATGCCGACCTGCCGATCTGTTCGGACATGGGCGAGTTCGCGCAGGTCGTGGACGCCTGGGACGATCCTGATGTGCTGCCTTTCGGCGCCGGTGCCGAGGCGCATCGCGAGTGGCTGGAATGGTCCGAACCGCAGCCTCGTGACGGGGTGGCGATGGAACTCGGCCTGGCGATGAAGCAGCTCCGCGACAAGCTTCCTGCCGACACCATCGTTTGTAACGGAGCGGGTAATTTCTCCGGCTGGGTGCATCGCTACTGGCGCTACTCGGCGATCCCTTCCCAGCTAGCTCCGACCAGCGGAACGATGGGCTACGGTCTGCCCGCAGCCGTGGCGGCGGCAACGCGCTTCCGCGACCGTCAGGTGCTATGCGTGGCCGGTGACGGCGATTTCCTGATGAACGGTCAGGAATTAGCCACCGCGGCGCAGGCTGGCGCGGACCTGCTGGTGATGGTGGTCGACAACGGCAGCTATGGCACGATCCGAATGCATCAGGAGCGGGACTATCCCGAGCGCTTATCGGCGACCGACCTCAAGAATCCCGATTTCGCCACACTTGCACGTGCCTATGGCGGATGGGGAGTGACGGTCAGGCGCACGGAGGAGTTCGGGCGGGCACTCGACGACGCGCTGTCTCGCAAGGGGATTCGGCTGCTGCATGTCTTGACGGACGTGGAAGTTATCAGCAACCAGACAACGATCGCCGCGCTTAGGGATAAGGCGCGCAGCTAAGCTGTTGCGAGCTGCTCGCAACAAGCTATGGCGCTGGCATGTTGAGTACGCGTGCCAAGCTGCTGGTCTGGAGCGTCCTGGCGATCCCAGCCGTTGTGGCGGTTGCCCGGTACCCCCTGTCGCCGGACGGGTGGTGGGGCGACCTGCTGCACCCGACGGGCGAGTGGTCGGCGCGGTTCATCATCCTGGCGCTAGCAGTGACGCCGCTCCGCCAGATCTTTCCGCGCAGCCATCTTGTCTACCTTCTGTCCAAGTATCGCCGCGCCATCGGAGTAGCAGGCTTCCTCTACGCGCTGCTCCACCTGCTGTTCTACGTGCTCGATATGGAAACTGTCCGCGCCATGCTCGATGAGCTTGGAGCGCCGTCGATCTGGACGGGCTGGCTGGCGCTTGCGCTGCTGCTGCCAGTAGGCGTAGCCAGCAACGACGCCGGTTTTCGTCTGCTCAAGAGGTCGTGGAAGCGCATCCAGCGCCTGGCTTACCCTGCGGCGATCCTCACGCTGGCGCATTGGGCGCTGGTTCATGACGGGCTAACCGCCGCCCTTGTTCATTTCACGCCGCTGGTTCTGCTGCAGGGCTGGCGCATCTTCCGCATCATCAATCAGCGACCCTCAAGGAGCCTAGCATGACCCTTCGCCTTCTCGCATCCGCCGCCGCTTTCGCTCTTGGCCTAGCCGCCGCGCCCGCCTCCGCCACCGGCAAAATGACCTGCAATGCGCCGCAGAAAAGCTGGAAGAGCATGGATACGCTCCAGGCTCAGCTGGTGAAGAAGGGCTGGCAGGTGCGCAAGGCCAAGGTCGATGGCGGCTGCTACGAAATCTACGGCACCGATCCGCAGGGCCGCCGCGTCGAGGCCTACTTCCACCCGGTCAGCTTCAAGATGTTGCTGAGCTCGCGACGGGGCGAGGTGCTCTACCGCGCGAAGTAAGCGGTTAACGGCAACCCGGCGTTAACCGGCAACTTGACGGAAACGCCGGGCTGTTGTCCCTGCTCGCCAGAACCAGTTGGGAGCATGGTCGTGCGGCGAATCGGGATTTGGATCATTGCAGGGACGCTGACCGCGACCTTAGCCGGTTGCGCCAAAGCTCCCCGCCCGGTAGCAATCGCACCGCCCGCACCGGTTGTCCAAGAGCTGCCCTACAGATGGACGCATGGCCACGCGCCGCAGGCGCGCAAGGATGCGTTGGCGCTGTTCGGCCCGGTGGCGCTGAAGCCCGGCGATTTCCTGTGGGCGCCCAATGTGCCGGAAGGCGACGCCAAAGTCGTGATCGACCTGCTGACCCAGAACTTTTACGTCTATCGCGGCAACCAGCTGGCCGGCATATCGACCATCTCCAGCGGCAAGAAGGGGAAGGAAACCCCACTTGGGTACTGGTCGATCTTCCGCAAGCAGGTGAAGGGCTTCAGCCGGAAATACGACAACGCCCCCATGCCATACATGCAGATGTATGACGAAAAGGGCATTGCCTTTCATGGCGGCAAGCTGCCGGGCTATCCGGCCAGTCACGGCTGCGTCCGGCTTCCCGTCAAGTTCGCAGAGAAGCTCTACGGCCTGACCAAACTCGGCACGAAAGTGATCATCGAGGGGTAAGGATCCGGAATGCAGCGTGCGCCCGGACGGTACCTATGATAGCTGGAACGGCGGCCGACCCGGCGGCTTTCCACCATCAATTTCGCAAGCGCGTTCGAAGTGCAGCGATGACAGGCGCAGATGGGCTCGGGCGACCGGCATCGAATGCGATGAGAGGCCCCGGTTGAGTTCATCGGCCGCGCGCTGCCGGTGGTAGGAAAGGTCGTCGTCGTTATAGTTCATGATGCGAATCTGCCCCGCTGGCTTTTCCCATTCGAGACAGATGCATGACGTCATGAAGTCACGCGCTCACCTATGTTAAACGTCTCAAAAGACAATGCTTTTCAGTCGATGAGCCACTCGCTTCACACTTTGCGCCATTCATGGAGGCCGATGGTCTGCCGGGGGTGTTACGGATCGACTGCAGTGTCGCCTCGATCTTCCGCGGCCAATGATAGAGGAACTGGAGAGGGCCGGGTACAGCAGTGCGACGTTCAGCATAGACCGACATTCATTGCGAATGCGTTCCCACCGTCAAACGGGACGGCTATGAGGGTGATCTCTTCACTTGAGGAAGAAGGGGGGGGCAACAATGCAGAACGACGCTCGGTATCAGCCACAGCCGCTGGCTCGTTGGTTCAAGCCGGCGGCGATCGCTTCGCTGCTCTGGTATCTGCTCGGGTGCGCCAACTATCTGTTCGAGGTGACGCTGGATGTGGCGAGCTTGCCTGCCGACCAGCGGGCGATGATCGAAGCGGCACCGACCTGGATGTATGCCGCCTTCGCCGTCGCGGTGTGGATCGGCCTGATCGGCGCAGTTCTCCTGCTACTGCGTAAGCGCCTGGCTGTGCCACTGCTGGCCGTGTCGCTGATTGGCGTGCTGGTGCAGTTTTCCGCCTATTTCCTCCACCCGCCGCTGCGCGAGGCGGTTGGTTCGGATATGCTGCTGATCCCGATCATCATCGTGGCGCTGACCTGGACCGTGTTCTGGTTCGCTTACCATAGCAACAAGCGCGGATGGCTTTCATGAGCACCTTCACCCTCGACACGGCGACCAGCCGCGCCACTCCGACCCCGGTGCCAGGCAAGCGGATGACCGTTCCCGCCTTGAAGGGCCGCAAGGCCGAGGGGCGGACCGAGCAGCCGATCGTCATGCTGACCGCCTACACCATGCGAATGGCGCAGCTGCTCGATCCGCACTGCGATCTCCTGCTTGTCGGCGACAGTTTAGGGCAGGTGATCTATGGCCTGCCATCGACGGTGCCGGTCACTCTGGAGATGATGTGCAACCATGGTGCGGCGGTGGTGCGCGGCAGCTGGCACGCGCTGGTCGCGGTCGACATGCCGTTCGGCAGCTATGAAGGCTCGGCCGAGCAAGCCTTTGCCAATGCCGCGCGGGTGATGAAGGACACCGGTTGCGCTGCTGTGAAGCTGGAAGGCGGAGCAGCGATGGCGCCGACCATTCGCTTCCTGTCGGAGCGCGGCGTTCCGGTGATCGGCCATGTGGGGCTGACCCCGCAGGCGGTGAACACCCTTGGTGGCTATGGCGCGCGGGGCCGGAGCGAGGCGGAAGCAACCAAGATCTTGGACGACGCTCGCGCGGTGGCCGATGCAGGGGCGTTCGTGGTCGTCGCCGAAGGCGTAATGGAGAGCTTGGCCGATCAGCTGACCGCCGCCGTGCCGGTTCCGGTGATCGGCATCGGCGCATCGGCCAATTGCGATGGCCAGGTGCTGGTGACGGAGGATATGCTGGGCCTGTTCGAGCGCACCCCCCGGTTCGTGAAGCGCTACGACGACTTGGCCACCCGGATCGGTGAGGCGGTGCAAAGCTACGCCTCCGAAGTGCGCGAGCGGACCTTTCCGACGGCCGACCAGACCTACCGGCCGAAGGGCTCAGCCTTTCCGTGAGGCGCAAAAGGCTCTAGACGCTCGCTCCGCCAAGCTTCTGTTCATCCGGACCGGATGATTTGGAGGTGAGGCGACGGTTCGTTCACATCTTCAAAGGTTGCTCCACTTGGCTCTGGCCCCAGGCGAAACTAGCGACACCTTCATCCGCGAAGTCGACGAAAACCTACGGCGCAGCCAGGCCGAGGATTTCTTCCGGCGCTGGGGCGTGCTGCTCATCATTGCCGTGTTGCTGTTGCTCGCTGCGGCCGGCGGTTATCTGTGGTGGCAGTCGCGGCAGCAGGCCAAGACGGCCGAGCAGAGCGAGCAGCTTGCTGCGGTTATCGGAGACGTGGCCTCAGGCAACACCCGTACGGCGGACGCCCGGCTGATGCAGATCGCCGCGGACGGCGGCGACTATGGTGCGCTCGCCCAAATGACCGCGGCGGCACTGGCGCTTCAAACCGGCAACCGGCCGAAAGCTCTTCAAACCTATCAGCAGGTCGCCGCGGACAAGGACCAGCCGGAGGCGGTGCGCGATGCTGCGCTGCTGCGGCAAACCGCGCTGGAGTTCGATGGCATGAAGCCCGAAGCGGTGATCGCGCGACTTCAGCCTTATGCCCAGCCTGGTAATCCCTGGTTCGGCACGGCGGGGGAGATGACCGCTATGGCGATGCTGAAGCAGAACCGGCGGGCCCAGGCGGGGCGGCTGTTCGGCCAGTTGGCGGCGGAGAAGACGTTGCCGCAATCGATCCGGTCGCGGGCGGTGCAGATCGCCGGCACCTTGGGGGTGGACGCGACGGCACAGCTGCCGGGCGCGTAGGGCTATTCACAGGAAGTTTGCAGATACCATGAACAAGAGTCTTCCCCTTGTCCTGATCGCCGCCACGTTGCTGGCCGGCTGCAATCCGTTCAACAAGGCACGGCCCAAGACGCCGGTGGTCGGCGATCGGGTGTCTGTGCTCGTCCGCGATGTCGATATCAACGTCGATCCGGCTACAGCCCAATCGCCGTTCTCGCTACCGGCGGCGGTGGCGAACAGTGAATGGGGTCAGCCCGGCGGCAATCCGGCCAAGTCGTTCGGCCACCTGGCGCTCGGCAGTGCGCTCGGCAACGCGTTCAGCGTAAGCATCGGCGCCGGCACCACGACCGACGCGCGGCTCGCCTCCGCGCCAGTGGTAGCCGACAACAAGGTCTATACCGTTGACACTACCGCCACCGTGCGTGCGTTCGATGCAGCCAGCGGGCGGCAGCTATGGGCGACGCAGGTTGGGGCCGAAAGAGGCAACAGTGCCTCGCTGTTCGGCGGCGGCGTCGCCGTATCCGGCGGGCGCGTCTACGCCACAAACGGACTTGGCTATGCCGCGGCTCTCGACGCCGGCAACGGCGGCTCGGTGTGGCAGCGCAAGGTGGGCGGGCCGTTGCGGGGCGCGCCGACAGTTGATGGCGACACGCTCTACGTGGTCAGCCAGGACAACCAGATCTACTCGCTCAACGCGACGGACGGGGCGCAACGCTGGTCCAACCCGGCGGCGCTGGAGGTAGCCGGCGTGTTCGGCAGCGGCGCCCCCGCCGTGGCGCAGTCCACGGTCGTGGCCGGCTTCTCTTCGGGCGAGCTCAACGCCTACCGCGCCGAGAATGGCCGGCTCGTGTGGCAGGACGCGCTGTCCCGCACCTCCATCTCGACCTCCGTTGCGACCCTTTCAGACATCGACGCCAGCCCGGTCATCGACAATGGCCAGGTGTTCGCCGTCGGGCAAGGCGGGCGCATGGTGGCGCTCGACCTCATCAGCGGTCAGCGCATCTGGGAACTGAACATTGCCGGCATCTCGACGCCGTGGGTCGCCGGCGACTGGGTGTTCGTGGTGACGGATGATGCCAAGCTGGTCGCCATCGCGCGCAACACCGGCAAGGTGCGCTGGATCAACCAGTTGCCTGCCTGGCTCAACGAGAAGAAGAAGGCTGGTCCGATCAGCTATGTCGGTCCGATACTGGCCGGCGACCGTCTGATCGTCGCCGGTTCGAACGGAGTGCTGGTCAACGTCGACCCGTCGAACGGCAGCTTCCAAAGCCAGACCAACGTCGGTGCGCCCGTCCAGTTGTCGCCCGTTGTGGCCAACTCGACCCTCTACCTGCTCGACAACCGCGGCCGGCTGCACGCCTTCCGCTAGGCTCGCTCGCATTGCCGGGACGCTTGGGGTAGGGGCACGCCCATGCCTCTCCCCACCGTCGCCATCGTCGGCCGACCGAACGTCGGCAAATCGACCCTGTTCAATCGCCTGGTCGGCAAGCGCGTGGCGCTAGTCGACGACCGTCCGGGCGTGACGCGCGACCGGCGCGAGGGCGAGGGCAAGCTGCTCGACCTCGAGTTCCGGGTGATGGACACGGCCGGCTTCGAGGATGAGGACCCGGCCAGCCTGCCCGGCCGGATGCGTCGCCAGACCGAAGCGGCGGTGCGCGAGGCGGATGTGGCCCTCTTCCTGATCGATGCACGCGAAGGCGTTACGCCGCTGGACGAAGAAATTGCCCGCTGGCTGCGCGGCGAAGACACGCCGGTGATCGTCGCCGCCAACAAGGCTGAAGGACGAGGAGGCGAAAGCGGCCGGCTGGAAGCCTATTCCCTCGGCTTCGGCGAGCCGCTGGCGATCTCCGCCGAACATGGCGAGGGTGTGGTCGACCTGTTCGAAGCGCTCCGCCCGTTCGTCGAGCGGGAGGATGCCGAGGCAGAGGCGGAGCCGGTCGAGGACGGTCCGCTCAAGCTCGCGGTCGTCGGTCGCCCGAATGCCGGCAAGTCAACTCTCGTCAACAAGATGCTTGGCGAAGACCGCATGATCACCGGTCCCGAAGCCGGGATCACCCGCGACAGCATCAGCATCGATTGGGAGTGGCAAGGCCGTGCCGTGCGGCTGGTCGACACTGCCGGCCTACGGAAGCGGGCCAAGGTCGAGGACAAACTGGAACGGCTGTCCGCCATGGATACCCGCCGCGCGATCGACATGGCCGAGGTGGTCGTCCTGCTGCTCGACGCAACCCGCGGGCTGGAGGCGCAGGATCTGCGCATCGCCGACCAGGTCGTGGAAGAAGGCCGCGCACTGCTGATCGCACTCAACAAGTGGGACGTGGCGGAGAACGCCTCCAGCCTGTTCAACGGGGTCAAGGCCGCCCTGGAGGAAGGTTTGTCGCAGCTGAAGGGAGTGGTGGTGGTGACCGTCTCGGCCGCCACCGGCAAGGGCATCGACCAGTTGCTGGGCGCGGCGTTCGAACTGCGGGATGCATGGTCGCGGCGGGTCACCACGGGCGAGCTCAATCGCTGGTTCGAGCGTGCGGTTGAAACCAACCCGCCGCCTGCGCCGGGCGGCAAGCGGATCAAGCTGCGCTACATCACGCAGGTCAAATCGCGGCCGCCCAGCTTTGTCGTGTTTGGAACGCGAGTGGACCAGCTGCCGGAAAGCTATCGCCGTTACCTGATGAACTCCATGCGCCGCGACCTGAAGCTTGGTGCGATACCGCTGCGCATGACCATGCGCGCGCCGAAGAACCCGTTCGACCTGAACCGCTAACGCCTCCTTTACCCTTGCACCGCTAAGTCGACGGTGTGGAACATAACCCTCAACTGGCGAGCGGCGACGATGCAGGGATCGTCGACTGGGTGCATTTCGAGAAGTGCCGGGGTGAGCTTGGGCCGGGGTTCATCCGCATCCTCAGCTACTTCCGCGAGGACGGGACCAAGTCCGTCGCCCAGATCGAAGCGGCGATGCGGGAGCAGAACACGACCGCGCTGGTCCTTCCCGCCCATACCATCAAGGGCGAGGCGCGGCAGTTCGGTGCGGAGCCACTCGCGACAGTCGCCGAGATGATCGAAACCACCGCCAGGCTCTGCATCGAAACCCGGCGCTTCCCCGACGAGATCATCCCGCAGGTGGTGGAGTTGCGCCGGCTGTTCGGGCGCACCATCGAGTTGTTCGACAAGGCGACCAATCCGCTGCTCAGCCGGCGAGCGACGCAAGGCTTCGGCCGTCGGATCAGCAACCAGGACTTCGGCCGGCTTTAGACGATCGCAGGTCGCCGCAACGGCTGCACCCGACCGCGTGACAGGCTACGCCACAGCCACTCGAACGGACCATAGCGATAGCGCTCCAGCCATGGCTTAGACCAGGCCAGCATGATCGCCCACATGGACAGCACGACGAGCCAAAGCTCGACCCGGCTCCAAGTACCGAACTGCCCGAGGCCCCAACCGTAGAAGAATGCCGTCATCAGCAGGGACGTACCGAGGTAATTGGTGAAGGCTGCGCGCCCGGCGGCCGCCAGTCGGTCGACCAACCAGCCGCCGCGGCGCGTAGCCAGGATGATCAGAGCGGCGTAGGCCGCGACCATTATCGGGCGAAACGGCACAGTGGCTGTGAAGCTCAGCGCAAACAGGCCGGGCACGCTGAAGCCGTCGCGAAACAGCAGGACAAGGAGCGTCAGGTAGGCAGCGATCGACACGGCCAGGCCACCCGTTGCCCACCGGCGGTAACGCTCGTCGCTCCATTCTCCGGCAAGAAAACCGCTCTTGAGGCCAGTCATGCCGAGCAGCATGTAGCCGAGCGTCTCCCACCCATAAACAAAGGTCATCACGAACGGGTAGAGCAGCTTGTCCTGCACTTGGTGACGAACAAGTTCGCCCCACGGGCCGAGATAGAGCGCCATCGTCTCCGCCAGCCGTTCCGGCCTCGGCACCCCGACATCGCGGGTAGTCCGCTCCCACGCCGCCAACGCCGCCGGATCGGCGTTCGGACCAGCGATCGTCGCTGCCGCTTGGTAGGTCTGCCAGGTGACGGCAATGAACAGCAGCAGCTGAATGGTGATCAGCACTGCGGCTGCGATCAGCAGCCGGCGCACGCTCCAGTTTCGACAAAGCAGCGCCAGGAAGCCGGTCAGCGCATAGCCGATCAGGATATCGCCGTACCAGACAAGGTAGAAGTGGAGGCAGCCGAACAGCAGCAGCCAGACGAGCCGGCGGTTCGCGATGCCATCGTCGCCGGCCTGCTCGGCCCGAGTTGCCACCAGCAGCAGCGACGCGCCGAACAGGAAAGAGAACAACCCCCGCATCTTGCCGTCCACGAACACGAACGAAAAGGCATAGGAGATCAGGTCGGCGGTGCTCTGCGTCCCATAGGCGAGTGGGTTGATGTAGGCAGCGGGTGGCATGGCGAAGGCGACGATGTTCATCGCCAGGATGCCAAGCACCGCGACCCCGCGAATGATGTCCAGGGTCGGGAAGCGGGTGCTAGTCTGGTCCAATCTCACTTCCGTCAGCCTGGCCTTGCGCCGGGGTCCGCCTGCTTTGGGCGGATTAGATCACGGCGATCCGGGTCAGGCCTGGGACGACGCTGACGCGCCGCTCAGTTCTCTTCGCCAACAGGTTTGCTGTTGAGCTGAATATAGTTCTCCAGCCCCATGCGGCCGATGAGCTCGATCTGCGTCTCGAGGAAGTCGACATGGCCTTCCTCGTCGGCCAGGATCTCCGCGAACAGGTCGCGGGTGACGTAATCACGAACCGTTTCGCAATGCTGGACGCCGTCGCGGTAGAGCTTGCATGCCTCATACTCGGCCTCGAGGTCGGCGCGGAGGATCTCCTCCACCGTTTCGCCGATGCGCAGGCGGCCGAGCATCTGGAAGTTGGGCAGGCCATCCAGGAACAGGATGCGCTCCGAGATCCGGTCGGCGTGCTTCATCTCGTCGATGGATTCGTGCCGCTCATATTCGGCGAGCCGCTTGATGCCCCAATGGTCGAGCATCCGGTAGTGCAGCCAATATTGGTTGATGGCCGTCAGTTCGGCCTTGAGCGCCTCATTGAGAAGTTCGATGACGCGCGTGTCGCCCTTCATGTCGAGCCCTTTCCTGCTTGCAGGCTCCTTACTTCAGGCTGGGCGGGGAACGAAGCGCTAACAACTCGCAACTAGGCGGCGCAGGCGGACGCGGTGGCTTGGGCCAGCGCTTCAAGCTCCCCATCGATGACGCGGCGGGCGAACGGGAGGCAGGAGCCGCATCTGGCCTTGCACCCGAGCTGGGCATAAGCCCGCGCCGGAGTAGTCGCGCCCTTGCGAGCTTCGGTCCGAAGCTGCTCCTCCCGAATCACATTGCAGACACAAACGATCATCGCACCGGTTCTAAGCGATAATGCGAGGCGTTCGCAAGATTGGTGTTCCTCTTCGGTCAGGCGACCGGGTGCTCGCCGCCCATCAGCCTAGGAAAAAATCCTTCATGAGCGGCGCGGAGGTCGGAGATAGCAATCGACTTCTCTCCAATCGTAATTGCGTGGCCTCCGATCGACCCAATGCGGGTGTGAGGAATACCGTCTGTCGCCATCGCGCGGACCAGCGGATCGGAGTTGGAGGTCGTGACCAGGTAGCGACCCTGCTCTTCTCCGAACAGAACCGCCGGCGTTGGTTGATGCTCCCTTAGGAACAGCCGGTCGAACTCGGCCCCGATGCCTGCTGCAAACGCCATCTCGGCCAGTGCAACGAGCATGCCGCCATCGCTGAGGTCGTGTACGGCGGTGACCAACTCGCGAACGATCATCTGGCGCACGAATTCGCCATTCCGCCGCTCCGCCGCGAGGTCGACGGTGGGCGGTCCGCCGTCCTTGCGGTTCATGATCTCCGCAAGCCACAGCGATTGGCCAAGATGCGATGGCGGGGCGCCAACTAGCCACACATCATCCAGATCGCGAGCCCCGCCGATCGCTGCGCTCTTCCGCCAGTCCTGCAGCAACCCGACGCCGCCGATTGCTGGCGTAGGCAGGATTGCACTTCCGCCGCCAGTGGCCTTGCTCTCGTTGTAGAGCGAAACGTTGCCGCTCACGATCGGGAAGTCGAGGGCGCGGCAGGCGTCGGCCATTCCTTCGAGGCAGCCGACAATCTGGGCCATGATCTCGGGCCGTTGCGGGTTGCCGAAGTTGAGGCAATTGGTGATCGCCAGCGGCGTCGCGCCGACCGCGCAGAGGTTGCGGTAGGCCTCGGCGACCGCCTGCTTGCCGCCCTCGTACGGGTCGGCGTAGCAATAGCGCGGGGTGCAGTCGGTGGTAATCGCCAGCGCCTTGTCGGTGCCGTGCACCCGCACCACCGCCGCGTCGCCGCCGGGTCGCTGGACGGTGTCGCCGCCAACCTGCTGGTCGTACTGCTCGTAAATCCAGCGGCGCGACGCTAGGTTAGGGGAGGCAATGAGCTTGAGGAGGTCGGCGCCGATGTCCGTGCTCTCCGGAACCAGTTCCAGCGGCTTGACCTCCGCCCAGGCCTTGTACTCCTCGCGGGAAAGGTGCGGGCGGTCGTAGAGCGGCGCTTCGTCGGCAAGGGGCCCGAGCGGAATGTCGGCGACCTTGTTGCCCTGCCAGATCAGCTCCATTCGGCCGGTGTCGGTCACCTCGCCGATCACCGCGAAGTCGAGCTCCCACTTGCGGAAGATCGCCTCGGCCTCGGCCTCGCGGCCGGGCTTGAGGACCATCAGCATGCGCTCCTGGGACTCGGAGAGCATCATCTCGTAGGGCGTCATGCCCTGCTCGCGGCACGGCACCTGGTCCATCACGAGGCGGATTCCCACGCCACCCTTGCTGGCCATTTCGACCGAGGACGAAGTGAGGCCGGCCGCACCCATGTCCTGGATGGCGACGATTGCGTCGGAGGCCATCAGCTCGAGGCAGGCCTCGATCAGCAACTTTTCGGTGAAGGGATCGCCGACTTGGACCGTGGGACGCTTCTCGTCGCTGTCCTCGCCGAAGGCGGCCGAGGCCATGGTCGCGCCGTGGATACCGTCGCGGCCGGTCTTGGAGCCGACGTAGACCACCGGATTCTCGATCCCGGCGGCGGCGGAGTAGAAGATCTTGTCTTGGCGCGCGACGCCAACGGTCATCGCGTTGACCAGGATGTTGCCGTTGTAGGCGGGATCGAAGTTCACCTCGCCGCCAACTGTCGGGACGCCCACGCAATTGCCGTAGCCGCCGATGCCCGCGACCACGCCGCTGATCAGGTGGCGCATCTTGGGGTGCTCGGGATCGCCGAAGCGTAGCGCGTTCAGGTTCGCGACCGGCCGCGCGCCCATGGTGAACACGTCGCGCAGAATTCCGCCAACGCCGGTCGCCGCACCCTGATAGGGCTCGATGTAGCTCGGGTGATTGTGGCTCTCCATCTTGAAGATGGCCGCGTCGCCGTCGCCGATGTCGATCACGCCCGCATTCTCGCCCGGACCGCAGATCACCCACGGGGCTTCGGTCGGCAGCCGCTTGAGGTGGATGCGCGAGGACTTGTAGGAACAATGCTCCGACCACATGACGGAGAAAATGCCGAGTTCGACCAGGTTCGGCTCGCGTCCAAGCGCATGGAGCAGGCGCTGATACTCGTCAGGGGAGAGGCCGTGCTCGGCGACGATCTCGGGAGTGATAGGCATGGGCGGCGCCTTAGCCGGGAGCGGGAACAAAGAAAAACCCCCCGGCCAGATGACCGGGGGGAAGGTGAGCCTTGATAGCTGGCTTAAGCCTTGCAGCTCTTGCCAGAGTACGTGACGCTGGCCGCTTCGGCCGTGCCGGTCAGCGTGGTGCCGTCCGGGCTCTTGAACGGGTCGCCAGCGGCAGCGGCAGCAAACTGCACTGGGGTGGTGGCTTCTCCAACCCGCACATTGGCCGTTTTGTCGTCCGCCAGCCAGTCGATGGTGACCAAACTGTTGTCGGCACAACGGTAGGTCTTGGTGGCGGCAATGGCTGGCGGCAAGACCACCGGCGGCGCGTTGGCGAGTTCGTTGGCCATCGTGTCCGGCGGACCGTTCTGAACGATCGTCTGATCGGAGTTGTCGCAGCCGGCTAGCGCGGCGGCGGCGAGCAGGGTGAGCAGCATGGGGGTGCGGTTCATCCGCGCCCTTTCGCGGGTGCGACCCGCCACGTCAACGGTGTGTTCGCCGAACGGGCTTGCATCGAGCGACGAGGAGTATAGGTTTGGTTCTTTCCGCGGGGGTGGGACTGTCCGTTTGAATTCCATGCAGCGTATCCGGATCGGACTGACCGGGCTGGCATTCGTGTTCCTGCTGGTGATGCTGGGCACGGCCATCAGCCGCGGCGGGGAGGATTCCCCCGCAAACAATCAGGCCAGCGCGAACCTCGCCGAACCAAATGAGCCCCTGGCCGAACTCGGCGTCGCTCCGGGGCAGGAGACCGAGCAGAACAGCACGGACCGGCGGGGGAATGCAGCGCCGTGATCCGCGGTGTTGCAGGGGCGGCACTGGCGCTGCTCCTGCTGGCTTGCGAGGGAGAGCGTCAGGCAAGCGCTTGGAAGTCGTCCGGTCCAGGTCGCTCCAACCTTCATGTCATCACCGGCTTGCCGCTGTTCTTTGCCGAGGGTTTCACGCTTGACGGAAAGAAGAGCCCGATTCTTGCCCGGCTTGAGCAGGAGTTTGCGGTCATGCCCGTGGACGGTCCGGATCAGCTTTCGGCCGCCGGGCTGCTGCTCGCCGCGCAGCCGCGAGCGCTGACGGCCGAGCGGCTGGTTGCCCTGGACAAGTGGGTGAGGGCCGGCGGTCGATTGCTGCTGCTGGCTGATCCCTGGCTTACCTGGAACAGCGAGCTGCCCTTGGGTGACCCGGGTCGGCCTCCAGTGGAATATGCCGACACCGGCCTGCTGAGGCATTGGGGCCTGATGCTGGAAAAGCCAGCTCCGCCAGCGCTAGAGCGGATCGATCGTGCGCTGGGCGGCAAGTTGATCAAGGTCTCGGCGCCAGGCTCGCTCATCGCGAAGGCAAAGACGTGCACTGTCGCGGCCGACGCTTTCGTCGCACATTGCCGGCTGGGGCGCGGAACTGCCGTGGTGGTGGCGGATGCTGACCTGCTGAACTCAACCGAGGACAGGGCTCCGCTAGAAGCGATCATGACCGAGCTTACGGCACTTGCTCAGCGCTGATACGGACGAACCGAGTCGTTCGCGCACAAGGTTATCCACAGGTGAAAGCAGAGGTGAAAGCACGGGCCATTGGAGTGCCTCTGTGTTCTTATAGCCGCAGATTTCCGCCATTATCCTACAACGCCCATCAAATCCCATCAAATCCCATTGTCTCCCACCTTCTCCCGCGTTACACACAGTGCAGCGCGGGGCTGACCCAATCTTAGGGAAGAGCAGCGTCGGACACGGCTGATCCCGTGCATCCGGCGAACAGGGGTGTCTGGCCTCGCGCGGCGGGAGTGTGTGCGCGGTGGCATTGGAGCATCTGTTTCAGGGCAGTGCGCTGAATGCGGTGGATGCGAAAGGTCGCGTCTCCGTTCCCTCCTTCTTGCGTTCGGTAATCGAGCGCCGCGGCGATGCCCGCACCATCGTCCTTGCCAAGCACGAACAGTTTCCCTGTCTCAGCGCGTATGACCCCGCCTACGCGGCGCTGAAGCATGCCAAGCTCGAGCGGCTGCTGGAGAAGGAAGAAACCTCGCCAGACGCGCAGCTGGACTATCAGCAGCGTAACCTGATGGCGTTCGCGGCGACCGAAGAGGTGCCGTACGACAGCTCGGGACGGATCCTGTTCCCGCCGATGATGCGCCGCAAAGGCGGCATCGAGGATCTCGCGCTTTTTCTGGGCACCGGCGAGACGTTCCAGATCTGGAACCCGCAGGCGCTGCTCGACGACAAGCGCATCCCGGAGGATTTGAAGGACATCTGCCGCTACCGGCTCGAAGAGCGGGGGATCAGCGCGTGATTGCTGTCCCCGCCCCCGCTCAGGCCCACGTGCCGGTACTGGTCGATGAAGTCGTCGCGGCACTCGCCATTGTTCCGGGCGAGACGCACGTGGACGGCACGTTCGGGGCTGGCGGCTATTCGCGCGCCATGCTCGGGGCGGGGGCGGGACGAGTGATCGGCTTCGATCGTGATCCGGATGCGATTGCGAACGGGCCGGCGCTCGTCCCGGACGCGCGTCTTACCTTGATCGGGGAACGCTTTTCCCAGATGGACCGGGTTCTGGCCGAACGCGGCCTGACGCCGGTGGATGGCATCGCGCTCGATATTGGCGTTTCTTCCATGCAGCTCGACCAGTCCGAGCGCGGCTTCTCCTTTCGCGAGGACGGCCCGCTCGACATGCGGATGAGCCAGGCCGGGGAGACCGCGGCCGATTTTCTCAACGGTGCCGAAGAAGCGGAGATCGCGCGCGTGATCCGCGACTTCGGGGAGGAGCCGCGGGCGCGGACGGTCGCCAAGGCGATCGTCAAGGCACGTCCGCTGACGCGCACCGGCGAACTTGCGGCGGTGATCCGCAAGGCGCTTGGACATCACGCCGGGATGAAGACCGACCCGGCGACGCGCACGTTCCAGGCGATCCGCATCCATCTCAATGCCGAGCTCGACGAGCTGGAGCAGGGACTGCGCGCGGCCGAGCGGGTCCTTCGTCCGGGCGGGCGACTGGCCGTTGTTACCTTTCACAGCCTGGAAGATCGGATTGTGAAGCGCTTTCTGAAGGAGCGCAGCGGCGCGACGCCGGCTGGATCACGTCATCGACCGCTCGCGACAGCCGGACCGGCGCCCACGTTCGGCTCCGTGCCCAAGCCTGTCGGCCCAAGCCAAGCCGAGTTGGCCAGTAACCCGCGGGCGCGTTCTGCCCGCTTGCGCAGTGCCGTCCGCACGGAGGCGCCCGCATGGAATCAGAAGGAGAAGGCGGCATGATCGCGCGCGGTTTCCGCTCGGTCGGCTGGGTTGCGGGCGTCGCAGCCACGGCGTTGGGCTGCTACATGGTCAATCTCAAGGTAGCCGCGGAGCGCGTCGCGCTGGAGAAGGTGGAGACCCGCATCGTCATCGCCCAGCGGGACATTCGCTTGCTGCAAACGGAGATTGGCACCCGCGGACGGCTGGCGCAATTGGAAAAGTGGAACGTCAAGGTGCTGGCCCTGTCCGCACCCCAGGCCAATCAGTTCATGGAAGGCAGCTTCCAGCTTGCTACTCTGATGCGGCCGGAGAAGAAGCTGGACCCGGCAGCCCCCGTGGTGCTGGCCTCAGCGCCAACGCCGGCGCCGGTGCGCCCACGAATGGATAGCGATGGCGCCCCGACCCAGACGACGGCCGCGTCCGCGCCTTCCGATCTGATGCACGTTGCCAGCCTGAAGGTTCGCGAGGCGGAACCCGCGCCCAAGGTCGCGTCCACCCTGAAGAAGAAAGCTGTGGAAAAGCCGGTCGAGCGCAAGAGCGCAGGTGTCGAGCCTCCCACCAAGGCTGCTAAGCCAGCCAAGGACTCGAAGGAGGCAGCTGCTCCGTCCAAGTCCAAGCCCAATCCCAAGCCAAAGCTCGGGCCCGCTCTGGCGAGCGCCGCCAAGGTCAAGCCCGCTCTCACCAGCGCCGCCAAGGTCAAGCCCGCTCTCGCCAGCGCCGCCAAACCGAAGTCCAAGGAAGCCACCGCCAAACAATGAACGCGCCGACCCCCGCTCTCGTCGCCCGGCCCGAGCGGCTCCGCCTGGTTGGCCACCGGCAGCAGATCCTCGCGATCATGCATCAACGGCTGATGTTCGGCATGTTGCTCTATGCCGGCATCGTTGCAGTGATCGTTCTCCGCCTGTTGTATCTTGCCGCGTTCGGCGACCATGCCGGACGCAAGACGCTGGTGACCGCGCTCGTGCCGGAGCGGGGTGACATCGTGGACCGCGAAGGCCAGCCGCTCGCTCGGACCATCGATGCGTGGACCATAGCCTTGCATCCCTCGAAGGTCATCGGCGACCGGCTGGAGCTCGCGGCCAAGCTGGCGGTTCTGATGCCCGAGCGGGACGAAGTGGCCTGGCTGCAGCTGCTCCGCTCCGACAAGAGCTTCATCTACCTGCGTCGTCGGTCGGGACCGCGGCTGGTGGAGGCGGTGAACTCGCTGGGCGAGCCGGGGCTAGCGTTGAGTCGCGAGCCGGATCGACTCTATCCGCAAACGGATCTTGCCGCGCATGTGCTCGGCTTCACCGACATCGATGGGCACGGCGCCGCCGGCATGGAGCGCGCCTTCGACGAACAGCTCTCCAACCCGGCGACGCGCGGCCAGCCGCTGGTGCTATCGATCTCCAGCCGCGTTCAGCAGGCGCTGGAACATGAGCTGTTGGCGGCCAAGACGACCTTCTCGGCAATCGGGGCGGCCGGGATCATCATGGACATCCACACCGGCGAAATCATGGCCATGACTAGCCTGCCGCAGCTCAACCCCAACATCGCCGGCAACATGGACCCGGAAGCACGGTTCAATCGCGCGACCCTGGGCGTGTGGGAGCTCGGCTCCACCTTTAAGCCGTTCACAGTCGCCATGGCGCTGGACACCGGCGACGTGAAAGGGATGGGGCAGATGTATCCCTGTCCGGACGCGCTAAGGGTGTACGGCCGTTCGATCACCGACACGCACCCGTTCGGACGAGCCTGCTCAGTCGCCGAGATCATGCAGGAAAGCTCCAACATCGGCACCGCGCAGATCGCCGCGCAGGTCGGCCCGGCCGCGCAACGAGCCTTCCTCGAGAAGATGGGCTTCCTCAAGCCGGTAGCGGTCGAGTTGAAGGAGCGGGGCCGCCCGCTTGCGCCGCGGGGCCAGTGGACTCCGCTCGACACCATGACCATCGGCTTCGGGCACAGCCTGGCCGTGACTCCGCTCCACCTGGCAAGTGGCTATGCCACGCTGTTCAATGGCGGCGTTTATCGGCCGGCCACGCTGCGCAAGGTCGGGCCCGGTCACTCAGCTGGCAAGGGCACGCGCGTGTTTAGCGAAGAGACCAGCTACAAGATGCGCTCTCTGCTCCGGCTGGTCGTCACCAAAGGCACTGGCCGCAAGGCCGACGCGAAGGGCTACCGTGTTGGGGGCAAGACCGGCACCGCCGAGAAGGTGGTAGGCGGACGCTATTCCAAGGCGGGCATCGTGGTCACCAGCTTCGCCGGCGTTTTCCCAATGGACGAGCCGCGCTATGCGATGGTCGTGATGCTCGACGAACCAAAGGGTACGGCCGAAACCTTCGGCTTCCGGACGGCCGGCTGGAACGCTGCGCCAATGTTCGGCAAGATCGTCAGCCGGATCGCACCGATGCTGGGCGTGCGGCCCGATCTCAAGCGTGAGCCCAACATGGCGGAAGTGCTGCCCTACGTTCACGAGAAGAAGTGAACGGCATGCGGCTGCGGGAGCTTGCGGGCATCGACGATGATTCAGCGGTGACCGGCTTTGCCATCGACCACCGCAAGGTGGAACGCGGCAGTGTTTTCGGCGCTTTCGCCGGCAGCCGCTTCAACGGCGAGGACTTCATCGGAGAAGCGGTGGCCCGCGGAGCGGTGGCGATTGTCGCGCGATCGGCCGCCAAGGTCGCGGGCGCCGTGCACCTGGCCGATCCGGAGCCGCGCCGCCGGTTCGCTGGGCTCGCGGCCAAATTCTTTGCGCCATACCCGGAGGTGGTGGTCGCGGTGACCGGCACCAACGGCAAGACTTCCACCGTCGAAATGACCCGCCAGATGTGGCGGATGGCGGGGCATCGCTCGGCCTCGGTCGGTACGCTGGGCGTGACCACTTCTGACGATCAGGTGAAGACGGGTCTGACAACGCCGGACATTGTTACCTTCCTGCACAACATGGCGGGCATGGAGCGCATGGGCATCAGCCATGTCGCTTATGAGGCATCCAGCCACGGGCTTGATCAGTATCGCTCGGAAGGGCTGCCGGTCCGTGCGGCCGCCTTTACCAACTTTAGCCGCGATCACCTGGACTACCACGCGTCGATGGAGGATTACTTCGAGGCGAAGATGGCGCTGTTCGAGCGAGTGGTTGGGCCGGACGGAGCAGCCGTGGTGTGGACCGGGGACCCAAAAAGCGCCGAGGTCGTTGAGCGGGCCCGGGCGCGGGGCCTGCGAGTGCTGACGGTCGGTCCAGGCGGCCAGCTGATTGACCTCAAGGCGCAGCAAACGAGCTCGCTGGGGCAGGCGCTTCAGCTGGTGCATGACGGTAAGCCTTGCACGCTGCAGTTGCCGCTGATCGGCGCTTACCAGGCAGCCAACGTGCTGGTTGCGGCCGGACTGGTGTTGGCGACGGGCGGCGATTGGGACGACACCTTCGCCGGCCTCGGGCGGCTTAGCCCGGTGCGCGGGCGGCTGGAGCGGGCGGTGATCACGCCTGCCGGCGCTCCGGTCTATGTCGATTACGCTCACACCGCCGATGCCCTGGAAGCCGCCATTGCCGCACTCCGACCGCACGTGGCCGGGCGGCTAATAACGGTTTTCGGTGCGGGCGGTGACCGCGACGAGGGCAAACGGCCCGAGATGGGAACGGTTGCCGCACGTTTGTCGGACTTGGTGATCGTCACCGACGACAATCCTCGGACCGAGGATCCCACCAGGATCCGCGCCGAGGTGCTGGCCGGTGCTGCGGGGGCGCGCGAGATCGCTGGGCGGCGCGAAGCCATCGCTGCTGCCATTGCCGAGGCACGCAAGGGCGACATCGTGTTGCTGGCCGGCAAGGGTCACGAAACGGTACAGATCATCGGCGAACGCACTTTGCCGTTCGACGACGCTCAGGTTGCTCGGGAGTGCGCAGCTTGACCGCGCTGTGGACTTCAGCCGAGATCGAAGCGGCGACGGGCGGCCATGCTTCCGCTCGGTTCGAGGTCAGCGGGATTACCTTCGACAGCCGAGAGGTGGAAGCGGGTTGGCTGTTCGTCGCCATGCCGGGCACGGTCGCGGACGGACATCAGTTCGTGGGGCAAGCTTTCGATCGAGGTGCTGCCGGCGTGCTGGTTAGCCAAGCCGTCGATCGGCCGCATGTTCTGGTGCGCGACGTTGCCGAAGCGCTCATAGCCCTCGCCATTGCCGCCCGAAACCGGATGCAAGGCAAGGTGCTGGGCGTCACGGGCTCGGTCGGCAAGACCGGCACCAAGGAAGCGCTCGCCGCGGCGCTGGAGCGACGCTGCCGCGACAGGGTACACCGCTCGCTGAAGAGCTACAACAACCACACGGGCGTGCCGCTCAGTCTCGCCCGAATGCCGCGGGAAAGCGAATTCGGCGTGTTCGAGATGGGCATGAATCACGCTGGCGAGATCCGCGGCCTGACCGCGCTCGTCCGCCCTCATGTTGCGCTGATTACGGCCATTGCCCCGTCGCACATCGAGCACCTTGGCAGCTTGGAGGCGATTGCCGACGCCAAGGCGGAGATCTTCGAAGGGCTTGAGCCTGGCGGCACCGCCATCATCCCCAACGACAGGCCCCATCGCGACCGCCTGCTGCGCTCCGCCCGGCGCCATGCCGAGCAGATCGTCACTTTCGGTACCGGCGACGCCGACGTTGCGGCAACCCATGCCGTTCGCGCGGAAAGTGGGGGCAGCCTGGTAACCGCGCGGCTTCTGGGCAGCGACCTTACCTACACGATTGGCCAGCCCGGCGAGCACTGGGTTTCGAACAGCCTGGCGGTGTTGGCAGCAGTCGAGGCAGTCGGCGCCGACCTCGCGGCGGCAGGGTTGGCGCTTGGCGAACTGGGCGGACTGAAAGGCCGCGGCGAGCGCCACCGCATCAGGCTGGCCGACGGCGGTCAGTTGCTGCTGATCGACGAAAGCTACAACGCCAATCCTGCCAGCATGGCTGCGACCCTCAAGAGCCTTGGGTCCGAACGGGTCGACGGCCGGCGGATTGCTGTGCTCGGCACAATGCGCGAACTCGGCGAGTTCAGCGACGAGGCTCATGCCGGAGTCGCGGAGCCGATGCTGGCGGCGGGCGTCGCGACAGTGATCCTGGTTGGCGAGGAGACCCGGCCCCTTCAGCAAGCTCTGGCCGGACGAATCGAGGTCGTTCGCGCGACCGATCCGGAAGATGCAGCCGACGCGCTGCTTCGAACGGTTCGCGGCGGGGACGCGGTCCTCGTCAAGGCCTCCAACGGCGTGGGACTTGCGCGATTGGTCGAGCGAGTGGCAGGGGGCGCCGCGCCATGCTCTACCTGATTGCCGAACAACTCGGATTCCCGGGCCTGCTGAACCTTATCCGCTACATCAGCTTCCGGGCTGGGGCAGCGACGGCGACGGCCCTGATCATCGGACTGTTCCTAGGCCCGTGGTTCATCAACTATCTACGGGTCAAGCAGGGCAAGGGTCAGCCAATCCGCGCCGACGGGCCCCAGACCCATCTCGCCAAGCGCGGCACCCCGACAATGGGCGGTCTGCTGATCCTGGTCAGCGTGACAACCTCCGTCCTGCTATGGATGGACCTCGCCAACCCGTACGTCTGGGCCTGCCTGCTGGTGACGCTTGGCTTCGGGCTGATCGGGTTCCTGGACGACTACGACAAGATCAAAAAGTCGCATCACGCCGGCATTCCGGGCAAGCTGCGCTTACTGCTCGAGTTCCTGTTGGCGGGCGGCGCGACCTGGCTGATGGTCCGCTACTCGGGCACGCAGATGTATCTGCCGTTCGTGCAGGGATCGGTGGTGGACATCGGCTGGCTCTATGTCGCCTTCGGCGCCTTCGTGATCGTCGCGTTTGGCAACGCTGTGAACCTGACGGACGGGCTCGACGGCCTCGCCACCATGCCGGTGGTGATCGCCGCCTTGGCGTTCGTGCTGATCGTTTATCTGGTCGGGGATGCCCGCTTCGCACCATACCTCGGCATTCCGCATGTGCCCGGGGTAGGTGACCTCACCGTTCTGCTGCTCGCGATTGTCGGCGCATGTCTCGCGTTCCTGTGGTTCAACGCGCCGCCGGCCGCCGTTTTCATGGGCGATACCGGCAGCCTGGCACTGGGCGGAGCGCTGGGAGCGGTGGCGGTCGCGTCGCATCACGAATTCGTGCTGGCAGTCATCGGCGGCCTGTTCGTGGTGGAGGCGTTGAGCGTCATCGTGCAGGTCGCGGTCTACAAGCGCACCGGCAAGCGCGTCTTCCTGATGGCCCCGATCCACCATCATTTCGAGCATAAGGGCTGGAGCGAACCGACAGTGGTGATCCGCTTCTGGATTATCGCCTTCGTACTGGCGCTCGCCGGCCTCAGCACGCTCAAGCTGCGGTGATCACGGCCAAGGCCTGGGCTGGAAAACATTACGCGGTTTACGGATTGGCACGGTCCGGGCTGGCGACGGTCCGCGCGCTGATCGCGAGTGGCGCAAGGGTCACGGCGTGGGATGAGCGCGAGGAGGCAAGGGCGCAGGCTAGTGGCGCCGAACTGCTCGACCTCAACTCTGCCGATCTGTCGGCATTTGACAGCTTGGTGGTTTCCCCCGGCGTTCCCCTGAACACCCATCCGCTGGCGAAGCGCGCCCGCGAAGCCGGCTTGGAGATCATCGGGGACATCGAACTCTTCGCCCGCGCCCGTACCGAGCTGCCGCCGCACAAGGTGATCGGGATCACCGGCACCAACGGCAAGAGCACGACGACTGCGCTGGTCCACCACATCCTCGAGACCGCTGGCGTGCCGACCACCATGGGCGGCAACATCGGCCTGCCAATCCTGTCGCAGGACCCGCTGCCCGACGGCGGCGTCTACGTGCTCGAACTGTCGAGCTACCAGATCGACCTGACGCAAAGCCTCGACTGCGACGTCGCGGTGCTACTCAACATCACGCCCGACCATCTCGACCGATACGACAGCTTCGAGGCGTACGCAGCGTCGAAGGCCCGACTCTTTGCGATGAAGGCGCCCCA
>DATLMM010000041.1:0-15530 GCA_035537335.1 Sphingomicrobium sp. | reverse complement strand
GCCGCGACTCACCAAGCCCTTTCGCAATGCCGAGTTAGCAACAAGTCTTCAGGCATTGCTTCCTGCAACCACCGGCTAGCTATGTGGAGCAAGCGTTCACGCGCCGGATGGCGTGGTGCTGTGGCATCCCTAACCCATCGTGGACTTCTGCTTATCGGAACAAGCCATTTACTCGCAAACGGCGGCTTGGGGCGCCAAGCGGAAGCCTACTGCCATGAGGCCGCTTTTGGCCGCAAACGGACCGTCTGCTATCGATCGACGGATCTAGTTAGCGGACACTGCCGCTCACACCTACGTTGGGCTTGCATGGATGACATGCACGGCGGCGACAACGAACCGACCCGCGACGAACTCGCCGAGGATCGCACGATCCTGGCTAATGAGCGTACTTTTGGAAGCTGGATGCGAACCAGTCTGGGCTGCGTGGCCATCGGGGTTGGCTTCCAAGGCTTATTCCCCTCAATGGAGCCGCCTTGGGTTCCGCGCGCCATCGCCACCGGCTTTCTACTGCTGGCCGTGCTGGTCATCTTCCTGGCGGAGCGGCGGGCTGCGGCCGTGCTCCAGCGCCTCAGCGCGCATGCAGTCGTCACAGCCAGGGTCGTGAACCTCCGGCTATTCGCCATCCTGGTAAGTCTCGGCTCGTTTGCCTTGATCGCCGCGATCTGGATGGTGCGGATCTCGTAGGTGAGCTCAGGACCCCCTCCAATCTCCCAGCACCTCGCCGCTGGTCTGCCGCAAGCTGACAGCGTCCACCCGGGCGGAAATGATGCAGGAGGGAGGCATAGTCGCTGAACCGCCGGTGCAGACGATGACCTTGCCGGTGGTCAAGGCCCGGAGCCTACCTTGTATCACCATGTCGACGGGGCCCACGCGAGCCCCCTCCGGCAAACGCTTGGTCACCTCATACGGGCGGTTACCACGGCGGGCCGACCGGTCTGAAGTCTGGTCGTGGAACTCGGCGATACCAACCCGGGGCACCCTTTGAGGCCTCCCTTCAGCCTGTTCCTGCATCGTCTCGGTGCTTGCCTCTCCCCCTGCCTCGGCGTTCGGCGGTTCGGTCGCGGGCGCGGCTGGAGCCCTCGTCGGGCAAGCCGGCTCGAGGAGCCAAGGCTTGCGGATCCAGAACCCCTCAACAGCTTCGATCGTTGGCTCCCTGAGCTGTTGAACCAGTAGCGAGCTCGCGTTGATGTCTGGGCGCACCTCCAGCCGGACGACACGGCTTTCCTGATCGAACGATGAGCGGAACAAGGCTTCGTCCCTGTCGCCCTCGCAGAAGCGGAGGGACAGGGAGAATGGCTGTCCACTGAGTTCCCGCTGGCGCTCCGTATCGTTTACCCCTGCCGCGAAGTCGCTCGCCGCTTCGGCTGCGGCAAGCAGTAGTTCCCGACGTGACAAAGGCTGGGACACGGTGGGCAGGGCGGGCGCGTCGGCTAGGTTCTTTTCGCCGGCGTCGTTCTGGACGCTCTCAGCGGTGTCGTTCGCCACCGGATCAGCCCGGCAGCCGGCAGCAACGCCGGCTAGGAGCAGAATGGCGGCGGAAACGAAGCGCATCGGTGAACCGTAGCACAGGTCACCCGCTGTTGCGCCCTTGCCGGACCGCTTGGCCTCGCCTGCTGGACAGCCCATAGACGAGTGATGACGGCGAGCCAGATCCTGACCCTGCTTGTGCTGGTCGCTGTAGTCGCCGCCTTGGTTTGGAACCGCGCCCGATCAGACGTCGTGGCTCTGGCTGGCGCGGCCGTGCTGCTGGTAACCGGCGTAGTAAGGCCTGTTGAGGTGCAGGGCGCGTTCGCCAGCCCCGCCATCATCGCGCTCGCCTCTCTCTTCGTGATTGCTTACGCAATGGAGCTTTCGGGCCTGCTCGATGCTGCCATTCGACGGGTGAAAGCCCTGTGTCAGCGGATCGGCCTCTTGGGCCTATGGCTGATGATCGCCTTGTGCGGCGCAGCGTCCGCCTTTCTCAATAACACACCGATTGTGGTGCTTGCCGCGCCGGTGGTGCGCGATGTGGCCGAAACCCTGGGGTATTCCGCCAAGCGTTTTCTCATCCCGCTGTCCTACGCGGCCGTTCTCGGCGGCAGTTGCACGCTGATTGGAACGTCGACCAACCTGCTGGTTAACGACATGGCCTCGGTGGCAGGCCAGCCCCGCTTTGGCATATTCGAGATTACGCCTGTCGGGGTTGCCGTCGCGCTTGCTGGCGGGCTGTACTTGCTGATCTTTAGTAAGCGGCTCGTGAGTGGCGAGCTAGACTCGACTTCAACAACTGAAAATAGGGTAGACCTTCAGGAGCCGGGGCTTGCTGGCGGGCAGATTGGTACAGCTCTCGCATTTGCCGACGAAAAGCAGCTTCAACCAGTGCGCGCTGGCGCATCTCTGCTGGTCTTTGTCGGCGTTGTTACGCTCGCTGCTTGGGGGCTGGCGCCGATCGCCGCGATGGCGTTCGCGGGAGCGGTTCTCCTGATCCTCACGCGGGTAATTACCGCCGACGAGGCTTACCAGGGGCTCCGCCCTGATGTTCTGATGCTTATCGCTGGCATGGTGGTGCTTGGCATCGCCCTTGAGGAAACTGGCCTCGCACAATCAGCGACGACCCTACTGCTCGGATCACTTGATGGTGTCAGCCCATTGGTCGCGCTCATAATTATCTATGGCGCGACCCTATTTGCGACTGAGATACTGTCCAACGCCACGGTGGCTGTGCTGTTTACGCCAGTGGCCGTGTCGTTCGGCGAGGCGCTTGGGGTCAGCCCACGACCCTTCCTTGTTGCGGTGATGATGGCTGGCAGTGCCGCTTTCGCAACCCCGTTCGGCTACCAGACGAATGCGATAGTGTACCGCATGGGGGGTTACAGCTACATGGATTTCGTTCGCCTCGGAATACCGCTGAACATCATCACTTGGGTGGCTGCAGTAATCGCCATACAGGCGTTCTTCCCCTTCTGACCTATCAGCCGAGCGGCAGGTAACTCGCGTTCATTGGCGAGAATGTGCTGCAGGCATCACCGCCCGTTGCGTGAGTTGAAGTAGCTGTGCATGCCCATCGGATGGCTGCCGATACTTCCTCCAACAGCGAACGCAACGCCGGCTTGCTGCTGATGGCGGCGGCGGGGCTGGCGCTGACTATCGCCAACTCCCCGCTCGCTGAGACCTACCATCACGCGCTGCAAGCCGATCTCGGGCCCCTGACGGTGCACTATTGGATTGCCGACGCGCTAATGGCGGCCTTCTTCCTGCTCGTCGGGCTGGAGGTGAAACGTGAATGGTATGACGGCCAGCTTGCGACACCCGAGGCCCGGCGCTTGCCGATGATCGCCGCCGCCGCCGGAATGGCGGTGCCGGCGTTGGTCTACATGCTTTCCACCGGCTTCGACCCGGCGCTTTCAAGCGGTTGGGCCATTCCGGCGGCGACCGACATCGCCTTCGCTCTCGGAGTGCTGGCCCTGATCGGCGACCGCGTGCCGGCCTCCATCAAGCTCCTGCTGGTCACCATCGCCATCATCGACGACATTGGCGCCGTCGCGATCATCGCAATTTTCTACACTGCGGACCTCGACGTCATGGCGCTCGCCGCCTCCGCGCTAATCGTCGCCGGCATGGCCACCTTGAACATGTTCGGTGTCCGCAAGCTCTGGCCCTACCTTGTAGCTTTCGTCATCCTGTGGGTCGCCGTGTTTCAGTCGGGAGTCCACGCGACCGTTGCTGGCGTCCTTGCAGCCTTGACCGTGCCGCTGGGCAAGGGGGAGAGCTATTCACCCCTGAAGCGATTGGAACATGGCATCCACCCCTATGTCATGTTCGGCATCGTGCCCTTGTTCGGCTTTGCAAGCGCGGGCGTCACCTTTCCTGGCGCAGAGGCCATCCTTGATCCGCTGCCTGTTGGCATCGCGCTCGGCCTATTCTTGGGCAAGCAAGTCGGCGTGTTCGGCGCCATCTGGCTGGCCGACCGCAGCGGCATCGCGCCAAAGCCGGTTCACCTTCGATGGATCCACATTTACGGCGCTGCACTCCTTTGCGGGATTGGCTTTACGATGAGCCTGTTTATCGGCGCTCTGGCATTCTCCGATCTGCTGCTGGTGGACGAAGCCAAGATTGGCACGCTGGCAGGCTCAATCGCCTCGGGTCTTCTCGGCTATGCGGTGCTGATGTGGAGCAAGCCGATTCCGAGCAATCGCGATGAGGACGACGAAGCCCGGGAAGTGTTCGGAGGCGATGCTGCAGAGGACCCAACCGTATCCCGGGGCGATCACCATGCATCGACGGTCTTTGGATAGGTTGCATGAGGTAGGGTCACGCTTCGAGAGCGTCCATGCCTTGTACTCAGAACCATGGCTTGGCGAGATCGTTATGCCTGACGCCGGTGTGCTTTGCTTGGGTCAGGCGACTTCTGAGCAGTTTGGGTAAACAATGATGAGTTCTGAACACGGCCGACCCTACTGTTGGAGGACCTGACCTTGTCAGCAGCCCGAGCGCATAGACGTGCCATTCACCCGGTCCATGCCGTCTTGCTGGCGGGATGCTTGCCGCTCTTTCTAGGCGCGCTGCTCAGCGATTGGGCTTACTCGAGCACCTACGAGGTGCAGTGGATCAACTTCGCTGCATGGCTGATCGCAGGAGCGCTGGTGCTTGCCGGTTTTGCGCTGCTGTGGGCGGTGATCAACTTCTTTCGCTCGGACGTAGACCGGGATCGCCGCTCGGCGCTGTACCTGCTGGCCCTGCTGACGACCTTCATCCTGGGCTTCATCAATGCGCTGGTGCATGGAAAAGACGCCTGGGCCACCATGCCCGAGGGCCTCATCCTTTCGCTCCTCACGGTTCTGCTGGCCGCCGTATCGGTATGGCTAGGCTTTTCCACCCTGCGCCAGGGAGTACGGTCATGACGCGGCTGCGGCGAGCCCTGCTCACCGGAGCAGCTCTCCTGATTGCGGCTTGCGGCAGCGATCCGGAAGAACGGCAGTTCGGCCCCAATCCGACGCTGCCAGAGAAGCAGCGCGGACTGCTGCCGAGCATGACGATTGCCAACCCAGCCGGTTGGGGGGACCGCCGGCCCATTGTACCGCAAGGATATACGATAACGGCCATCGCGACCGATCTGAAGGTTCCGCGGCAGACCTTGGTCCTGCCGAACGGTGACATCTTGATAGCGGAGGGGAAGGGCGGCGAGCAGGCGCCAGCGATGCGGCCCAAGGACTTCCTAGCCGGCTACTTCATGGAGCAGGGCGGCGGTACTGCGAAGCCCGGCAATCGCTTGACCATCCTGCGGGACGCCGATGGGGACGGCACCTATGAAGGTCGCGCGGTCTTCGCCGAGAACCTCAATGCGCCATACGGTCTCGCGCTGGTCGGCAATCGCCTGTACGTCGCCAATCAGGATGCGCTAGTGCGGTTCGATTACCAGCCCGGCCAAACCCGCGCGAGCGGTTCCCCGGTGATGGTCGCTCCTCTGCCCGCCGCCATAAATCACCACTGGACCAAAGCGCTGACCGCCAGTCCTGACGGCCGCTTCCTTTATGTTGGCATTGGCTCGAACAGCAACATCGGTGAGCGCGGCATGGAAGTGGAGGAGAATCGCGCCATGATCTGGCAGGTGGATGCCCAGACCGGCGCCGTCCGCCCCTATGCGACCGGCCTGCGCAACCCGACGGCCCTGACCATCCAGCCCGGTACTGGCCGACTCTGGGCCGTGGTCAATGAGCGTGACGAGCTCGGTCCGAACCTCGTGCCCGATTACCTGACCTCCGTGCGTGAAGGCGCATTCTACGGTTGGCCCTACGCGTACTGGGGCCCAAACTCCGATCGGCGGGTGCGTCCATTCAAGGAGGAAATGGTCGGCCGGACCACCAAGCCGGACTACTCGCTGGGCTCGCACCATGCGCCGCTTGGGGTGGCCTTCTCGAACTCCGCCATGGGTGCCAACTTCGCCGAGGGCGCGTTCATCGGCGAGCATGGCAGCTGGAACCGCGAGACTCCTGTCGGGTACCGGGTCTCCTTTGTTCCGTTCCGAGGTGGCTGGCCGGTCGGACCGCCGGTTCCTTTCGTAGCTGGCTTCCAGGTGGATGGGGAAACGTTCGGGCGGCCGGTGGGGGTCACTGTCGATCCCCGTGGAGCGCTCATAGTGGCCGACGACCTCTCCAATACCTTGTGGCGGGTGACTCCGAACCGGCCGACGGAGGCGGCTCAAGTTGCTTCCGCCCGTTGACTGGCAGCGTGGCGCAGCTTTCGCACCTCGTCGCGGTGGCGTCACTTTCGCGGCTTCTGGCGCTCGCGGCTGGTCAGAAAGACCGGCCGTACTTCTAGGCATTTGAAGCTATGGAGATCTTCGGCTTCCTCGGCTCCGCCGCACTAATCCCCCGCGCCTTGGTCCTTACCGCGCTAGCGATCGCCTGGACTCTCCTCCTTGCCCGGGTGGTGGGATTGCGAGCCTTTAGCAAGGCCACTGCCTTCGATTTCGCCGCCACCATCGCCACAGGATCGCTGATCGCCCAGGCAGGCACCCGCAGCAATTGGAGTGAATATGCCCAAGCGATGGGTGCGATCGGCGCTATCTTTCTTGTGCAGTATCTGCTGGCCAAAGGACGGACCCGTTCCAGGCGCTTTGCAGAGGTAATCGACAACACGCCGGTCCTGCTCATGGAGAACGGGCGGTTTCTCGATGCCGCTATGAGCGCGACGCGGGTCACTGAGGCGACCCTGCTCGAGAAGATCCGCATGTCCGATGTGCGGCGTATCGAAGACGTCAGCGCCGTGGTGCTGGAAACAACCGGGGACCTGGCGGTCCTGACGGGCGACGTGGACCCGGAACTCCTCAGAGGTGTGCGCCGAGTTTAATGACCTTGGCCTAGTTGCAGGCGCAACTGCCGGATTTCCTCGGTCAGGCGGGCAAGATCGGCCGAGCCGGCCAGCGGAGCATCGGCTTCGGAGGCGTCACGGCCGACGAAAAAGCTGGCGAAGCTTGCCGTGATATAGCCAAAGACTGCCAAGCCGTAGATCGACAGCAGAAGCGCGAGCACCCGTCCTTCGGTAGTGAGCGGCCAGAAGTCAGAGCCGATGCTGGTGACCAACATAGCGGTCCACCACAACGCGTGGAAATAAGAAGTAAACCCACTCGGGACCTCCTCTGCAGGTTCGAAGCTCAGCATGCCGGCGGCGCCGAGCACGACAACCAGCAACGTCAGACCAAGCACGTAGCCGAACCGCCGTCGCCGCATGGTGGTGCGAAGGGCGTTCATGCTGCGGTTGGCGGTACCCACAATCCGCACCAGACGCAGGCCACGAAGCGCTCGCGCAGCCCGGAGAACGGCAAGCGCCCGGAAAAAGCGCAGCGCGGGGATGATCAGCGCGATGACCGTCAGCCAGTTGCCTTTCAAGAAGCTGGACCTGTCCGGAGCGAGGAGCAAGCGTAGCGCGAACTCAGCGATGAAGATTACCCAGACTGCTGCGCTCGCCAACGACAGAAGGGCGTTCTCACCCCAGAGCAGTTCGGCAACGACGATCAGCAGCCAGGCAAGGCCCAGCAATGCCATCGGGAGCCGCAGCCAATCATCCAGATTCTCCAGCACGCTCCAGCGCTCAGCGGCCGATGCCATTACCATCTCCCGACAGTTGTTCGAGCAGTGAAGGTCTGTTGGCCACATGACGTTCCCTGCGCCACGGAAACCAAGCGGTGCGTGAACCGTATCTCTTCCGACAAAGGGACGAAAATGGAAGAGAGCGAAGCGCTACGGCTCTTCGGCATTACGCTGGTCGGAGCCACCCCGGAGAACGGGAAAAAGCTGCTGCTCACCATCGTCATAGTGGCGATGGTGGTGCTGTTCGCAATGATCGGCCGTCGCCTGCTCGCCGGTACGCTCGGTCAGCGCGCTCGGCTCAATCGCTTTCGCTTCTGGGCTCGGCAGGCGGTCGGGCTTGTTGCCGGCGCGGTGCTGATCCTCGGCATTGTGTCGATTTGGTTCGACGACCCAACCAGGCTCACAACAGCCCTCGGCCTGATCACGGCGGGCGTGGCCTTTGCGCTCCAGCGCGTCATTACCGCCATCGCCGGCTATTTCGTGATCCTGCGCGGCAAGACGTTCAACGTTGGCGACCGCATCGTCATGGGCGGGGTGCGCGGCGACGTGATCGCGCTCTCCTTCATGCAGACCAAGATTTTGGAGATGGGCCAACCGCCGCCAGTTAGCGGTGCCGAGCCCGCCATGTGGGTCCACTCGCGGCAGTTCACCGGCCGCATCGTCACCGTCAGCAACGACAAAATCTTCGACGAGCCGATCTACAACTACACCTATCACTTCCCGTATGTCTGGGAGGAGATCCGGCTGCCGGTGAAGTATGGCGACGATCGCGCCGCCGCCGAGGCCATCCTCCTCGAAGCCGCCCAGCGCCACGCCGTCTCTCAGGAGCAGCTCGATCCGCGCCATAGCGCCGACCTGCAGCGCCGTTACGGTATCCGCATCGGCGACATTCAGCCGAAGGTCTACTGGCGGCTGACCGACAATTGGCTGGAGCTCGCCGTGCGTTTCCTCTCGCCCGACCATGGTACTCGGGAGATCAAGGACGCGATGAGCCGTGAAATCCTGTCTCGTCTCGACGCAGAGGGCATCGGGATCGCGTCGGCTACCTTCGAGATCACGGGTCTGCCGGTGCTAAAGCTTACTCAGGACGAAGCGCGGGCAACGACATGAACGGCGGCCTCGGCGCACGCCTTCAGGCGATCCGCTCCAGCTACTGGTTCATTCCCAGCATTATGGCGCTGCTCGCCATTCTGCTGGGGGCGCTGATGATCTGGGTCGATGTTCGCCTGGGCTCGAGCTGGATCAAGGGGGTGAGCTGGTATCAGCAGATCAGGGCGGATGGCGCCCGCGAGGTGCTGTCGACCATCGCCGGCTCGATGGTGACCGTCGCCGGGGTGGTCTTCTCCATCACCATCGTCGCCCTGTCCTACGCGTCCAGCCAGTACGGGCCGCGCGTGCTCACCAACTTCATGAGCGATCGCGGCAACACGATTACGCTTGGCACGTTTATCGCGACCTTTCTCTACTGCCTGATGGTGCTTCGTACCATCCGAGGGGGCGAGGATGACTTCGTGCCGCAGTATGCGGTGATCGTCGCCATGCTTCTGGCTGTCTGCTCGATCGGCGTGCTGATCTACTTCATTCACCACGTACCGCAGAGCATCCACATCAACAACGTGGTTGCGCGCATCGGCGAGCAGCTGGTGCGCGATGCCAAGTCTCACTTTCCGGCCATGATCGGCAGCAACAATGACGAAGGTCTGGCCAGAAGTGTGCCAACGCTGCTCCACTCCTTCTCTGTGCCGGCTGCGGCGACTGGATACATCCAGTCCATCGATCACGATGGCCTGCTGACACTCGCGCGGAAAGCGGACGTGCTTGTCCGGCTGCGCTACCGGCCGGGCGACTTTGTGATGTACGGCCGAGGGCTAGCCGACATCGCTCCACCCGGGCATTGGAGCGACCAGCAGACGGAAGCGCTGCAAGACTGTTTCACGGTCGGTAACAAACGCACGCCCGAACATGACCTCATGTTTCTGGTCAGCGAACTGGTGGAGATCGCCGCCCGTGCCCTGTCGCCGGGCGTCAACGACCCGATGACGGCGGTTACGTGCCTTGATTGGCTCGGCGCTGGCGGCACTGAGTTCGCCATTCGCGAGATGCCGCAGGCCGTCAGGCAAGACGACACGGGCGTGGCTCGTTTGATTGCAGACCCCGACAGTTTCGCCTTCTTCGTGGATCGAGGCTTCGGAAGGTTGCGCCAATACGCCTCAGCCGATGTCATCGCTGCGCTTCACTGGCTCCGTGTCGTGGGCGAGCTCGCAGCGTCTTGCCGAACTCCGGACCAGATCAACGTCTTGCAAAAAGAGGCAACCCTCTTCCGCGAGCAGGCGGCAGCTTCCCTGGGGGGTCCCGATGGCCGGAAGGTGGACCAGCGAGCAGAAGAGCTGCAGGCCCTGCTTGCTCGCGGGATAAGGAAGATCGACGCGGCGCAGACGGATTGGCTCGGCGGGAGCGCTTAATCGAGGAGCAACTCAGAACGGTCCGGGCAGCAATACGTTGATTAGGCAAGCCTTATTTGGGAGATCATTCTTGCCCCGCTTGCCACTGTTTATCCTGCCCGCCGCGCTGCTTAGCTTTTTGCCCCTTTCCCCGGGGGTTGCTCAGACAGGCGCCTCGCAAATGCTGGAAGCCCAGATCCTCCTGGATCGGGCGCGCCATTCCCCCGGCGTCATCGACGGCAAAGCGGGTGGCAACACACTTCGCGCGTTGAGGGCGTTTGAACAGGCGAGCGGCCTCCCAGTCGATGGTAAGCTGGACGCGGAAGTCCTGACACGGCTGCGCTCATCAACAACAGAGCCACTACTAGCTGACTACGTCATCCTCGAGGCGGACATCGGGAAACTCGTTGACGTTCCCGCAGGGATGGAAGCGCAAGCCGCACTGGATCACTTGGGCTATGAAACCGCAGCTGAAGCGCTCGCCGAAAAGTACCACATGAGCCAGGCTTTTTTGAAGCACCTCAACCCTGGCGCGGAGTTCGTCGTCGGCGAGACCATCAAAGTCGTCCGCCCCGGCAAGGACGAGCTCGGCAGCAAGGTTACGCGTATTGAGGTGGACAAGAGCACCTCAGAGGTGCGGGCCTACGATGGAAGCGGAAAGCTGCTGGCAAGCTATCCCGGTACGATCGGCAGCGATACTTTTCCCTCTCCCAGCGGCACCATGACGGTGCGCGCCGTGGCCCCTGCGCCGACCTATCACTTCGACCCGTCCGGGCGCGAATGGGGACCTGACAAGCGACTCACGATCGCCGCAGGTCCTAACAATCCCGTTGGCGGAACCTGGATCGACCTGAGCAAGGAAGGCTATGGCATCCACGGCTCGCCCGAGCCACGGTTGATCGGGAAGACTGCCAGCCACGGCTGCGTGCGCCTCACGAACTGGGATGCCGCCGAGCTAGGGGGCGCAGTCGAGAACGGTGCCACGGTAGCTTTCCTGTAGCGTTCGCCGGACCGGAACCTCAGCAATGCCAGCCCTGTTCGCATCCATAATGGAACCTGACCGCGCCCAAGCTTCGCCAGACTGGCTGAACCATCCGCTTTGGGTTGCAGGTAACGTTATCCTCGCCCTCGCGGTTGCAGTCGCCGGCGTCGTTGCAATGATGCACACGCACTGGGCCACGGCCGCTGCGTGGGTTGTATGCGCCTTGCTCGGCGTTGGCACGCTCATGTTCCAAACCGCTCTGCCACCCTTTTTCGGTCTGCTGCTTACCCTTGCTGCGACCGTGAACACGGCTGGCTATGCTCAGGGGCTCTGGCACGAGCGGACGCCTTTTGATGAAGTGGTTCATGGTTTCACCGCCTTCGCAGGCATGGCTGCCGCCGGCTGGTTCGTACTTAAGCGACAGCCTCAGTTAAGCGGGCTGTTCTGGAAGGCAGCGCTTACTGGGCTCTTGATCGGGGTTGCTTGGGAAGGCTTCGAGTGGGCGATCGGGATCATGGGTGACCTGCGCGACACCATTATCGATCTTGTGATGGACACCGCCGGCGCACTGGCAGCCGCCGCGCTGCTGCGCAGGGTGGCTGGACCAGGCGCCCTAAGTGAGGATCGGAGATCATAAGTCGCAGGTATCGCCGCGCCTTTAACCAATCACAGGAGAAAAGATCGTGCGTACCGGATTAACCATCCTCAGCTTGGCTAGTTGTTTCAGCCTTGGCGCCTGCGGAAGCGAAGGCGTATCGACCCGAGAGGTTGAGAAAGCTGCCATCGAACGCGCCCGGCAGGGCTTGAGCTTGCGAGATGACGTGCCGCTCAAGGCGACTGTGTGGACCGGACGGGAGGCTGATGGCCAATTGACCTACTGTGGCTCCGTCAGCAGCGAGGATGGCGCCTCAGCCCCAATCCGACCTCAGCAATTCGCCGCTCACGGCGATCCGCTGACCTTTTTCATTTTTGGTGATGCTCACCAGACCGATCCACGTTCCCAACCCGGAAAGTTTGAGAACTGGACTGCACTCTGCGCTGGAGCGCAGGACGCCTGAGTGTCGAGCGCGGGTCATCCAATCCCACGTTGGAACTCCATGCTCGCCGATCTGCCCTAGACCTTGTTCTTGTACTGCTTGACCCGGGCGTCCGCTTACGGGCGTGGGCGTAGCTGGC
Source organism: Sphingomicrobium sp. (assembly GCA_035537335.1). Classification (GTDB taxonomy): domain Bacteria; phylum Pseudomonadota; class Alphaproteobacteria; order Sphingomonadales; family Sphingomonadaceae; genus Sphingomicrobium. Next base: position 3,363 of record DATLMM010000041.1, on the reverse strand, counting down.
CGCAACGTCTGTATTGGGCGCAAAGCGGACGGATGGGTGAGGGTCGGCCTCATGACCGACCCGAGCTCCCTTCCGATTTCGTCTGATGGGAAGCTCACTGCTCACACATCAAGCCTTGGTTCTTCTTACTTGCGCGTCAGGCGCGGCCGCGCTTCCTTGGTCTCCCACTAGTCCGGTGAAAGTCCAGTGTAACTGCGCCACAAAGCCGGTTTGTTCGCCAACTGTTCACGACGTTGAAAGGTAAGAAGTGCCGGTTTTCTGCACTTTTGCTGGCAAGCACGTGTGTTGACATCGCAGGGGTCGCAAGTTCAATCCTTGCCACGCCCACCATTTTCTCATTTCTGATCAGTGCCTTGCAGCCACGTGGCCGCAGCGACCGTCGTGGTGGGCAGCCCGCCAAGTGCAACAAGGCTGTCGCAGGTGAAGTGGGTGGTTGCCTGCGCCTGCTCTTCGGTAGCAAGCCAAGTGAGCAGCGGCGCAAGGCGGCCGCAGTTCCGACGGCGCCGACCAACGCCGCTTACCATTTTGTGCCGACCTACGGCTTGCCCAACGCCAATGCCGATCTGCGCGGTGTTGGCAGAATGCCGATCGACGTCGGCCTGTTCGCGAGTAATCTGACGAGAACCATCAAGCCTGTCGGCGTACTCGATCGATCGGTGTCGCGCGCGGGCACGGTCGACTTCACCGATAACGAACTGCGCATGTACGGCTCTGCGTCGGGTTTTTGCTTCGGCAACCAGCTAATGCCGCCTGGCCCGCCTAAATCGCCTCACAAGGCGTAACGATGCTGCGGAGAAACTTTGTAGAACACCGGCGATCGCCCCGGCGCGTGAGCCCACTTGTTCAGGTTAGCGAAGCGCATATCGTTCGGGCTGAGCCTTGCCGTAGATGATTTTTACCGCAGGAGCAGTCCTGACGTCAGCTGTTCCATCCGCCGCCGAGCGAGCGGAACAGGTCGATCTGCGCTTCGATGATGCGGGCATCCGCCTCGGCCAGCGCCGCTTGGGTGTCGGCCGCGGTGCGCTCGGCGTCGAGTAGCTCAAGGGAGGTGATGTCGCCTTCGCGCTCCCGCGCGCGGGTGATCCGGGCCGCGGCTTCGGCGCCGTCGCGGGCGGACAGCAGCGCCGCGCGCCGGTTGAGCGCGTTGCGGTAGGCCGACAAGGCGGTCTCGGTCTCCTCCAGCGCCTGGAGGATCGTCCCGTCGAAGGTGGCCAACGCAGCCTGCGTATTGGCCTGGGCGCCGGCAACGCGGGCTCGCGCCGCGCTGCGGTTGGCTGTCCAATTGATCAGCGGTCCCGCCAGCCAGCTCACCGGATTGAGGAGGCTGCCAAGTCCCGCGCCGCTGGAGCCGACCGAACCGCCGAAACTAATCCGCGGGTAGAGCTCGGCGGTGGCGACGCCGATGCGTGCGGTGGCGGCGGCCAGGCGCCGTTCGGCAGCACGCACGTCCGGGCGGCGCACCAGTAGCGTTGCGCCATTGCCAACGGGTATGGAGCGCTTCAGGCGTAGCGACGCCGTTCGGGACGCGGCCTGCGCCGGCAACTCGCGCGGCGTTCGGCCGGTCAGCGTGGCTAACCGGAACAAGGCCGCCTGGCGCTCGGCCGCCAGCAAAGGAATTTCGGCCAGCCGCTGATCGCGCAGGGTCGCGATCCGCGCGGTGTCGAGGCGGTTGGCGAGCCCCACCTGATAGCGGCGTTCGGTCAGGGTCAGCGACCGGTTCAGCAAAGCGACGATCCGTTCGGCCACCGCGATGCGCTCGGCAAAGGAGGCGGCATCGGCATAGGCCCGGGCGGTCTCACCGACGATTGCCACGCGAGCGGCGTCCGAGTCCGCCGCTGCGGCGCCGACATCCCCACGCGCCGCCTCGACGTCGCGCGAGATGCGGCCGAACAGGTCGGCCTCGTAGGCGACGTCCAGGCCGACATCGACCTGGAGATCCGTGCGGCCCTCGCCCGGGATGGCGGGCCCGGGAAGGCTGCCATACTGGCCGCTTCCGCCCAGCCCGACCTGCGGTTCGCGCGCGCCGCGGCTTTCGCGCAGCAGCGCCCGGGCCTGGGCCAGCCGCGCGACCGCGACCCGGATGTCGGTGTTCGCGGCAAGCGCGTCGGCGATCAGGCCGTCGAGCACCGGGTCCTGGTACAAGCGCCACCAGTCGTCGGTGGGAGCCGTGCTCGCCACGGCCGGACCGGCGGCGGACATGAAAGGCCCGGACGCGGAGACCGTAACCGGACTCGCCCGATAGTCCGGTCCGCTTGCGCAGGCCGCGAGGGCGAGCGCCGACACTGCGGAAACCAAAGATCGCTTGAGCATGCGCTTGATCCTTATTCGGCGGGAACGAGCCCGGGCGCGGCATCGTCGTGGCCACGTCGGCGGCGGTTGGCGATGCGGTCGGCCAGGGTGCGGCACACGACGTAGAAGGTCGGGGTGAAGATCAGGCCGAATGCCGTCACCCCGATCATCCCGAAGAACACGGCCGTGCCGAGCGCCTGGCGCAGCTCGGCGCCTGCGCCCGTCGCGATCAGCAACGGCAAGGTTCCCAGGATGAACGCGAAGCTGGTCATCAGGATCGGCCGCAACCGGTCGCGCGCGGCGCGCACGGCGGCCTCGGCCGGCGACATGCCGGCATCCTCGTCCTGGCGGGCGAACTCGACGATCAGGATGGCGTTCTTGGCAGCCAGCGCGACCAGCACGATCAGCCCGATCTGGGTCAGGACGTTATTGTCCATGCCCCGCAGGTTCACCCCGACCATGGCGGCGAGAAGGCACATCGGCACGATCAGGATGATCGCCAGCGGCAGCACTAGGCTCTCGAATTGCGCGGCGAGCACCAGGAACACGAATAGCACCGCCAGGCCGAACACCAGCGCGGCCGTGTTGCCCGCGGCCTTTTGCTGGTAGGCGATGCCCGTCCACTCCGAACTATATCCCGCGGGCAGGCTTTCGGCCGCGAGCTTCTCCATGGATTGGAGCGACTGGCCGGACGAGAAGCCGGGTGCGGTGTCGCCGTCGATCTCGACTGCCGGGAAGCCATTGTAGCGCGATACTCGGTAGGGTCCGCTGCGGTCCTCGAACGTCGTGACCGACCCGACCGGCACCATGGCACCCGAGTTGGAGCGGGCCCGGAGATTGGCAATGTCGGCCTGCGTCGCCCGGAACGGGGCATCGGCCTGGGCGGTCACCCGGTAAGTCCTGCCGAGCAGGTTGAAGTCGTTGACGAAGGCAGAGCCGAGATAGACCTGCAACGCCTCGAAGACGCGCTCGGGCGGGACACCCAGCATGTCCGCCTTGCTCCGGTCGATGTCGGCGAATACTCGCGGCGTGGAGATGTCGAACAGGGTGTAGACTTGGCTCAGCCCCGGGGTC
>DATLMM010000040.1:0-6795 GCA_035537335.1 Sphingomicrobium sp. | reverse complement strand
TCGAACTTTCTCACTTCAATGGCCCCTTCGTCGAAGTCATCGAGCAAGCGAGCATTAATGCCCATCTTGCCGAAGTCTTCACCGAGGGTTGACCAGTGGGTGCCGCAGCCGCAGTTTGGACAATGGTGGATACCGATCATTCTATCGCCCCAGACGTAGGCGTTGGTCTCACCTGAAATGCGCACCTGATCCGGCGGATAATAAGCGACGCGCCATGCCAGCCTTCGACAGAGCGAGCAATTGCAGTCCGAGACCCACTCAGGCTTGCTTGGTAGCTCGATACGAACCTTGCCGCAGTGGCAGCTTCCCTGAACGTCCATAGTGACTTGTAATAGCCAGTTGGGACTTTCTGCAATGGGTGGAAAGCGGACACCCGAGTGACGTCCGATTGGTGGTTTGCTGACCGGCAGGTCTGAGAAGCAGCATGCTTACTCTGGTCCGAAGATATTGCCCGTTCCTCCTATGTGGCTGTGCTCGCATAGGTGAACGCCGGAGACTTGGCCTGAATGTCCGTATAGGCGAGGCGGCTTCGTCAATCATGTTTTCAGCCACCCGGAATAGCGGCGCTGCCGGCAGGGTCCTTGGCAAGCAGCGGCCGAGCACCGTCGCCAAGGATGATGAACGCCGCCCAATAGAACGGGTGCGACGTTTCCCGATCGTTCATCAGGTCGCGCTGGGCGGAGGCCAGTGCCCCGGCCAGCGGAGTTCCCGCAGCGCTCCCCAACAATCCGCTCATGAGCCGGCGAGTGGCGCCGTAGTCATCCGGTATCGGCCAGTGGCTAGCGACGACCGACCGGGCTCCTGCGCCTACGAAGGCCCTGACAAGACCGTCGAGGGCGTAGTTTCCGCCGGAGGTTAGGCCGGCCTCTCGGCTAGCACCGATACTCGCAAGACCGGCGGTGTCGCAGGCTGAGAGGATCACCACGTCCGCATCCAGCCTCAGGTCGAAGATCTCCCGGAAGCTGAGCAGGCCATCGGATGCGCCGGGCCCGAAGGAGGTCAGCAAGGCGGGCCGAGGTGGGCACTCGGGCCGTGGCGCTGTCACCAAGCCATGGGTCGCGAAATGAACTATCCGGTAGTTGCCCAGCATTTGACCCGACAGCAGGGCGGTGTCCGAGAATTCGGCTCCTGTAACCAACTCCGATCGCTCTTGCCCGAACAGCTGTTCGGCTCGCGTGAGTTCGTCGGTCGCAATCGGCGCCTGCCAGGCGGCAAGCGGCCAGTCGCAGCTGTCAGCAACCGCTGCCACCGGCCGCCCGGAGGGAACGGCATTGCCGCCCATTCCCAGATACACTCGGGGCGCCTGTGAGGCGGGCACTGCCCGGACATCAAGAAAGCTTCTTGGCCCAACAGCAGTCGAAATCTGCCGATTGAGCCCAAGCCAGGCAGTTCCGCGGAAATCAAACTCATCCGCACCGGCCATGGCTTGCGCGCTTTTGTAGCGTTGGACGCTGGCCGCATCAGTCACCAAGGCTGAGAGGGGAAGCTGCAGCAGCGCCCCATCGGGCTCGACGATCAAGTGACGAACGCCAGGTAGTTCGCCGGCAATCGGTCCCATCAGAGCGGAAAACAAGTCATGGGCGCGGGCGATGTCGTAGGGGTCGGTGACCACTTCGCCTTCGATTACCCGCGCGATCGAGCCTCGGACCGCCCCGACCGCTTCGGCCAACGTCGCGCTGGTCAGGCCCGTGCGATAGACCCGGGCCATGCTTGCTGTTGCGAAGAGCGCGAACACTCCTGCCGGCGTATCGGCGAGCTGCCAATAGGCCTCGCCCGGCCGCAACTTACCCTGCAGTTCCGACAGCTGCACCTCAGCCCGGCTTAGCGCCAGATAGCGGGGGTAGGCGGACAGGCGGGACTGCAACCCGGTCTGGTCAAGCCGCATGGCGAGGAGGTTGCTCTCGGCGGCCGCCAAGCGCTCACGTTCCTCGCTGGTGGGCTCGGACTTCGCGCGGAGTTCGGCTGCTTCCAGTTCGGCGCGGGCAATCTCGCGACTGCGGGAGACGGACAGGCGGAACAGCGCCGAGGCTTCATCGCTGCCTTGGGAGAACTGCCGTGCCAGGACGGCTTGGGTCTGCGCAACGCCGGGGCGTTGACGCGCTTGGGCCGCGACAAACATGGCAGCCGCGGCTTCGCGCCCGCCACGCTCGGCAAGGAGCGAGAAGTAAGGTCCGAGCAAGCCGCGCAAGGTAGCGCCCCCGTCCGGCACTTCGGCGCTATCGCTGACCACCTGGGCAAACAGCCTGGCCCCCCCGTCTCTGTCGCCCATCCTGACCAGCAGCCCTGCCTTGCGCGCCCGCGCTGACAGCAGAGCGGGCGATTGCGGGTAAAGCTTGCCGAGACCAGCGATCGCCCGATCAAAGGCGGCCGTCGCACCAGCACGATCGCCACGCGCTTCGGCGATCAGTGCCTGCTCCATGGCGATGTCGGCCAGCAACCAGCCAGCCGACACGACGCGTCCACTCCGAACCGCGGCAATCCGCGAAGCGGCGCTGGCGAGTGCAGCCGACGCCTGCTCCAGCTTCTTCTGCTGGCGGTAGGCGGAGCCGGCCAGAGCCTGCGCCTGGGCATCGAGGATCTCGGCCCGCTCCCCTGGGGTCAACTCGCTGTCCATCGCGCGCAGCTGACGTGCCTCGTCACCTTCGCTGTTGAGCTCAATCGAGATCGGCTCGTTGATCAGGCCGGTCCGCAAAGCATCGCGCTCACTGACTTTCTCGATCTCGGGAACGGCGACCGCCAGGTGCTGCAGCCCCAGCTCCGGATTGTGGCGGTTGAGCTCGGCCGTGGCGCGATAGTTGCGGAGAAGACGACGGAGGAACGCATCGTTGGGGCTGATCCGAACCGCAGCCCGGTCGAACAACGAGACGGCCGCAGCGTGATTGCCGAGGTTGGACTGCTGCAGGCCCTGGTTGACCAGCGCTTCGGCAACGGAAATCGGGTCCTCCCGCCCGCGCTGGGCAAGGGAGCTGAAGAACTCGGACGATTCGGCAAATGCTCCGCCATTGTTGCGAAGATAGCCTTCGGTGCGGACGCCCGAAGATTGCAGCGCGCCGGCCTGGATCCGGGCAAAGGCCGCCGGATCGCTGACCATGGTGGTGGCGACCTTGACCGTTCCCGGCTGGACCCGGTCGAGCACAATGGAAGCAAGTGCCAGCCGCAGCACGCTGTCGTAGCCGGCCAGTCCCTCGACCAGGTAATCCGTGCTGCCCCGGCGTATGGCATAGCGCCGGTAATCGAGCTTCTTGGCGTCATCGCGGCAGGACACGCTGCGGACCGGACCGATGCCGACGATCAATTCCGCCGTTTCGGCCCCACAGGCCTGTTCCCCCGTAGGCTGGTCAAGATCGATCCGGCTGCGCAGCGCCAGCAACGAGCCGATCGGTGCGGCCGCATCCCGGCAGGTCAGGCCGTAGGCGCGATCGAACATGCCACTTGTTCGAGGATCGGTCGACTTGAACTGGGCGCTGCATAGGACGCCTTCTGTGCCGATCCGGAAACTGTTGCGGGTCGATAAGGCAGGTTCCCTCGCTAGCGCGGACGTCGCGCCAAGCGAGGTCGCAGCCAGGAGTGCTGAGGCCATCACACGGCCGGTTCTGCTGGCGGTCATCGGCCACCCCCGACCTCGCCCATCAACGCAGGATTGCCCGCGCCGGTGACCGGTTCCTCGATCAGCCGTTCGGCCTGCAGCCCGCAATCGGCCACCAGCTGGTCCGGCGATGTACCCGTGCAAACGCTCTCTTCCTTGGTGAACAGCTTGTCGACAAGCGGCGGCTCCGTCTCAAACCGAGGCGGCTCCGGCCGGGGTGGTGCGAGGCCGCAGCTTGCTGCCGTCAGCAGGCAACCATTGACGCTGCTGCCCGGCGTGAAGCGAGTCGGATCGAACGCGAGCTCCCCGACCAGCGTCTCCCAAACTGCCGGGCCGCTGATCGTTCCGTTCTCTCCGGCGATCTGACCGTTGATGATGAGCTCGATCGGCCCGCCGGGCGAGGTTTGTCCGCCGCCGGTTGTGCCCGCGGCGATGATGTTGCCGTCAGCCACCAGGATGCCTGCCGGAAGCGCGAGCGAGCCGGTGTTCTGGATCAGCACCTGACTTGCGCCGGAGATGGTGAGGTCGGCAGCTCGCAGCACGCCCTCTGGACGCTGGACGGCGGCGGCCTTGTTGAGGTCAGCCTCACGGCCCTCGTAAAACGGGTTGGCGGCCAGCTTGTCGAGGATCGCAGATTCGGCGACATGGACCTGCCCTGCTTCGATCTCCAGCGATCCTGAAAGCGCTGGGCCCGCGCCGGTGATGCCGACCGAGCCTGTGGCAGCGTTGAGCTGGAAGGAGTCGGTGGAGAAGGCCAGTGCCTGTCCAAGGCCGAAGCCGGTCGCTGCGACATTGCCCCCGATCAGGATTCTGCCGCTGCCTGCTCCTCGCGCGACGAAGGCCAGGGTGCCCTGGGGTCCGATCTGACTGCCGGAGACGTCCAGTCGTCCAAGCACCATGTCCTGAGCGGCGGAACTGTCGGCACGGGCGGAGATCAGGATGTTGTCGCCGCGAAGTTTGGCGAACTCCGCATTGCTCAGGGCGTAGCCGCCGCCCACTCCGTCCCCGACCGTCATGCCGGCGGCGTTGGTGGAAGTCAGCTGCAGCAATCCGCTGCTGGTCAGGCTGCCGTCCGAGCCGAGCTGAAGATCGGCCGAGGTGATGTCGATGAGTCCACTGGTAACTGCTCCATCGAAGCGGGCGAGACCGCCGGCACGAACAACGGTGGTGTTTGCACCGTTCGGCGCCGTCGCGACCTCACCGAGCTTGATGGAACCGGTTAGAGCCGTAAGCTGGATCGAGCCGGCACTCGTCAGACCGCCGATCGTGATCGAACCCGGCGCGACCAGGCTGAAGTCGCTGCCGACTTGCAGGTTCGCGTCCGTCTTGAAGTCCTGACCGGTGGCGATGTCGGCGGTTCCAGCCTTCACGAAGCCATTCGATTGGGACGGGGCGTTCGGAGGTTGCACGAAATTATCGGCGGCCAAGGTCAGGCGATCCACCTCGATCCCGCCCGCGCCGACCAGCAGCGACAGGTCGCCGGATGTTACAAATGCCAGATTGCCGCCGGTGTAAGTCCCGCCTGTGACCGAGATGAGGTCGGGGTTCGCTTGCGGGGCTGGTTCGGCTGCGTCGATGGCGAAGGTAAGCGATGCCAGCTCCACATCGGAGTTCACGATGACGAGGCCATTGCCGCCCCCAGCCAAGGCGCTCCCGCCATTGCCCCCAATCGCGCCGGCAGTCGCGATTACGCTGCCGCCCCTGAGCTGCCCGCGGGTGCCGTCGACCCCATCGGTGACGAGCAGGCTCACCGCTCCGCCAGAAGCGAGTTGTGCGTCGCCGCCGAGGGCTCCACCACCGCCTTGCCCACCGCGGGCGTTCGCCTGCAAGCTCGCGTTGTCGGTCACCTGCAACAGGGAGCCGCGCACCTCCAGGCTTGCCGAGCCACCAACGGCCGAGCCGCCAGCGCCGTTCGTCAGGCCAGCGCTCCCCCCCGTCCCGTTCGCCGACAAGCTGGCCGTGTTCAGTTGAACTCGGCCGCCATCGGTGCCGCTTTCAACCGCCGCAATGGTTGCTCGGCCGCCGATCCCATCGCCGCCGGTACCGCCTTGGGCGCCACCGCCCTGACCGTTCGCGGTGACGGCCAGGTTGCCGAGGACGTGAAGGGATCCCCCTCGAGCGCCGACCACAGCCTCTCCGCCGAGGCCCCCTCCCGCCATTCCGCGATTGTCCTGACCGCCGCCACGCCCGGTCACCGTGATCGCCAGATTGTCGTTGATCTTGAGCGCCGTGCCAGCCTGCGCGGTGACCGCCACGGTGCCGCCTTCGCCGATTCCGCCGCTGCCGCTGCTCCCGACCGACCCAGTGCCGGAAGCCGAGATCTGCAGGCCGCGCGAGAACAGGATCGAGTTCTCCCCGCCGGCTCTTTCGCCGATGGTCACGCTTCCGCCGCCGCCGCTACCGCCCGCGCCGCTGCAGCCGAGGCACCCGTCGCGCCCGGTCGCCGGAAGACCGTCCGCCTCCAGTTCGACGAGTTTCCTGACGCTCAGCGTGGAGTTGCCAAAGGCATCGATCGCGATGGAGCCACCGCTGCCGCTACCGTCCTGGCCACCGAGCATGGCTGCTCCGCCATAGCCTTTCGCCGCCACGCGGAGGAAACCAGCGAGGCCAAACTGTCCAGCCTCGGCTTGCAGCCGGACATCGCCGCCGACCCCATCGCCGCCAGCAGCACCGTCGGAGCTGCTGCTCCCGGTGCCATTTGCCTCGATGAAGTAGCTGTCGCCTGCAATCGTTCCACCGGTCGCGAGGAAGCTGACGCTGCCTCCCGTTCCGCTGCTGCCGGTGCCTTCGCCGGACAAGACGGAGCCGCCGACGCCATTGGCAAAGATACTCGGCTCGTCGAACGACAGGGTCGAGCCAACGGCACTGAAAGTCACGGCGCCGCCAGTGCCCGCTCCGGCAAGTCCCGACCCCGTCGCGCCGCCGCGGCCCATCACATCCACGCGCAAGTCGTCGAGGGCGGTCCGGTGCCCAGCGCCGCTGCCGCCGGAGATCAGGACCGTGCCGCCGGTCCCATCTCCCCCCCTGCCAGAACAATCGCGGCAGTGAGCAGCGTCGCCCCCCACGCCTCGCGCCTCTGCCAGAACATCCTTGGTGACCTTGATCGATCCGGCAGTGCCGTTGTTGTCGATGACGATAGTGCCACCGGTGCCCGAGCCGGCGGTGCCGCCCGCCGTCAGCAGGTCGCCGCCGCGGCCATTGGCTTCAAG
>DATLMM010000039.1:0-3995 GCA_035537335.1 Sphingomicrobium sp. | reverse complement strand
TCCCCGAGTAATCGTACTCTCCCCGACGGCGATGAACCTCAAGTTGTGCTTCGCCAGAGGTGCAGCGGAACCCCAGGATGCAGCCGCAGTCATCGGGATCGTCCCACTCCTCCAGCACCACCAGCCCGATTAGATCGCAATACCATTCGCGAGTTTCCACCACCCGCGACGTCATGATCTTCGTCTTCATGCTGAGCAAAGAAATCATAGCCACATGCCTTCTCTTCAGCAGTGGAATGCAGATTGGCACAGCGACTTCAAAGTCGCGAGAGTCCGCTTTCGACCCATTGCGGACATTCGGCGCATGGGTGCGGGCTGGCTGCTAAGCGCCCATTTCGGTCGCTCCGGCTGCCTTCACACTAATTCATAAGCGGACCTTGTTGAGCTAAGCAGATGCATGGGCGCTTCCGTCACCGCTTGCCATGCAAGCTTCGGACAATCGGCGAGACCAGACGCACTGCATGATCTCACGATAGGCCCTCCCTTTCGGCACCCGCCGCTTCGATCCAAAGGAAGGCGCGATCATGCCATGACGCGCGACGTTGCTACGCATCCTTGTTCTTAATGAAGTCGAGAAAGGCGCGCAGCGGCGGCGGAACGAGCCGGCGTCCGGAGTAGTAGAGAAACGGGCCTGAGAATGGCTGCCACCAGTCCTGAAGCACCGGCGTGAGCGCGCCGCTTTCGAGGTGCGGGCGCAGCCAGTCTTCGAACAGCTGGATGATGCCGACTCCGGCAAGGGCGGCGTCCACGACCAGGTCGGTAGCGCCGCCGACGCTGACCACCAGCGGACCCTGCGGCTCGATACGCACGACTTCGCCGGCGCGCTCGAACTCCCAAGGGCTCGTCAGCGCCCCGCTGGCAAAGCGGCCTAGCAGGCAGGCATGGGCGAGGAGATCGCGAGGATGCTCCGGCTGCCCGTGCCTTTCGAGATAGGCGGGCGACGCGGCGGCCGCGAATCTTTGCAGGCGCGGTCCGATCGGAACCGCAATCATGTCCTGCTCGAGCCGCTCGTCATATCGAATGCCCGCGTCGCAGCCCGCCGCCAGCACGTCGACGAAGCTGTCATCCGCCACGATCTCCATCTGGATCTCTGGATAAACGGCGAGGAAGCCCGGCAGGATGGCGGGAAGCACGAGCCGTGCGGCGCTGACCGGAATGTTGAGGCGAAGCTTACCCGCGGGTCGGTCGCGGAAGCCGTTTGCGACGTCGAGTGCCGCTTCGACTTCGCCAAGTGCCGGGGCAAGCCGCTCGAGTACCCGCGCGCCCGCTTCCGTCGGAGTTACGCTGCGGGTGGTGCGGTGAAGCAGACGAACCCCTAACTTCACTTCAAGACGGCGCACCGCTTCGCTCAATGTCGAGGCGCTGGTTCCGTGTGCGCGCGCCGCGTCGCGAAAACCGCGTGCCTGCGCGACTGCAAGGAACGCGTTCAGGTCGCCCAGGTCAGCCTTCATTGTTCGCGCTCTCGTACAGCCCGTGCGGATCATGCCGGATTATCATCGCAATGGCCAACTCCTAGATCGTGACCACCATAGGAGACGCGAAATGCTAACGATCCATCAGGCCGGTACTTTCGATTTGGGCAGCCGTACCGTGAGGCGTCTCGGTTATGGGGCGATGCAGCTTGCCGGCCCCGGCGTGTTCGGTCCGCCCCGCGACAGGAACGCTGCTCTCGCCGTGCTTCGCGAGGCGTTGGCGGCCGGCGTCGACCACATCGACACCAGCGACTATTACGGACCCGGCGTCACTAACCAGCTCATTCGCGAGGCGCTGGCGCCCTATCCAAACGATCTGGTGATCGTCACGAAGATCGGCGCGCGCCGGGGAGACGATGGGTCGTGGCTGCCAGCCTATGGCGCGGACGAACTGGCTCGGGCTGTTGACGACAATCTGCGCAACCTCGGGCTGCAGGCGATCGACGTCGTCAACCTTCGCATCATGTTCGACATGCACGGCCCGGCCGAAGGCTCGATCGCCGCTCCGCTCGAGGCGCTCGCCGATCTCCAGCGGCAAGGGCTGGTGCGCCATATCGGCCTCAGCAACGTGACAGCCATGCAGGTCGCTGAAGGGCGGGAAATCGCCGAGATCGTCTGTGTGCAGAACCAGTACAATCTCGCACACCGTGGAGATGACGCGCTGATCGACGCGCTTGCCGGCGAAGGTATCGCCTATGTGCCGTTCTTCCCGCTGGGCGGCTTCAGCCCACTTCAGTCGGCGACCTTGTCCGAGGTCGCGGCCGGGTTGCAGGCGACCCCGATGCAGGTGGCGCTGGCGTGGCTGTTGCAGCGCTCGCCCAACATCCTGCTCATCCCCGGCACCTCTTCCGTCGCGCACTTGCACGAGAACCTCGCAGCGGCGGCGCTCGAGCTGCCGGACGATGCAATCGAGGCGCTGGACAACATCGCCGGTGCCGCCTCCGCCGGATGACGGCCGTCGGCGAACCTGAAAGGATCGGAAACATGGAACTGACCGGCAGAACGGTTCTGATCACCGGCGGAACCAGCGGCATCGGCCTGGAAACGGCGGCGCCGCTCCTGGCGCGCGACAATGTCGTGATCGTCACCGGACGCGAAGACAAAGGCATCGACGCGGCGAAGCTGCTGCATGGAAAGGCAATCGGGGACGTCAGCCACAATTGAGTTTGCTCACGAGTGAGCGACACTTGCCGCTAGAGCCTTGCCGGCCAAGGTGGCGACGCAGACGACCCGTGTTGCTCCTGCAGCAAGGATTTGCCTGCTAAGAGTAGGCTCAGGTACCGCAACGATAATGTCGGCTCTAGCAGCAAGTGGACGCATTCGCGTGACTGTTGCTAGGGTACGTTCGCTGTCCCCGAGATCGACTAGCACGTAACGCAAGCCAGGCGGGTAAGGCAAATTTGATCCATCCAGAGATCGCGCTTTCAACCCGCATGCTTCAGCCTGGGATCTCTCCTCGCGCACTGCCAACACGCAGATCGTTGAGGCCGATTGCCCGCCAAGCAGCAGTGAACGGGCGGCTGCCTGGGCGCTGGGGCCGAACCCGACAAACATCGTTGTAATCAGGGGCACGAGGCTTCGGCCCTCGAGACGTTCGCAACCTGCGACTTGGAAGCGTTCGAGAACATCAGAACGCAAGGGAAGCGGTTGCAACAACCGATGGCTCGACATCCCTGGGCCGAGCACCCACGGCGCGAGCGTCCGTCCTGCTGATGCTGGTTCCAGCCAAACTAAGCCCTAGAACTACTTTCCGCCACTGGGTCTCAGCACCCAGTGACCAGTCGGTGTAGCCGCCTCCAGGGCTGAGCGTAGTCTTGCCGTCCGATCGACCGATATGAGTTCTGAGGGTGACTGGAGCAACTTCCAGTACGTAGCTAACATCGGCCGCGACATAAATGTTCGAACGGTTGCCAATGGCCGACTGCGCGGGAGCGATCGCCATGCTCAATCTGCCGGTCGTGCGCCCGCTTTGGTGCGAAACGCTGGCATAAGGCTCGAAAAACTCGAAGTCGCCGCCAGACGACCCCGGATATGCATAGTAGAGCAAGCCGGCATCGTACGTGGTGGAGCCGCGAGAGAATTTGTAGCCGGCGCCGAGATCAACCTCGAGGTTAGAACCGCCCAACTCTCCGAGACCGTCGATGTTTGATGCCCATGCCGTAGCGTATAGGCCTGAGCGGTACGTGGCTGTCAGGCTGCCCTGCAACGCCGGTCGGCCATCGGAAAGCGAGATCCCGCGAAAACGGTAGTCGGAGGCGACCATCGCCGTGCCGCTCAGATCGATGGACGGCGATTGCTGCTCGTCTGCAGCATGAGCCGTTGTGCTTACGCCCATCAGCGCCGCGCAAAATGTCAGCCGGAGCATCTCAAATCTCCACCTGGCTGCCGAGCTCGACAACGCGGTTTGACGGCAGCTTGAAGAACAGCATCGCTGACTCCGAGTTCTGCATCATCCAGGCGAATAGCTTTTCTCGCCACAGCGCCATGCCCGGACGGGCCGAAGGAATCAGCGTCTGCCGTCCA
>DATLMM010000038.1:0-2478 GCA_035537335.1 Sphingomicrobium sp. | reverse complement strand
CTGGAGTTCTTTGCCGGCAATGGGCCGGCGGGGGTGCAGGCGCTGGCGGAACTCGGGCTGCCCATCTTCCTCGATCTCAAGCTGCACGACATCCCGAATACGGTGGCCAAGGCAGTGGCGGCGCTTGGCCCTCTCAGGCCGGCAGTTCTGACCGTTCACGCTGGCGGCGGCCGAGCGATGCTGTTGGCCGCAAAGGACGCGGCGCCGTCCGGCTGCAAGATCGTGGCCGTAACCGTTCTCACCAGCCTTGATGCGGCTGATCTTGCCGAGGCCGGGGTTGCGGGAACCCCGGCCGAACAGGTCCGGCGCCTGGCCGACTTGGCGCGAGCAAGTGGCTGCGACGGGATCGTCTGTTCTGGCAGCGAGGTGGCGGGGGCGCGAGCGGACTGGGCTGGCGGTTGTTTCGTTGTTCCCGGCATCCGTCCGGCGGGCGACGATGTCGGCGACCAGAAGCGGGTGATGACTCCAGCGGAAGCGCTGGCGGCGGGAGCCTCGATGCTGGTCATTGGCCGGCCAATCACCGGCGCGTCGCAACCCGCGGGCGCAGCCGAAGCCATCGCTGCTTCCCTCTAGGGCCGAGCAGCGCTAGGCGGGCGACCTTCTAGCAGGCGAGACAATCATCGATGAACTGGCTGAGCCGAGTCCGCAACGGCATCCCGTTTCTTCCGAAGCGACAGGTTGCCGACAACCTCTGGCACAAATGCAAAAAGTGCGAGACGATGATCTTCTCCAAGGAGTGGGAAGAGAACCAGTTCGTCTGCCCGCGCTGCGATCACCACGACCGCATCCGCGCCCGGCAGCGTTTCGCTCTGATGTTCGATGGCAGCGAGTATGAGCTGCTGAAGTCGCCTGAAGTGCGCGAGGACCCACTGAAGTTTCGCGACACGAAGAAATACGTCGATCGGCTCAAGTCCGCACGTTCCGCCACCGAGGAACGTGACGCCATGCTGAATGCCAAGGGCCGGATCGAAGGCCGTCCGGCTGTGGTAGGGGTGCAGGACTTTGCATTCATGGGCGGTTCGATGGGGGTGGCAGTAGGCTCGGCGTTCGTCGCCGGAGTGCAAGCCGCGATCGGCGCACGCGCTCCGTTCATCATGTTCACCGCGGCCGGCGGAGCGCGCATGCAGGAGGGCATCTTGAGCCTGATGCAAATGCCGCGCACCACCGTTGCGCTTGCCCAATTGCGCGAAGCCGGGCTGCCCTACATTGTCGTGCTGACTGACCCGACCACCGGCGGAGTAACCGCCTCGTACGCCATGCTGGGCGACGTCCAGCTGGCCGAGCCAGGCGCACTGATTGGTTTTGCCGGCCAGCGGGTGATTGAACAGACCATCCGTGAAAAGTTGCCGGAGGGGTTTCAACGGGCCGAGTATCTGCTGGAGCACGGCATGATCGACATGGTTACTCATCGTTCAGAGCTGCGGCCGACTTTGGCGCGGCTGATCGATTACCTGACACCGGAGCAGGCGGCCGCCTGATGGCGGATGGGGCGCGCTCGGACCATCCGGGCGTCCAGGAACAGCTCGACCGGCTGGCGCGGCTAAGCCCCGGCGGTGACCGGTTGGGGCTGGAACGGATCATCGCATTGCTGGAGCGGCTGGGCCGGCCGCAAGATGAGCTGCCGCCGGTCTTCCATGTCGCTGGAACCAATGGCAAGGGCTCGACCTGCGCCTTCCTTCGTGCCGCGCTGGAGTCGGCAGGGCACCGGGTCCATGTGTTCACCTCTCCGCACCTCATTCGGTTCAACGAGCGTATCCGGCTCGCCGGGAAGCTGATCGACGATGACCAGCTCGCCGAGCTGTTGCGCGAAGTGCTGGACGTAAGCGACCGGATCGCGCCGAGTTTCTTCGAGGCGACGGCTGCAGTGGCATTCATGGCCTTTGTCCGAACTCCGGCCGATGCATTGGTCCTGGAGGTCGGAATGGGCGGGCGGCTTGACGCTACCAATGTGGTGGAACGCCCACTGGTGACCGGCATCGCCTCGCTCGGGCTTGATCACCAGCAGTGGCTTGGACCGACCCTGGCGCAGATCGCCGGAGAGAAGGCTGGCATTGCCAAACGCGGAGTGCCGCTAATCACGCAGCACTATGATCCGGCGGCGTCCAACCGAGTGAAGCAGATCGCGGCGGAGGTGGGCGCGCCTTGGTTCCCGCGCAATTCGCTCTGGCACGTGTCAGCCGAACGGCACGCGATCCACTATCGGGATTCCAAGGGCGAGCTGCTGCTCCCACTGCCGTGTCTTCCGGGAGCGCATCAGGCGCTGAATGCTGGACTGGCGGTCGCCATGCTTCGGCACCAGGATCAGCTGGATGTTAGGGAGCGTGCACTTGGCGCGGCGATGGTCGGGGTCGAGTGGCCGGCACGATTGCAGAAGTTGTCGGCCGGGCCGCTGGTGCAAGAGCGCGATGCCTGGCTCGACGGCGGCCACAATGCCGAGGCTGCCGTGGCGCTCGCGAGCGCGATGCGGCTGAAGGCACC
>DATLMM010000037.1:0-14783 GCA_035537335.1 Sphingomicrobium sp. | reverse complement strand
GCTCTCTGCCGCCGCCCGCAGCGCACCGTTGACCTCGTCGAGCGAGGTGTCGCGCTTGGGGGTGAAGGTCAGGTCGACCAGGCTGACGTTGGGCGTCGGCACCCTCACCGCCGATCCGTCGAGCTTGCCCTTGAGCTCGGGCAGCACCTCGCCCACCGCCCGGGCCGCGCCGGTGGTAGTCGGGATGATCGACATGCCCGCCGCCCGCGCCCGGCGCATGTCGGAATGGATCTGGTCCAGGATCTTCTGGTCATTGGTGTAGGCATGGATGGTCGTCATCAACCCGCGCTCGATGCCGATCACGTCGTTCATCACCTTGGCGACCGGCGCCAGGCAGTTGGTGGTGCAGCTGGCGTTGGAGACGACCGTCATCTCCGCCGTCAGCTTGTCGTGGTTGACGCCATAGACCACCGTCAGGTCCGCGCCCTTGGCTGGAGCCGAGATCAGCACGCGCTTGGCGCCCGCATCGATGTGCTTCTGCCCGCCGGCCTTGTCGGTGAAGAAGCCGGTGCACTCCAGCGCCAGCTCCACCCCATGTTCGCGGTGCGGCAGGTTGGCCGGGTCGCGCTCGGCGGTGACCGCGATGCGCTTGCCGTCGATCACGAGATCGTTGCCCTCGGCGCTGACCTCGCCCGGGAACATGCCGTGCACACTGTCCCGCTTGAATAGCCAGGCGTTCGACTTGGCGTCTGCCAGATCGTTGATCGCGACCAGCTCCAGCCCGCAGTCGGGCCGCTCCAGGATGGCGCGCGCGACCAGCCGACCGATGCGGCCGAACCCATTGATGGCAACTTTTGTCATCTCATCTCCCTTTGTTCGAGGTGGCGGAGCACGCGGTCCGCGACCGCTTCCGCCGTGAGCCCGAAGTGGGCATAAAGGTCAGGGGCAGGAGCCGACGCACCGAAGCCGTCGAGCCCGATGCGCAGCCCGTGCAAGCCCGTGTAGCGCTCCCAGCCGAGCGTAGTTCCCGCCTCGATCGACACCCGCAGGATCTTGGCATTGGACACGTCGGGCAGGATGCTCTCGCGATACTCTGCGGGCTGCGCGTCGAACAGCGTAGTCGAGGGCATCGACACCACGTCCGTGCCGATCCCTTCCGCTTCCAGCCGCTCGGCCGCCGCCACCGCGATCTCCACCTCGGAGCCGGTCGCCAGCAGGATCACCCTGCGCTCCGCCACCGCGTCCTTCAGCCGATAGGCCCCGCGTGCGCACAGATTGCCCTCGGCCGCCTCCGTCCGCACCGCCGGCAGGTTCTGCCGCGACAGCGCGAGCAGCGACGGCCCCCCGTCCTGCAGCGCCAGCGCCCAGCACTCGGCCGTCTCCACCGCGTCCGCCGGCCGGTAGACGTGCAGCCCCGGCATGCAGCGCAGCGATTGCAGATGCTCGATCGGCTGGTGCGTCGGCCCGTCCTCGCCGAGCCCGATCGAGTCGTGAGTCATGACGTACACGACGCGGGCTCGCTGCAGTGCGCTCAACCGGATCGCCGGCCGGCAATAGTCGGCGAACACCAGAAAGGTCCCGCCGTACGGGATCACGCCCCCATGCAACGCCATGCCGTTCATCGCCGCGGCCATCCCGAACTCGCGGATGCCATAGTAGATGTAGCGGCCGCTATAATCCTCGGCGGTCAGCGGCTGCAGCGCCTTGGTCTTGGTGTTGTTGGAGCCCGTGAGGTCCGCCGACCCGCCGATGGTGGACGGCACCGCAGTGTTGATCACCTCCAGCGCCATCTCCGACGCCTTGCGGGTCGCGACGGTGGGCGGGCTCTCGATCAGGGCATCGACGTAAGGCTTGAGCCAGCGGTCGTCGACCTTGCCCGCGACCTGCGCGAGGAACTCTTCGCGCTTGCCGCTGGCGGTGAGCCGCCGCTCCCAGGCCTGCCGCTCGGCCGCTCCGCGCCCGCCCGCGCTGCGCCACGCGTCCAGCACATCCGGCGGCACCGTGAACTCCTCGGGCGCCAGCCCCAGCTCCTTGCGCGCGGCCTCGACCTCTTGCTTGCCCAGGGCCGCGCCGTGGGTCGCCGCCGTGCCCTGCTTGTTGGGCGCGCCATAGCCGATGATCGTCTTGACCCGGATGAGGCTCGGGCGCGGGTCGGCCTTGGCCTTGTCGATCGCGGCCGCGACCTTGCCCGCATCCATGCCGTCGCATTCGACCGTGTGCCAGCCCATCGCGGCATGCCGCGCGATCACGTCTTCGTTGCGGCTGAGGTCGGTCGCGCCGTCGATGGTGATCTGATTGTCGTCCCACAGCACGATCAGCCGGCCGAGCTTCAGGTTGCCGGCCAACCCCGCAGCCTCATGGTTGACGCCTTCCATCAGGCAGCCGTCGCCTGCGATCACAAAGGTGCGGTGGTCGACCAGCTCGTCGCCATAGACCGCGTTGAGGTGCCGTTCGGCGATGGCCATGCCGACCGCCATCGCTAGCCCCTGCCCCAGCGGCCCGGTGGTGCACTCCACGCCCGGCAGCTCGAAGTTCTCCGGGTGCCCCGCGCAAGGCGATCCGAGCTGCCGGAAGCGCCGGATGTCGTCCATCGTCGGCCGCTCGTAGCCGGTGAGGTACAGCAACGCGTAGATCAGCATGGACCCGTGCCCCGCCGACAGCACGAAGCGGTCGCGGTCGGGCCAGCGGGGCTCCGCCGGATCGAACTTCAGCGCCCGGGTGAACAGGGCGGTGGCCGCGTCCGCCATCCCCATCGGCATGCCGGGATGGCCGCTGTTGGCGGTCTCCACCGCATCCATGGCCAGCGCGCGAACGGCGTTGGCAAGGCGGCGTTGGGTCGGCTGCATCGGGGCTCCGCTTGAACGATCGGCCGCGTAAGGATTCGCTGCGGACCGATGGGTTGGACCCTTTGGGCGGTGAGCGGATGGGCGTCAACCTTGCCGCGCCCGGCGCGAAGACCTAGCTCCGTCCCATGACGGAACAAGCATTGGAAGCGGCGCTGACCCGCGCCGAACGGGCGCTGGCGCGGTGCGAGCGGGCCGCCGACGTGGCGACCCGCCGCGACGGACGCGAGCAGGTGCTGCGCGACAAAGTACGCGAAGCGATCGCCGAACTCGACCATCTCATCCAGAAGGCTGAGGCCTGATCGGTGGCGGAGGTCGAGATCGGCGTTGCCGGCCGCAACTACCGCGTCGCCTGCCGCGACGGCGAGGAGAACCATCTCCGCGCCGCGGCCCTCATCGTGGACGCCAAGAGCCGCGAGGCGCTGGCCGGGATGGGTGCGCTCAGCGAAGCGCGCCAGCTGCTGTTCGCGTCGTTGCTGATCGCCGACCAGCTGATCGAGAAACACGGCGACCAGGCTCCGCTGCCGACCATGCCGCCCGACCCGCAGGTGGTCCGCCGGGTAGATGCGCTGGCCGAACGGCTCGAACGCCTCGCCTCCGGCCTTGAGCGGGCGGCCGCGACACCCTAGATTGCTGCGTGACGGGTACTGTCAGGCACGCGCTTCACATATCCCTGAGGCTATTCCCGATCCAAGGGAGCCGTCCCTGCCCGGGCCCTGGTCCGGATCACATGGTTCCCACCTGATGCTTATGGCGTCAGTGGATTACGGAGCAACGACCTTATGGCGGTCCCGTCAACCCTTCCTGCCCGCAAGGACGAGCTCCGTGCCGAGCTGCGCACGCGGCGGCGCGACTATGCGGCAAGCCTCGCGCCAGAGACGCGGAAGGCGCTGGAGCAGTCCCTGGCGGAGGCGCTCGAGCCCTTGTTGTTCGCGGCATCCACCGTTGCCGCTTACTTCCCGATGAAGGACGAGGTGAGCGCCCTGCCCGCGCTGGAGCGGGCGACCGGCATGGGCAAGACGGCCGCCTTGCCCTTCTTCGCCGATCGCGACAGCCGCATGACCTTTCGCGCCGGCGGAGCCGTCGATCCCGGCCCTTGGGGCATCCTGCAGCCGCCAGCGCGTGCGCCGGTGGTCTCCCCCGACCTGCTGCTGATCCCGCTGATCGGCCTCGACCGCTCGGGCAATCGCATCGGCATGGGCAAGGGCCATTACGACCGCACCCTCCCCGGCCTCCGCCAAGCGGGCGCCAGGCTGGTCGGCGTGGGCTGGCCCTTTCAGCTGCTGGACGAGGCACTCCAGCCCGACCCCTGGGATGTCGCGCTCGACGGCTTCGCCTCACCAAACGGCGTGATGGAATTCGACCGATGAAGGAAGAGGAACCGCGCCCGCGGCCGACCGCAGCCATCTTCATGATCCTGGGCATCATCATCGTCTGGTCCGCGCTGGTCGCCAGCCTGTCCGGGATCGTCACTGCCTGGCCATGGCCGGTTCAGGCGCTCTTCTATACCGCCGCCGGCATTGTCTGGATCCTCCCGCTCAAGCCGATCCTGCGTTGGAGCGAGACCGGTCGCTGGCGGAACGAACCGCCACGGACTTGATTTCCTCAGGTGAGTTGCTTAAATAACACACACTTCATGACCAGCCTTGTCCTTCCTTTCAGGTCCGCCGCGGCCGAGCCGGCCCTTGCGTGGCTGCGCATGCACCGGCGTGAGATCGCGGGCAGCGCGATGATGATCACCGCCGTGCTGGGCGGCTTCGGCGTGATCGCCGGCCCGGCCGAGTCGATCCCGCGGGTGCCCACGCCCGAGGAGCGGGTGCTCGCCGCCACGCCCCCGCCCAAGGTCGAGCCGCTGGTGGTGCAGGCGATCGCCCCCACCCGCGCCATGCAGATCAACGCCGCGGTGCCGATCGACACCGGCCCGAACCCGGCCGCGCGCCCGTTCAAGGCGCCGCCGGTCAAGAGCGTCGCCTACGCCCGCGCGCTCGAATGCCTGACCCAGGCCATCTATTACGAGGCCGCGCGGGAAACGACCGATGGACAGCGCGCGGTGGCGCAGGTGGTGCTCAACCGTGTCCGCCACCCGGTCTACCCGGCCAGCGTGTGCGGCGTGGTCTACCAGGGGTCGGAGCGCGACACCGGCTGCCAGTTCACCTTCACTTGCGACGGCTCGCTCGCCCGGGCGCCCATGCGCTCCTACTATCTGCGCGCGCGGGAAGTCGCCCATCAGGCGCTGCAGGGCTATGTCCATGCGCCGGTCGGCAACGCCACCCACTACCACACCGACTATGTCGTCCCCTATTGGGCATCGACGCTGAGGAAGTCGGCGGTGATCGGCACCCACATCTTCTACCGCTGGCCCGGCGGTTGGGGCATGCCGGCCGCCTTCGGGCAGCGATATACGCAAAGCGAAGGCGATCCCAACACGCTCCGCCTGGCGAGCCTTGCCGCCGAAGCGCGCGACCGTGCGACGCCCGACGTCGAACCGGAAGAGATCATCGTCACTGCCAAGCAGCAGCTCCCGGAGGAACTGGCCAAGCTGGTCGACGCCGAACTCGGCAAGGATGGCGAGACCCGGGTGACCATGCGCCTCCCCGGCCAGGATGGGACGGCCGGCGCGGATGGCCAGGTATTGCCTCCGCCTGCTGCTTCGAAGACCGCAGCGACGCCCGATCTCAAATGGGGCTTGACCGGGGTCGATCCTAAGGCGACCGAGCAGAAGCCCCTGGGTCAGCCGGTCGCGCCAGTCGCGCCCAAGCCGGCCGCCCCTCCCGCTCCGGCACCCGCCGGCGCTCCCTGATCCGCGCCTGACGGCTGCAGCAGCAGTCGCTCGACCAGGCGCCGCACGCTGCTCACCCGGTCCTCGGCCAGCACGGGGTCGAGTGAGACCCGCATCGCCGCGCCTACGTGGCGCGCCGCCATGTCCTCCGCCCGGAAGCGAGCGTTTGGCGCTCGCCCACCCAGCATCCCGCTGGCCGCGTCGAAGGCGATGCAATGGTCCAGCAGCGCCAAGCTGGCGTAAGCCTTGAGGTCGTCCTCGCAGCTTCGGCTGAAGCTAACCGCTGCGCCCTCCAGCCTGCCCCCGTGCAGCCGCCGCGCCGCCGCCACCGCCGCCGCGATCGCGTCCTCGTCCAGCAAGCCGCGGAGGTCAGGCGCGTCCGCCATCGGTTCGGCCGCACCGGCCCGAACGGGCGGCGCCGCTACCGGCTGGGCCCGCCGCTCCACCGGCAGGATTTGGGCCGGCGCAAAGTACAGCCCGGCCGCCGCGACCGCCCCCATCAGCAGTCCCGCAAGCCGCCCGCGCCGCCGTTTGTGCGGCGCCCGCTCGGACGGCGGAGTCGGCACCGCCGCCACCAACGGTTCGTCCCGAACAGCGGTCTTGAGCGCGGCGTATGCGGTGTTCAGCTCGGCCGCGGCAGCAGGGTCGCCGCCGGGCCGGTCGGGATGCTGCTGCTTCATCAATCGGCGGTATGCCTCATCCACCGCCGCCCGGTCGGCGCCGGGCTTCAGGCCGAGAATGGTGTAAGGCGAACGTCGCGCGCGCACGGCCGCGGTTTACCCGGCTCGTCATCGGCGTGCAAAGATCGTCGGGGCTGGCGAGAGTGACCGGGCTCAAACCCGCGACCTCAGGCGTGCCGCTATCGGCTACGAGCACTCTGCAGGTAGGAGGTGGCGACAAGCGCACCGTCCGCATCGGCGAAGATCTGCACTTCCATTTGCTGAACGGGCTCCATGGGCAATCTTCCACGGTAAGCCTGGTAGGCACCGCCGCGCTCCATCTTGGGCCTGGTGGCGGTCAACCACCGCGAGCTCTCCGAGGACTCGAGCGCCACCTGCAGGTCGGCAGTAGCACCTTCCTCATTGGCGGGTTGCTCCGCCAACTGAGCGCATCCAAACAGCGCGTTGATATGGACGGTCACCTCCGAGCTGTGCATTCTGGACCCTGCATCCGCCCACACTTTCTGCGATGCCAGATTGTCGAGCTGAGTCGAGTTGTAGAACGTCGACAGGCCTTCAGCTTGAAACAACGCAGCAAAGCTTAGAAACATGCGTTTATACAATCCGTCGCCTCTGGCGCTTGCGAGGATGCCGTATAGCATGCTCCTCACTTCGGGTCCGTCGAAGGTGAAGGTACCGAATCCGACAGGCGCGCCGTTACGGCTCACGATCCAACCCCTTCTCTGCGGAGCGCCAGGGCAGATCACCGTTCGGGCCCACTCCTGGTAGCCCGCCTTCCAATCCAAGCCGCACAAAATCGGGTTGGCGGAATACTGGTTCAGATAGCCATCAAAGCTGGCGTCCACGAGGCTGTCGAGCTCATCGGCTTGGGCCAGGGTTACCGGCGTCAATACCAGATCTTCCCGTTCCGGTATGAGGGGCAGCTTGCCAGTGAGATCAAGCGCGAAGGTGAGGTGCCCATCGACAACGCAGTATGGGAGACCCAGCTGTCCAAGCTGACCGACGTATCGCATCATGGCACTTGGGAGGCGCAGGATCAGGACGTCCGCTCGCTCCTGCCAGAGCAAGGACGGGAGATCGTTGCCAAGCAGCGCAGCGGCCTGCCCGCCGCGGAAGACGCGAAGGCCGAAGCGGTTTGACTCTGTTGCCGAGTAGGAAAGAGGATTCTGTCCGGCGGCACTCATCCAAGTATCTCATCGAGGTGCGCGTGCAGCCTTTCGATCACATGGTCGCAGTCGGATCCCATGCCGCGGTACAACGGCAATCGAAGAAGGCGCTCACTCACCATTTCCGTGACCGGCAATGCACCTGCCGTTCTTCCGTAGAGCTTTCCGCCCGGAGAATCGTGCAATGACACATAGTGAAACGGCGTAAGCACCCGCTCATCGCGCATCCGCGAGATCAACTCCTGCCGTTGCTCCGCCTGCGGCATGATCAAGTAGAACAAGTGGCCGTTATGGGTCACGTTGTCCGGGAGCCTCGTCAACTGGACGCCGCGCTCCGCAAAGGTCTGCAACGCGGCGTTGTACTTGCTCCATAACGCCTTGCGTTCATCATTGATGATCGGCGCCTTCTCCAATTGAGCCAGGAGGAACGCCGCAATCAACTCTCCAGGAAGGAATGACGATCCGGGTTCGACCCACGTGTATTTGTCCACAGCGCCGCGGAAGAAGCGCTTCCGGTTTGTGCCCTTCTCACGGATGATCTCGGCGCGCTCGAGCAACTCGGGACGCCCGATGACCAGTGCGCCGCCTTCCCCGCAGATCACGTTCTTGGTTTCATGGAAGCTGATCGCTGCCAGGTCCCCCAATGCACCGGCCGGCCGGCCTTCGTACGAAGACCCAAGTGCCTGAGCAGCGTCTTCGACCACGAACAAGCCATGCTTTTCCGCAATCCTGCCGATCTCGCTCATCTCCGCGGGAACCCCGGCGTAATGAACCGGCCAGATCGCCTTCGTGCGCTCGGTGATCGCCGCCTCGATCAACTGCTCGTCGAGATTGAGCGTGTCCTGGCGGATATCGACGAAGACCGGCGTGCCACCACGAAGAACCACCGCGTTCGCCGTCGAGACAAAGGTGTATGAGGGCATGATCACCTCATCACCGGGCCCGATCCCGCAAAGCATGGCCGACATCTCAAGTGCGGCCGTGCACGAATGGGTTAGCAGGACATGCCGCCCGGCGAGTTGGCTTGAAAGCAGCGCTTGGCAGCGCTCCGTGAACATCCCGTCGCCCGCAAGCTGACCTGCCTCGAGCGCCTCGTTGATGTATTCGATCTCGCGCCCCGCCAATCGCGGCCGGTTGAAAGGTATGTGTTTCATCGCCCCCTCACTTGTCGCCGGCAAAGCTAGGCCGGAACAAGTTAATCAAGCATTAGGCAATCTTCGGTAGCCAAGCCGTCGTTCGAAGGGCGGTGGTGGGTGACGGAGAGGGCTCGGTATCTTGTCGCGGGAGCAGCAACGAACGTCGTTGTCCTCGCACTCTACTACGAACTAAGCCTCGGAGGATGGCTTCGGCCAACCGTCGCCTTGCCCATCGCGAGTCTCGCCGGCGTCGCCGTCGGCTATAAAGCGCATGGCCTTTACACCTTTCGGGTCGGTCATCTCCAAGGCTCCGCCCTGATCAAGTTCGCAGCGACCTATGCCTGGTCCGCCCTGTTCCAATGGGCTTTCCTGATGCTGTTCCATGGCGTGCTTGGATTCAACCACGCGATCATCGTTCTGGTGGGTCTGGGCTGGGCCACGGCCATGTCGTTTGTTCTTCAGCGCAATTGGGTGTTCCGTGCGCGAGGGTAAGTGGGAGCACCGCTCGGCGGACCCTGCCGGACGGCAGACGCTGTTATCGATCGTCGTGCCGGTCTACGGATCGCCGGCCAGTTTGCGGCCGTTGGCTGAACGGGTCGCTTTAGCGGCCAACGAGGCGGGTGTGGTGTATGAGCTGCTGCTGGTCGACGACCGATGTCCCCATGGATCATGGCCCATCGTCCGAACTCTTGCGCTCGAGAACAGGTGCATCAGGGCGATCCGCCTCGCCCGGAATTTCGGGCAGCACGCAGCCATCCAGGCCGGCTTGTCCGAAGCCAAGGGCGACTGGGTCGTGGTCATGGATTGCGACCTTCAGGATCGCCCGGAAGAAATCCCCAACTTGCTGAAGGCCGCCGTGGAAGGTAGCTACGAGATCGTTCAAGCGACCCGCGGATCGCGCTCCAGCGATCTTTGGCATCGCAAGGCGCTGTCGAAGCTCTTCTACCGTGTCCTAGGCTACCTTACGGGTGCCGATCAGTCGGCCGAAATCGCGAACTTCGGGATTTACCATCGCCGAGTGATCGACACGATCATCTCCTGGGACGAAGACACCAAATACTTTCCCGCGATCATATCCTGGGTCGGGTTCAACAGGACCACGGTCGCCGTAGCGCACGATCGTCGGCTCGAAGGAAAGTCGAGCTACAACCTCTTGAAGCTACTCACCTTGGGGATGAATGTCGTCATCGGGTTTTCCGATCGACCGCTAAGATTGGTGATGGGTGTCGGTCTCGTGCTGGCGATGTTTTCGTTTCTGATCACCTTGCTGCTCGTAACCATGCATCTCTCCGGCTCCGTGGTCGTGACCGGATGGGCAAGTCTGATCGTCTCGATCTGGTTTCTAGGCGGAATGACGATCTTCTCTCTAGGACTGGTCGGTCTCTATGTCGGCCGCATCCTGAGCGAGGCCAAGGGAAGGCCGTCGTTCATCGTTGATGAGATCATCAGCGACTCTCGCTCCAGCACCGATCGAACAGCCTGGAGCAGTGGCTCCGTCGACCGCGTCCGGCTTTAACTCGGTGCAACCGGCTTCGATCGCGGTGACGTCCAGGATCTGCCTGGCCGTCCTTGCCTGTACCCTGCTGCTCGGCCTGCTTATCCCTGTCTACACCGATGAAGTTGCCTGGCGGTTCGCCGCACGTGCCGCCCTGGACGGAGTCGACCGGCCGGTCTTCGTGAACTGCGGCGCCAACACGCTGGCCGTCCCGCCGCTATTCATTCTGGCGCTCAGGAACATCAGCGCAGCAACGAACTTGACCTTGGCCGACCCCATCTACGTGCGCCTCGCCGGGGTTGCCTGGGCAATCGTCTGGCTTAGCGCTGTGCTTCTTCTGATCAGGACCATCTCCCGCAGCCATCAGGAACGGGCCACGCTGACGCTGCTGGCGGTGTCGTTGCTGAGCCTTGGAACGCTCCCGTTGGTCCTCGTCATGAGCCGGCCCGAGCAACCGGTGCTGCTGGCCCTTACCACTGCAATACTGATTGCGCTTTCCGGACAGGTCAGCGGAGACCCGCCCAGCGTTCGCAAGTCGCTTGCAGCGGCCTGGGGCATTGCCCTTCTGGGCGCGGTGGCGCTCGCCTACCACCTCAAGGGAGTGGCTTACCTGCCGGTCTTCATCGCCTGCGCACTGCTCAGCAGCCGGGGCGACGCGGGCAGGTTCGCCAGGTGGAGCAGCGCGGCGGGCTTGGTGGTGATGGGAGCGATCGCTGCTCGATACTGGATTGATCGCTTCAAGTGCCCGAACGACGCGGTGCTCGCCAGGCTGCTGGCCGAACACAGCATTGCGGCGGGAAGTCTGGACGCCAGCGGCTTGGCAGGCCGGATCGCTGCCGCGTCGAATCCGCTGAGCTACGTAGGTCTGATCGTGCCACGGGGAAGATCGGGATCGGACTGGCTGCCCCCGGTTTCAGTCACTCCGCTGGACTGGATCCTTGCGATTGGCATTCCGTTTGCGTGGTTCGCAGGCATCGCACTCGCCGCCGCATGCCTGGTGCGTGCCGCCACCTCGCAGCGGCACGGGGCACTCCCCATGCGGCTGTTGGTGCTGGGTGTTACGATCGTCGTTGTGCTGGCGGTATGGGGGTTCACGCAGGTTCATAGGAATTTTTACGAGGCGGGGTTGTTCCTGCCGATGCTCCTGATTGCGATCATCCTGCTCGTGCGTGGCGCGAACCTCCCGGAGAATGCGCTGAGCAAGGTTGGAAGGGCAGCTGCAGTGGCTGCCGCACTTGGCGCGTTCAGTCAGCTTGTCGTAATCTCGAAGTATATGCCCAGCCTACTGGGCAGCGCACGGCAAGCCGGATACATCGATGCGCAGCGCCATTCCATTTCGCCGTTCGGCTACGCTGCGCTCGAGCAGCAGATCATAGCCACGGGCAAGCTGTGCGGTATAGACCCGCAACAGCGCCTTCGGTCTTTGTTGATCGATGACTTGACTTACTTCGCCTATATGCGCTCGTACCGGCCGTTACACCATCTCGGTATCGTTTCCATATGGAACGGGGAGATCCGCGACCCCTTGGCTTACCTGAAGCAGCAGGGTTCCTCGGGAGCAGTCCTTGGGTGCAAGTATCTCTCCCCCGAGATGCGCGCTGGCGCCAAACAGTCAGGTGAATTCTGCTGTCTTGGCGCATCGGACTTGACCGATCTATCGGCGGCGCAGGCGCAAGTGTTAAATCGCCTTTTATTGACGGAGCGATAAGTGGGCCGCACCATTCCTCACAACGTGCTCAGATGCCCTGCATGCCACTCGGAAGACTTGCGAGAACTTCCAGGAACGCTGGACTGTGCCAACTGCAACCGGGACTTCCCGTCCACACCAGGCCAGATACGCTTTGTCACCGTAACTGCGGACGCAGTCAGCGATTGGCTTGATAGTTTTAAGTACCGGCTGAAGTCCAATGCCAGGCTTTACAATCTTTTGATCGAGATAATCAGCCCGGTATATTTCACCGGCAGACTCTCCAGATACTTAAGAAGTATACCGCGCGATGCGATCGCGATCAATCTCGGGAGCGGGTCAAGCGACCTGTCCGATACGATCGTCAACGTGGACATGTTCCCCTACGCTTCCGTCAATATGACCGCCGATATAGGGCAGCTTCCGCTCAAGAACGACTCAGTCGATTACATGGTAAACGTCGCTGTTCTGGAGCACGTACCCGATCCTTCGGTGGTGATACGGGAAGTCCTTCGCGTCCTCCGTCCGGGTGGGCAGATCTACTGCTATTTCCCGTTCATTCAGGGATTCCATGCTTCCCCCAATGACTATACGCGCGTTACGAAGCCAGGATTGAGGCACCTCTTCCGTGACTTCGACATCGTTGAACTGCGGCCCGATGGGGGGCCCACTTCCGGCGCCCTCTGGGTCATGCAGGAATGGTTGGCCATGGTCCTGTCGCTCGGCTTCCCCCGGGCTTACGCCGTTATGCACCTGTTGCTTATGCTCCTCACCTTCCCCTTGAAGCTGCTGGATGCTTTGCTGATTCATCACCCCATGGCGGAGAACATCAGCACCGCATTCGTTGTGATTGCCCGCAAGCCGGGTCTGCATAACCCAGACACACGTGAGGAACATAGGGAAGAGGTGAACCCACCGGGCATCGAGCGTAGCTGGCGAACCGCCGCTAGCATTTGAGAGCCTGCTTCGGGTCGGAAGCAGTGAAATCTCAGGAAAGGAGAGGACGCTTCCACAGGCGTAATGGCGCGAGTGACGGGGCTCGAACCCGCGACCTCCGGCGTGACAGGCCGGCGCTCTAACCAACTGAGCTACACCCGCGTGTGTGCGTGGCCGGGCACCTAAGGGAGGCCGCCAGAGCCGTCAACCGGCTTGTTGCGCGACCGTCCGCTCCTTCTCCTCCTCCTCCTCCCCGACGTGGGTCAGCGTGCCCTGCTCGAACAGGAAGCCGGCGATGTCGGGCGTCCCGGCCGCCGCGAACACCGTCTTGATGATGATCAGCAGCGGGATCGCCAGCAGCGCGCCGGTAGTCCCCCAGACCCACGCCCAGAAGCTCAAGGACAGGAGTATCAAGAGCGGGTTGATCTTGACCCGCTTGCCCACGATCAGCGGGGTGATCACGTTCGCCTCTACCATGTGCAGCCCGATGAAAATTGCCGGCGGCAGCAGCGCCTGCCAGGCATCGGGAAAGGTCATCAACCCGCCCACGCCCAGCAGCAGCGCCGAGGCGATCGGCCCCAGGTAGGGAATGTAGTTCAGCACCGCGACGATTCCGCCCCACATCAAAGGCGAGTCCATCCCCAGCCACCACAGGATCAGCGCGGTCAGCGCGCCCAGCGTCACGTTTATGAGGGTGATCGTGCCGATGTAGGTCGAGGTGGCCGCGACCACCTGCTGGATCACCCGCGCGGTGGTCAGCGCCCCTTCGAAGCTCGACCGCCCGGTGATGGTCTGCTTGCGCATCCCCGTCCAGCCGGCAAGAAAGAAGTAGATCACCAGCAGCGCGAAGAACAATTGAATGAGCGCGTGCGGCGCCGACTGCGCCAGCAATCCGAGCATGGAGTTGGGCGTCTCGATCCGTACCGCCCGCGGCCCGCCGCCGCCCTGCGCGGGCAGCTGCGACAGCGTCCGGTCGATGAACCGCTCGAGATTCTGGTACAGGCTCAGCACCGGTTCCAGCGTCTCGCGCACCTTGCCGATCCGCTCGGGCACCAGCGCCACCCAGTCGATCGCGGGAATGACGATCGACAGGATCGCAAAGGCCATCACCGCCAGGAAGATCACCACGCACAGCCCTGCCGACGCGGCGGAGGGCAGGCCATGACCCTCGAACCATTCGAGCAGCGGCACCAGGGCGATGGCGATCACCAGCGCGGCGGTGACCGGCAGGAAGAACTCGGCCCCGGCCCGCAGCGCGAACGGGATGGAGAGCGCCAGTCCGATCCCGCCGATCAGGGTCAGCGAGGCGAGCAGCCGGTCGCGCTTGGCGGTCAGCCCCTCGACCAGCTCCACCGCATCGGGATCGTGCGGCACGGTCGGCGCCGGCGCGGTTGGGACGGGGTCGATCTGCGGCTCGGGAGCGGGAAAGGCCATGCGCCCGTGTCTAGCGCTGCTGGCCCGAGCCCGCCAGCATCAGCTTGGCGCGGTTTCCTCAACTCCGGCGGCTGCCAGATGCGGCTTCAACCGCCCGGACGCGGCCAGGAAGAACATCCGGAAGTCGGACTTGAGCGACCACCACGGGTAGGTGAAGGTCGCCGGCCGATTACGCTCCACCAGCGCGTGGGCGGTCCAGGCGAGGCCGTAGCCCGCGACCGGCATGGCGGCGAGCCAACGCCAGTTACGCGTCGCGGCCAGCGCTCCGGCACACCCGAGCGCCAGCGCCGTCCCCGTATAATGGATCGCCCGCGTCCGCGGCTGCGCATGCTCACGCAGGTAGTGCGGCCAGAACTCGTCGTAGGTGCGGCACGTGCGTTCGGCCATCTGGCGCTCCTCCTCCAAAAGCCGACCCGGCGCCCGCCGCTACTTCCTGCCGACCGGCAGTCGCAGGTGGACGTTAAGCCCCGTGTCGCTCCACTCGATCTCCAATTCGCCGCCGCGGCTACGGAGCGCGCGCTCGATCAGCCGGTGGCCGCTGCCGCCGTCCGGCCGGCCGGCCCGAGCCTCGCCCTCGGCGCGCTCCAGCCAGTGCAGGCGAAGAACGCCGCCGTTGAGCGATCCGTCCACGCTGATGAAGCCGCCGCGCCCGAGCGCGCCATATTCGTTGCTGTTGGTGCTCAGTTC
>DATLMM010000036.1:0-4797 GCA_035537335.1 Sphingomicrobium sp. | reverse complement strand
CAAGTGCTTCGGGCGCGGCGGCAGCGGTCTGGACCTCGGTAAGGGTGTCATAACCACGCGCGGCGAGTGCCTGCGCAAGGGCGGGCGGTAAATCAGGTTGTTGCATGGGGGCGCCCCTAACCGATTTCACGGCCGGGCGATAGCTTGGTGTGCGGACAAGCGCCGGAACCGGGCATTCGCTCGTTCGCTGGTCCGCTTATTCACTTACCGAAGGAGCTACCCAATGCCCAGCGCCACTTTGTACCGGATGGTCCTGCCCGACCACGAATGCCCGTTCGGCGTCCGCGCCAAGGCGATGCTCGACGAGGCCGGTTTCGAGTGCGAAGAACATATCCTCGCCAGCCGCGACGAGGTCGAAGCCTTCAAGGCCGAACACGGTGTCTCGACCACGCCCCAGGTCTTCGTCGATGGCCAGCGCATCGGCGGGTCAGACGAACTCGGCAAGTTCCTGGTGGCGCACGCTTAGGCGAACCGCACGATCGCGGACCCGCTCATCCCGGGGAGCGACGGCTCCTCGGGATGAGCTTGACCGTCTGCAACCTTAGACCTTCGTGCTCTCCAGCGTGATCGTCTTGAACTTTAATCCGTTCTTTTCGATCTCGGCGAAGTACTTCACCTTTGCCGCCGCCATCTCCACGCCCAGCGCATCGGTATCGAGCCCATGGCGCTTGGCTTGGCTGAAGATGCCGGTGAACCAGCCCTCTTCTTCCTTGATGTGGTGGGTGATCTCTTCCTTGAGCACCTTGACCTTGGCTTCGTAGAAGTCGTCGTCCGGGCCGCCCTTGGTGATCTCGGCCATCAGCACGATTGCGCTGTCATGCTCGACATAGGCCTCTTTCAGGTCCGCATCCTCGACCTTGCCCTCGCAAGCGGGATAGAAAATCTCGTTCTCAATGCGCGTGTGCACGACCAGAGCTTCGCAGATCTGCTGCGAAATCTTCTGCTTGGCGCCATCGCCCTTGGCCTTGTCGAATTTGGAAAAAAGCTCCTCGACCTCACGGTGATCGTTCTTCAGCAAAGTCAGCGCATCGGGTGCTTGGGTGTCGGCCACGTTTCGGTTCTCCGAGGAATTGATGAGTCCTCGACGAAACCGGTCCGGCTACTGCATTGTTCCACCTGCGACACAGTCTCAACAGGAAGGGTTTTCATGCGCGGAGCCGGCTATCTTATCTCCATCCTCAGCGTGCTCCTGCTCGGCGCGGTGGCTTGGCCAAAGCCCGACGAAGCGCAGTGGAAGGCGCTTGCGCTGCTTGGCGGGATCGCCGCTTCGATCATCGGCATGTGCCTGCGCTGGGTGGCGAGCCACCGCCAGGCAGCCGAACTCCAGCAGATGCAAAGTCGCGCCGCCGAGCGCTAGCCGGTCACCGTGTTGGCGGCCGCTGCGCCGTCCGGAGCAAGTCCCTCGGGCTCCTCGATGGCTGCCGGTACTGTCCGCGCCGGCTTGCTGTCGAGTTCCATCCAGTCGCGGAATTCCAACCCAAAGAGCATGTCCATAACCTCGAACTCCAGGCCGCCGGGCTGGCTCGTATTGCTGTTCCAAAGCGCAACCACCCCGCTTTTCGTTTGCGGATCGAACAGCATCAGCGAGCGATACCCCGCGACGCCGCCGCGATGGCCGACGATGACGTGCCCGGCATAATCATAGGATCGCCAGCCCAGCCCGTAATAAGCGTCGCCGACGCGCTCGAGGAACTTCCGCATCCGCGCGCGCTCGCCTGGGGTCTTCGCGAGCCTGGCATGGACCGTGTCGAGCAGCCTCCTGTCGAGCACCTTAGGCATGCCGCCGCTCTGAGCGATCATCCACAGCGCCATGTCCTTGATGTCGGAGTTAATGCCTCCGGCGGCGGGTACGCGATAGTAAGGCTCCAGAACCTCGAGCGGCTTGCGCCCGGCGCTGTGCGGACGCGCCCAGCTCCGCGCCGACACCAGCCCTTCGCGCGTGGCCGACGCGCTGGTCATCCCGATCGGGTCGAACAGCATCTGCCGAACTGCGTCCTGATACGGCATGTTGGTGGCCCGCACGACCATCTCGGACGCTGCGTCATAGGCCACGTTCTGATAGCTCCAGCAGGTTCCCGGCGCGCAGATCGCGTTCAGGGTGCCGAGTTCGGTGCGCAAGGCAAAGGGGCTCTGCCCTTCTTCCAACTTGTTATCCAGGGCGTTGCGATACAGTCCCAGGCGCTGGCTCAGCAGGTCGGTGACCGTGGCGCGATACTCGGCCGATCCAGGCAGCTTCAGGCTCGGCGCATAGCCTGCCACCGGCGCGTCGAGCTTGATCTTCCCCTCTTCGGCAAGCTTGGCAACCATGGTCGCCGCGAGACCCTTGGACACCGAAGCCCAGCGAAACACCGTATCGGGCCCGACTTTCTCCCCCGACCCGGCCACCGTTTCGCCATAACCCGACAAGAACGTGATCCTGCCGTTTTCGATCACTCCCACGGCTAGGCCGACCATCGCGGGTTCGCGAACCATGCGCTGCAGCCGGGCGTCGAGCCGGGCATAGTCGATGCGCTGCCGTGCCGCCGGCGCAACCTGCCCCAATTGCATGTTGGTAGACGCCAGAGACGCTGGCGTGGCTGGCGTGTCGATCACGCGCACGCTTGCAAGCGTGGCTGCGACCAGCAGGCAAGCGGCAATCCCTGCCACCGTCATCTTCTTCAGCGTAAAATCCTCCGCCCCCTGATCGCCTTGAGCGAGCGCAATGCGTGTCTCAACACTGCCGGGCGCTTAGCGCGACAGAACGAGTGTGCTGAGCGACGAAGCGGCGGCCACGCTGGTCATGTCGGACGTCGTCGCCTAAACGGCGGGCACTTCCGCCAAGGGTAAGCAACGGGCATGCATATATTGCGAACGCTGATCTGGGTCGTCGTCGCCGTCCTGCTGGCGATCCTGGCCAGCAACAATTGGACGGACGTCACGCTGAACCTGTGGGGCAGCCTGCAGGCGGACATCAAGCTTCCATTGCTGCTGCTTGTGGTGTGGGGCCTTGGTTTCGTTCCCACAGCCCTGATCGCTCGCGGCCGCTTGTGGCGGGTCAAACGCAAGCTGCAACTGCAGCTGCAACTTGCTTCGGCGGCGGCGCCGACCCCGAGCCATGCCACGGACGGCGTGAGCGAGGGTCTCGCCTGATGCACAATCCGATCTTCGTCGCTTTGGACACGTCCGACCTTGGCGCCGCCCGCAACATCGCGGAAAGCGTTCGAGGCTCCGTCGGTGGCCTGAAGCTCGGCCTCGAGTTCTTCTGCGCAAATGGTCCGGCGGGTGTGGCCGAACTTTCGCAGTTGGGCCTGCCCATCTTCCTCGATCTGAAGCTCCACGACATCCCCAATACGGTTGCCAAGGCTGTTGCCGCATTGGCCCCGCTCAAGCCGGCCTTGCTGACGGTGCATGCAGCTGGCGGAGGCGCGATGATTGCGGCGGCGCGGGCCGCGGCGTCCCCCGAGACACGGATCGTCGCCGTGACCGTCCTCACCAGCCTCGACGGTGCCGATCTCGCCTCGGTCGGAGTCGCAGGCTCCCCCGCAGAGCAGGTTTCGCGCCTCGCGAGCCTCACCCGAACGAGCGGCGGCGATGGCATCGTCTGCTCCGGGGAGGAAGTCGCGGCGGCGCGCGCCATCTGGTCCGATGGCCACTTCGTCATCCCCGGGATCCGGCCGGAGGGGAGCGAGCAAGGCGACCAGAAGCGCGTCATGACTCCTCGCCAGGCCCTTGCTGCCGGAGCGTCTGTTCTGGTGATCGGTCGCCCGATCACCGGGGCGGTCGACCCGGCCGCGGCAGTGCGTCACATCCTCGCCAGCCTCTAGCCGTGGACAGGCGGCGCGCCGAACGTCTAGGGCATCAGCGCAAATCGACAGGAAGACAGCGACGATGAATTGGCTCAGCCGGGTGCGCAACGGCATCCCTTTCCTGCCCAAGCGGCAAGTGGCCGACCAACTGTGGCACCGATGCGCGCAGTGCGACGCGATGATCTTCACCAAGGAATGGGAAGACAATCTGTTCGTCTGCCCGCGGTGCGACCATCACGACCGGATTCGGCCCGCCGCCCGCTTTGCCATGCTGTTCGACAATGGTCAGCACAGCATCCTGCCGGCGCCGCCCGCCCGCGAGGATCCGCTCAAGTTTCGCGACACCAAGCGCTACGCCGACCGGCTCAAGGCAGCCCGAACGGCGACCGACGAACGGGATGCGCTGATCACCGCCCGAGGTCTCGTACGCGGCCGTCCGGCAATCGTCGGGGTGCAGGATTTCGCCTTCATGGGCGGATCGATGGGCGTGGCCGTAGGCTCCGCTTTCGTGGCGGGCGTCCAGGCCGCGATTGCGGAGCGCTGCCCCTACATCATCTTCACGGCGGCCGGCGGCGCGCGCATGCAGGAGGGCATTTTGAGCCTGATGCAGATGCCGCGCACCACCGTGGCTCTCGCCCAACTGCGAGAGGCGGGCCTGCCCTATATCGTCGTCCTGACGGACCCCACCACCGGCGGCGTGACCGCATCCTATGCGATGCTTGGTGACGTTCAACTGGCCGAGCCGGGCGCGTTGATCGGCTTCGCTGGCCAGCGCGTCATCGAACAGACCATTCGGGAAAAGCTTCCCGAGGGCTTCCAGCGCGCGGAATATCTGCTCGATCATGGCATGATCGACATGGTCACGCCGCGGGCCGAGCTTCGCGACACGCTTGCGCGGCTGGTGGGATATCTGTCGCCCGAGCCTAAACCGGCGACGGAGCAGGCCGCCTGAAGTGAAAGAGGTGATCCGCTCGGCCGATCCGCGGATCGCCGCGCTGATTGCTCGGCAGGC
>DATLMM010000035.1:0-2581 GCA_035537335.1 Sphingomicrobium sp. | reverse complement strand
GAGCCAGGGCCCGAGCGCTTCAATGTCAGCCGTGTCCACGGTTGCACCGCACCAGATTCGAAGTCCGGGCGGCGCATCGCGGTAGGCCCCTATGTCGTAAGCGGCGTTCTCCGCTTCGAGCAGCTTGACCATCCCCTTCTGCTTGGCTGCGTTTCCTTCCGGGTTCGTGCGATCGGCAAACTGCAGGCAGACGGACGTGTTCGAGCGGGCCGAAGGGTCAGCCGCAAGATGCTCGATCCAGTTGGCATTGCTCAACCATGCGTCCAACGCAGCTGCGTTCGCGTCTGCGCGGGCAATCAGCCCGTTGAGCCCGCCGACGCGTTCCGCCCAATCTAGGGCGAATAACCAGTCGGCGACGCACAACATCGATGGCGTGTTGATCGTCTCACCCTTGAAGATGCCGTCGATCAGCCTTCCGCCTTTGGTCAGGCGAAAGATCTTGGGCAGTGGCCTGGGCGCAGGTTCGCGCTCAAGCCTCTCGATGGCACGGGGACTCAGCACCAGCATGCCATGTGCGGCTTCTCCGCCGAGGGCTTTTTGCCAGCTGAAGGTGCCGACATCGATCTTCGACCAGTCGATATCCTGCGCGAACGCGGCGGAGGTCGCGTCGCAGATGGTGAGGCCGGTGCGGTCGTCCGCGATCCAGTCGGCGTTCGGCACCTGCACGCCGCTGGTCGTCCCGTTCCAGGTGAATACGACATCGCTTGCG
This sequence comes from Sphingomicrobium sp., assembly GCA_035537335.1. Lineage (GTDB taxonomy): Bacteria > Pseudomonadota > Alphaproteobacteria > Sphingomonadales > Sphingomonadaceae > Sphingomicrobium. Next base: position 1,872 of record DATLMM010000035.1, on the reverse strand, counting down.
GGACTGATGTCGCCAACGTCAGACAGCAGGCCGTAGTCGGCAATCCGGATGTCCGCATCCAGCTTCAGCTGCTTGGCGACGTCGCTGACCCAGGTGGCACCGAAGCTTTCCCATGCGAGCATTGTGACCGGGCGGGGCCCCAGCAACGACCACAGCGCCATTTCGACCGCGCCAGTGTCGGACGCCGGCACGATCCCCAGCTTGTAGTCTGACGGCAGTCGCAGCAGCGCATGCGTCCGCTCGATGGCTTCCCGCAGCCTGGCCTTGCCGATCGTGCCGCGATGGGAGCGGCCGAGCGCGGACGTGTCGAGGGCTTGAAGGCTCCAGCCTGGCGGCTTCGCGCAAGGGCCGGAAGAAAAGTACGGGCGCGCCGGGCGCACCGCGGGAAGGTCAGTCATGTACACTCTCCTCACAGAGAGCTCGCGCCGCGTTGGGACGGCGTGGCCCGCAGCCGGGTCTAGTGGCTATCGACGGACGCGCAACTGCCGCGCGAAAGAATCGCATGGTGCAGTGCACAACAGGTTGAAATTGCTCGAATCCGGTCTGCGACGAGCCGAATTGAACGTTTCACCGCAGGAGGTGAGCGGCTCGTCCCGCCTTGTGGAACCTGCTGTTGAGTTTGTTAACCAACCCGGGTCAGTCTCTGGTTCTGCCATCCGAGGGCGGGCATTCCGCGGATCGGCAGGGGGCTGGGGAGCTCCTTACATCGAAGATTTTCATGCGACCGCGCATCGATAGGCGCGGCGCCGAGGTTTGGAGCGAGGGTTCACATGACGCAAGTTCTGGCGACGGCTACGGGGCTGTTTAGGGATCGCGATCTCTTCATCCATGACGGTTCCAGGCTGCGCCGCTTCCGCGTCTCCGCCAATCTTCAGATCCTTGCGTTCGCCGCCGTGATGGCGCTTGTGGCCTGGTCCTCTTACGCCGTTGCCCGGCTGATCGCGCCGGCCCAGACCGCGGTGACCGTAAGCGCTTCGGGTGACGCCGGCTATTCCGCAAAGCTCGCCGAACTCACGGCCGAGACCGAGCGTCGCGTCCTCCAGATCGAGCAACGTCAGATCGCGCTTGCCGCGGCGCTGCAGGATGCAGATGTGGATGAAGCCTCGTTGCGCAAGCTTGGCTTCCTTCCGTCCACCGATGCTCGCGGCGGTCGCGGCGGCCCGTTCGAGAGCGCGGGCAATGCCACCTTCAAGTCCCTGTTCAACAGCTGGAAGAAGCTGGACTCGCTGCAGGACGGCGTGATTTCAGTGCCGTCCGACAAGCCGGTGAGGACCGCGGCTTTCACTTCGGGCTACGGCGTCCGCTCCGACCCGTTCAAGGGCGGCGCTGCAATGCACGCGGGCATTGACCTGTCCGGCCCGGTGGGAACGCCGATCTATGCGACCGCCGATGGCGTCGTGACCACCGCCGGTTACAACAACGGCGGTTACGGCAACCTGGTCAAGATCGAACATGGCCGCGGGATCGAAACCCGCTACGGCCACCTTGCCTCCATGTCGGTCAGTGCAGGCCAGCGCATTACCCGCGGCCAGGTCATCGGCCGCATGGGCTCGACCGGCCGCTCGACCGGCAGCCACCTCCATTACGAAGTGCGCATCGACGGCCGCGCGGTGAACCCAATCCCGTTCATGAAGTCGACCGACTACGTCCTGGCGATGCAGAAGAAGGCCAACGCCGCGCCGATGGAGTCGCTGGCTCTCGGCGGCCCGACCACTGCCAAGCGCTAAGGTTGCCGCTTAGCCCAAGCGATCCTATCTCGCTCCTGTGAGCGACCCTCAAATCACACTGACCGAAAGCGCCGCCAAGCGGGTGGCGTGGATTGCCGCGCGCCAGGACAAGCCGGCGATCCTCCGGCTTGCTGTCGACGGCGGC
>DATLMM010000034.1:0-8146 GCA_035537335.1 Sphingomicrobium sp. | reverse complement strand
GCGACCTCGGCGGTCGGCTGGACCATGTCCTCGATGAGGTCGTTGACCGAGCTGATCGCCGTTTCCCAGCCGCCGCGGGCGTTCTTTACCCGGCCGCGCTGGTTGATCTTGCCTTCCTTGCCGACGACCTGGGAGAGGCGCTCGAACTCCTGCGCCATGTCCTCGTTGAGGGACACGACCTCGTTGAAGAGGGCCGCGATCTCCGCGTCGACCTCATCCGAGTCCTCCGGCATGCGCACGCTGAAGTCGCCGCGTCGCAGCGCTCGGAGGGCAGTGACGAGCTGACGGCGGTCAAGAAATTCCCGAGGGGCCTGAACGTTCAATTCTCTCTCCGTACGCGCAACCCGTATCCGTCCGGGCTTAAGGGCCCCCCGACCACCGCGCCCCCTCATAACACGCGTTAGTCTTTACGCTCGGTGAAAATGACGGGGAAAGTCGGCAAGGTGACGGAAGGGGCGGTCGGAACGGAGCTGAGCAGTGTCCATGCCCGCTGTCGAGGCCCTCACGCAAGCGGCTGTGGCTTGAGCCGGCCGCGCTAACCCGATCCTAACGGGTGGCGGCTAAGTGGCTGGGCATGGCGCAACCGCTGCCCCCCAAGAAGATCACGGTCGACCTGAGCAAGGGCGGCATCCGCGTGTCGCGCATCCGCCGCGACCCGCCGCCCAAGCCGGTCAAGCTGCTGACCCGGGAGGAGCTGCGGCGGCGCGAGCTCCGGGCGATGGCGATCGGCATCCCCGCCATCGCGCTGATACTGTTCCTGGCAGTGTTTGCCGTCAGCCGGGGGCCGAGCTGGACCCCGGGACAGGCCGTCATCGTCATCCGCGACGCTTAGGGCAGCGAACCTCGGCGCGGGCGAAAGTCGTCGAGAATGTTCACAATGTTCACGCTCGTGAGGTGTCTGCCGCCTCGTCAGTCAGATTGACGAGCAGCGCCGGGAAGGAGGCCGCGGCATCGCGCTGAGGGTTCCGCTCGGGCGCCGAATCGCCGAGGCGGACGGGGTCGAGCCGGGCGAGCAGCCACATCAGCGGCCGGTCGCTGGGCACTCGATTCTCGGAAACCAGCGCCCCGTACTCATAGACCTGCTCCACCCGCCCGTGGATGGCGCGGTCGAAGGCCAGGGCGGACAGGCGGCCCACCGCAAGCTGCTGCGCCATGTCCCAGGCATTGGCGAAGGGTTGCGAGCGGACGCGCAGGGAATAGGCCGCACGGGCCGAGATGCCGCTCTTGCGCGCGGCCAGGTGAACGGAGCCGGTTTCGGCCAGCGCCCGGATAAAGCCCGCTGGCGATCGGCGGTCCAGCCGGTGCTCTTGCGGCTCGGAACCGGGTTGAACGGAACGGGGGCGAGGTGGCGCGCGGCGGCAGCGTCCACGACGGGCGCGGGCAGCGCCGCCGGGTGGAAGCCCTCGGCCGTCTCCGCTCTGCGCGAGGCAGGAACCATGCTGACGCGCGGCCCGCCCTCTTCGTCGGTCGCACACTGAATGAGCTTCATGCGCTCCTCCGCGGCCTCCCACGCGTCATATTCCTCAAGGGTCATTTCCCGGTTCCTGCGCGCCAAGTTTCCTAGCTCCTTCGCTTGCAAGCCGGGTAGGGTGAACCATATAAGTGCATCTAGGACAGCTTTTCGTGCCAAGTGCGATGGTCCTTGCTGGCGCTGTCTATGCCAGGCTCGCTGCCGGGCCGACTGGCTGGTCACTGCTCCCACAGGAGCACGGACGCCCGTATCGGAGATCGACGATCAGGTGGAGCCAATGAGCGCCGAACTCTTGGACACAGATCGGCGGCGACCGTTACAAGGGCTTGGCGGACAGTGACGGGAGGCGAGGCGAGGTGGAGCGGTACACCGGCGGGTGCCTGTGCGGCGATGTGCGACTGGTGGTGACGGGCGAGCCGAATCGGGTCGGGCTGTGCCACTGCCTGGACTGCCGCAAACACCACGGCGCACTGTTCTTCGCCGCCGCGATCTTTCCGGAGAAAGCGGTCACGGTCGAGGGCGAGACGCGCGAGTACCGCAACCGGCACTTCTGCCCGCGCTGCGGATCATCCGTCTTCGCGCGGTGGACGGACGAGGTCGAGGTGCACCTCGGCACGCTGGACGAGCCAAGCCAGTTCAGGCCGACCTACGAGCTATGGACGGTGCGGCGAGAGGAGTGGCTGCCTGAGTTTGGGCTGGAGAGGTTCAAGGCTGATCGGGCCGGAACAGGGCGCGAGGATGTTGGTTGAGCGCGGGCAAGCCGATAAGCGTTGAGGCCCTGACAGCATGGGGTGGTCGCCTGCGTGGTGGTAGCCGTTGCTCGGCCTTACGAATGCAAGTGGTGGCTATTTTCCGGGAAGTAGCTAACGGCAGCCCGCATTGCGCAACACGCCTCGTTGCACTCGCAAATCCTGCACTTGATCCTCAGGGAAAGGATAGATTTTTCCAGCAGGAGCGACTTGACCGGACTTCTTGAGGTCCTGCATGAGAGTCCGATCCCGGGTGACTACCACTCGGGCGCCAGAGGCCTTCGCCAACGCGAGGACATGCAGATCGTTCGAATTTATCGCATCCCTATCGATGGCGGCCTCCTGAATCGGAAGAATCTCCGAATCGGCCGAGATTAGACGACCGGAGGCTTTCCACTGTACAAGCAGTGCTTGCAATTTAGTGCCTCTAAGTTCTTTCTCTAGCTTACCTCCAGAGATCACCTTCCCTCCTGCTTTGATCCAATCGAGCACAAGGCGACCTTGAGGCAAATGAGCATTCTCGAGAAAGTTGGCGCAGCAAGCGTCGATAATGATGCACATTATACGACCTCTTGCCGGTACTGTTTTCACCCACGAGAATCGTAAGTGGCTTGATGCTAATCGGACCAGCGTTTGCGAACGCTCGGAAGTTAGAGAGCGATAGGCGGATTGGACTTACCATACACCTACTCCGCCGCCACCCCAGCAGCCTCGAACAGACCGCCCTCGCCTTCACCCTCGTTCGCTGCCTCGACCCCACCGGCCTTGGCCTTCATGCGGCGGTCGAAGTTGTCCCAGACGCTGTTCCAGTCGCCTCTCGTCGCCGCCTTTGAATATTCCGTCGCGCGGGTTTCGAAGAAGTTGGCGTGCTCGACGCCGTTCAGCAGCGGGGCGAGCCAGGGGAGCGGGTGCTCGTCGACCATGTAGATCGGCTGGAAGCCAAGCTGGCCCAGGCGCCAGTCGGCGATGTAGCGGATGTACTTCTTGATCGACTTGGGCGTCATGCCCTCGACCGGGCCCATCTCGAACGCCAGGTCGATGAAGGCGTCCTCAAGCCGGACCGTCTTCTGGCAGGCCTCGATGATCGAATCCTTGACCGCGGGGGTCAGGCAGTCGCGTTCCTTCACGAAGGTGTGGAACATCTTGATGATGCCCTCACAATGAAGGCTCTCGTCGCGGACCGACCAGCTGACGATCTGGCCCATGCCCTTCATCTTGTTGAAGCGCGGGAAGTTCATCAGCATGGCGAAGCTGGCAAACAGCTGCAGCCCTTCGGTGAAGCCGCCGAACATGGCCAGCGTGCGGGCGATGTCCTCGTCCGTGTCGACACCGAAGGTCGAGAGATAGTCGTGCTTGTCCTTCATCTCCTTGTACTGGAGGAAGGCGCTGTATTCGCTCTCCGGCATGCCGATGGTGTCGAGCAGGTGGCTGTAGACCGCGATGTGCACCGTTTCCATGTTGCTGAACGCGGTCAGCATCATCTTGATCTCGGTCGGCTTGAACACGCGGCCGTATTTGTCGTGGTAGCAATCCTGCACCTCGACATCGGCCTGGGTGAAGAAGCGGAAGATCTGGGTCAGCAGGTTGCGCTCATGGGGGGAAAGCTTCTGCGCCCAATCGCGGCAGTCCTCGCCCAGCGGCACCTCCTCCGGCATCCAGTGGATCTGCTGCTGACGCTTCCAGAATTCGAACGCCCAGGGGTATTCGAACGGCTTGTACTGCTTGCGGGCTTCGAGGAGGGACATGGGTTCAGGCTCCCGAGGTGGAGGTGTTGAAGTCGTAGGGTTCGGTGGTGGCGTAGGCGATGGCAAAGCCGCCGAGGATCAGGCCGAAGGCGAGCACCATCATGCCGGCGATCATCAGCCCGGTGCTCTTGCGCGATTCGCCCGGCCGGCCGCGCAGGGCGGCGATCAGCATGAGGAGGCCGGCGAGCGTGGCGATGACGCCGACGACCAGGAACAGAATGTTGGCCCTGCTCATGGCAGCAGCCGATCGACCGCGCCGGCCGCGAGCGCCGCGAACACTGCGCCGGCGAGCAGGAACAGGATGCCGGCGGTGCGCCGGTTGCGGCGGCGCAGCGGGTCGGTCTCGCCCGCGGGCAGCAGCAGGAGCAGGGAGCCGGTGCCGAGCAGCAACGCCGCCGCCACCCACTGAAGGTTGTGCGCGGTGCCGTTCATTGTCCAAGCTCCCCGGCGCTGGGGCGATAGTCCAACCCGCCGAGCGCCACGACCAGCAGGATCACGCCGACGGTCAGCAGCAGCACGGCCGACTGGCTGCCATAGCGGTTCTCCGGATCGCGCGCGCGGCGGCGGTACTGCCAGATGCCGGCGCCGATCAGGAGGATCGCGGCGACGAGCTTGAGGATGTCGGGGAGGTCGAAGTTCATCTCCCCTCTCCCTTCAGGGGAGAGGGAGAGACCCGCTCGGCGCCGGCGAGTGGGAGGGTGAGGGGCCGGCATAATGCCGGCGCGCGGCTGCGCCATGCACCCCTCATCCGCCCCTTCGGGGCACCTTCTCCCTCAAGGGGAGAAGGGCTGGCGAATTCTACTGGCAAGCGAGGCATTCGTCGTAGTCCGTGGTCGCCAGTTCGAACTTCGGCGCCTCCGCGGTATTGTCCGCCTCCACCCCGCCCGCGAAGCCCGCGCGCTGCACGGACTTGCTGCGGAGATAGTAGAGCGACTTGATGCCGAGCTCCCAGGCGCGGAAGTGGAGCATCATCAGGTCCCACTTGTCGCAGTCGGCCGGGATGAACAGGTTCAGCGAGGTCGCCTGGTCGATGTAAGATGTTCGGTCGGCGGCGAGTTCGATCAGCCAGCGCTGGTCGATTTCGAAGCTGGTCTTGAACGTGTCCTTCTCGTCCGGGTCAAGGAAGTCGAGGTGCTGGACGCTGCCGCCCTGTTCCAGGATCGAGTTCCACACTGCTTCGGAATTCTTGCTCTTCTCGATCAGCAGCCGCTCGAGGTGCGGGTTGCGGACGGAGAAGCTGCCGGACAGCGTCTTGTGGGTGTAAACGTTGCCGGGGATCGGCTCGATGCAGGCCGAGGTGCCGCCGCAGATGATGGAGATGGACGCGGTCGGCGCGATCGCCATCTTGCAGCTGAAGCGCTCCATCACGCCCATGTCGGCCGCGTCCGGGCAAGGCCCGCGCTCAGTCGCCAGGTGCAGCGAGGCTTCATCTACCTGGGCCTTGATGTGCTTGAAGATCTTCATGTTCCACGACTTGGCCATCGCGCCCTCGAACGGGAGGTTGCGGGCCTGGAGGAAGCTGTGGAAGCCCATCACGCCGAGGCCGACCGAGCGCTCGCGCTCGGCGCTGTACTTGGCGCGCGCCATCTCGTCCGGAGCGCGGGCGATGTAGTCGCTCAGCACATTGTCGAGGAAGCGCATGACGTCTTCGATGAAGCCCTTGTCGCCGTTCCACTCGTCCCAGGTCTCGAGGTTCAAGGAGGACAGGCAGCAGACGGCCGTGCGGTCGGCGCCGAGATGGTCCTTGCCGGTCGGCAGCGTGATCTCGGAGCAGAGGTTGGAAGTCGAGACCTTGAGGCCGAGGTCGCGGTGATGCTTGGGCATCGACCGGTTCACCTGGTCGATGAAGATGATGTAGGGCTCGCCGGTCGCCAGGCGGGTCTCGACCAGCTTCTGGAACAGGGAACGCGCGTCGACCTTGCCGCGCTCGGACCCGTCCTTTGGGCTGCGCAGGATGAACTCGGACCCGTCGCGGACCGCTTCCATGAACTCGTCGGTGATCAGCACGCCGTGATGGAGGTTCAGCGCCTTGCGGTTGAAGTCGCCCGACGGCTTGCGGATCTCCAGGAACTCCTCGATCTCCGGGTGGGAGACGTCGAGGTAGCAGGCAGCCGAGCCGCGGCGCAGCGAACCCTGACTGATGGCGAGGGTAAGCGAGTCCATCACCCGCACGAACGGAATGATGCCACTGGTCTTCCCGTTGAGGCCGACCGGCTCGCCGATGCCGCGGACGCTGCCCCAATAGGTGCCGATGCCGCCGCCCTTGGAGGCCAGCCAGACGTTCTCGTTCCAGGTATTGACGATGCCGTCGAGACTGTCGCTGACCGAGTTCAAGTAGCAGCTGATCGGCAGCCCGCGGCCGGTGCCGCCATTGGACAGGACGGGAGTGGCCGGCATGAACCACAGGCGCGAGATATAGTCGTAGATCCGTTGGGCGTGCTCCGCATCGTCGGCGTAGGCCGCGGCAACGCGCGCGAACAAGTCCTGATAGGACTCACCGGGCAGCAGGTAGCGATCCTTGAGCGTCTCCTTGCCGAAGTCGGTCAGCAGGGCGTCACGCGAGGAATCGGTGACCACCGGAAAGCGCCGGGTGTCGATCGTCTTGCTGCTGCTGGCGGGGGCCGCCGTCACATCGTCGGTCCCGACGTTGCTGCCGCTCGAGAAGTCCATCTGCGCTCCCTCCTGCGGCACGCCATGCGGCCGCTTTGTTCCCGGTCTGTTCACAAGGGCCTTATGCGGCATCCTTGCCTGATTCGCCAGCGACCGTAGGGACTTTCCAACAACCGTCCCCGCTATCCACAGGCACGCGTCATCTCCTCACCGGAGATATAGTTATCCCCAGCGCCAACCACAAGCTTGTGCGTTGGTGTCCCCCGACTGCTACAAGATGTTGTGCTTTGAACAGCGAACGGACGCAAGTCGATAATGATGGTTAACGATTTTTTGCGACGGACCGAATAGCGCTGCGGCGGGCAGGTCTTCAGGGCAGGCGCGACCCGGCCCTCACCGGCGGAGCAATCCCGCCGTGCGCCGAAATGCTCTTTCTTCCGCAGCCCGGAACGCACTCCGGCGGCGGGGAGTCGAGTCGCTGAGGCCCGTCCTGAAATATGCGATGCCGGTTCCCGCCACCGGATCGATCCATAGGCCCGAACGCAGCCCATAGGCCTCCCCGGCGTGACCGACTCGCGGCACATGGTCACCGCCGGCATCGTCCCTGCACCCGGGCGCTCCGGTCGCGATCTGGTGCGTGGCGAGGCCATAGCTGCAGTAAAAGCCGCTGTCCGTGTCACCATTGTTGCCGGTGAAGCGCCACTGCGGACGCAACAGCTCCGCCACGCTTGCCGGCGAAAGGATGCGCGCGCCATCCAGCTCGCCTCCGTGGAGCAGCAACTGGCCGAGCCGGGCGAGGCCGCGAACCGAGATGCGCAGGCCTCCCTGCGGCGCGAACAGCGCACCATTCGCACCCGGCCGCCAGCCGGCGAGATCGCAAGCTGTGCCGTCGCGTCGAAATACCGGGCAGTCAGGGCGCCGGCCGCCCAGATCGTCTCGCACCGGCTTGCCGCCTTGCGTCAGCACCACCGCCTGGCGGACTGCCCGATCGCTGCACCCGGGCCAGTTGAAGCAGGCGTCGAGCTTCAGCGGCTGCAGCACCAGTCGACGCATCAGCACGTCGAACCGTTCGCCGGTCACGCGCTCCAGGACCGACGCGATGATCGGGAAGTTCATGTTCGCATAGGTAAAATGCCGTTCGGTGGGGCCATGCGCCAAGTCCCACGAATGCGGGTCAGCCATCGCTCCTCGCACCGTCTCACCCAGTGGAACGGCATATTGGTCGTTATGGTCACGCACGCCTGCGGTATGCGACAGCAGGGAACGGAGGGAGATCGGCTGGTAAGGGAACGCTGGATTACGCAACGTCCAGCCCAGGTAGCGCGAAACGTCCTCATTGAGCGAAAGGTGGCCTTGCTCAGCCAGCTTCATGGCGCCGATCGCGACTACCAGCTTGCTGACCGAAGCGACCCGAACCGGGTCGTCCAGGGTTGCCGCTTGGCCGGTGGCCGGATCGGCGATGCCCTGGACGTAGCCGCCCCGCTCACCATTCAAGTCAAAGGCAATGCCAGCCTCGACCCCCGGGTCGTCGGCCGTAAGGGGCAAGGTCGCGCAAGCGCCGAGCAGGAGAA
>DATLMM010000033.1:0-2633 GCA_035537335.1 Sphingomicrobium sp. | reverse complement strand
GTGGCATCGTCGCAGACGAAAGCCGTGAATGGATCGCGCAGACCGGCGCGTGCCTGGAACGGAGCGTTCATCTCTAGTTGCCCTTCTTGGTATTTATGTCCTGGAGGCCCTTGGCTCCGGTAGGCTCGGCCTTCCGGTAGGCTCCGACAGCTTTCGCAGCGGCCAGGGTATCGGTCAGGCCGCTGCCCTCACGTCCGTGGACAAGGTCCTCCGGGTTGGCGACCATCGCGGCGTAGTTTGAATTCACCGCACAGCCGAAATTGGACATCTGGCGGTTGTTGTAATTGGGCTGGGCGGGAACGCTCCAATTGGGGCATCCCGGAACCGAGGCGCTGGTGCGGCTTACGACCACCCGGACCATTCCCGGGGTGACGTTGCCGGCGGTGACAGGCGCGCTAGGCGCGACCAGCAGGCCGTACGAGCCGGCAACCTGCGCCACATCGGCGCGGGCAGCATCGGCGTATGGGCCATCGACGTAAATCGAATCGCCATAGCCAAGGTTCAGACCGCTGAACCATGCGTTGAGCCGCGCGGCTTCACCTGGCATCAGCGAGCCACCAGGGGCCGCCACGTCGAACATGTAGTCGGTCCGGGCGAGCACCGGCTCGTTCACGGATTCGATGCCGCGATCAGGCAGGTCCATTGGCGTATGGCTGCAGCCGGCGACGGCGCTCAGCAGCGCCAAGAGGGTCAACTTTGTACGCATCGAAGCGTCCTTCCTGATTGGGCGGCAGGTCAAAACTTGAATCCGGGAGCGGCGACCGCGGCGGCGCCGGCCATTCCAGGCGCGGGGACGGGTGCGGCAGGCCGCGGTCCCTTGGGGCCCTTGAAGGTCTGGCCTTCAATGTTCAGCTCCACGTCGGTCGGCGCACGGTAGCCATTGCTGGGCAATGCCAGTTGGTGGGAAACCGGGCGGACGAGATAGGGCGTGACAACGATCACCAGCTCGGTCTCATCGCGCTGGTAGCTCGTCGAGCGGAACAGCATGCCAAGGATCGGCAGGTCGCCAAGGAATGGCGCCTTCTCGATGTTGTTGCGGTTCCGGTTCTGGAGCAGGCCGGCGATCATGAACGATTGACCCGAGCCCAGTTCGACGGTCGTTTCCGCGCGCCGCGTAGTCAGCGACGGGACGACGTAACCGTTGAGCTTGACCGAACCCGCATCACTGAGCTCGCTCACCTCCGGGCGGACGCGCATCGAGATGCGGCCGTCGGCCAGCACGATCGGAGTAAATGCGAGGCCGACGCCATATTGTTTGTATTCGACGCTGATGGCGGCGTTGCCCTGCGCGATCGGAACCGGGAATTCTCCGCCTGCGAGGAAGCTTGCGGTTTCGCCCGAAAGCGCAGTCAGGTTTGGCTCGGCGAGCGTGGTTACGACGCCGTCCGTCTGCGCCAGATCAAGCGAGCTGATGATATCCACCCCGAACAGCTTGCCGGCCGCCGAAACGGTCGATCCGACTGGGCTGCGGATGATGGCGCCAGCTTGTGCGCTCGTCTCTCCTGCCTCGGGCAGGAAGATGCCGGCGCCCTGCAGGACGCCAAGCTGGAAGCCGCCCGTCGAATCACTCGTCAGAAGGTTGACGCCGATCTTCTTGAGCAGAGTCCGGTTTACTTCCGCAATCCGGACCTTGAGGTTGACCTGCATCGGCACCGCCGAACGGAGACGGCTGACCACTTGGGTGCCCTCGCCGACATAGGCTTGGACCAGACGCTGCGCTTCCTCGACATCAGTCGGGGAGGAGACAGTGCCGGTCAGCAGCACCAGATTGTTCATCGGAGTTGCCTGAATGCTCGCTTCCGGCATCGCCAGGTTGAGCATTTCGGTGACCGAGCTGATATTGTTGCCGACGCGAACGTTTGCCGCGTAGACAACTTTGCCATTGGCGCCCGTAGCGTAGACGGTCGTCTCGCCGCGGCCCTTGCCAAACACGTACAGCTGGGTCGACGAACGCACCTGGATGTCGGCGACCTTGTCGTCGGCGACGAACACGTCGCTCATTGGCGAGGACAGCCGCACCATGGCGCCCGTGCCCTGGCTGAGGTTGAGCGTTTCCGACGGCCGGGCAGCGGTGTGCTGCGCCAGTGCAGGAGTGGAACCGGCAACCGTGGCGAGGCCAATGGCCAGCGCGGCGAGTGCGGTGCCGAGGCGGGCCCGGCGAGTGATATTGCGACTGGTCATTTTAGCGTGCTCCCACCGGAACGACGGTGATAGTGTTGCCGCGAGCGACGCGCACGCTGGGCCCGACGTGGACCAGTGGCCCACCCTGAGCGACGCTTGCGCCGTAAGCGGATGACGAATTGGCGCTGGCATTAGCTGGCGCCCTTGGGACGGTGCGACGCTCGAAGCGCGACACGTCTCCACCCGTGGTAAAGGTGGTGTTGGTGTCCATCGGACGATTTGCGACCGCCAGCAGAATGCGGCGCTCCTCGGCCGGGTTGGTGCCTGCCGGCACGCGAACCTCGCCTGAAGCGACTGCCCGCTCGAGTTCCGCGGTATTATCCGCGATCGAACGCAGCGACAGAGTCAGCGAGCCCATGCTCTGGGCAACGGCGACCTTTTCGGCGATGCGCGGAGTGACTTCGATCGTGACGTTGGAGAACGTCTTGACCTCGGTCTTGCCATCCTCGCCC
>DATLMM010000032.1:0-2962 GCA_035537335.1 Sphingomicrobium sp. | reverse complement strand
CTCGCAATTGCCGCGGCGCTCGGGTTCTTCCAATTCGTCGTCAACTTCAACGCGGTCTACGTGGCCGAGCATCACATCACCTCGGGCCTGGTCGCAACCGTGTTTGCGCTGCTGCTGATCCCCAACAGCTTGTTGGCCTGGGCCTTCCTCCACCAGCGGCCGAGCAGACGGTTCGTCTGGAGCTCTCTGGTCGCTGTCGTAGGCATCGCCCTGCTGTTTGCGCACGAGCTGCGTGAGCATCCGGCGCGCAGCGGGGAAATCCTGCTCGGTATCGCGCTTACCCTGGTGGGTGTGCTGGGTGCGTCGGTCGCCAACGTCTACCAGGCGCGGCCGGAAGTGCGCCGCTATCCGCTCTTCGCACTGCTGGCTTGGGCGATGGCGTTCGGCGCGCTGATGGATGCTCTGATTGCCGCCGTCGTAGCCGGACCGCCGATATTCGAATCGCGCGCCGGCTATTGGCTCGGCCTTTTCTACCTGGCCGTATTCGCCTCGGCCCTCGCATTCAGCCTGTACCTTCCGGTGGTTCGAAAGATCGGGCCCGGGAAGGCGGCTTATTCGAGTGTTCTGGTGCCGATTATCGCCATGGCCTTCTCCACCTGGCTGGAAGACTACCGCTGGACGATAATCACTGCTGCTGGCGCCGCGCTGGCCCTGGGCGGCATGCTGTTCGCACTGACCGGCGGGCGAGCACCACAAGTTACGGCTCCCGACGCCGCCTGAAGCGTTCACCCATGCATGCCGTCGAGCGTTATTCGCCGCTTCGCCTACGACCAGAGCGAAAGCGCATTGTGGGTCGAGTTCACGACCGGGCGGCGGTACGTCTACTCTAACGTTCCGCCTGACGTCGCCGACGCGTTCCGGGGCGCCTTCGCCAAGGGCGTGTACTTCAACACCCGCATCCGCGACCGCTTCCCGCACCGCGAAGTCACCCATGCGGATCCGCGCGAGGCGTGAGTCGCACGGCGGAACCGGCTCAACAGCAGTTCGTTCGTTACGCCACAACAACAGGTACAACAGGGAGAGTTTCGATGGCCGACAATGACCGGGATCGCGAAACTGTGGAACGCACAACGGTAGTGGAAACAGGCGACCGCGGCAGCGGCGGGGTGCTCGCGGTGGTGCTGCTGATCATCGCCGTTCTTGTTCTTCTGTTCCTCTTCCGCGGCCAGCTAGGCCTTGGCGGCGGAGGCGACACTACGGTCGAGGTGCCCGACAAAATCGACGTTACGGTCAACAGCTGATCCGTTCGGCACGCTGACTGGGAGCGGGCGCGGTTCTTTGGGATCGCGCCCGTTTGAGTTTGTATCTGACCCGTTCTAACGGCTCGGGAGATGACTGACGCGCTCCGCTACATGACGGGCCTGGGCGGCCATTTTGAAACCGAGGCGGTGCCGGGCGCGCTGCCGCAGGGCCGCAACTCGCCGCAGCGGCCGGCCTTCGGTCTCTACACCGAGCAGCTGTCCGGCAGCGCCTTCACGGCGCCACGCCACGAAAACCGCCGCAGCTGGCTGTACCGGATGCGCCCAACCGCTGACCACCGGCCATTCGAGCGTTACCAAGGCGCACCTTTGTTGCGCGCGCAAACAGGCAGCGAGCCGCTGGCGCCCAACCGGTTGCGCTGGGACCCCGCGGATCTGCCTGCCGACACGGATTTCGTCGACGGCTTGGCGACAATGCTGGTCAACCGCGACCCGCAGGATCTCGAAGGTGTCGCAGTCCACCTCTATCGCGCAAGCCGTTCCATGGAGCGCCGCCTGTTCGTCGATGCCGACGGCGAGCTGCTGATCATCCCAAGCAGCGGTGAGCTTCGGCTCGCTACCGAACTCGGCGTCATCGAAGTCGCCCCTGGCTCCGTGGCCTTGATACCGCGGGGCGTGAAGTTCCGGGTCGAGGTAGCCGGCGACAGCCGCGGCTATGTCGCGGAGAACCAGGGCTCGCCGTTCCGCCTGCCGGACTTGGGGCCGATCGGCGCCAACGGCCTTGCCAACCCGCGCGATTTCGAGACCCCCGTTGCGCGGTTCGAGGACTCCGATGAGCCCACCGAGGTGATCCAGAAATCGCTTGGCCATCTGTGGACCACCACCCTTGATCACTCGCCACTGGATGTTGTCGCCTGGCACGGCAATTACGTGCCATTCCGCTACGATCTGTCGCGCTTCAACACGATCAACAGCGTCAGCTTCGACCATCCCGATCCGTCGATCTTCACCGTCCTGACCAGCCCTAGTGACGTGCCCGGACGGGCCAACGCCGATTTCGTGATCTTCCCGCCGCGCTGGATGGTGGCGGAGCAAACATTCCGCCCGCCCTGGTTCCACCGCAACGTGATGAGCGAGGCGATGGGCCTGATCTACGGGCAATACGACGCCAAGGCTGACGGCTTTGCGCCCGGCGGACTGTCCTTGCACAATCTGATGAGCGGGCACGGCCCGGACGTCGAGAGCTGGCGCAAGGCGAGCGAAGTCGAGCTCCAGCCGCACAAAATCGAGGGGACGATGGCCTTCATGGTGGAAAGCTGCTGGCCGTATCGGCCCACCGCCTGGGCACTGGAGCGGGCACAGCCTGACTATGACATGGCCTGGACCGGCTTCCCCAAGGCGGAGCTCCCTTGAGCGACGAGACCTGCGATCCGAACCTGCGCAGTTGGGTTGAGAGCGCTCAAGGCAGCGACTTCCCGATCCAGAACCTGCCGCTCGGCATCTTTTCGGTCGGTCAGCGCCGCCGCCACGCGGGCGTCGCGATCGGCGATTATGTTCTCGATCTGACGGCGATCGCCGATCTGCTTGATGAAGATTGGCGCGAGGACCTGTCTCAACCGGTCCTGAATGCCTGGCTGGCGCGCGGACCCGACGCCCAGCACCAGCTTCGGCTACGCCTCTCCGAGCTGCTGTCGGACGAGCGGTACCGCGACGACATTGAGCCGGAGCTCGTCGGTCAGACTGAGGCGCGGATGTACGTGCCC
>DATLMM010000031.1:0-18486 GCA_035537335.1 Sphingomicrobium sp. | reverse complement strand
ATCCGTTCAACGGTCAGCACATGCTTGTGCCGCCAACCGGCCAGGGCATCGTCGATGTCGATCAGCTTCTCGGCCAGCTGGTACAGTTCGAACCAACGCTCGGCATCTTGGTAAACCGCCAGCCAGCTCTCCGCTCCCGCTCGCTCCCGCGCGGAGTCGGCGACCTCCCACAGGCTGGGTTCGGCGAGCGCTGACTGCAATCGGGCGTGGCCCTCGCTGCCGCCCTCATAATAGTCGAGAAAGCGAGGATCCTTGATCCCGAGTCGATACTCCAGCTCACGGAATTGTGCCGACTGAAAGCCGGACGAGGTGCCTAGCACGTCGCGAAAGCGGCCGTAGTCGACTGGCGTCAGCGTCGCTAAAACGTCCCAGCTGAGCGTCATGACCGATTGAATTCGGCTGACCCGGGCGAGCGCCTTGTAGGCTTCGGCGAAGCGATCACTCGCGACCAACTCCATCGCCAGCCCGACCTCGTGCAGCATCTGCTTGAGCCACAGTTCCTTGGTCTGGTGAATGACGATGAACAGCAACTCGTCGTGTAGCGGCGACAAGGGAGTTTGCGCCGACAGCAGCGTGTCGAGCTGAAGATACTCCGCGTAAGTCATGCCGTCCGGGTGCGCCGTCATGCGCCCTTTCTACGGCAGAAGGGTGCGGCCCGGTAGCGCCTTGTTAGCGCTGCGGCTCGCCACTTCCGGGCAAGCCGCCGCCATTAACGACTCCGATGTTGCCAAAGATCTCCTCGAAGAACCCCTTGTTGCGGCCCAGCGTTGGGGTCGACTTGCCGTAAGGGTCAATGGACGCGATTTGCTCCTTGCCCGTGCGATCAATTGCCGCAACATTGCCGGCGGCGTCGAACCGAATACGCAACACTGTCTGGTCCGTGACTCGCGGCAGGCGAAAGGCGATCGCGTTGGTGTCGCGGCTGATATAGTACCATTCACTGTCGTTGAACTGGCCGGTGAAGGTCGGACGGCCAAGCGTCTTGGCAACCGAGTCTTTGTTGTCGGTTCCGACCTGCACGGAAGACGCCAGCTCCTGGTCGAGGATGAAGCCACGGCGCTCCCGATAGCCGGAGCAGCCCGCCAGCAGCGCTGCGGTGGCGGCCAGAACCGCCAGCTTGGAAAAACGAACGGCCATGAACCTTGATACTCCTGCCGGGCTGTTGCGTCTGCGCCCTTGCGCCGCATCGACCGCGGGTCAATATCCGCGACGTGGCCCTCGGCGCAAGTGACACGCCGATTGCAGCCGCCGGCCTGAACGGAGGATGAGTATGGCATCGCTGATGAGCTTGTTCCGCCGCGAACAGCGCGCGGCCGAGCCGCTGTATCGCCAGATCGTCGCCCGTGCACGGCAGCCGCACTGGTATCTGGACGGCGCGGTGCCCGACACGCTGGAAGGCCGGTTCGCCATCTTGGCGACGCTGATCGCGCTGGTCGATGTACGGCTGGAGAATGGCACGGAGCAGGCCCGTTTCGCCAGCGTCAGCCTAGCCGAATGTTTTGTGGCCGACATGGACGCAGAACTGCGGCAATTGGGCACGGGCGATCCGGTCATGGGCAAGAAGGTCGGCAGCCTGGTCGGAGCGCTGGGCGGTCGAGTCGGCGCGTGGCGCCGAGCGATCGAGGGACTGGAGAGCTGGGACGCAGTGATCGGCCGAAGCGTTTATCGCGAAGCGGAAGCTCCGGCCGACGCAGGCGATCATGTCGAGCGGCAGCTTCGGCTGTTCTGGTCCGCGCTCCAGGGCCGCACCGACGAAGCGCTGCTGAACGGAACTCTGCCATGAGCGACTTCGCGCACCGTCTGAACGTTCAGCAGATCCGCGACGGCGAACGGATCGACCTCAGCGCCGACGAAGCGGAACGGGCCGTCATCGCCGACCGGCTGCGACTGCCTACGCTAAGCCGCTTCGACGCGCATGTGGTGCTCGCGCGCGCTGGCGAACGGGTCACTGCCAGCGGGCGGATCAAGGCAGCATTGGAGCAAAGCTGCATTGCCACCGGCGAGCCGGTTCCCGCCTTGGTGGACGAAAAGTTTGACCTGCTGTTCGTGCCGGAGCCTTCGACCGAGCCCGACGCGGAGATCGAGCTCAGCGAAAGCGATTGCGATGTCGTGTTCCACGATGGGCAGACCATCGATCTCGGCACCGCACTGGCCGACACGCTGGCGCTGGCGCTCGATCCTTATCCCCGCAGCCCCACCGCTGACGATGCATTGCGCGAGGCGGGAGTGCTTAGCGAAGAGCAGGCCGGACCGTTCGCGGCGCTGGCAGCGCTGAAGGGGAAGATGGGGTGACCTCTGGCGATTGACGCCGAATAGTCGACTAGAAATTTCGGCCTAAGCCGGGACGACAGTTAGAACGGTACGTCGTCATCCAGGTCGGTGTCGAACGCAGCTGGTGCGGGACGTGACTGGCCACCGGCGCCGCGGCTTGAACCTCCGCCATAGCCGCCCGAACCGAAGCCGCCATCGTCGAAATCGCCGCCGCTGCTGCCGCGCCCTCCACCATAGCCGCCGGCCCCGCCGCCACCTTCACCCCGGCCATCGAGCAGCACCATCGAGCTGTTGAAGTTCCGCAGCACCACGTCGGTGGTGTAGCGGTCGTTACCAGACTGGTCCTGCCATTTGCGGGTTTCCAGCTGGCCTTCGAGATAAACCTTGCTGCCCTTCTTGAGGTATTGCTCGGCGACCCGGGCGAGGCCTTCGGAGAAGATCGACACATTGTGCCATTCAGTCTTCTCCTTGCGCTCGCCGCTTCCCTTGTCGCGCCAGTTCTCGGAAGTAGCGAGACTGAAGCTGACCACCTTGCCACCATTGGCGAAGCTGCGTGCTTCCGGGTCCTTGCCCAGGTTCCCAACCAGGATCACCTTGTTGACGCTGCCTGCCACCGCTCTCTCCCTACAATCCTGCGGCCACCGCTATCCAGTAGGTCGCTCCTGCCGCGAGATAGGCCAGTGCGAAGAGATAAGTCACCATGAAAAGCGGCCACTTCCACCCGTTGGTCTCGCGCCGGGTGACCGCGATGGTGGAGATGCACTGCGGCGCGAACACGAACCAGGCGAGGAACGCCAGCGCGGTCGGCAGCGGCCAGTTGCCACCGAGCCGCTCCTCCAGGCTCTCATTCATCTGTGCCTCATCCGTCTGGTCAATGGCATACACGGTGGCGATGGCCGAAACGGCAACCTCGCGCGCGGCCATGGACGGCAGGAGCGCCAGCGCGATGTCGTGATTGAAGCCGATCGGCTTCACGAAGACTTCAATGCCCGACGCGATCCGGCCCGCGACCGAAACCTCCGTCTGCTTCTCGCCCGGCCCGGCCTGCGGGAAGCTGGCCAATGCCCACAGCACCACGGTGGTGACCAGGATGATCCCGCCCGCCCGCTTGAGAAAGATCATCGCGCGTTGCCACAGGCCTAGCAGCACGTCCTTGAGCGCGGGCAGCTGATATTTCGGCAGCTCCATCATGAAGAAGCTCGACGCACCCCGCGCCACTGTCTTGCGCAGCAGCAATGCGGCACCGAGCGCGCCGACGATGCCCGTGAGGTACAGGCCGAACATCACGAGACCCTGCAGGCCGACAACGCCGGCGACCGTCAGCTCCGGAATAAAGGCCGCGATGATCAGCGTGTAGACCGGCAGCCGTGCCGAGCAGGTCATCAGCGGCGCGACCAAGATGGTGGTCAACCGATCCTTTTCATTGTCGATCGTTCGGGTGGCCATGATGCCCGGCACGGCGCAAGCGAAGCTCGACAGCAGCGGGATGAAGGCCCGGCCCGACAAGCCGGCGCGGCTCATCAGCCGGTCCATCAGGAACGCCGCCCGCACCATGTAGCCGGTGCCCTCGAGCAGCAGGATGAACAGGAACAGGATCAGGATCTGCGGCAGGAACACCACCACTGCGCCGACCCCGCCGATCACGCCGTCGACCAGCAGCGAGCGGACCCAACCCTCGGGCAGCGCGCCGGTAATCGCTTCGCCAAGCGCCCCCATGCCGCTCTCGATCCAGCCGATCGGGGCTTCGGACCAGGCGAACACGGCCTGGAACATGGTGAACATAACCAGTGCCAGGATCACTGGCCCGGCGACCGGATGCAATAGAACCCGATCCAGGCGGTGGGTCCATCGCCGTACGGGTGTTTCGCTTAACACCGCCAGGTCGGCAATGGCGCGGGCGCGGCGGTGAAGATCGGCAGGTGTGTCACGCGGCCCCGGCTTGGGTCCGAGCAGCTGGTCCGACAGGGCACCGCGAATTTCGTCGGCTCCGCGTCGGCGCACAGCGACGGTCTCAACCACCGGAACGCCGAGCTCTGCCGAGAGCCGCTCCGCACTGATCTCCAGTCCGTCGCGTCGCGCCATGTCCATCATGTTCAGGGCCACGACCGTCGGCAGCCGGAGTCCGATCAGCTGAAGGGCGAAGCGGAGGTGATTGTCGAGGTTCGACGCGTCAATGACGATCAGCAGCCCGTCCGGCCGCCGCTCCCCCACGAACTTGCCCAGCAGCACGTCGCGGGTGACCGCCTCGTCGGGACTTGATGGATCGAGTCCGTAGGCGCCGGGCAGGTCGACCAGCTCGACCGGGCGACCATCGGCAAGCACCGTCCGGCCGCTCTTCCGCTCCACGGTCACGCCCGGGTAGTTGCCGACCTTCTGGCGAGCACCGGTCAGGGCATTGAACAGCGCGCTCTTGCCGGCATTGGGGTTGCCGACCACCGCAACCAGGGGTGCCGGGTTCACTGGGCTATCTGTCCGTCAGGCGCCTGGAGTGACTTTGATCGCCCGGGCATGGGTGCGGCGGATCGCCACGGTCATTCGTCCAACCCGCACTGCCAGCGGGTCGCGGCCGAACGGGCCAAGGTGCAGCGCCTCCACCGTCACGCCTTCCTCGAACCCGAAATGGCGCAGGCGGCAGGCCTCACCGGAGTCGAGCGAGTCCCAATCGATGCCCTGAATGCACGCCCGACTTCCCAGCCGAAGCTCATCCAGCGGAAGCGCGAAATGCGAAGAAGGAGAAACGATCGTCATTGCTGCGACTGATTATCAATAACAGCAGCAGAAAGCTAGTAGCTGGTTTGCGCTTACCGCGGGGGATAGCGGAGCCTGGCGACGAAGCGGGCAATGCTTGGACGGCGGTCACTACCGGCGCGCCAGTCGGCTTTCCACTTCTCGAACCGCATCACGTCGTCGATCCGGCGATCAAGAAAGGCAGCCGTCTCGGAGAAGCCATCGCTCTCGTCGTTAAGCCAGAACAGCAACGTCGATCCATAGACGGCCGAGAGGGTCAGCCGCTTCGTATAATGGTTGAAGTCGGTCGCGGTATCGCCCGCGATCCGCCACATCACGTCGGCCGTCCGCCAGGAAAGGCGCGCCGCATGACCAAGGTTTTGCGGCATCGCCAGGATCGCAAGTGCCCGGCGGATTGCCTCGCGAGCGGGCGCCTGAAGCTGCAGCCGGGTCCAGAGGAGCTCGCGGATGCGGGCTCGGATCTTCATCGCCGCAACTCGCTCGGGCGAAGAGGCCCCTTCCAGCGCGCGGTCGATCTCCTGCCCGTAAACATCGATCAGCCCGGCCGAATCCTTGGGGAAGGCGAGCTTCGCTTGCGCGGGCTCGACATCCATGGCGCCAGCAGCAGCCTCGACCGCCGCCGAGGTCCAGCCATCGAATACCGCATTCTCACCAACGGCAAGCGCAAGCTTGCGGCGGATGCGTTCCAACGGCGTGAGCTGATCCATCAGGTTCAAGTGGTCGCTTCCTCCGGTTGGCGCAAGCGCACCAGCACGAGTGCGACCGCAATGCCGCCCGCTCCCAGCCAGTCGAGCGGCGTTAGCGACTCACCATACGCCCACCATCCGATGCCGGCCGAGATCGCCGGCTGGGTCAGCAGGGCAAGGCCGACCACGAGCGGCGGAACTACCCCGAGCGCATAGACCAGCAATCCCTGCCCCAGCACCTGGCTGCCGAGCGCGAGCCAGAACAGGGCACTCCAGCTCTCCGGGAGCAGCCGCTCGCCGGTCGCCAGAGCAAACGGCAGCAGCATGGCCGCACCCAATAGGCTGGCAAGTATCAGGACGGGCATCGGCTGCAATTGGCCACGCACCCGCTCCACCCCGATCAAATAGCCGGTGTAGAGCAGGCCTGCGAGCAGTGCGAGCAGGTCGCCACGAAGATGCCGTGAAGACAGTTCGGCGCTGCCGGCCATCAGCAGCGCGGAGCCGAGTGCCGCGAGGATCAGCGCAGCGGCCTGCAGCCTGGTCGGCCAACGCCGGACCAGCCACAGTCCCCAGGCGGCGAACACGAAACTCGACATGTTTGCGAACAGAGTTGCGTTGCCGAGCTTGGTAAGGGCGATGCCGGCGTGCCAGGCCACAAGGTCAGCGGCGAAGAAAAAGGCGGCCACGGCAATCGCCGTCGCCAACGCCCATCCCGGCCATCGGAACGGCTGTCCAGCAAGGGACGCGATCACCAGCAGGAAAGGCAGAGCCAGCGCCAGCCGCCAGAAGCCCGCCGAGGCCGGGCCCACGTCCGCCAGCCGAACCAGCCATGGGCCGAACGCCAACGCGGCGTTGCCCAGGATGAGCGCTGCAAATGCAAACGGGTGGGCTTTGGAGGAACTCACCTGCCGCCCCCTAGCCAAGCTGCCGGCCCGTGACCATCTGTGGCGCCATGACCAACCTGTTCGAACCACTTGCCGTCGGCGACCTCATTCTTCCGAACCGCATCATCATGGCCCCGCTCACCCGTGGCCGCGCCACCCGCGACGGGGTGCCTACTCCCTTGATGGCGACCTACTATGTCCAGCGCGCCGCCGCCGGGCTGATCATCTCGGAAGGGACCGGCGTCAGCCGCGAAGGGCTGGGCTGGCCTTATGCCCCAGGGCTCTGGAGCGAGGACCAGGTCGAGGGCTGGAAGCCGGTGACGGAAGCGGTGCATCGGGCCGGCGGGCGGATCATTGCCCAGCTGTGGCACATGGGACGGCTGGTTCATCCCGACTTCCTCGACGGCGCCGCGCCGCTTTCGGCCAGCGCCACCACAGCGCCGTCCATGGCGCACACACACGCGGGTAAGAAGCCCTACGAGACCGCCCGAGCCGCGACCCTCGACGACATCGGGCACACGATCGATGATTTTGCTCGGTCGGCTCGCAATGCAATCGCCGCCGGGTTCGACGGGGTGCAGTTGCACGGTGCCAATGGCTATCTCATCGACCAGTTCCTGCGGGACGGCACCAACCGGCGTGACGACGATTACGGCGGCAGCATCGACCACCGCATCCGCCTGCTGCGGGAAGTGACGCAGGCGCTGGTGGCCGAGGTGGGGGCCGGCCGAACGCATGTGCGGCTGAGCCCTAACGGCGAAGTCCAGGGGTGCGACGACAGCGACCCGCACGCGTTGTTCACCGCCGCCGGTGTGGCACTGGGGGAGCTCGGCATCGCAAGCATCGAATTGCGCGAACCTGGCACCCAGTCGAGCTTTCTCGCGACGGAGGTCGATCCGGTCAGTCCGGCTATTCGCAAGGTTTTCGGCGGAGCGCTGATCCTCAACTCGGATTACGTCGGCAGCACGGCCGGGCAGAGGTTGGCTGAAGGGGTCGCGGACGCGATCAGCTTCGGGCGACCTTTCATCGCCAATCCAGACTTGGTGCAGCGCCTGCGCAGCGGAGCGGAACTCCGCGAGCCTGATCCAAAGACCTTCTACACGCCGGGCCTGGAAGGCTATACGGATTACCCCAGCCAGCCGGAACAGCGCGCCGCCTGAGCCATTGTTCGCTCCTGAAGGAGACGGACATGCGCACGGACTGGCGGGTTGGAGCGATGATTGGCGGCGGAGCCCTGCTTGGCCTCGGAATAGCGTATGTCCTCCGCGAAAAGGCGACGCCCGGGCCCGAGTACCGGGTGCTGGCCAGTGAGGGCGAGTTCGAGATTCGAAGCTACCCGCCAGTGGTGGTTGCCGAAACGGTGATCCGGGGACCGCGCAAGGAAGCGCTCAATCAGGGCTTTCGGCGACTGGCCGACTACATCTTTGCCAAGTCTCGGGCCGGCGAGGAACTGCCAATGACGGTTCCTGTGCTGCAGGACGGAGGCAACCCGATGGCCAGCGATCCACCGCTGTTCGACGATGCGGTGGAAGGCGGCTGGCGAGTCCGCTTCGTCATGCCGGAAGGCCGGGGGCGCGCCGATTTGCCGGCTCCCCCTAACGACATTGAGCTCGTGGAGCTGCCCGCCCGCCGCGTGGGAGTCGCTCGCTTCAGCGGCGTTGCCGACGACAGCAAGTTGAAGGCGAATGAGGACTCTCTGCGAGGTTGGCTGGCGCGCCATGGTGAGGCCTGTGGCACCGCCGAGCCGGAGTATGCCTTCTACAACTCGCCCATGATCCCACCGCCGCTCCGGCGGAGTGAGGTTCTCCTGGCGCTGGCCTAAGCGAAGCGCTCCTGCACGGCGAGCAGCGTCAATGCCGCCCGGGCCGCATCGCCGCCCTTGTCGGCCTGGGCAGGATCGGCGCGGACGATCGCTTGCGCCTCGTTCTCGACCGTCAGGATGCCATTTCCCACCGGTATTCCATCCATGGTTAGCGCCATGATTCCACGCGCGCTCTCACCGGCGACGATCTCGAAGTGGAAGGTCTCGCCGCGGATCACCACTCCAAGCCCGACATAAGCGTCGAACTCGCCACCGTCCGCCGCCAGCGCTATGGCGCCTGGGATCTCAAGCGCGCCCGGCACCGTGATCGTCTCATGACTATGCCCTGCCCCATCCAGCGCCGCGCGTGCGCCGGCCAGCAGCATATCGTTCAGATGACCGTAGAAGCGCGCCTCGACAATCAGGACCCGGGCCATCAGTTGCTCTCCAGCGGGATGCAGCGTTCTTCCACGATGGCCAGGCCATAACCGCCCAGAGCCACGGGCGAATGGCGCGTGTTGGTCAGCAGTATCATGTCGTGGATGCCGAGCGCAGCGAGGATCTGCGCGCCGATGCCGTAGCTGCGCAGAGCCTCCCCTTCCTCGACGTGCTTGCCCGCGCGACGGTCGGCCGATCGCGACAGGGAGCCGGGTGCCGCAGCATGCAGCGCGACCAGCACGCCCGATTTCTCTGCCTCGATCATCCTCATCGCGCCGCCAAGCAGGCCCGAGCGGCCGCCTTTTTCCTGCAGCACGTCCGCGAATAGATCGAGGCTGTGCATCCGAACCAGCACCGGCTGCTCTGTATCTAAGGGCCCGAGCACCAGGGCGAGCTGCTCAGCACCGGTCGCCTTGTCGCGGAACACCTGTGCCTGCCACGTGGCACCCCCTGCACTGGTGAAAGCAGTGTCCGCCACCCGCTCCACCATGTGGTCCTTCTTGAGGCGATAGGCGATGAGGTCGCGAATGGTGCCGATCTTGAGGCCGTGGGTACGGGCGAAGTCGATCAGGTCGTCGAGCCGGGCCATGGTCCCGTCTTCGCGCATGATCTCGCAGATCACTCCGGACGGGTTGAGACCGGCCAGCCGTGACACGTCCACCGCCGCCTCGGTGTGACCGGCGCGGACCAGCACGCCGCCGGGTCGGGCGACCAAGGGGAAGACATGACCCGGAGAAACCAGCGCCTCCGCCCCGTTTCCGGCATCGATCGCGACCGCTACCGTGCGGGCTCGGTCGGCCGCGCTGATGCCAGTCGTTACGCCCGACTTGGCCTCGATCGACACGGTAAACGCAGTCTCGTGCCGGGTACCGTTGGTCCGTGCCATCAGTGGCAACTGAAGTTGTTCGACCCGCGCCTCCGTCAACGCCAGGCAGATCAGACCGCGGCCATGGCGGGCCATGAAGTTGATTGCATCGGGCGTGGCCATTTGCGCGGGAATGACCAGATCGCCCTCGTTCTCGCGGTCGTCATCATCGACCAGGATGAACATGCGCCCATTGCGTGCTTCGTTTATAATCTGCTCGGCCCCGACCAGCACTTCGGCCGTGCCGCGCTGGAGCAGCTTCTCGAGACGAAGCAGAGTGTCCGCAGTCGGGTTCCACTCGGGCGAGCCAAGCTTGCGCAGGCTGTTTGGGTGAAGCCCGGCTGCCCGAGCAAGGCCAGACCGGCTTATCTCGCCGGTTTCGATGATGGCATGCAGCCGATCGATCAGATTAGTCGACATGATGAGTCGTTCTAATCACATTGAAATGTGATGTCTAGGCTCTTTGATGTGAGCTGGAGTGTTCTCGCGCGCTCAACATTCTTCGGAGGTAACGGGCAAGAACGTCGATCTCGACATTCAGCTGTTGTCCCTGCTGCAGATCGCCCAGCGTGGTTTGCCCGGCGCTGTGCGGAATGAGATTGATGGCGAAATGGGTACCGTCGGGCGCGTCGCTCACGTCGTTGACCGTCAAGGAGACACCGTCGAGCGTAATCGAGCCTTTGGCGCTGATCATCGGACCAAGCTCGCGACTCACCCGTATGCCGATCCGCTTCGAATCACCTTCGGGGCACAGGCCGAGCACCTCGCCCAGGCCGTCGACATGGCCGGTAACCATATGGCCGCCGAGCTCGTCACCCATCCTGAGCGCGCGTTCCAGGTTCAGCCGGGAACCTTCCTGCCACAGGCCAGGCGCCGTTCGGGACAGCGTCTCACCTGACACATCGACCGCGAACCAGTCTCCCCCCTTATCAACAACGGTCAGACATACGCCCGAACAGGCGATGGAGGCGCCGAGGTCGACGCCCGACATATCGTAGCGACAGCGGATGACCAGCCGCAGGTCGCCGCGCTGCTCGGCAGATCGGACGGTGCCGATGTCGGTGATGATGCCGGTGAACATGGGTTAGCGAACGCGTTCGTAGACTTCGAGCCGGTCGATGCCAAGCGCCTGACCGCCGGCCGGCTGCCACCGGCCGTGCGCGTCGCCGATCGCATCGAGGCCAAGATAGCCGACCGAGGACTTGCCTTCGCCGATCAGGATCGGTGCGCGGTAAAGGAGGATGCGGTCAACCAGGTCAGCCACCAGGAAAGCAGTTGCGGTAGCGGAGCCGCCTTCTACCAGCAGGTCGTTGACGTCACTGAGCCGATACACGTCCTCCGGGGCGGTCAGCGTCTCCCAACCTTCCACCGGCTCGCCTCGCGTCAGCAGCGCACGACGCGGCGAGAGCTCTTCAAGGCCAGGCAGACGGACATCCAGCCGAGGCTGGTCAGCAAGGTAAGTGCCGCGCCCAACCAGGATCATGTCGGCGCGGGACCGTTCCAGATGCACGTGAGCCCGCGCGTCCTCACCGGTAATCCACTTGGACTCGCCCGACGGCAGCGCGATCTTTCCATCAATGGATAGTGCCAGCTTCAGCGTGACCCGCGGGCGGCCGAGCCGCATGCGGGTAAGCCAGCCCGCCATCGACTCGGCCGCTTCGTTCGCTCCCTCGCCAACAGTCACCGCGACTCCAGCGGCACGCAGTTTCGTGAAGCCAGCACCCCCGGTCCGTTCGTCCGGATCGTGCAGAGGGGCAACCACTCGCTGCACCCCTGCCGCCGCAATCAGGTCGGCACAGGTCGGTCCGCGAGCGCTGCGGTGCGCGCAAGGCTCGAGGCTGGTGTAAAGGGTTGCGCCGCGGGCAAGCTCGCCAGCTTCCTCGAGAGCTACAGCTTCGGCATGCGGCCGGCCGCCGGATTGGGTCGCGCCACGACCGACGATGGCTCCGTTGCGTGCAATGACGCAGCCCACGTTGGGATTGGGAGCGGTCGTGCCACAGGCGGCCGCGCCGAGCGCGATTGCCTCCGCCATCAAGTCGGCATCATTCAATGCCGAGCTGCTTCTCTAGTTTCTGGAACTCCTGCTGCCGCGCCGTTTGCGCCGCTGCGCGCTCTGCTGCCCGCTTCTGCTGATCGGCGACGATTTGCGCGTCCGTCCGTTCGGGCCCGAATGTCTCGACGTAGATGACTTGCGGCGGAGGCGCCGTGTTGATCGACGCATCGACAAAGAAGATGAGCACGATGATTGCTGTAATCAGCAGCGCAAGCGCTCCGCCGACAGCATGATCGCGATTGCCGCGCTTCACGAAAGCCTTGAAGTCGCGGAATGCGGCGCGCGGGGATGACGGGCGGGGTAGGACGGCCATGCCGCTAAGATAGGGCTGGCGACGGTATGCCGCCAGCCCCACCGTATCTCTCGTCTTCAAGCCGGAAGCTGAGGGTAATGGTGATGGTCGATGGTATCGCGGAACCATCGACAAGCGCTGGCTTGTAGCGCCAGGCGCGGATGAGGTGGTCGCGGGCCGCGGCCAGAAATTGCGGATCGGCACTTCCGACCGGCTCGACCGCAACCACTCGCCCGCGCTCATCGATGGAGAGGCGGAGGCGCAGGGTCGCTTCCTCCTCCAGCCGGCGCTTGGCTTCCGGATAAGGCGGCTTCAGCCGATCTCCGAAGGTCAGTAACTGCGGCTTGCTGCTGATCTTCGGCAGCGGCTTGGGAAGCGGCAAAGGCTGCGGCAGCGGGACGATCGCTGGCTGCGGATTAGTGCCCACGACCGGATTGTCGGCTGGCGGCGTGGGACCAGGCACGATTACCGGTCCGCTGTCCAGCGGCAGGACCACTGTCCTGGGTGGCAGGTCAAGGTTGGAGATCGGCGGGCTCGGCGCTGGATGCGGCACGGGTTCGGGTGGCGGCGGCTCGTCCGGCAGCGGGATGGGTTGGATCACCAAGGGCGTATCCTTCTCGAACACGCCGACCTCCATCCGGGCGGTGATCAGCACGCCGAGTGCAACGGCGTGAGCTCCGACGATAAGGGCCAGCGTAGCGGGATGAGCGCGGCGTTGGTTGCGGCGGTGGGCGGCATAAGCAAGCATGGCAGCCTCCATCTGAGAGGATGCAATGTTACATCATTACAGTCCGGAGACAAGCAGGAAAGCTGCAGGTGGCGAACAGGGCTGATGGGTCAGGCGTCTGCGGCGGCTCGTAGACGCCGCAGAGCGCGATCTTGTCCGATACGACGGGTAAGCGGCGCCATCTCGGGTCCTGAATCCCGACCGGTTAGCGCCTTCCTCAGCGGCAGGAACAACGCCTTGCCCTTGCGCCTGGTCTGCTCCTTCAGCGTCGTCGTTAGCGCGTGCCATGGATCGTCCGACCAGCTGAGCCCTTCGGCGGTGGCCGCGGCCTGACCGACGTATTCCCGGTCCTCGGGCCCCAATGCCGGCGGCGCGATCTCACCGGCAAGAACTGGCAGCCATTCGCCGACCTCATCAAGCCGGTGCAATGCCGTTCGGATTATGGCCCAATCTTCAGGTTGAACACCATTCGGGAGCCGATTCGCCACCGCCTCGAAAGGCAGCTGGTGGAGCAGCTTGGCGTTGAGCAGTTCAACGTCGTGAAGATCGAAGTGCGCCGGGGCACGGCCGAAGTGACCGAAGTCGAAGTCGGCCGCGAGCCCGTCGAGTTCGGCTAGCGGCTCGACCGGCTGGGAGGTGCCGAGCCGCGCTAGCAGCGACAGCAGCGCCATGGGCTCCAGACCCGCATCGCGGATGGCCGGCACGCCGACTGCGCCAAGCCGCTTGGACAGTTTGCGATCTGCGGCAACCAACAGCGCTTCGTGAGCAAGCTGCGGCGGCTCCGCTCCGAGCGCTGCGAACATCTGCAATTGCACGGCACTATTGGAAACATGATCCTCGCCGCGCACGATGTGAGTGATGCCAAGATCGATGTCGTCGATGACGCTGGGCAGCAGATAAAGCCATGAGCCGTCAGCGCGCCGGACGACTGGATCGCTCAGCAGCTTCGGATCGAACCGCTGCTCGCCGCGGATGAGGTCCGTCCAGCCGATTGGCTGCGCGTGGTCGAGCCGGAAACGCCAATGGGGAGTTCGGCCCTCAATAGGTGCGTTCTCACGCTCCGGCCGCTCGTACACCGGCGGAAGCCCGCGCCCGAGCAGGATCTTGCGCCGAAGGTCGAGCTCTTCCGGTGTTTCGTAGCAGGCGTAGACACGCCTGGCGGCCCGCAATCGATCGAACTCGCGTTCGTAAAGGTCGAAGCGGTCGGACTGGCGAACGCTGTCATCGGGGCAAAGACCAAGCCAGTCGAGGTCCTCGCGGATGAGCTGCTCATTCTCCGCCCTCGAGCGCTCCCCGTCGGTATCGTCGATCCGCAACAAGAACCTGCCGCCATGACGCCGCGCAAAGAGATAGTTGTGGAGGGCGGTGCGAATGTTGCCGACATGCAGGCGGCCGGTCGGCGATGGAGCGAAGCGGGTGACAGGGGTCATGGCGAGCGCCTAGCCGAGGCACGGCGCCATGTCATGGCCGGCTCAGCCGTCCCGATGCGTCCGAAAGGCATTGGTGATCGGGTAGCGACGGTCGCGACCAAAGTTGCGGCCGCCGATCTTGACGCCGGGTGGTGCCTGCCGCCGCTTGTACTCGGCGCGCAGAACGAGCTTTTCCATCTCCGCCACGATCTTCAGGTCCGCGCCAGTCTCAGCCGCAACCTCCGCCACGGATCTTTCGGCATCAACCAGCCCGACTAGGACCGGATCGAGCAATTCGTATGGCGGCAGGCTGTCGTCATCGCGCTGGTCGGGTCGGAGCTCGGCCGAGGGTGGCTTGTCGATCACTCGCTGCGGCATGACGGGACCGGCCGGACCGAGCGCGCCTTCCGGCCTTATTCGGTTGCGCCAGCGCGATAGCGCGAAGACCGTCGTCTTGTAGGCGTCCTTCAGCACCGAATAGCCGCCGGCCATGTCGCCGTAGAGCGTCGAATAGCCCACGCTCATCTCCGACTTGTTGCCGGTCGTCAGCAGCATGTGCCCGAACCGATTGCTCAGGCCCATCAGCGTGACCATCCGCAGCCGCGCCTGGATATTCTCCTCGGCCAGCCCCGGCCGGGTCCCGGCGAAAACCTCCTGCAGCATGCCGCCAAGCGCGTCGACAGCGGGCAGGATCGGGATGACGTCATGGCGACAGCCGAGCAGCCCGGCACACTCCTTGGCGTCCTCGACCGAGGTGGAGCCAGTGTAGGCGGACGGCATCATCACGCACCACACCCGTTCCGGACCGAGCGCATCCACGGCAACGGCCGCCGATAGGGCACTATCGATCCCACCCGATAGGCCCAGGATGACCCCGGGAAAGCCGTTCCGCTCGACGTAGTCGCGCAAGGCTGTGGTCATCGCGTGATAGATGTCGACGGGATAGTCATCGAGCACATGATACTCGCGCGTGAGGCACGCCCACCTGCCGTCCGCACCCCGCACCCAATCGGTGGTCAGCAGTCCTTCTTCCCAATCGGCCATCTGCACTACCAGCCGTCCGTCCGGATTCACCACGAACGACGAGCCATCAAAGGCCAGCTCATCCTGCCCGCCGACCCGGTTCAGATAGACCATTGCCAGCCCGGTGCTCGCCACTCGCCCTTCGACCAGCGTGCGGCGGAGATGATCCTTGTCGAGCTCGTAAGGGCTTCCATTAGCCACCAGTAGCAGCTCCGCTCCCTTGGCCTGGAGGTGCTCGCACACGTCTTCCAGCCAGATGTCCTCGCAAATCGGCAGACCGATCTTCACCCCCCTGAAGTCAAACGGGTCAGGTAGCGGGCCGGAAGCGAATACTCGCTTCTCGTCGAAGGTGCCGTAGTTCGGCAATTCGCGCTTGAGGGTCACGAACAACTCGCGGCCGCCATCGGCGACAATCATCGCGTTGTAGGCCTTGCCGTCGCGCACAACGATCGAGCCGAAGATCAGCGCCGGCCCAGGCTCGGCAGTCAGTGCTATCAGCCGGGCTGCTTCCTCTGCCGTACGCGCCAGGAACTCGGGCTTCAGCACCAGGTCCTCCGGTGGATAGCCGGTCAGTTGTAGCTCCGGGACCAGCAACAGGTCGGCATCAGGTGCGGCCCGCCGCATGCGCAGGATTGCCTGGGCGTTGCCGGCCAGGTCGCCAACCCGCTGGTTCATCTGGGCAAGCGCGATGCGAAGTCGATCGGTCATCCGGCTCCTCTAGCGGCGGGCGGCCTTTCGTCCAACGCCGGCCATCGCTAGAGGGAGCCAGCGCTTACGCCGGGGGACACCAATGAAACTGCTGTCGGGCAACTCCAACCTGCCGCTGGCCAAGGCTATCTCCGACTATCTCGAGATACCGCTAACCCAGGCCAGCGTCCGCCGCTTCGCCGACGAGGAAGTTTTTGTCGAGATCCATGAGAATGTTCGCGGCGAGGACGTCTTCTTAATCCAGCCGACCAGCTACCCCGCCAACGACAATCTTATGGAGTTGCTGATCTGCATCGATGCTCTCCGGCGGGCGTCGGCCAAGCGGATCACGGCGGTAGTGCCCTATTTCGGCTATGCGCGGCAGGACCGTAAACCCGGACCGCGAACCCCGATCAGCGCCAAGCTGGTGGCCAACCTGATCACCGTCGCCGGCGCCAACCGCGTGCTGTCGGTCGACCTTCATGCCGGACAGATCCAGGGTTTCTTTGACATCCCGACCGACAATCTGTTCGGAGCACCGGTAATGAGTGCCGACATCCAAGCTCGCTTTGACGGCCGGGAGATCACGGTCGTTTCGCCCGACGTCGGCGGTGTGGTCCGCGCCCGGAGCCTGGCCAAGCGGCTCAACAACGCGCCGCTGGCAATCGTCGACAAGCGCCGCGAGCGGGCCGGCGAATCTGAAGTGATGAACATCATCGGCGATGTGTCAGGCAGATTTTGCGTTCTGATCGACGACATCGTCGACTCGGCGGGCACGCTCTGCAACGCCGCAGCGGCACTGCGTCAGCAGGGTGCGACCGACGTCGTCGCCTATGTCACTCACGGCGTGCTCTCCGGCGGCGCCGCGGCGCGCGTCGCGGGCAGCGAGCTTACCGAGCTGGTCGTGACCGATTCGATCTTCTCGGGCGAAGTGGGCGAGCACAGTCCCAAGATCCGCCGGCTGACCATTGCTCCCCTACTGGCCGAGGCGATCCGTAGAATTGCGGACGAGTCGAGCGTTTCGAGCCTGTTCGACTGACCTTCGCAGGAGTTTATCATGCCCACCGTCCTGATCACCGGCGCCAATCGCGGCCTCGGGCTTGAGTTCGCACGTCAGTACCGAGCGGCCGATTGGAACGTCGTCGCAACCGCTCGCCAGTCGTCGCCGGAGCTCGATGCACTCGACATTCGGGTTGAACGGCTGGACATGAGCGATCACGAAGCCGTGTCGGCCTTTTCACTCGGCGCTGACCGTCTCGACCTGCTGGTCGCCAACGCGGGCACTTACGGACCGCGCGAGGCTTCGTCGGCCGAGGACTCGCGCGAGTGGCTCGAAACCTTCGCGGTCAACACGGTGGCGCCATATCTGCTCGCCAAGTCCGTCCTTCCGCAGGTTCGTGCGGCGGGCGGAAAGCTGATCGCGATCAGCACGCGCATGGGGTCGATCGCGGACAACATCAGCGGGGGCTTCCTTGCCTATCGCTCCTCTAAGACGGCGCTGAACATGGCGTGGCGAACCCTGGCGCTAGCCGAGCGCGACCTCACTTGCGCGGTGCTCCACCCCGGCTGGGTGCAGACCCGGATGGGCGGCGCAAATGCACCGGTGACGACCGAGCAAAGCATCTCGGGCATGCGCCGCGTCATCGACCGGCTGGGCCCCAACGATAGCGGCGAGTTCTTCGACTATCTGGGCGAGCGGGTTCCCTGGTAGAAGCCGATCAGTTCTTCAAATTCTCCAGTCCCGAGCTGCCGGTCTTCTGGGAAGGATTGGCGGCGATGGTCTTCTTCTTTTCCGCCTTGGGTTTGCGCGCTTCCTTGTTCGACTTCTTCTGACCCTTGGCCATGACGAATTCCTGACTTCTGGCGTGATGCCCTGAGTGGCAGTGTAGCATGATTACGCGTGCAGCTAGTCCTGCTTCGGAGTTGCCGGCGCTCCTATAGACCAGCTGACGCCGAAGGGATCGCGCAACTGGCCGTAGCGGTCGCCCCAGAACTGGTCCTCCAGCTTCATCGTCTCGACAGCGCCGGCCTCCAAGGCTTGGTTGAAGACGGCGTCGGCATCTGCCACCTGCAGGTGCAGCGTAGTAGCGTCGTTCGGCGCAGGCTTGCCCCCGCCATATTCCGGAAAGTCGTCGTTGAGCATCAGCGAGCCGCCGTTCAGGCGAAGGTGCGCGTGCATGATGCGCTTGCCGTCCTCTCCCATCATCGGCTCCATCGCCGGCTCGGCCCCGAACGCCCGCCGGTAGAAGTCGATCGCTTCGATCGCGCGGCCATCGGGAATGGTGATGTGCGCGGTGATGCCCGCAGATGGGCCCATGTCGTCGTTGGTCATGCGACTCTCCTTGCCAGAACAGGAGAGTGCAGCTATTGGCGCCCGCTTTCCAGACTAGTGGAAAAACAAACGGCCCGGCCAGTTAGGGCTGCCGTGGCGGTTTGACAAACTCGCGTCCTCCAGGGGCGCCAAAGGAGAGAAAATGCCCAAGCTCAAGACCAAGAGCGGCGTCAAGAAGCGCTTCAAGCTCACGGCCACCGGCAAGGTGAAGCACGGCGTCGCCGGCAAGCGTCACCGGCTGATCAGCCACAACGCCAAGTACATCCGCCA
>DATLMM010000030.1:0-6694 GCA_035537335.1 Sphingomicrobium sp. | reverse complement strand
GCATCCTCCTTGGTCGCCAACGTGATCGCGATGCCGGTCATCCCGGCCCGGCCGGTGCGGCCGATGCGGTGGACATAATCATCTGGTTGCCACGGCACGTCGAAGTTGATGACATGGCTGACACCCTTCACGTCCAGCCCGCGAGCGGCAACGTCGGACGCCACAAGCACGGTGATCTCGTCCCGCTTGAAGCGGTCGAACTCGGCAATGCGCTCGGCCTGCTCCATGTCGCCATGGATTTGCCCGACGTTGAACCCGGAGCGCTTCAACGCAGTAGCGAGGTCGCGGACCGTGGTCTTGCGATTGGAAAAGATAATCGCGTTCTTGACTTCGTCGGCGCGCAGCAAGTCCTTGAGCACGTCGCGCTTCTTGTCGGCACGAACCATCCAGATGCGCTGTTCGATCTGGAGATTGGCACTGGCCGGCCGCGCCACTTCAATGGTGCGCGGGTCGGACAGGAACTTGGCCGCAAGCTTTTGGATCGGCGGTGGCATGGTTGCCGAGAACAGCAGGGTCTGGCGCTGCTTGGGCAGACGCGTGCAGATTTCCTCGATATCGGGGATGAAACCCATGTCGAGCATGCGGTCGGCCTCGTCGATGACCAGCAGATCACAGCCGTTCAGCAGGATCTTGCCGCGCCCGAACAGGTCCATCAGCCGACCCGGAGTGGCGATCAGCACGTCGACGCCCTTTTCCAGCGCCTTGACCTGGTCGCCCATCTGCACGCCGCCAATCAGCAGCGCCATCGATAGCTTGTGATACTTGCCGTACTTCTCGAAGTTCTCCGCAACCTGGGCGGCGAGTTCGCGCGTCGGCTCGAGGATCAGCGACCGCGGCATGCGCGCACGGCTTCGCCCATGGCCAAGAATGTCGATCATCGGCAGCACGAATGCGGCGGTCTTGCCGGTGCCCGTCTGGGCGATCCCGATCATGTCCTTGCCCATCAATACCGGCGGAATGGCACCGCGCTGAATGGGGGTGGGCTCGGTGTAGCCGCTGT
The DNA here is from genome assembly GCA_035537335.1 of Sphingomicrobium sp. Lineage (GTDB taxonomy): Bacteria > Pseudomonadota > Alphaproteobacteria > Sphingomonadales > Sphingomonadaceae > Sphingomicrobium. The sequence goes on along the minus strand of DATLMM010000030.1, from coordinate 5,694 downwards.
CGGTGATCGCGCGCAGCAGTTCGTCGGAAAGGCCGAGGTCGGCAAAGCTCATGAAATATCCGGTGGTAAAAAGGGGTAGCGCGTCGCGTACCACGGCCACACTGCCCACCCGTGTGCGCACGACGCACACCAGAAGTCAAGAAAAGCAGCTATTTCGCGAGCGACGGCACCATCAAACGGAAGCGTTCGATGCGGCAGCTTCCCCCCATGCGGTTGCGAATTTCATCCCGGCCCGCACAGACCTTCTCGTCGTCGCTCTGCAGGTAGAAGCCGCCATAGAAATCGAGCGTCGGGCAATCGCTGTCCAGGCTGGCGCGAAGCCGGGTGCGGTCGCGCAGCAGGAAGTCGACGCTGGTCTCATCGGCGATGGCTGCGGCCGCCATGCTGCTGGCGGCGATGCACTTGGGACCTTTGCGTTCCTCCCAGCGGAGCGCAGGCGTGCGGTGCAGCGGGACCACCGGCACACGCCAGATTATCTCGTCACGCACGATCAGCCTTGTCACGGTGCCCCCGCCAAACTGTGCGCTCACGGCGAGGCCAAGCAGCAACGGCAACCAGGCCAGACGGAAGATGGTCAAGATTCAGCGCTCGTCACGGCCCCTGACTTGCGGTGCCGGCCTTGAACAACGGGTGAACTCACCTGCCCGAAGCCGGCTGCCACACTTGCCAGCGGGGTTGCCACGGCATAGAGCGCGCGGCCATCCAGATTATCAGCGCACCGGCAGTACTTGTTCCGTTGGCGCGCCTTCCCCGGGGAGTAAGAAAGACTATGGCGACTGCAGCGCCGAACAGCGGCTTGCCGATGTTGTACAACCAGCTTGAGCCACTCAACAGCGGCCAGCACAGCAAGCTCAAGATCCGCCGCATGTCGGGTATTCCGCAGCTTAGCCAGACCCATGCGATCCCCCTGACCATCGATGAGTTCGGCCTGGCCCAGCGCCATTATCCGATCATCTTCTCGGTCGGCGACGATCCCGTGCCTTTGGCGCTGATGGGCCTCAACGAAGGCGTCAACACCTACATCGGCGAGGACGGCCGCATGATGGAGGACAATTATTACGTCCCCGCATACCTTCGCCGCTATCCCTTCATGCTCGCCCGGCTCAACCCGGACAGCGACGAACTTTCCTTGTGCTTCGATCCGACGTCCGGCGCTTTGGCCGAGGTCGAGGAGGGCGAGGCCCTGTTCGATGGCGAGCAGCCGAGCGAGGCCACCCAGGCCGTGCTTCAGTTCTGCGAGCAGTTTGAGACGGCGGGTCAGCGCACCACTTTGTTCATGAGCGAACTGGTCAAGTCGGGCCTGCTGATGGACGGCGAAGTCGCCATTCAGCCCGAAGGCTCCGAGCAGCCGTTCATCTATCGCGGCTTCCAGATGATCGACGAAGAGAAGCTTCGCGAACTTCGCGGCGACGAGCTGCGCAAGATGAACCAGAATGGCATGTTGCCACTGATTTTCGCGCACCTGTTCAGCCTGGGTCAGATCCGTGAAGTGTTTGCGCGCCAGGTGCAGCAAGGCAAGGGTCCCCAGCTCGGAGTCACTCTGCCCCAGCCCGCCAACGCTTAAACCGTCTCGCTCAGCCGTTTCCCGTTTGCGCCGAAGCGACCGGCGCGGACCTTGGAAATGAACTGAGCGAGGCCATTTAGTTGACGAAGCCGGCGGCGCCCGTGCCCCCCTGCGGTTACCGCCGTCGGCTGACCTTCGATCTACTCCGCTGCTGCTGGAAGCACCGCATGCGCCAGTGCATCGCCGAGCTCCGCCGCGAGCCGCTCCAATAATCGCGCAACCCGGTCGAACCCCGGGCCAGGCTCGCGTAGCTTTGCATCGAGATATTCGCCGCGATCGATCTCGATCTGCAGCACGTGCCGGCCGACTGCCGGGCTTCCGTGCGAACCGGCGATCCACCCGCCGGCATAAGGATCGTTGAAGGCGACGGAAAAGCCGGCATTGCGCACGATCCGCCCCGCATGGGCCGACAGGAACGATGTCGCGCTGGTGCCATGGCGATCGCCGATCACCACGGCGGGCATACGCGACCCCCGCGCCGGCATGGAATGACAATCCAGCAGCAAGGCCGCGCCGTGCCGGTGAAGCAAAGCGTCGAGTCCCTCGCGGATCCCCGAATGGAAGGGCACATAGGCTTCCTGCATCCGCAGCTTGAGTTCCGCCGGACCGACGGGGCCGCGCCACAGGTCGCCATGCTTCGCGGTGCGCGTGGGGATCAGCCCAAGGCCGGCCCGTGCCCGCAATCCCGGGTCCTCGCCTTGCGGCACCGCACTAGCCGCTCGGTTGATCTCATGGGGACCCCGATTGCAGTCGATTGCGGCCCGCGGCGCGCGCGCCACGACTCCCGGCACGCCCAGCGCCAGTGCGCGCCACGCCAATCGGTCGACCAAAGGATCTTCCAAGGGCTCAAGGCTTGCCCGGCCGCGACGGCTCTGCGCCAACAGCCAGTCCGGATAGTCGCGGCCGGCATGGGCCACGGACAGCAGGACGGGCAGGGACGCACGGCCGGGCAGGAGAAGCGGGGGAGGAAGGGGAGTTCGGTCCACGATATTTGCGCTTGTGCCGAACGGAGACAAAAGCATCAACCCGCCTTTCTGGCCCCTTTGCGACTGGAAAATCTTAAATGTTCTGCGCATAATAGGGGCCTGATGTTCAGAATTCTCCTTGCCGAAGACGACACCTCCATGCGGGAGTATCTCGCGCGTGCCCTGACGCGCGTCGGCTATGAGGTAAAGGCGGTTGGCTGCGGCACCGAAGCCATGCCTCTGCTCCATTCGGAACATTTCGACCTGCTGCTGACCGACATCGTGATGCCCGAAATGGACGGCATCGAACTTGCGCAGAAAGCGTCGGTGATCGATCCGGCCATGCGCGTCATGTTCATCACAGGGTTTGCCGCGGTGGCGCTGCAAAGTGGCCGCACGGCGCCTGAAGCCAAGATGCTAAGCAAGCCGTTCCACCTCAAGGACCTGGTCGCCGAAGTCGACCGGCTGTTCCAGAGCGAAGACCAGCACGGGCGCTTGTAAGGGCGAGCATTCGTGCCCGCCCTGTCATCCTTGGGGGCAGCTGAGCTTACCGGTCCCGCAAGCTTTCGATCTCGCGGCTGAGCGTATCATTTTTCTCGATGGCAATGCGCTCAAGCACCTGCACGCGCTCCTTGAGCCCACGCACTTCATCCCGAAGCCGCTCCGTCTCCAGCGGGTCGCCGCTCTGGTCGTTCTCGAGCTTCCGATGGCGGCTGCGAAAGGCCGGTAGTCCCATGCGCGCGCGGATGATCTGGAACACCCCGGTGATCACGATGATCGCGAGGACGAATTCAAAGGGATTCATTGCACCTTGTCTCCAGTGGGCAGGTTACGAGGCGGCCGCAGAGCCTCGATCTGCGCGGCGGTCTGAACGCCCGGGTCGGTCACGATCTGCTCCAGCACGCGCAAGCGCTGTTCGAGCTGAGCGGTGTGCGACGCGTATTGGGCCGCTTTCTCCGCCGCCATGGTGGACTGCGAGTCCAACTGCTTTTCCTTCAGTCGCACCCAGGCCTTGAACGGAGCGATCGAGATTGCGGCCAATGGTATCAGCACCCAGATCCAGCTGGCGATATCGTTCATGCTGTTGTTCCCCGAAAGATTAGCTGTGGGTCATGGAAAGGCGGTCGATTTCGTTCGACAGGCGAACGCCGCCGTCCGTGACGATGGTTTCGACCGAGGCGAGCCGCGCCTTGATGGCGTGGAGTTCGCTCCGCAACGCCGCATTGTCGCTGGCGAGCGCTTCGATCTGGCGTTCGGTCAGTGGATTGCTCTTGGGGTGCAGCGCCTGTCCCCATTGTCCGTCCAGCGGATAGCCATGCTTGATCCGCATCCAGGTGGTGATGACCCACCCGGTGACCGGCACGATCGACAGCAGCGCGATCATCGGGAATAACACTTGCAAAGACTCGATCATGTCCGGGTTCATGCGTTCTACCTTGATGCGGGTGCGTGGCCGAGCGCGTTCAGCGCAGTTCGTCGATCTCGCGCGCGAGGCTGCGATTGTTGCTCAAGGTGTAGCTTTCCACATCGGCCAGGCGGCGATCGATCGCGCGCAGGGTTGAGCGGATGTCACGCGCACTTCGGGAAGGGGATTGGCGCACACCTTGCCAGAAGCGCTGCTGTTCCGGGTCGCTGTCGCGAAGCTCGCTCGGGCGATCCTTGGAAATCCAGCCTGCGATCAGATAGATCGGGATCAGCGCGCCACCGCCGAGCACCACGCCCAGCACCAGCAGGATCCGGATCAGCATCACGTCGAAGCCGGTGTAGTCTGCGATCCCGGCGCAGACGCCCATGAACTTGCCGTTGCGCTTGTCCTTGTAGAAGCGCGTGCGGCTGGCGGGTTGAACGGCCATCTTAGCGGTCCTCTCGTGAAAAGATGCGCTCGCGGCGGAGCGGGTCCAAGTCGCTGTCGTCCAGGCGAACGGATTGTTCCGGCAAGCAATGCTGGCGCCAATTCGGATTGTCCGCCGTCATGATGCGCTCGATCGAACAAAGGCGCTCATCCAAGCGGCGAGCCATGTCGTGCACGTCGTCGAGCAGCTTCTCATCGGGCACGCTCAACGTCGCGGCCTGCTTCCACTTGGTGACATAATGCATGATCAGCCAGGGTAGCCCGATGAAGATCGAAACGATCGCCAGCATCCCAACGAAAAACGGTCCAGCGTCCATTTCAGGCTCCCTTTGCCGACAGCAGTCGGGCTTTCATTGCTTCGAGTTCAGCATCGACCGAGTCTTCGGCCTTCAGATCGGCGATTTCTTCTTCCAGGCTCTTGGGGCCGGTCATACCCAGCGCGTCGGCGCGTCCCTCGGCGAAGTCGGCGCGGCGTTCCAGCAGTTCGAAGCGGCTGAAGGCGTCTTCCGTGCGGCTGCCGTTGAGCAGTTCGCGGGCTTTGGCCCGGGTCACGGCGCTCTCGATCCGAGTGGAAACGGAATTCTGCCTTGCCCGAGCTTCGCGTAGTTTGCCCTGCAATTTGGCGATATCGATTTCGTAAGTCTTGAGCGTGTCTTCGACGACCGCGATCTCGGCGCTCAGCCCGCTGGCCATGTCGGCCGCTTTCTGACGCTCGCCGAGCGCTGCCTTGGCCAGATCTTCGCGGCCCTTGGACAAGGCCAGCTCGGCCTTTTCGGTCCAGCTATCCTTGATGCCATCCAGCCGAACCATGGCGCGGCGCATTTCCTTGGCATCGGCGATGGAGCGGGCGGCGGAGGCGCGAACCTCGACCAGCGTTTCCTCCATTTCGAGGATGATCATGCGGATCATGCGCGAGGGGTCCTCGGCACGCTCGAGCAGATCGGCGAAGTTTGCCGCCATGATGTCCCGCGTACGGGAAAAGATGCTCATACGATATTTGACCTCGTCATAAACGTCCCTGTGTGCAGCAGTCTATTCAAGCTCCGTGCCAATTGGTGGCGAAGGCCGGAAATCACGCAAACTCAGCCAAACACTTCGTCGGCCTGTCCAAAACATCTTGCCAAGGCATGGGAAAAAGCACCAACCTTTATGCCGTGCAACGAACCCACTCCTTTGTTGGCGAAAGCCTGGCCTTTCTCGACGCCGTGGAGCGCGCCAGCCGCGCCGCGCCGCTCAACCGCCCGGTCCTTGTGATGGGGGAGCGCGGCACGGGCAAGGAGCTCATTGCCGAACGGCTCCACCACCTTTCTTCG
>DATLMM010000029.1:0-2776 GCA_035537335.1 Sphingomicrobium sp. | reverse complement strand
CAACCTCAACCAGTTCTCGGCCAATGCCGGGGAGGCGACCGAGGCTGCGCTGACCGCTATCGACAAGGCCAGTGGCGGCCGGCCCGCCGGCTATGTGCTCGACCTTCGCTCCAACCCCGGCGGTCTGCTGGACCAGGCCATCCAGGTGTCCGACGCCTTCCTCAACAGCGGGGAAATCGTCTCTGAGCGTGGCCGCGCCAAGGACGATATCGAGCGTTTCTATGCCAAGCCGGGCGACATGGCGCATGGCCTGCCGATCGTTGTCCTGCTTGACGCCGGCTCTGCTTCGGCCGCCGAGATCGTCGCGGGTGCGCTTCAGGATCAGCGTCGCGCCTTGATCATGGGCGAGCGCAGCTTCGGCAAGGGCTCGGTGCAAAGCGTCATCCAATTGGACAAGGACCGTGCTCTCCGCCTGACCACAGCCCGCTATTACACGCCGTCGGGCCGGTCGGTGCAGGCCGGCGGCATCGATCCCGACATTCGCGTGCCGCAGCTGACGGACCCCGATTACAAGACTCGCCCCGCCGTGCGCGAGGCGGACCTGCGCCGTCACTTGCTGAGCCAGAACAAGGTGGACGACAAGCTGCTCGAGAAGGACGAGACCAACGATCCGCGCTTTACCGCCACTGCTGCGGAGCTCGAGAAAAAGGGCGTCAAGGACTTCCAGCTCGATTATGCGATCCGCGCGCTGAAGCGCCTCGCCGTTGTTGGCAAGCCGGCCGGCAGCGCGGCGACCAAGGTGCGCTAGGTCAAGGATGGCAAGCAGCGCAGCACTGCCCCCGACGAGACCTGTTCGCGCGCGCGGTGACCGTTTGTTGCTTGCCAACGTGCTCGCGCTGCTTGTGCCGGCTGCCCTGCTTGGCGGCGCTTGGGGATCCGAAATCTGGGGCGGATTATTCCCATGCGAGATGTGCTGGTGGCAACGTTACGCGCATCTCGCCGCTCTGCCTTTCGCGCTGCTGGCTTTCGGCATGCCTAACAGGCGCCGCTTATTGGTTTGGCTTGCCGCGATTGCCATTGCAGTTTCGGGCGTGCTCGGCGGGTATCATGCAGGGGTGGAACTGGGCATCTTCGAAGGCATCACGACTTGCACCAGCACGGCGTCGGGTGGCAGCTCCGCGGATCTGCTGAAAGCCATATTAGCCGCGCCTCTGGTGCGCTGTGACCAAGTGCAATGGTCCTTGTTCGGTGTTTCCATGGCCGGCTGGAACGCCATATTGTCCTTGTCCGCTGCTGGAGTGATCTCATGGCTCAGCCTCAAGCCTCGCTAAACGCTGGCGCTGCTCCGGCGGTGGGCTGGCGTCCGGGCGATGATCGCCCCGATCGGGCATCCATGTTGCGGGTCGACCAGGCCGGCGAATATGGCGCAACGCGGATCTATGCGGGTCAGCTTGCCGTGCTTAGCCGCGGTTCGCCCGCAGCCCATCTGGTGACGCACATGGCTGCGCAGGAGGAGCGCCACCTTGCCCGCTTCAACCATCTCATGGCGGAACGGCGGGTTCGGCCAACCCTGCTGCAGCCCCTGTGGCACGTCGGCGGCTTCGCGCTGGGCGCAATGACGGCGCTCATCTCGGAGAAGGCGGCCATGGCCTGCACCGATGCCGTCGAAACCGAGATTGATCGCCACTACGCCGAACAGCTTGAACTGATTGGGACGGACGATCCTGAACTGTCGGCCGATATTCTCGACTTTCAGGCCGACGAACTGGAACACCGTCAGGTCGCGCGGGATGCAGGCGCCCTCGACGCGGTGGGTTATCCCGTTCTCACCACGCTGATTCGTGGTATCTGTCGTGCCGCCATTCAGGTGTCCAAGCGTATTTGACCGCTGGAACATCGGGCCACCTCGGGTTTTGGTCCCACACGTGAAAGGACCATTGGTCATGTTGAAGTGTTTGCTTACCCTCGGCGCTGCCAGTGCCGCTTTGTTCGCCGTGACGGCTCCTGCCGCCGCACAGACCGCGGCCAAGGACAAGATCAGCGAGATCATCGTCTACGGAACCGATCCGTGCCCGCGCTCGACCGACGATCAGGTCGTGGTGTGCGCCCGCAAGCCCGAAGGCGAGCGTTACCGAATCCCCGAGCGCCTGCGTGCCGGTGGAGCGGTGCAAAGCCGCCAGGCTTGGGCCGTTCGCGCCAAAAGCTTCGAGACCGTTGGGCGTACCGGCATCAACAGCTGCTCGGCCGTGGGCCCCGGCGGCTCCAGCGGGTGCCTGCAGAGGATCATCAACGAAGCCCGCGACGAGAGCGCGGACCAGACCGCCGCCGACACTGCGCCCAAGCAGTAAGGGGATTCGTGAGCTGTTTCCCGGCGCGTGCCCGGGAACAGCTTTCGCTTCTAACGCGAGCCCGCTTGCATTCGCTCGAACTCAATCCGGTCGTGCGCGCAAAATAACGTGATCTCACCGCGACGTTCCAGCGACAACGCTCGCAGTCTTCGCTGATTGCCCAGCCGTGCCGCCCGATCGACCTCCATCATGGTCTGGTAGAACATCATTCCCGGAGGGCAGGTCGGCTTCTTTCGGCCCACTTCGCCGTGATAAAAATAAGCATCACCGCAGTAGAATAGCCATCCGTTGCCGGTGTCGATGGCGACCCCGCTGTGCCCCCAGGTATGCCCCGGCAGCGGCACCAGCAGGATCTCCGGCAGCAGGCCGTTCAGGTCCCGCACGGCGTCGAACCCCATCCACTTTTCGCCGCGTCCCATCGGGTACAGCCGCCAGTCGGTGACCTCGTCCCACTGCATCGGTCGATAGCGCCGGGTGCCGACAAAGGC
>DATLMM010000028.1:0-5940 GCA_035537335.1 Sphingomicrobium sp. | reverse complement strand
GATCTCGAAGAAGAAGAGATCACCGAGCTGAAGGAACAGGCCAAGGCGCTGATCGAGGCCCAGGGAGACCGAGCCGGCGGCCCGCAGGAGCGCGCCACCTCCAAGGCTGCCATCGAGCAGGCCGGGGCAAAGGCCAAAGCGGAGGCCAAGAAGCGAGCCAAGGTCGCCGCCAAAAGCTGAGTCGCAAGCGTTTGCGGGGGATAGGTGGGCTTGCTAAGGCCGACCCAACTCACCCGACCATCAGCGAGAACACGCCATGATCCCGACCGGCCAGGACAGCCTTCAAACTCGTTCGACCCTGGATGTGGGCGGCAGGCGCTACGCTTACTACAGCTTGCAAAAGGCGGGGGCTGCGCTGGGCGATGTCAGCCGGCTACCCTATTCGATGAAGGTGCTGCTGGAGAATCTGCTGCGCTTCGAGGATGGAGTAACGGTCACTCGCGACGATCTGGTGGCGATGGTCGATTGGCAACAGGAACGGCGGATTGCGCGGGAGATTCAGTATCGTCCCGCCCGCGTGTTGATGCAGGACTTCACCGGCGTCCCGGCAGTGGTCGATCTCGCTGCCATGCGCGATGCGCTGAAGAACCTGGGCGGCGATCCGCAGCGGATCAATCCGCTGGTTCCGGTGCACCTCGTCATCGACCACAGCGTGATGGTGGACGAGTTCGGCACGCCTAAGGCGCTCGAGGGGAATATGGACCTGGAGTACGTCCGCAATCGCGAGCGCTACGAGTTCCTGAAGTGGGGCAGCCAGGCGTTCGACAATTTCAAGGTGGTGCCGCCGGGCACCGGCATCTGCCACCAGGTCAATCTGGAGCACATCTCGCAGACGGTGTGGACCTCGGCCGATCAGTCGGGCGAGGAAGTGGCCTACCCCGACACGCTGGTCGGCACCGACAGCCACACCACCATGGTCAACGGCCTTGGTGTGCTCGGCTGGGGCGTCGGCGGGATTGAGGCCGAGGCGGCGATGCTGGGCCAGCCGGTCTCCATGCTGATCCCCGAAGTGGTCGGCTTTCGGGTGTCGGGTGCCCTCCGCGAAGGCATCACCGCGACCGACCTGGTGCTGACTGTCACCCAGATGCTGCGCGCCAAGGGCGTGGTCGGGCGCTTTGTCGAGTTCTTCGGACCCGGCCTCGACGCGATGACGCTGGCCGATCGCGCGACCATCGCCAACATGGCGCCGGAATATGGCGCGACCTGCGGCTTCTTCCCGGTGGACGAGCGGACGCTGGAGTATCTCCGGCTGACCGGCCGTGACGAGCACCGGATCGAGCTGGTGCGCGAATATTCCAAGGCGCAGGGCATGTGGCGCGACGGTGCAACCCCCGAGCCGGTGTTCACCGACACGCTGGAGCTTGACCTCGACAGCGTCGAGCCGAGCCTGGCCGGTCCGAAGCGGCCACAGGACCGGGTGCTGCTGAGCGACGTGGACAACCAGTTCAATGCCGAGCTGGAGGGCACCTACAAGAAGGCGGGCGATCCGCGCGTGCCGGTGGCGGGCGAGGAGTTCGACCTTGGCAACGGCGACGTGGTGATCGCCGCGATCACCAGCTGCACCAACACCTCCAATCCGTCGGTGCTCGTCGCCGCTGGCCTGGTCGCTCGCAAGGCCCGGGCCTTTGGTCTCGACAGCAAGCCTTGGGTTAAGACCAGTCTGGCTCCGGGGAGCCAGGTGGTCACCGACTACCTGGACGCCGCCGGCCTGTCCGAGGATCTCGACGCCATCGGCTTCGACCTGGTAGGCTATGGCTGCACCACCTGCATCGGCAACTCCGGCCCGCTGGCCGAGCCGATCAGCCAGGCCATCACCGACCAGGACTTGGTCGCGGTCAGCGTGCTGTCGGGCAATCGTAACTTCGAAGGCCGCGTATCGCCCGACTGCCGGGCCAATTACCTTGCCTCCCCGCCGCTGGTGGTCGCCTATGCACTGGCCGGCACGGTTCGCAGCGACATCGTGAACGATCCGATCGGCATCGCCCAGAATGGCACACCGGTGTACCTCAAGGACATCTGGCCGACCAATGACGAGATCCGTGCGCTGATCGATGCGCATGTGCATTCCGACCTATTTCGGCAACGCTACGCCGACGTGTTCCGCGGCGACGAGCGGTGGCGTGGGATCGAGGTGGCGGGAAGCGCAACCTACAGCTGGCCGGAAGGGTCGACCTACATTGCCAATCCGCCCTACTTCGAGGGCATGACGATGACCCCCAAGCCGATCGAGGACATCGCCGATGCCCGGGCGCTGGCGGTGTTCGGGGACTCGATCACCACCGATCACATCTCGCCGGCTGGCTCGATCAAGGCCGACAGCCCGGCGGGCAAGTGGTTGCAGGAGCGGCAGGTCGCCCGCACCGAATTCAACAGCTATGGCGCACGGCGCGGCAACCACGACGTGATGATGCGCGGCACCTTCGCCAACATCCGCATCCGCAACAAGATGCTGACGGGCGTTGAGGGGGGCTTCACCCGCCACATTCCCTCGGGCGAGCAGCTGCCGATCTACGACGCGGCAATGCGCTACAAGGCTGAAGGCACGCCGTTGGTGGTGCTGGCCGGCAAGGAATATGGCACCGGATCGTCGCGCGACTGGGCGGCCAAGGGGACGGTGCTGCTCGGCGTGCGCGCAGTCATCGCCGAAAGCTTCGAGCGCATCCACCGCTCCAACCTGGTCGGCATGGGCGTGCTGCCCTTGCAGTTCGCGGAGGGCGAGACGGCAAGCAGCCTGGGGCTGGACGGCACGGAGACCTTTTCCATCTCCGGCGTCGGCGAGATCAAGCCGCGACAGGACGTGGAAGTCGAGGTGACCGAGCATGATGGCTCTGTCCGCACCATCACCGCGCGCTGCCGCATCGATACCTACAACGAGCTGGAATATTTCCACGCGGGCGGGATCCTGCCCTACGTGCTGCGCCGGCTGGCGGCTTGACGGTCGAATTCTGGGTCGAGGCCGCCGGCTGGATCGGAGCCGGACTGATCCTCGGTGCCTATGCGCTGCTGACCGCCGGCCGGATTGCGGCGCGAAGCGTCGCGTACCAGAGCATGAACGTGGTCGGCGCGGTCGGGTTCGTGATCAACTCTGGTTGGAACGGTGCCATTCCCTCGGCCGCGTTGAACGTCGTCTGGGCCGGGATCGGCCTCGTTGCGCTGGCTGGCATCGTCAGATCGCAGCAGCGAGCCAGTCGGGAAGGTTGAGTCCGGCGAGATCGTCGACCCGGCGATGGTCGACTGCGAGGCTAAGGTTTTCGTAGAAGACCCGGGTGGGCGGGCCCGGCTCGGTGGCTGGCACGACCACCAATCGGCGATTAATCTTCTGCCGCCAGTTCATCCGGGCGGTGTTCTCCTGCCCCACGAAGCAGCCCTTGGTGAAGCTGACGCCGTCTAGCTCCGCCGCGTTGCATTCGAGCCAAAGTAGGTCACCAAGCTCCGCGCGGCCTTCGCACACGCCGAGGCGGAGGCGATGTTCGAGCCAGCCGGCCGCCGGCTCGTCGGCCGGGGCCAGCCAGCGGCGGCCAAGTGCTGAAAGGCGCGGATCCGGTACGCCCTGCCCGTCCTGAACCGACCAGTGCACCGCCAGTGATCCGTCCCGCGCGATCGTGATTGGTCGGCGCAGGCGATAGATGGTCAGGCGCTTGGCGAGGTCATCGGCCGCTTGCGTTTCGCAGTCGAGCAGTAGGTCGTCCCCATCGGCCCAGACGATGAAGTCGAACAGGCACTTGCCCTGAGGCGTCAGCAGCCCGGCCCAGACCGGCAGCGCGCCCGCCACGTCGCTGGTGAGCAGCCCCTGAAGGAAGCCGCGCACGTCATCGCCGGACATACGGAGGACGGCACGGTCGGGAAGGGTGGTGGCGGACATGGTGCTTAGCTAAGGGTTGCGGCGCAACAATCAAATACGCTGCCCTGAGCTTGTCGAAGGGCTGTCCTGCTCCTGTGGCGATCGAAGGGGCCAGGGCTTCGACAAGCTCAGCCAGGCGGCATCGAAAGCGCACGATCTTGAACAGCATCACCATCCGCCGGCCCGACGACTGGCACCTCCACCTGCGCGACGGGGAGATGCTGAAGGCGGTCGCGCCCTACAGCGCGCGGCAGTTCGCGCGGGCCATCATCATGCCCAACTTGACCCCGCCGGTGACCACCGTCCAGGCGGCCGTTGCCTATCGCGAGCGGATCATCGCCGCAGCCGGGCCGGGCTTCACGCCGCTGATGACCTGTTACCTGACCGACAACGCCTCTTCCGACGAGCTGGAACGCGGTCATGCCGATGCCGTGTGGGTGGCCGCCAAGCTCTACCCGGCGGGCGCCACCACCAACTCGGACAGCGGCGTTACCGACGTGCAGCACATCTACCCGACGCTCGAGCGAATGCAGACGATCGGCATGCCGCTGCTGGTTCATGGCGAGGTCATCGATCCGGCGGTCGATGTGTTCGATCGGGAGGCGGTGTTTATCGACCGGGTGCTCACCGCACTAGTGCGCGACTTTCCCGAGCTCAAGATCGTGTTCGAGCACATCACGACGGCCGACGCGGCGCAGTTCGTGGCCGACGCGCCGGCAACCGTGGGAGCAACAATCACCCCGCAGCATTTGCACCTCAACCGCAACGCGCTGTTCGCCGGCGGGCTTCGTCCCCACGCCTATTGCCTGCCGGTGGTGAAGCGCGAACGGCACCGGTTGGCAGTGCGAAGGGCGGCAGTGTCGGGCAACGACAAATTCTTCCTTGGCACGGACAGCGCGCCGCACTTGCGCGAGGCCAAGGAGTCCGGCTGCGGCTGCGCCGGCATCTTCAACGCGCCCCATGCGCTGGAAAGCTATCTGCAGGTGTTCGAGGAAGAAGGCGCGCTGGACCGCTTCGAGGCCTTTGCCAGCCTCAACGGTCCGCACTTCTACGGCCTGCCCCCCAACGAGGGCACCGTAACGCTGGAGCGGGTCGAGCAGGTGGTCGAAGAGAGCATCGATGCGGCCGGTTCGACCTTGCGCCCCTTCCATGCGGGTGGGCGGCTCCGCTGGCGGTGGGCCGAATAGCGCGTGCTGCCGGACTAGCGCGTGCTGCCCATGCCGTCCGGGCCGAGCACGGCGGCGAAATGGTCTTCCACCGCCGTGTAGCATTCGCAGGCGGTTTGCATCAGGCCCAGCCGGTCGCAAACCTGGACGGCGCCGCGGCGATAGGCGATCAGGCCGCCGTCCTGCAGCACCCGTGCGACCGCGTTGACCGTGGTGCGCTGGACCCCAAGCAGCGCCGCTAGACTTTCCTGGGTCAGTTCCAGCCGGTCGCCCCCAACCCGATCCTGCGCATGCAACAACCATCGGGCGGCGCGAGCCTCGATCGGATGAAAGGCATTACAGGCAACCGATTGCATTACCTGTGCGAGCAGGAAATCGGCATACCGACAAAATAGGTGGTTCAGGTGCGGGCTGGCGTCCTTGGCCGCCTGCAACACCTCGATCGGAACGGTGACTGCCGTGCCGCGCATGCCCACTATGCCGTGGGTGAAGGCTGGCGCGGTGCCCGCGCTGACGATGCCGCCGATGGCACCTTCCTTGCCGATGGACGCCACTTCCACAGTGCGTCCGCCCGACAGTTCCACGATCATCGACACGACCAGGCCATCGCAAGGAAACACCGACCGATCGACCGTGGCTCCAGCCTCGAGCACGGTGTCACCCGGCGCAAGCTCGACGACCTCCATGTGCGGCACAAGCAGGTTGCGTTCCGCTTCCGACAAGGTCGCAAGCAGTCGATTGCAGTCGAACGCCGCAGCAATGGGATCGGGAGAGAGAGTGTCGACCGGCAGATCCATGCGCCGCCCCCTTTTACGCAGTTCAGCCATCACCAGGAGACCAGCGGAAGATACCGCCGAATGGTGGGTCGAGGAGCATTACGCGATCGTTCCGACCGTCGGCAAGTTCAAATATTTGAACGACTTAGCACGAGGT